>CAWKET010000008.1:0-318028 GCA_963848585.1 uncultured Alphaproteobacteria bacterium | reverse complement strand
CGGTCCGGCATGAGCGGCAGGTCTTTCCCGGCGATCGATCGGCGGTGAGGATAGCGACTGTCAGGTTCGCGCTTATTTTGCTGGCGGGCGCGGTCTGAGGGGAATCCGATCGATCTTTTCGGCCATTGGTTTCAGGTTTGCCCTCACCCCTTCCGGCGCCGCCGGAGCTGATCGAAGAAGACGATGGCGATGATCAGGAAGCCGGTGATGATCCGCTGCCAGAACGGATTGACGTTCAGCAGGTTGGCGCCGTTGTTGATGGTGGTCAGCAGCATCGATCCCAGCAACGGGCCGGTGATGCTGCCGACGGCGCCGAACAGGCTGGTGCCGCCGATTACGGACGACGCGATCGACTGAAGCTCCCAGCCCTCGCCCGTGGTAGCGACGCCGATGGCGATGCGGCTGGCGGTCAGAACGCCGGCCAGACACGCCAGCGTGGCGGACAGGATGTAGGCGAGATAGATCGTGCGGGCGATATGGACGCCGCTGAGCCGCGCCGCTTCGCTGTTGCTGCCGACCGCGTAGATGTACCGGCCCCAGCGGCTATGGTGCAGCAGGATATAGCTGGGCACCGCCACCAGAATCACGACCCAGAACAGCGACGGTATCCCCAGCAGCGACAGGCGCGAGAAGCCGGTGAATTCCGGCGGGAAGCCGCTGATGGTGGCGCCGTTGGTCATCAGCAGCCCGATGCCCGCGAAACGCCGTCAGGGTCGCCAGCGTCATGATGAAGGGCGGCAGGCCCAGCTTCAGGATGCCGAAGGCGTGGAAGGCGCCGATGACGGGCCCAAGGCCAGCGTCAGCCCGACGGCGGCCCAGATCGGGAAATCGGCCTTCAGCAGCAACGCCACCACGGTACTCGACAAGCCGACCACCGCACCGACCGACAGGTCGATGCCGCCGGTGATGATGACGAAGGTCTGGCCGATCGCGATGACCGCCCAGAGCGACGCCTGACGCAGCAGGTTGACGATGTTGTTGGTGGTCATGAAGCTGTCCGTCGTGACGGACAGCACCAGCCACATCAGCAGAAGCAGCCCCAGCAGCGTCAGGTTGAGGAGGAACGCGAAGCGGAGACGCCCCCGTGGCTTAGCCGCGATTGCCAGGTCAGCCATCTTGATCGATTCTCCCCGGTTTTCTTCTTGGTTGACGTTCGTCTATCGTTTCAAGTACCGATGGCCTCGGCGAGGATGGTTTCGTGATCGACCTTGCGGTGCCCGAAGGCTCGCCGCCAGCCGCCCCTTGCGGAAGACGTGCAGCGTGTCGCTCAGGTCGTAGACCTCCGGCAGATAGGAGGAGATCAGGATGATGCCGGCGCCGTTCCTCAGCAGGACCGCCATCAGCTTGTAGATCTCCGCCTTGGTCCCGACATCGACGCCCACCGTCGGCTCATCGAAGATGAAGAGATCGGCGCCGTGGTTCAGCCATTTGCCGATCACGATCTTCTGCTGATTGCCGCCCGACAGCGTCAGGGCATCGACGCTCCGCGACGCCGCGACGATCCGCAGGTCACGCATCTGCTTATCGGAGCGCGTCTTCTCCTCGCCCGACCGGATCAACCCGCCGACGCTGATCTTGTGGAACACCGGCAGGTTCAGGTTGAAGCCCACGGGCAGGTTGAGGCAAAGCCCCTGGTCGCGCCGGCTTTCCGGCAGCAGCACGATGCCGCTCTCGATGGCGTCGGCCTCCCGGCGGAAATCCACCGGCTTGCCCTTCAGCTTGACGTCGCCCGCAGTCTTGTGCGTCCGCCCGAACAGGCATTGGACGAACTCGCTGCGCCCCGCCCCGATCAGCCCGTAGAGCCCGACGATCTCGCCGCGCCTGACGGTCAGCGACACGTCCTCGAACCCCGGCCCGCTCATCCCGCGAACCTCCAGGAGCGTTTCCCCCAGCGGGATCACTTCCTTGTGGTGGACCTGATCGAGCGGCCGGTTGACCATCTCGCGGATCAGGTCCCGCTCGTTGGTTTCGGCGACGACATGGGTGCCGATCAACTGGCCGTCGCGCAGCACCGAGACACGGTCGGCGATCTGGAAGATCTCCTCCATCCGGTGGCTGATATAGATGATCGTGACGCCCTGGCTGTGCAGGCGCTGGATCAGCGCGAAGAGCTGGTCGGTTTCGGCGCGGGTCAGGTAGCCGGTGGGTTCGTCGAACACCAGAAACCGCGTGCCCCGGCTGGCGGCGCGGGCGGTCGCGACAAGCTGCTGCTGACCGATGGTCAGGTCGCTGAGCGTCGCGTCGGCCGGCAGGTGGAAGCCCAGCTCGTCAAGGATGGCCTGGGCACGCCGCGTCATCTCCCGCTTGCGGAGCAGGCCGAAGCGGGTGGTCTCGTCGCCCGAGGAAGATGTTGGCCGCCACCGTCAGGTGCGGGCACAGCACCACTTCCTGATGGACGGCGTTGATGCCGAGCGCCAGGGCATCCTGGGGGCCGGAGAACTCGACCTCCCTGCCCTGCCACAGGATGGTGCCGGAGGTCTTGGGATAGACCCCCGTCAGCAGCTTGATCAGCGTCGATTTGCCGGCCCCGTTCTCGCCGACGATGGCGTGGACCTCGCCCGGCATGAAGCTGAGGCTGACCGCCTTCAGCGCATGGGTGCCGGCAAACTTCTTGTCGAGCTTGCGCAGTTCCAGGGTCGCGACGCCCGGATCGGGCGCCTCGACCGTGGAGGCGGCCAGCGCCATGGTCACTTGACCTTCGGGTTCAGAAGCTCCTGCGACCGCTTGTCGTTCATGTTGGCCTTGGTGATGACGTTGACGCCGGTATCGACCTCGGCCGGAACGGCTTCGCCCTTCGATGCGGCAAGGGCGGTCTTCACGCCGTCATAGCCCATGCGGTACGGGTCCTGGACCACCAGCGCCGCGATCACGCCTTCCTTGAGGAAGCTCACCAGCCGCTCGTCGTTGTCGAAGCCGATCAGCTTGATCTTGTCGCCCAGATCGTTCTCGGCGATGGCCTGCCCGGCGCCCTGAGCCATGATCAGGTTGCTGGCGAAGACGCCGCGCAGGTTGGGGCTGGCGGTGATCAGGTCGGTCATGATGTTGAGCCCGGTGGTCGGCTGGCCATCGGCCACCCGGTCCGCGATCAGCTTCAGCTTGGGATACTTGGCGGCCAACTGTTCCTTGAAGCCCTTGGCGCGCTGGTCGAGCGATCCGACACCCGGCAGCGACGTGATCAGCGCCACGTCGCCTTCGGCGCTGCCGTATTTCTCGGTGATGGCCGCCGCCAGCGCATCGGCGGCGGCCCGGCCGCCCTGGACGTTGTCGGTGGTCAGGAACGAGGTGAAGGACTTGCTGTCGGCGGCGCTGTCGATGCCGATCACCTTGACCTGCTTCGCCGACTTCGGTGATCGCCGGCCCCAGGGCCGCGAACTGCGTCGGCGAGATCACCACGGCGGCGGGATTGCCGGATACGGCGTTCTCAAGGATGCCGATCTGGCCGTTGATGTCGGCTTCCGACTGCGCGCCCAGTTCCTGGACGTTGACGTTGAGGTCCTTGCCGGCCTGCCGGGCGCCCGCGAGCACGATCTGCCAGTAGAACGAGGTCGTATCCTTGACGATGATCGGGATCGTCGGGCGGCTCTGCGCCTGTGCGGGGGCATGGGTAAAGGCGAGCGCCAGCGCAAGACCTGCGGCGGCCAACAGACTTCTCATGTGCTTCCTCCCTGATGGATGCGACCCTTATGGGTTATTATTGAGAGCTGGTTCTTGTTCTTGATCTGGAACGGTCGGCTCTTTGCTCCGCTCTTTTGTTAGACAGCCAATCAAACACCTGCCGTTCCATCCCGTCAAGACACGCGTGCGGCGTATTGTCGCGAACCCCGTCTGCGACTGGACAGGCCAATGCCGACTTGTAGGGCGCGCAATAAAGGGGTATAACTTTGAGCGAAGAGGTGACGCCATGATCAGTTCACTCAACACCAATTCCAGCTCCAATTCTGCCATCAACAGCTTTGGATCGGCGCAGAGCGCGGTTCATTCCGCTCAGAAACGTATAGCGACCGGCAAGAAGGTCGCGGACGCCTATGACAATGGCGCCGCCTTCGCGTGGCCGAAGGGCTGCGCGGTGACACGGCCGCCCTTGGCGCCGCGAACGAGCGGCTTGCCGTCGGCAAAGGCATGATCGACGTGGCGGTGAAGGCCGGGCAGTTCATCTCGTCGTCCATGTCGGATGTCAAAGCGACGCTGGTCAAGCTGTCGGACTGTTCGCTCAGTGACCGCGACCGCGCGAACTATCAGGCCCAGTACAACAGCCAGGTCAAGGACATCGGCGCCTTCGTCAAGGACGCCAAGTACAACGGCGTCAACCTGCTCCAGCAGGGCGCGCAGAACCAGAACATCGCGTCCAACGGCAGCGGCGGGTCCGTGACCGTTCAGGCGCAGGACCTGGAAAGCTCCGTCGCCAACGTGCTTTCGGGCGCCGACGTCTCGACGCGCCGCCGCCGCCGCGGCGCTGCTGCAACCCGGCGGAGACGTTCTCCCAGGCGGAAGACAGCGTTGGGATCGGCAATGAACAGCCTGTCCTCCAACGCCCGCAGCGTGAACAACTACGATCAAGGGCAACTCGTCCATCATGGACGCGACCGACGCCGGGCTGGGTGAGATCGTGGACGCCGATCTGGCCAAGGAAGCCGCCTCGCTCTCCGCCGCTCAGGCCAAGCAGCAGCTTGCCGGCCAGTCCCTGTCGATCGCCAACCAAGCCCCGCAGTCGCTGCTCAGCCTGTTCCAGTAGGATCTACGAGGGTCACCGCTCCGGCAGGGGAATGAACTCGTTGTCGTCGGGAACCGCGCCGAAGCGGCCGGCTTTCCAATCCGCCTTGGCCTGCTCGATCCGCTCCTGGGAACTGGAAACGAAGTTCCACCAGATGTGACGCGGTCCGTCCATCGGCTCGCCGCCCAGCAGCATGACGCGGGCCGCTCTCCAGCGCGGTGATGGTGATCTCATCGCCCGGACGGAAGACGAGAAGCTGCCCCTCCTCGAAGCTGTCGCCCGCGATGTCGATTTTCCCCTGCGCCACATAGACGGCGCGTTCCTCGTGCTCGGCCGGCAAGGGGATGCGGGCGCCCGCTTCCAATGCCGCGTCGGCGTAGAAGGTCGCGGTCGGCGTTTCGACCGGCGATGCCTCGCCATAGAGCGAACCGGCGATCACGCGGACCGTCTTGCCCTCGCCCTGGATGATCGGCAGCTTGCCAGCCGGATGGTGGACGAAGGCCGGCGCCGTTTCCTCCGCGTTGGACGGCAGGGCGACCCATGCCTGGATGCCGAACAGGTTGAAGCCCTGGGCGCGCAGTTCCGGTGCGGTCCGTTCGGAATGCGAGATGCCGCTACCGGCCGTCATCCAGTTGACGGCGCCGGGGCGGATCGGCTGCACCGTGCCCAGACTGTCGCGGTGCATGATCTCGCCCTCGAACAGGTAGGTGACGGTCGCCAGCCCGATATGCGGATGGGGCCGCACATCCAGCCCGTGGCCGATCAGGAATTCCGCCGGTCCCATCTGGTCGAGGAAGACGAAGGGGCCGACCATGCGCCGCTTGACCGACGGCAAGGCGCGCCGGACTTGAAAGCCGCCGATATCGCCGGTACGCGCCACGATCATGGTTTCCAGTGTCATGCCCATCCTCCCCTTGGCTTAAAGTCGCGAGCTGTTCTTTTCCTGGACATTACACCATGGATGCGGAAGGGATCGGGGGTGAAGTTTGAGGCGGGAGGAAGCTCAATGGCGTCATCGCCCACGATCTGGACCATCGGCTACGAACGCGCATCGTCCGACGCCCTGCTGGCGGCACTGAAGGAGGCGGGCGTCCAGGTGCTGATGGATGTCCGGGACCTTCCCCTGTCACGGCGCGCCGGTTTCTCCAAAAGCACGCTGCGGGCGTCGCTGGAGGCGGCCGGGATCGAATATGTCCACCTGAAGGGCCTCGGCACGCCGAAGGAAGGCCGGCTGGCCGCCCGGCGCGGCGACATGCCCCTGTTCTGGAGCATCGTCGAAGAGCGCATGGGCACGCCGGAAGCCGAGTTCGACCTTCTGCGCGCCGCGGAGATCGCCGGAGAGAAGCGCAGCGCCCTGCTCTGCTTCGAGGCCGATCCCCATGTCTGCCACCGCCAGCGGGTGGCCGATGCCCTGGCGGAGCGCTTCAACTTCCGGATCGAGCATATCCACCCTACGACGGTGACTTGAGCCCCAAGGCGGTCGGCATGCTCACGGCCAGTTGTAGGGCCGCACAGGCCCCGACCTATGGCCCTACAACGTCCATAGCCTCAGAAGAACCCCGTCAGATCGGAGTGAGGATCGACACCCAGCAGCGTGATCGACTCCGATCCGTGCTGGATCACCAGATCGCCCGTGGTCGTCTGCGCCACCTTCAGATCCGTCAGCTTGACCGAAACATCCAGCATTATATGATCCTGGCCGATCTGGAAGCCTTTGATCAGGTCGTGGCCGTGGCTGGCGGTGAAGACGAAGGTGTCGTTGCCGGCACCGCCGGTCAGGATATTGTCCAAGCCGTTATCGGTAACCGTGGCGCCCGCGCTCGTCTTGATCACAAGGTTTTCGACATTGGCCGGCAGGGAATACTTGATGTCCCACAGCAGCACCGTGTCGCGGCCCTCGCCCGGCTTTTCGACGACCACATCCAGTCTTGGAGCCGGCGACATAGGTGTCGTCCCCCTTACCGCCTTCCATCCTGTCGATCCCGGAACCGCCGTCGATATAGTCGTTCCCGTCCGTGCCGACGATATGGTCGGCGGCGGTTCCGCCCTTGAAGGTCTTGCTGTCGGCGCCGCTGTCCTGCCAGTCATGGACCGATGTATCGACCGGAATGTAGGATTTCACGGCGCCGGGGCCGAGATGCGACTGGTCGAATTCGCCGGTCAGTCCATTACCGGAGGAGACGCTGACGGAATTCGGCGCGGCGGTCAGCCAGTAGCTCTTCGAGACGATGTTATCGACGATTTGGATGCCTTTGGACACGTAACCGAGATTGTCCGTGGCGACATTGATGACCGACACCTTGCTGACATTCGCAAGCGAGTTTTCCATGATCAGGCTATCGACGGCGCCATAGGCGTTCAGCGCATGCTTGGTCGCATCGACCACCATGTTGCCCTGGACGAGCAGGTTCTTGGCCTCGTAGGTGAGGCCGGCGGGGAAGATGGACCCCTGCCCGCTGCTGAAGCCGCCGACAAGAATTCCGTCGGGCACCTGATGCAGGTAATTGTTCAGGATCTTGACGTTTGACGAGCCGGCTTTGACGACGATCCCGGACAATCCCCGGACGTCGTAGACTTCGTTGTTGGCGACTAACGCCGTTTCGCATGTAGACGTTGTCGATGCCTTCCTGGTCTTGATGTCGTAGACCGTGTTTCCGACAATGGCCGTATTGACTGTCTGCGCCGTCTTGATGCCGTCGATGGACTGGCCGTGAACGATATTGTCTTCGATCACCACGCTGTTGACGAGTTTGGTCAGGTTGGTGCCGCTCTGCGTCAGCTTGATGCCCTCGGTTCCGCCGACCAGTTCGAAGCCCTTGATGACCAGATTGCTGACGCCGTAGCCAAGCAAAACCGGCCTATCGGCACTGGCGGCGACAATGTTCGCGGCACCCTTGCCATCCGCTGAGACAATCCAGATCGGCTTATCCGCCGTGCCGCTTCGGCCCAGCAGATCGACGTTTTCGGTATAGGTCCCTTCCTTGACCATGATGGCGGTTCCGGGCTTTGCCATCTTGACGGCCGCCTGGATCGTCTTGAACGGGGAAGATTCGCCGCCCGAATTACTGTCGCTTCCGGTAGGCGATACCCAGATTGTGGTGGTGGGGATGGCGTTCTCAAAAGACACGACATCCGCTGCCAGCGCCGACATGGCGATGGGGTTGTAGGTCATCAATTGTTCCTCGGGCTGTGTTCTGTCCTAATAATGCAGCCAAGATTATTGATAAGTACTTAATGTCACAGAATGTATTATTTGACTGATACTTTGCCACGAATCAAGAACGTGATTGCACTTTGTTATGAGATGTAAAATACTTCTGTTTTCATTACTATGAATCGATCATTAACTATTAACTGCTCTTTAACTCTGATGCGAACAGAGCGACGTGTCGGCCAAGCTGGCGTAGGCTGGCGCCCGTCTGTAGGCTGTTGTCGCCCGTCAAAAGCGACAGAAGCGACAGGGATGTGAGTTCAATGCGTGTACTGGTGGGGGCCCGGCTGTTCACCGGCGACGCCATGCTGGATGACCATGGCATCGTGATCGAGGACGGCCGGATCGCGGATCTGGTGCCCGACCATGCGCTGCCGGCGGGTGCCGCCGTGACGCGGCTGCCGGAAGGCTGTCTGCTGGCTCCGGGTTTCATTGATGTTCAGGCGAACGGCGCCGGCGGCGTCCTGTTCAATGCCGACCCGACCGAGGCTACGGTATCGAAGATGGCGGCGGCGTTGCGCCGATGACGACCGACTCGGCCGGCTGTTGCCTGGATACCGAGCCGATCTGGTTCTTCTGGACCGGGATTTATCCGTTATGGATACGTCGCGCTGCCGGAGTTTCTTCATCCAGCGCATGAACTCAGGCTTCGACATATTCCTCAGCCCGGCGCCCCGCCGGATTGGTGATCATGCTGACGCCGATGAACAGGACGACATTGACCATCAGCCCCAGGATACCGGCATTGATGTCGAACGGGGTCGCCGGCTGGACCAGTTGGAAATAGTAGTTCACCGCTATTCCGCTGACCAGACCCGCCAGGACACCGGCTGACGTGCCGCGCCGCCACCACAGAGCGCCATAGACCGCCGGAGCGAACTGGACGATCGAGCCATAGGCGCCGACCGTCAGGAAGCCCGGCCTGCTCGCTTCGATCCCCCGAAACATGTCCGCCACGCCGTCGTGGAAGTTATAGACGACGGTGAAGCCCACGACCCAGGCGACCACCAGCATCAGGATGCCTTGCAGGACGTCGCTCCACGCGGCGCCGCGTACGCCGCTGGTCGCGACATACACGATGACGATCCCATAGGAGATCAGCGCGCCCAGCCAGATCGGAATGGCGTCTTCAGTCAGAACATTGAAGACATAAGCCATCCCCTTGATCTGCAATGTAAATACTGGATGAACGCCAGTACGGAGATGATGCCGACCAGCACCTGAATGGCGCGTGAATCGTACCTGTCACCCAGAAAATCACCCATGGTGTAGAAATTCTTCCGGGCACCGATCCGCGCGACCTTGGGGCCGATCAGGTACCAGGGCAGCAGGCCAAGGCAGGTATAGGCCAGGATGTAAAAGGACGCCGCCCCCTTGGAATAAGCCCAGCCCGGTCCTCCCAGAAAGGCGAAGGCGCTGAACACCGTCCCGCCCATCAGGAACCACATCAGGAAGAGCCCTAATCCGCGATCCGCCACGGTGTATTCCGACACCGACCAGAACGACCGGCCCCGGCCCGCCAGCACCCCGACCAGGAATGCGAAGACCAGATAGGCGCTCATCGCCAGCAATGCCACCACCCACTTTTCCATCACCGGCTCCCCGAGAATTCATAGGCGATGAAGCAGAGCAGGCCGACGAACTCGACGCCGATCCAGGCGACGATCCAGAACAGCGAGAACGGCATTCCCAGCACCATCGGCTCGACCCTGTTGGCGAGGCCGTAGATCGGGAAGATCATCACCAGCACCATGAATGCTGTGAAGACCGCGAAGGCTTTGCTGGCGTCCCGCGTGCTCTCGCGCGTGATTTCGGTTGGTTTTCCATTGCCATGATAACCTCCGTCAGCCGCGCGCGGGCAGGGCACGCTCCACCAGTTCGCCCCAATAGGCGACGCCGATGGGCAGGATGTCGTCGTTGAAGTCGTAATGGGGATTGTGAAGCAGCCGGCCCCCGTCGGTCGGCCCATTGCCCACCCAGACGTAGCAGCCCGGCCGCTGCTCCAGCATGAAGGCGAAATCCTCGGCCCCCATGCTGGGCGCCAGATCGGCACGCACATTATCCGCCCCGACCACCTGCCCCGCCACCTCGCGGGCGAACTCCGTTTCGGCGGCGGTATTCACGGTGACCGGATAGCCGTAGGTGTATTTCAGGTCCATCGCGATGCCATGGGCATGGGCCAGACCCTCGCAGATCCGGCGCAATGCGGGCTCCATGCCTCCTTGAACCTGTCCTGTCCAGGGTCCTTACCGTCCCACGGATGTTCACGGTTTCCGGGATCACGTTCCAGGCGTCGCCCGCATGGAACTGGGTGACGCTGACCACGACGGCGTCGGTCGGCGCGATGCTCCGGCTGGCGATGGTCTGGAGCGTCGAGACGAGGTTGGCGCCCGCCACGATCGGGTCCCTGCCCAGATGCGGCATGGCCGCATGGGTGCCAAGGCCGGTCACGGTGATCTCGAAGGTATCCATCGACGCCATCACCGGCCCGATCATGGCCCCGATGGTCCCGACCGGCAGCCCCGGCCAGTTGTGCATCCCATACACCGCCGACATGGGGAAGCGGTCCATCAGCCCTTCCTCCACCATCACCCGGCCGCCGCCGGCGGTTTCCTCGGCCGGCTGGAAGATGAAATACGCCGTCCCGTCGAACCGCTTCGTTTCGGCAAGATACCGTGCCGCTCCCAGCAGCATGGTGGTGTGGCCGTCATGCCCGCAGGCATGCATCTTCCCAGGAGCGGTCGATTTGTACGGGATGTCGTTGGCCTCATGGATCGGAAGGGCATCCATGTCGGCCCGCAGGCCGATCGCCTGATTGCCGCCATGGCCGGCGCGCAGCACGCCGACCACTCCCGTCTTCGCTATGCCGCGATGGACCTCCAGCCCGAACTCTTCGAGTTTCCGCGCCACGAAATCGCTGGTCCGGTGTTCCTCGAAGCCCAACTCCGGATGAGCGTGAAGGTCCCTGCGCCAGCCGGTCAGCTCGCCATGCATCGCCTTGATGCGGTCATCGATCTTCATTGGATTTCTCGATTCTTCCACGGGTCAGTGTCTGTTAAATGCGTGGCGGCGCGGAAAGTGCGGTCAGTTCGCCGAAGTCGGTGTGATCCGCTCCTCCGCGGCATTCCGCTGATGCGCCTTGACCGGGAACCACAGCGCGCAACCTTGCATTACTCAGGGATGGTTTGCCGTCCCCAATGGGCGGCGGGCGACATTCCAAGGCGCCGGGACAACCGTGCCGCCGTCAAAGGGAGGAATCACGCGATGAGTTAGTTCCAGGAATGAACCGCCGTACACTTCTGGGCACCGCCGCCGCGATGACCGCCGCAGCCGCGGCCTTACCCCTGGCATCCGGTCAGGCGCGCGCCCAGGCCGCCGTGCCGAAACAGGCGAATGCGCCGCTGCCGGGAGTGTTCCGCTACCGGGTCGGCTCGTTCGAGCTGACCTCGCTGTTCGACGGGTACGGCACCCGGCCGCTGGACGACAAATTCATCATCAACGCACCGGTCGATCAGGTGCGGGCGGCGGCGAGGGATGCTTTCCGTCCGACCGACACGCTCAAGCTCAGCTATACCCCGACGGTGGTCCATACCGGGACCAACGTCGTGCTGCTGGATGCCGGCACCGGCGGCAAGCTGGGAGCCACCACCGGCATGATGAGCCGGGGCCTGGACGCCGCCGGCATCGCTCCGTCGGCGATCACCGCGATCGTGATCTCGCATTTCCACCCTGACCATATCTCCGGCATCAAGGCCGCCGACAACACGCTGGCCTTCCCCAATGCCGAGATCCTGGTGCCGGAAGCCGAATACGCCTATTGGATGGACGAGGGCGAGGCGAGCCGCGCGCCCGCCGGCCGCAAATCCAACTTCGATCTGGTGCGGGCGACGTTCGGCGACCTTGGCAGCCGGCTGCGCCGCTACCGCGCCGACGAAGAGGTGCTCCCCGGTATGACCGCCGTCCCCGCTTACGGGCACACGCCCGGCCATACCGCGCTCCGGATTTCGTCGGACGGTGAAACGGCGATGGCTTTGGCCGACGTCACCAACGTCCCGTTCCTGTTCGTCCGCAATCCGGATTGGTCTGCCGTCTTCGACATGGACGCCGACATGGCGCGGGCGACCCGCCGCAAGCTGCTCGACCAGATGGCGGCCGACCGGACACTGGCGTTCGGCTACCATTGGGGCCTGCCCAACGCGGGTCATATCCGCAAGGCCGGTTCAGGGTTCGAGTTCGAACCGCTGGCCTATGTGCAGACGCTGTAAAGCAGGGCATGACAAACAGGGATAAACGCCATGAAACTTGAAGGTTCATGCCGATGCGGCGCCGTCCGCTTCTCGCTGAATTCGCCGACTCCGGTTCCCTTCATGCACTGCTACTGCACGATCTGCCGCAAGAGTGCCGGCGGCGGGGGCTTCGCGATCAACCTGGGCGGTGATGCCGACAGCCTGAAGGTCGAAGGCAAGGAAGCGGTCGCCACGTGGCGGGCGCCGCTGGAGGATGCCAGACCATCCCGGCCAGACCCACCTGGGTTCATCGCGCCGGCATTTCTGCAAGCATTGCGGCACGGCGCTGTGGGCGGAAGATCCGGCGTGGCCCGAACTGGTCCACCCCTTCGCGTCAGCCATCGACACGCCGCTGCCGACACCGCCGGAGCGGGTTCATATCATGCTGGATTTCAAGGCGCCGTGGGTTCAGGTGCCATCCGGTCCGGGCGAAGTTCACTTCGCCCAGTATCCGGATGAGTCGCTGGAAGACTGGCACAAGCGTCACGGCCTGCTGGACCGCTGAGTGCTCGCCGAGTCCGCGCAGCAACGACTCAGCCCTGGCTCCAGGGCAGGCCGGACTGCTTCCAGCCCGCCACGGTGCCGCGATGCCCGGCCTCGTCCTTCGGACCTTCGAAGCCGTCGGCGATATTGAAGACTTCGGCGTAACCGTTCTCCGCCGCCAGCTTGGCGGCGGCGAGGCTGCGGACGCCGGAGCGGCACAGGAAATAGACCTTGTCGCCCGGCTCGACCTCTTCCAGCTTAAGCTTGTGCAGGAAGTCGGAATTGACGGACATGCTGGGATAGACCTGCCATTCGATCTTCACAGGCGTCTTGCCCAAGGCCTTCAGGTCGGGCACGCCGACGAAATTCCATTCGGCTGTTGTGCGGACATCGACCAGTTTCGCTTTGGGGTCGCTTTTCAGCGCCTGCCAGACCTCCTGAGGGGGAACGTCGGGGATGGTCTCGCTCATGTCTTGGCTTCCTGAGATCGATTGTAAGGCGGCTTTCACACCGCCATTACAATCGATAGCCAGACGCCCATGGGTCAAGCCCGCATCATGGCGCGCCTTGCGGCGAGAGCGCTTTCCAGGCGGCGCGCCTCGCGCTCGGCCTGGGCGGGACTCTTGAAAATGCGCCCGTCAAGCGACTGGACGCTGCGGGTTGGAAGCGAAGAAGCGATAGCCGTCGTCCTGCAGGACAACGACGCCGACCGCGGACTCGGTGGTCTCGATGATAAAGGCTGGTGCTGTAGTCATTTCGTGCTCCACATGCCCCCTTCGAGGGCAGCAGCGATCTAACAGCGGATGCAGGTTTACGTTCCGTTCCAAAGCTTCGCACGATGAATGCCGCGCGTGAAATTTTCCATTGAAGGCAGTGCTGAAACCTTGCCGTACGCCAATCCGCACGGATACAAGGGGGCGGCCATGACCCTTTCCTCCCCTCCATCTCCTGTCGGCGTCAAATTCCCCTCGGCGCTCACCGAAGGCCGCCTGATCCAGCGCTACAAGCGCTTCCTGGCGGATGTGGAACTGCCGGACGGCACCGTGGTGACCGCCCATGTGCCGAATTCAGGCACCATGCTGGGGTTGAACGCTCCTGGATCGCGGGTCTGGCTGTCGCGCTCCGACAATCCCACACGCAAGCTGGCCTATACGCTGGAACTGGTGGAGGCGGACGGCCATCCCGTCGGCGTCAATACCGGCCACCCCAACGCCCTTGCCGCCGCCGCCGTCAGGGCCGGAGCGATTCCGGAACTGACGGGCTATGAGACGGTCAGGCGGGAAGTGAAATATGGCCGCAACTCCCGCATCGACCTGCTGCTTGAAGCGCCGGACCGGCCGCCGGCCTATGTCGAGATCAAGAATGTGCATCTGCGCCGGCTTGACCGCCATGGCGGCAATGCTGCGGAATTCCCCGACTGCGTGACCGCGCGCGGCGCCAAGCATCTTGTCGAACTGGCGGATATGGTCGCACTGGGATGCAGGGCGGTCATGCTTTATCTTGTCCAACGCGTCGATTGCGACCACTTCCGAGTCGCGGAAGACATTGACCCCGTTTACCATAAGGGTCTTGTCAGCGCCCGCAAGGCCGGCGTGGAAACGCTGTGCTACTCTTGTACCGTCACGCCGGAGGCGATTCTCCTGGATCGGCCCCTGCCCGTGTTTCTGACCACGCTTGATAAAGTTACGGAACCATAATGACCAGAGCTGAAGCGGCCCAGACCGACGATCTCGACAGCAACCGCATCCGCCTGCACGGCCCTGAAGATTTCGACGGGATGCGGAAAGCAGGTCGGCTCGCCGCGGCCACGCTCGACTTCATCACGCCCTATGTCGTTCCCGGCGTCACCACCGGCGAACTCGACGTGCTGTGCGAGAAGTACATCCGCGACCATGGCGCGGTCCCCGCCCCGCTGGGCTATCGCGGATATCCCAAGGCCACCTGCATTTCGATCAACCATGTGGTCTGCCACGGCATCCCCGGCGACAAGCGGCTGCGCGACGGCGACGTCCTCAACATCGACATCACGGTCATCCTGGATGGCTGGTTCGGCGACACCAGCCGGATGTTCCTGTGCGGCGAGGCCGTCAGCATCAAGGCGCGGAAGCTGGTCGATGTCACCTATGAATCGCTGATGCTGGGCATCGCGGCGGTCAGGCCGGGCGCCACGCTGGGCGATATCGGCTACGCGATCCAGCGCTATGCCGAGTCGCACCGCTTCTCGATCGTGCGCGACTTCTGCGGCCACGGCCTTGGCCGGGTCTTCCACGACGCGCCGTCGGTGCTCCATTTCGGCCAGCCGGGCCGTGGGCCGGTGCTTCGCGAGGGCATGTTCTTCACGATCGAACCCATGGTCAATGCCGGGCGGCACGATGTGAAGATCCTGTCCGACGGCTGGACGGCGGTGACCAAGGACAAGAGCCTGTCGGCGCAGTTCGAGCACTCCATCGGCGTCACCAAGGACGGGTGCGAGATCTTCACCCTCTCACCGGCGGGCTACACGAAGCCTCCCTATATCGCGGGCTGATATTATTTCAGCCTGACAACCGGTGCGCGTCGCGGCTATAACCATGCATGCCATAGCATGCACTGGACAGCCGCGAGGACCGCGTGAGTGATACAGACACGGCCGATGCGGATTATGCCGGCCATCGCGACCGCCTCCGCACCCGTTTCCTGACGGGTGGCGGGGATTCGCTTCAGGACTACGAGATGCTGGAGATGCTGCTGTTCACGGCGCTGCCCCGGCGTGACGTGAAGCCGCTGGCGAAGGCCCTGCTCCGGACCTTCGGCAGCCTCTGGTGCGTCTTCAACGCGTCGCCCGACGCGTTGCGGAAGGCGTTTCCGAAGATGACCGACGGCACCATCGCGGCGCTGACCATCGTAGCCGCCGCGGCGCTGCGGATGACGCGGCAGGAGATCATGAACAAGCCGGTGCTCAGCACATGGCAGCGGCTGCTGGACTACTGCCAGGGCGTCATGGCGAACGAGGCGACGGAGCAGTTCCGCCTGCTCTTCCTGGACCGCAAGAACACGCTGATCGCCGACGAGGTGCAGCAGCGCGGCACGGTGGACCATACCCCGGTATATCCGCGCGAAGTCATCAAGCGCGCGCTCGACCTTGGCGCGTCAGCGATCATCCTGGTCCACAACCACCCGAGCGGCGACCCGACGCCGAGCCGCGCCGATATCGACATGACCAAGGAAATCGTCACCGCCGCCAAGGCGATGGGCCTGCATGGTCCACGACCATCTGGTGATCGGCAAGGGCAAGCACGCCAGCTTCAAGTCGCTGGGGATTATCTGACCGATTCAGCGTCATGCACCAAATGCCCTAATCGCTCATGCCGAGACTCCGATCTTGGCATCTCCTGGGGCCAAGCCACCTGTTGACCTGCGACGATTCGGAACCTTGTCCGGAGTCCAGTCGGGACATGCAGTCCTGTTGCGGAGTCTTGCTAGGTAGATGCCAAGATCAAGTCTTGGCATGACGCTTGGGTCATGACAAATCATGACATTTCCGGCCCTGAACGAGGTTTTATACGTCCATATGTGCGCCTCTCCCCATATGACGTCCGCGAGATTATTTTCCGGCATGGGTGCGGTCTAATCTCGCGGGCAGTAGTAAAGGGAAACGACTTGGTGGCAACTCTGCTATAAGGCTGATCCGCGTTGCGGAACGTATTAGTCCGAAATATCCATACCCAAGGCTGCCGGCATGAACGATCTGGATTTCCGCGACGCTCGTGTCCTGATCATCGACGATCAGGAAATGAACATCGCGATGCTGTCGGGCATGTTGAAGAAGCATGGCTTCCGCCAACGCTTTTCGGCCAACGATCCCTTCGCGGGGATCGAGATGTTTCAGCGAATAGCCCCCCATCTCGTTCTGCTCGACATCGAAATGCCTGGATTGGACGGCTTCGGCGTTCTGGCCCGCATCAGGCAGCTCAGCCCGGATGTGATGATCCCGGTGATCGTGCTGACCGCCCATACCGAGCAGGCCGTGCGGCTGAAGGCGATCGACGCCGGGGCCAGCGATTTCCTGACCAAGCCGTTCGATGGCATGGAAGTGGTGGGGCGCGCCCGCAACATGTCGATCCTCGGCATGATGTCGCGCCGCATCGCGGACGAGAACCGCCGGCTTGATGAAGCGGTCAAGGCCCGCACCGCGAAGCTGGAGCAGATGATCGAGATCCTGCGCACGGCGGAGATGGCCCTGTCGGCGAAGGTCAATGCGGCGGACCAGTCGACCAACCTGATGCGGGCACTCGCCGCGCGCGGTGCCCGCAACTTCTCCTCGCTCGCGGAAACGGTCCTGGAAACCAGCCTTTCCAATGCCGGAGAGACGCCGGAATGGCTTGCCGTCAGCGGCGCCGCCGAGCGGATCAAGCTGACCGCCGAAGAGATCGAGTTGATCGTCGATGCCGAGACGGCGCGACCTGACGCTGTCGCGCCAGCGCATCGAGATCAGGAGCGCCGTCACGACGGCGGTGGCCGCCGTTTCGGGAACGGCCGGGTCGCGCCAGATCACGATAACGGTCCAGTTGGAAAGCGCTCCCACCCATGTCGTGACCGATATGAGCTGGTTCGGCGTGGCGCTCCAGCGGATCCTGTCGGAGGCGATCGACTGCTCCCCGACGCCGGGCACGATCAAGGTCGGCTGGGATGACGGTGCCGCGGGGACCGGCTGGCTGCGTGTCGCCGACTTCAGGCGCCGAAGTGACGCTGGATCAGCCGCGCGATCTCGCGATGCCGTTCGATACGCGGCGCGTTCAGCCTTCGGCGAGGGATGCGCGGACCGGCCTTGGGCTGACCATCTCCGGGGCGCTCATGCAGATGCTGGGTGGAGAGCTGGATATCCAGGGCACGCCCGAAGGTGCCGTTTACCGGATGCGGCTTGCGACCGAATAGGCCGAGTGGCGGGCGGGGGAGGCCCGACAGCCTTCCCTCGCCCTCTCGAACTCAACGGACCGCCAAGAAATCAGAGCTTGCTCTTCAGGTCACCGGCACCCTTCTGGATCTTGCCTTCGGCCTTGTCCAAGTTGCCCTCATCGACCAGAGCCTTGTCACCGGTGGCTTCGCCGATGCCCTTCTTGATATCGCCTTTGACGTCTTTGGCCACACCCTTGATCTGATCGCGATTCATGGTTTTTTCCTCGTTGATTGACTTCTACCTCTACAACACGCGTCATGACACTTTGTTTCATGCGTTTGCTCGCGTCACATGACCGTATCCCTGGCATGGCTATGGCGATTCAGCCGCCCGCCCGCTATGGTCGCCGCGATCCGCCGATTGCCCCGCCAACCCGCTGCGTTGAGAGATGAACGATGATTCCGCGCTATAGCCGCCCGGAAATGGCCCGTATCTGGGAACCGGAAAACAAGTTCCGCATCTGGTTCGAGATCGAGGCCCATGCCTGCGATGCCCAGGCCGAACTGGGAGTGATCCCGCGCTCCGCCGCCGAAGCCGTCTGGCAGAAGGGCAAGTTCGATATCGACCGGATCGATGAGATCGAGCGCGAAACCAAGCACGACGTCATCGCCTTCCTGACCAATCTCGCCGAATATATCGGCCCGGACGCCCGATTCGTCCATCAGGGCATGACCTCGTCCGACGTGCTCGACACGACGCTGGCCGTCCAGATGACCCAGGCCGCCGACCTGCTGCTGGCCGATCTGGACGCGCTGCTGGCCGCCCTCAAGCGCCGCGCGATCGAGCACAAGGACACGCCCACCATCGGCCGCAGCCACGGCATCCATGCCGAGCCGACGACCTTCGGCCTCAAGCTGGCCGGGCACTACGCGGCCTTCGCCCGCAACCGGGAGCGGCTGGTGGCGGCACGGGCGGAAATCGCCACCTGCGCCATTTCGGGCGCTGTCGGCACCTTCGCCAACATCGACCCCTATGTTGAAAAGCATGTGGCCGAGAAGCTGGGGCTGGCGGTCGAGCCGGTTTCGACCCAGGTCATCCCGCGCGACCGGCACGCCATGTTCTTCGCGATTCTCGGCGTGATCGCCTCGTCGATCGAGAACCTCGCGGTGGAAATCCGCCACCTTCAGCGGACCGAGGTCCGCGAGGCGGAGGAATATTTCTCACCGGGCCAGAAGGGCTCGTCGGCGATGCCGCACAAGCGCAACCCGGTCCTGTCGGAAAACCTGACCGGCCTTGCCCGGCTGGTCCGCGCGTCGGTCACTCCGGCGCTGGAAAACGTGGCCCTGTGGCACGAGCGGGATATCTCCCACTCCTCCGTCGAGCGGGTCATGGCGCCGGACGCCACCATCGCTCTGGACTTCGCGCTGGCGCGCACCATCGGCATGATGGAAAAGCTGGTGGTCTATCCCGACCGCATGCGGAAGAACCTGGACGATCTGGGCGGGCTGGTGTTCTCCCAGCGCGTGCTGCTGGCGCTGACCCAGGCCGGCATGAGCCGCGAGGGCGCCTATGTGGCGGTCCAGCGCAACGCCATGGCGGTCTGGCGCGAAGGCGGCAGCTTCCTTCAGAACCTGCAGAACGACCCGGATGTGACGCAGCATCTGGATGCCGACGCCCTGGCGGCGCTGTTCAACATGGCGTACCACACCAAGCATGTGGACACGGTGTTCAAGCGCGTCTTCGGCGAGTGAGTCGGAGGCCAAGCCGGGCAGGGTCGAAACCCCCTGCCCGGCTTGGCCTTTCCTGAGCTGCTATTCCCGCGTGACCTGATCGTGGGCCAGGGCCAGCAGCAGTTCGGCTTCCTTTTCCACCCGGTGGCGGCTGATATCGACTCCATGACTCTCCAGGTCGGAACAGACGCGCCGGACGATATCGGAGGGGCCGGCTTCCTCGAAGTCGGCATCGACGATCGCGCGGGCATACGCGGTTGCCTCCGCCTCGTTGAACTTCATCTGCTCGGCAGCCCACAAACCCAGCAGCCTTGCCCGGCGGACCTGGATCTTGAACAGCACCTCCTGTTCATGACTGAACTTGTTCTCAAATGCTCTTTCGCGCTCTTCAAAGGTGGTCATTCGACCTTCTCCTCCGGTGGGCCTGGAACCAGCAGGCGGGCCATCGATTATGAGAACCATATCGTTAGGCCGCTCTAAAGACTACATAATGACAAAGCGAGGGGACGACCATGTGCTCAATCGTCATTCTACGCCAGCCGGGCGCGACATATCCGCTGATCCTGGGCGGCAACCGCGACGAAATGGCAGGCCGCCCCTGGAAACCGCCGGCGCGCCACTGGCCTGACCGGCCCGACCTGATCGGCGGCATCGACGAGCTTGCCGGCGGAAGCTGGCTGGCGCTCAACGATACCGGCGTCGTGGCGGTCGTGCTCAACCGCATGGGAACGCTGGGGCCGGAAGACGGCAAGCGCAGCCGGGGCGAGCTGGTGCTGGACGCGCTCGATTATGCCGACGCCGCCGATGCGGCGCGGGCGATGGTTCACCTCGATCCCGCCGCTTACCGCCCGTTCAACCTTGTGGTCGCCGACAACCGCGACGCCTTCTGGCTGACCCTGCGGGAAGGCGCCAAGCGCATCGTGGCCGAGAGCATTCCCGACGGCCTGTCGATGGTGACCGCCAACGACCTGAACGACCAGTCCAGTGCCCGCATCAGGTTCTATCGCCCGCTGTTCGCCCATGCCCAGGCGCCCGACCCGGAAAAAGGTGACTGGGAGGCTTGGGAAAAGCTGCTGGGCAGCAGGATCTGGGACGGCGACGCCGGCCCGCGCGGCGCCATGTGCGTGGTGACGCCGACCGGTTTCGGCACCAGCAGCAGCACCCTGGTGGCACTGCCCACCGCCGAGCATCCGGAAATGAAGCCGGTCTTCCGGTTCTGCCCCGGCCGGCCGGATGAAACACCATGGCAGGACGTCGATCTGGAGTGAGCCTGTATTGCTTCTATCCGGGGCACGCAAGGGCCTGCGCAAGCGGGCTCCATTGTGCTAAACATAGTTGCTTGCTATATCAGCAACCATATTACCTGGACCGGTCCGTATAATCCGGTCCTGCCACTTCGGAAGCCCACCATGACGCGACGCAGGCGGATCTACGAGGGCAAGGCCAAGGTCCTGTTCGAAGGGCCGGAACCTGGCACTCTGGTTCAGTATTTCAAGGACGACGCGACCGCCTTCAACAACCAGAAGCGTGGGATCATCACGGGCAAGGGAGTCCTCAACAACCGGATCTCCGAATACCTGATGACCAAGCTCGGGGAAATCGGCGTCCCGACGCATTTCGTGCGCCGCCTCAACATGCGCGAGCAACTCGTCCGCGAGGTCGAGATCATTCCGATCGAGCTGGTCGTCCGCAATGTCGCCGCGGGATCGCTGTCCAAGCGATTCGGGATTCCGGAAGGGAACTCAGCTTCCCCGGTCGATCATGGAGTATTATTACAAGTCGGATGAGTTGAACGATCCGATCGTTTCGGAAGAGCACATCACGGCGTTCGGCTGGGCCACTCCCCAGGACCTGGACGACATGATGGCTCTGTCGCTGCGGATCAACGACTACCTGTCCGGCCTGTTCCTCGGCATCGGGCTGAAGCTGGTGGACTTCAAGGTCGAGTTCGGCCGGCTCTGGGAAAACGACGAGATGCGGATCGTCCTGGCTGACGAGATCAGCCCGGACAATTGCCGGCTGTGGGACGTCAAGACCAACCAGAAGCTGGACAAGGACCGCTTCCGCGAAGACCTTGGGCGGGTCGAGGAAGCCTATCAGGAAGTGGCGCGCCGGCTGGGCATCCTGCCGGAAGGCGGAGCGGACACTTTCAACACGCCCAAGCCGGCGCCATAACGGCGTCACCGTGACGACCGGTATACAGATCAATTTCCAAAAGCAGTTCCAAGGGCGATCTCATCATGAAGGCAAAGGTTCACGTCACCCTGAAGCGCGGCGTCCTCGATCCCCAGGGCAAGGCCATCGGCCATGCCCTGCAGTCGCTGGGCTTCGACGGAGTCGATGAGGTGCGTCAGGGCAAGTTCATCGAGCTGGATCTGGCCGAAACCGACCGCGACGCCGCTCAGAAGGCCGTCGAGTCCATGTGCCAGAAGCTGCTCGCCAACACCGTGATCGAGGACTACCGCATCGAACTGGCGGACTGATCCGCTGACGGTTCCTCGTTTCAGTGACTCCCCACGAAACCGCGATCCAGGCTCTGCTGACGCGTGACCCGCTGTTCGGGAATTGCCTGAACGTCGCGGGAGCGCTTCCGGAGCCTGTTTTGCGTGCGCCTGCGGGTTTTCCGGGGCTGCTCCGCATCATCCTGGAGCAGCAGGTTTCGACCAAAGCCGCCGAGGCGATGTGGCGCAAGCTGTGCGGCGGCAAGCTGACCGGATCACTCCGGAAGCCCTGCTGGCGCTGGATGACGACGCGCTCCGGCAATGCGGCTTCAGCCGTCAGAAGATGGCCTATGCCCGTGGTCTGGCCGAGGATGTCGCATCGGGCCGGCTCGACATCGAAGCCGTCCACCGGATGCCCGACGACGAAGCGCTGGAGTTGCTGGTCCGCATCAAGGGGATCGGGCGCTGGAGCGCCGAGATCTACCTGCTGCTGGTGCTTGGCCGTCCCGATGTCTGGCCGGTGGACGATCTGGCGGTGGCCGTCGGACTGCAATGGCTGCTCGGCCGCGACGAGCGCCCTCCCCGTGACGAGTTGGTGGCGCTCGGCGAACCGTGGCGCCCGTACCGGAGCACGGCGGCCCGGCTGGTCTGGCATTATTACCTCCAGGTGGCGCCCGAGCGCCGCCGGGCGAAAGCGCTGACTGCCATAGACTCTGGTAGCTTGACCGTACGCCCCTAAATGGAAGGGGTAAGCGCGGGATAAAGCAGCAAGGGAGGTACGTGATGATTCGCTCTACCAGTCGGATCGCTACGAATTTTATCCGCCGGGGTCCTTTCCCTGTTCATGCTGGCGGCCTCTTCCCTGCCCTCCATCGCGGCGCCGCGCGACTACCGGATCGATCCCGAGCACGCATCCTTCGGCTTCCTGGTCTCTCATATCGGCTATCAGAACGTGCTGGGCATGTTCCGCGAGGTTGCGGGCAGCTTCCGCTTCGACGAGGAGAATCAGACGATCTCCGACGTGACCGTCACCGTGAAGACCGCCAGCGTCTTCACCAATCACGAGAAGCGCGACGAGCATCTGCGGAAGGAGGAATTTCTCTGGACGGACAAGTATCCGGAGATGACCTTCACCATGACCTCCGCCCAGAAGACAGGCGAGCGCACCGGCAAGATAACCGGCAACCTGACCCTGCGCGGAGTGACGAAGCCGATCACCTTGGACATCACGCTGAACAAGGTCGGCGAATATCCCTTCGGCGGCGGGCTGTTCGCCAAGCCCAACTACGTTGCCGGTATTTCCGCGCGGGGCAAGTTCCGCCGCAGCGAGTGGGGCGTGATGTACGGCACCGACAATGGCTGGGTCGGCGATGAGGTTCAGTTGATCATCGAGCTGGAGGGCATCCGGCAGGGCTGAGCCGCGCCCCGCATGGCTGATACCCGGCCGTATCCGGAAATAGCCTATCCCGAAAGGCCAACCCGGACTTGCATTGGACAGGCTGGCTCTTTAGTGTCTGCGGCAATTGCCGCTGGGGCATAATCTCCAAGGAAGTTGTCGAAGCGCCTCATGAAGGCTGCCGTCATTGTTTTTCCCGGCTCCAATTGCGACCGCGACGTCTGCGTTGCCTTGGAGCATGCCACGGGTCAAAAGCCCGCCACAGTCTGGCATCGTGACAGCGACCTCCCCAAGGTCGATCTGATCGTCGTTCCAGGCGGATTCTCCTACGGCGACTATCTGCGCAGCGGCGCCATGGCCGCGCAGTCGCCGGTCATGCGCGAAGTGGTCGCCCGCGCCAATGCTGGCGTGCGGGTGATGGGGGTCTGCAACGGCTTCCAGATCCTGACCGAGGCACGGCTGCTGCCGGGCGTCCTGATGCGCAACGCCGGCCTGAAGTTCATCTGCCGCACGGTGGATCTTCGGGTGGAGAATACCGACAGCCCCTTCACCGCAGGCTATTCCAAGGGTCAGGTGGTCCGCTACCCGGTCGCCCATCACGACGGCAACTACTTCGCCGACGCCGATACGCTGGCGCGGATCGAGGATACCGGCATGGTGGCGTTCCGCTACGTGACGCCGGATGGGATAGTCGACGCATCGGGCAACCCCAACGGTTCCGCCAATTCCATTGCCGGCCTGTTCAATGAAAGCCGCACCGTCCTGGGGCTGATGCCCCACCCGGAACGCGCGTTCGAGCCGCTGCACGGCAATACCGACGGCAGGGCGATGTTCACCGGCCTTGTGGAGGCTCTGTCGTGAGCAAGCAGTCATTGGAACCCGCCGTCACCGTCGAACTGGCCGCCGAATACGGCCTGTCGGCCGATGAATATCAGCGGATGCTGGAGATCACCGGGCGGACGCCGTCGTTCACCGAACTCGGCATCTTCTCCGTCATGTGGTCGGAGCACTGCTCGTACAAGTCGTCGCAAGGTCTGGCTGAAGCAGTTGCCGACGACGGCGCCCCATGTCATCTGCGGTCCGGGCGAGAACGCCGGCGTGATCGACATCGGCGACGGGCAGGCCGCCATCTTCAAGATGGAAAGCCACAACCACCCCTCCTTCATCGAGCCCTATCAGGGTGCGGCGACCGGAGTTGGCGGCATCCTGCGCGACGTCTTCACGATGGGCGCGCGGCCGATCGCCAACATGAACGCGCTGCGCTTCGGCAGCCCCGACCATCCCAAGACCCGCCACCTGATTTCCGGCGTGGTCGCGGGCATCGGCGGCTACGGCAACTGCGTGGGCGTGCCGACGGTCGGCGGCGAGACGAATTTCCATCCCGTCCTTCAACGGCAATATCCTGGTCAACGCGATGACCGTGGGTCTGGCCGAAGCGGACAAGATCTTCTATTCGGCCGCCGCCGGCATCGGGAATCCCGGTCGTCTATGTCGGGTCGAAGACCGGCCGCGACGGCATCCATGGCGCCACCATGGCCTCGACCGAATTCTCCGAGGACTCGGAGGAGAAGCGGCCCACCGTTCAGGTCGGCGACCCGTTCACCGAGAAGCTGCTGATCGAGGCCTGCCTGGAACTGATGGCGACCGACGCCATCGTCGCGATCCAGGACATGGGTGCGGCGGGTCTGACCTCCTCCTCGGTCGAGATGGCCGGCAAGGGCGAGTTGGGTATCGAGCTGAACCTGGACACGGTGCCGCAGCGTGAGACGGGCATGAGCCCGTACGAGATCATGCTGTCGGAAAGCCAGGAGCGCATGCTGATCGTGCTGAAGCCGGGCCGCGAGGAACTGGCGAAGGCGATCTTCGACAAGTGGGAACTGGACTTCGCCGTCATCGGCCGCGTCACCGACACCGGCCGGCTGGTGCTGAAGATGCATGGCGAAACCTACTGCGACCTGGAAGTGGCGCCGCTGGTCGATCGCGCGCCGCTCTACGAGCGTCCGTGGGAGCCGACCCCGCCGCAGGCCGATATCGACGCCGCGACGGTCCCCCTGCCCGGCCCGGCCACCGAGATCCTGCACCGCCTGATCGGCTGCCCCGATCTGGCGTCGCGCCGCTGGATCTGGGAGCAGTACGACAGTCAGGTCGGCGCCGACACCATCGCGCTGTCCGGCGGCGACGCGGGCGTGGTCCGTGTCCATGGGACCAACAAGGCGCTTGCCATCACGACGGACTGCACGCCGCGCTACTGCTTCGCCGACCCGGTCCGGGGCGGTGCCCAGGCCGTCGCCGAAGCATGGCGCAACCTGACGGCGGTGGGCGCCACGCCGCTCGCCATCACCGACAACATGAACTTCGGCAATCCGCAGAAGCCCCGGATCATGGGGCAGTTCGCCGGCTGCATCCAGGGCATGGTCGACGCCTGCAACGTGCTGGAATTCCCCGTCGTCTCGGGCAATGTCAGCCTCTACAACGAGACGAACGGCGAAGCGATCCTGCCGACTCCGGCGATCGGCGGCGTCGGGCTGCTGTCCGATGCGACCTTGGCGGTCAACATCGCCTTCAAGGCGGCGGATCAGGCGATCCTGCTGATCGGCGAGACCAAGGGCCATGTCGGCCAGTCGCTTTATCTGCGCGAGATCCATGGCCGCGAGGAAGGTTCGCCGCCGCCGGTCGATCTGGCGGCCGAGAAGCGGAACGGCGATTTCGTCCGCGACCTGATCGGGAAGCGCGCGATCACCGCCTGCCATGACCTGTCGGACGGCGGTCTGCTGGTGGCGCTGGCGGAAATGGCGATGGCCGGCAATCTGGGCGCGTCCATCGACCTGCCGGCCGGTGCCGATGCCGCGGGCTTCCTGTTCGGCGAAGATCAGGGACGTTATGTCGTCACGACGACCGATGCCGACGCTGTTCTGGCGCAGGCCAAGGCCGCCGGAGTGCCGGTGCTGCGACTTGGCACCACAGGCGGCGCCGCGTTGAAACTGAATGGCGGTGACGCCATATCGGTAGGTGGCCTGAAAACGGCCCATGAGGCTTGGCTGCCCGAATACATGGCGGGCAGTCTGGAATGAGTTCACGAGCTGAGCGGGAAGGCTGAAAATGGCGATGGACGCTGCTCTCATCGAGAGCCTGATCAAAGAAGGCATCCCTGATGCCGAGGTGCGGATCGAAGATCTGCGTGGTGATGGCGACCATTACGCCGCCTATGTCGAGTCCGCGACCTTCAAAGGCAAGACGCGCGTTCAGCAGCACAAAATGGTCTATGATGCTTTGCAGGGACGCATGGGCGGCGAGCTTCACGCCCTTGCTTTGCAGACATCTGTTCCGAAAGACGCTTGACCGGGCCCCGGTGCCGGTCGTTTTGACGAGGATATCGAGATATGGATAACTCCGTAGCAGAGCGGATCAAGAGCGACATCGAGTCCAACGATGTCGTCCTCTACATGAAGGGTACGCCTGTGTTCCCGCAGTGCGGCTTCTCGTCCACCGTGGTGCAGGTGCTGACCCATCTGGGCGTCAAGTTCAAGGGCATCGACGTGCTCACCGACCCGAGCATTCGCGAAGGCATCAAGCAGTTCAGCAACTGGCCGACCATTCCCCAGCTCTACGTCAAGGGCGAGTTCCTGGGCGGCTGCGACATCGTCCGGGAGATGTACCAGTCCGGCGAACTTCAGGAACTGCTCAGCACCAATGGCATCGACGTTCAGGTAAAGGCCTGAGGATTTCATCCCAGGTCATAGGCTTGACGAACAGAAAGGGCTCCGCTTGCGGAGCCCTTTTTGCGTGGTAGATCACCTTTCCTATTACTTAAGTTGCCCGAATGTTAAGCGGTCGGTAATGCTTAGTGAGCAAAGTCAAAGTTATCGAGTGATAAAAGCAATAAAGGGTTCCGTTATGTCAGGCGGATCGGGCGCGGCAGGGGTCGGCAGTTTCACCAGCCGGCTGACGTTGCGCTTTCTGGGCTCGGCGGTCGCCTTCGCGCTGCTGGGAATCGGCGTCGTCGGCGCTTCCATGTCGGTTCTGGTGCTGCTCGGGCTGCGGCGCTTCTCCCACGACTGGGAAACGCTGATGACGAACAACAGGATCGAGGGTGCGGAGGCTCTGACCTCGACCGTCTCCCTGATGTCGTTCCTGGTCACCTGGGGCAGTGTCGCGACGATCGCCACTCTGATCTCGGTCGGGCTCTTCTTCCTGTGGTTCACCCGCAGCCGGGTGGTCAATCCGCTGATGCACCTGACCGGCGCCATCGACCAGCTGGCCGGCGGCAAGCAGTCCGTGACGATTCCCTACGCCGACCATGTCGATGAGATCGGGGTCATGGCGCGCGCCGTGCTGGTCCTGAAGCAGAACACGGTGGAAAAGCTTCGCCTGGAAGCGGAGCAATCGGCGCTGAAGCAGCAGACCGAACTTGAACGGCGGCGCGTCCTGGGCGATCTCGCCAACCGGCTTGACGAAAGCGTCGGCCATGTCGTCGAAACCCTGTCGGGCGCCGCCACCGACCTGCAGTCGAACGCGGCCATCATGCTGACTTCCTGCTCCGATGCGCAGGAGCGGTCGGCCGCGATCGCATCGACTTCCCGCACATCATCGGCCAGCGTCGAGAGCCTTGCTTCCGCCGCCAAGGCCCTGTCCGACAGCATTGAGGAGATCGAGCGGCAGACGGGTCAGGCGACGACCGTGACCCGCGTCGGCATGCAGCAGGTTTCCACCACCAACGAGGTCGTCGCCGGCCTGAGCGACACCGTCCGGGAAATCGGGCAGGTGGTCGGCATGATCGGCGAGATCGCGGAGCAGACCAACCTGCTGGCGCTCAATGCGACCATCGAGTCGGCACGGGCCGGCGTAGCCGGCAAAGGCTTCGCCGTCGTCGCCGGTGAGGTCAAGAATCTGGCCGGTCAGGCCAGCCGTGCGACCGAGCAAGTGACGCAGAAGATCCAGCAGATCGAGGAAGTCACCGGCCGCGCCGTCGCCACCATGACGGATGTCGCACGGACCATCCAGCAGATCGGCGGGATCGTGACCGAAATCGCCGCCGCCGTCGAGCGGCAGAGCGGCGCCGCCCGGACCATCGCCCATAATGTGGACACCGCATCCGACGGTACCCGCCGGGTCAACAGCGATATCGAACGTGTCGCTTCGTCCGCGGAGAACACCGGCAGGACGGCCGATGAGGTCATGCGCTCCGCCAGTGCCGTGAACCAGAAGGCGACGGACCTGCGCAGCACGGTCGACAGCTTCCTTCAGAAGCTGCGGAGCGCCTGAGGAAGGACACTGCGTCCGGCGCCGCAGGACAGTCATGCCCTGGACGCAGATGTGCGGATGGACAGCTTTGTCTGCTGACGTGTTAATCAGCGGATATGTCCCAATCGCCAAACATTCTTTCACAGGGAGACGTCCGACGCGCGCATCGCGCGGGCGCCCGTCGATCCCGCCGTTGTCGGCATTCTCTATGCCGTGGGCGCCTTCTTCATGTGGGGATTGGCGCCCCTGTTCTTCCGGGCGCTTGAAGCCGGCGACGCCGATCGAGATCCTGTCCCATCGCGTGATCTGGTCGCTCCTGCTGATGATCGTCCTGGTCGCGGTGCTGCGGGACCTGCGCGACGTGCCGCGCGCGCTCTCCAGCCTGCGCAAGGTCGGTCTCTATGCGTGACGACGGCCCTGGTGACGACCAACTGGGGGCTCTTCATCTGGGCCGTCAACAGCGACCATATCGTGCAGACCAGCCTGGGCTATTACATCAACCCGCTGGTCAATGTCCTGCTCGGCATGCTGTTCCTGGGAGAGCGGCTGAACCGCAAACAAGCGCTCTCCGTGGGACTGGCGACGCTCGGCGTCATCAGCCTGCTTGTCAATCTGGGGGAGTTGCCGTGGATCTCGCTGACGCTGGCGACGTCGTTCGGCTTCTATGCCCTGATCCGCAAGAAGGCCGCCATCGATCCGCTGGTCGGGCTGCTGGTCGAAACGGCGATGCTGACGCCGTTGGCGCTGGGCTATCTGCTTTGGCTGTGGGGCGATGGTACGGCGACATTCTCGCTTCAGGCTCCCGGCATGGCGTCGCTGCTGGTCATATCGGGCGTCATCACCGCCCTGCCCCTGATCTTCTTCAATCTGGGCGCCCAGCGGCTGAAGCTGTCGACCATGGGCCTGATGCAGTATCTGTCCCCGACGCTGCAACTGGCGATCGGCGTGCATGGTTTTCGGCGAGGAGTTCACCGGGGCTCACGGCATCGCGTTCGGGCTTATCTGGCTGGCCCTGGCGATCTACAGCACCGATGCTTTCCTCATGCATCGCGCGCGGCACTGAATTCAGGCGCTGAGATAAAGAAAGGGCCGCCTGTTTGCACAGGCGGCCCTTTTCGAAGTTCTCGTCAGCCGATGATTAGCGGCTGTAGAACTCGACCACGAGGTTCGGTTCCATCTGGACCGGATACGGCACGTCGGCGAAGGCCGGAGCCCGCACGAAGGTGCCCTTCAGGGCGCCAGTATCAACGTCCAGGTAATCGGGGATGTCGCGCTCACCCGAAGCGATCGCTTCGAGGACCAGCGCCATCTGCTTGGACTTCTGCTTGACCTCGATCACGTCGCCGTCCTTGACCTGATAGGACGGAATGTTGACGCCGCTTGCCGTTGACACGGACATGGCCGTGGTTGACGAACTGACGGGCGGCGAAGGGGGTGGGCACGAACTTCATGCGGTAGACGACCGCATCAAGACGACGCTCCAGCAACTGAATCAGGTTCTCGCCGGTGTCGCCACGGCGGCGGACGGCTTCGGCGTAGAGACGGCGGAACTGCTTCTCGCCGATGTTGCCGTAGTAGCCCTTCAGCTTCTGCTTGGCCATCAGCTGCAGACCGAAGTCCGACGGCTTCTTGCGGCGCTGACCATGCTGGCCGGGGCCATACTCACGGCGGTTGATCGGGCTCTTGGGGCGGCCCCAGAGGTTGACGCCCAAACGGCGGTCGATCTTATACTTGGACTCTTGACGCTTGCTCATACGATTATCGCTTTCAGCACTGTTTGTTGTCCCAATAGGTCCTGCCGGTTTCAAACGACCGCGGACGGGGCGTTACCACATGCACGCCCACCTTCTTGGGAGGAAGCGCCGCACTATACGGATGGGGAGAGCAAAGTCAAATACTGTCGCCCTGAATTGACAGGGAAAGGCCATGAAATCCACCGCCGGAACCAGTCTTCGCCTGATCCGACTGATGATTCCAGCGGCGAGGTTCATGATTGCCATTCATGCCATTACGCCAATCGCTGATGAACCCCGGTGACGAGTTGCATGGCTTCGTGGATCAAGGCTGTCGCTTCGTAAAGATCCGCCTTGGCGTTGCCGTTGAGGTTGGCCCGCTCGATATCCTCAAGGGCGGATTCGATTTCCTCCGAAGCATCGCTCAGCAGAATGCCAGCTTCGGTCAATTTGGCTTTGGGATTCGCACCTTGCCCCGCAATTTGCAAATGGCGGAATGCGCGATTGAGGCTTTGGCCGAATTTCGTGAAGTTCATTGCATCCTCCGATCAAGATATATCGGAGTATCAGCAAGCGGCATGCCACTAAATTGCAGTTACAAAGATATCCGATCATACCTATTCTTTGGGTGTAGACTCTCTTGCGGCCAGTCAAAGCGGAAACGATCCCGTGGAAAGTACGGACTTCCTGTTCCGTCATATCCATCCGCTGAAAACAATTTCTTATTGATCTAATCATTGACGGTTTCTTTTCCGGCGATGAGAAGAATCCGCCGCCGCTCAGCTCCTGCTCAAGATGGTCGAAGAAGTTCACCAACTCTTCTTTCCGGGCCGCACGGGTGGCGCCGGTATGGAGATAGCGGCCGGGAGTGACGTCGCCGGTCTGATACCATTCATACCCGATCAGCAGCACCGCCTGCGCCAGATTGAGCGAACTGAACGACGGGTTGAGCGGGACCGTCAGGCTGGTGTCGGCCAGCGCCAGATCGTCGTTGAACAGGCCGGTGCGCTCGGGTCCGAAAAGCACGCCGGTCGTGAGGCCGGCGGAGGACTGCGCCCGCATTTCCACCGCCGCTTCGCGCGGGGTCATGATGCGCTTGATCATGCCGCGGTTGCGGGCGGTCGTCGCGAACACATGCGAGAGGTCGGCGATCGCCTCCTCCGTCGTGTCGCACAGGCGGGCGTTGTCGAGCACGATATCGGCGCCGGACGCGGCCGCCTTGGCGCTGCCGCTGGGCCAGCCGTCGCGCGGCCGGACCAGACGCAGGTCGGTCAGGCCGCAGTTCAGCATGGCTCTGGCACAGGTGCCGATGTTCTCGCCGAGTTGCGGTTCGATCAGAATGATGGCGGGGCCGCCGAGAACGGCCTCCCGCATCGGGTTGGTTCCTGCCATGTCACTATCTGCTGTCGGCTGATGCGTGCGGCGTCCCGGCGCCTGACGCGCGGAACAGCCGGTAGGTGATGCTGTCGTGCAGCGCGTTGTAGGAGGCATCGATCACGTTGGCCGAGACGCCGACCGTGGTCCAGCGGTTGCCATGCCCATCGGTGCTCTCGATCATCACCCGCGTGACGGCCTTGGTGCCGTCGTTGGGGGTCAGGATGCGAACCTTGTAGTCCACCAGCCGCAGTCCCTCCAAGCGCCGGATAGACCGGCAGCAGCGCCTTGCGCAGAGCGGTGTCCAGCGCGTTGACGGGGCCGTTCCCTTCCGCCACCGTCATGACGGACTGGGCGCCGACGTCCAGCTTGATGGTGGCTTCGGACAGGGTGATCAGCTCGTTCCTCGCGTTCCAGCGCCGCTCGTCGATGACGCGGAAGGACTGGAGGCGGAAGAAGTCCGGCACTTCGCCCAAGCCGCGCCGGGCCAGCAGTTCGAAGCTGGCCTCGGCGCCGTCATAGGCGTAGCCGTCATACTCGCGGCGTTTGACCAGATCGACCAGGGTGTTGATCCGCTCGTCCTTGGCGTCGATCTCGATGCCGATCTCGCGGAAGCGGGCGAGCAGGTTCGACCGGCCGGCCTGATCGGAGACGACGATGGTCCGCCGGTTGCCGACCGTCGCGGGCTCGACATGCTCGTAGCTGGCAGGGTCCTTTTCGACCGCCGAGACATGCAGGCCGCCCTTATGGGCGAAGGCGCTTTCCCCCACATAGGGAGCGTGCCGGTTGGGCGCGCGGTTCAGCCGCTCGTCCAGGGTGCGCGAGACATGGGAGAGACGGCGCAGACCCTCGGCGGAAATGCCGGTCTCGAAGCCCATCTTCAGCATGAGCGTCGGGATCAGCGAGACGAGGTTGGCGTTGCCGCAGCGCTCGCCCAGCCCGTTCAGCGTCCCCTGCACCATCCGGGCGCCGGCGCGCACCGCCGCCAGCGAGTTGGCGACGGCGTTTTCCGTGTCGTTATGGGTGTGGATGCCGAGGCTGGTGCCGGGAATACGCTCCGCCACCGCGCGGACGATGCTCTCGACCTCGTCCGGCAGCGTGCCGCCGTTGGTGTCGCACAGGACGATCCAGCGGGCGCCGGCTTCATAGGCCGCCAGCAGGCACTGCATCGCGTAGTCGGGATTGGCCTTGTAGCCGTCGAAGAAGTGCTCGGCGTCGAACAGCGCCTCGCCCTTGCGCTCAACGATCAGGGCGATGCTGTCGCGGATCAGTTCCAGGTTTTCGTCGCGCGGGATGTTCAGCGCGACATCGACATGGAAGTCCCAGGTCTTGCCGACCATGCAGACCGCGTCGCACTTGGCCCCGATCAGGCCGGCAAGCCCCGGATCGTTGGCGGCGCTGCGGCCGGGGCGGCGGGTCATGCCGAAGGCCGTGAAGGTGGCGTTGCGGAGTTCCGGCGGATCGGCGAAGAAGGCGTCGTCGGTCGGATTGGCGCCGGGCCAGCCGCCTTCGACATAGTCGATGCCCAGCAGGTCCAGTTCCCGCGCGATCGCCACCTTGTCGGCAACCGAGAAATCGACGCCCTGGGTCTGCGCGCCGTCGCGAAGCGTCGTGTCGAACAGGTAGATCCGCTCGCCCATGGTCATGCCCGCTTCCAGGTGGTGCCGCCGGGGCCGTCCTCAAGCACGATGCCCATGTCCGTCAGTTCTTTGCGAATCCGGTCGGCTTCGGCGAAGTTCTTCGACTTGCGGGCTTCCTTGCGGCGCTCGATCAGGTCTTCGATAACGGCGGCGTCTTCCGCTGGCCGCATCGTCGGCGTCGCCCTGGAACCACGCGACCGGGTCCTGTTGCAGGATGCCGAGCAGGCGCCCCGCCGCCAGGAGCTTGCCCTTCAGCGCCGCCTTCTCCGCCGGATCGGTCGCCTTGTTGAGCGCCGTCGCCAGCCCGTGGACATGGCTGATCGCCATGGGCGTGTTCAGGTCGTCCTCAAGCGCCGCCAGAACCTCGAACGGAACTTCAGACTTCGGCCGGAGCCTCATCGGCGCAGCGGAGCGCGTTGTACCAGCGGTCGAGGTTGCCCTTGGACTGGCGCAGCAGATCGCGGGTGAAATCCAGCGGCTGACGGTAATGGGCGCTCGAGCAGGGTCAGGCGGATCGCCTCGCCGGGGAACTCGCCCAGCAGGTCGCGCACGGTGAAGAAGTTGCCCAGGCTCTTGGACATCTTCTCGCCTTCCACGGTCAGGAAGCCGTTATGCACCCAGTAGCGCGCCAGCGGCGCTCCACCGTGGGAGCAGACGGATTGCGCGATCTCGTTCTCATGGTGCGGGAAGATCAGGTCCAGCCCGCCGCCGTGAATGTCGAAGGTTTCCCCCAGATGCTCGGCGGCCATGGCCGAGCACTCGATATGCCAGCCGGGCCGGCCGCGTCCCCAGGGGCTCGGCCAGCCGGGGATATCGTCCGTGGACGGCTTCCACAGCACGAAGTCGGCCGGATCGCGCTTGTAGGGCGCCACTTCGACCCGCGCGCCCGCGATCAGCTCGTCGCGCGAGCGGCGGGAAAGCTTGCCGTAATCGGGCATGGAGGGGACGCTGAACAGGACATGGCCGTCCGCCTCGTAGGCGTTGCCCTGCGCGATCAGCTTTTCGATCATGCTGACCATCTGGGCGATATGACGGGTCGCCCGTGGCTCGATATCGGGCGGCAGCGCGTTCAGCGCCGCCATGTCCTGGTGGTACGCTTCCGTCGTGCGGGCGGTCACGCTGTCGATCGGCTCGCCGCTCTGGCTTGCCCGGTCGATGATCTTGTCGTCCACGTCGGTGATGTTGCGGACGTAGCGGACCTCCGGATAGAGGTGCTTGAGCAGCCGGTACAGCACGTCGAACACGACCACCGGCCGCGCGTTTCCAATATGGGCGTAATCATAGACGGTCGGGCCGCAGACATAGAGGCCCACCTTCCCCGCCACCAGCGGTTCAAAATGTTCTTTCCGGCGGGTCAGCGTATTGAAAAGATCGAGCGGCACCGGTTTATCCTTAAGAAACCTGTCCGGCGAGCCGGGCGCTTGCCCGTTCGCGGCCTATTAGAGGTAACAAATTCTTGAGTTCCGGTCCATGATCCAGGCCGGTCAGAGCCTGACGCAGGGGCATGAACAAGGCTTTTCCCTTGCGGCCGGTCGCCGTCTTGACAGCATTGGTCCAGGCGCCCCAGGTCGTGTCGTCCCACGGCTCGGCCGGCAGCAGGGATGACGCGGCGGCGGCGAAATCGGGATCTTCGATCACGGGCTGGATCGGCTCACGCGCGACGTGCCACCATTCGGCGATATCGTCCAGCCGCGACAGGTTGGGGCGCACGGCGTTCCAGAAGACCTCGTCCACTCCCGCAAAGCCCTTGGCGGCGAGCCGGGACGCCACGGCCTGGAACGGGGTCGCGTGGAGCACGCGGGCGTTGAGGCGCTTCAGTTCTTCCGGATCGAACTTGGGCGCGCCGCGCGACACCTTCGCCATGTCGAATTCGGCCACCAGTTCAGCCAGCGACAGCCGGGCTTCGATCGCGTCGGAGGTGCCGAGCTTCGCCAGCAGGCTGTTGATCGCCATGGGCTCCACGCCCTCGTCGTCGCGCAGGCTGGCGATGCTGATGCTGCCGAGCCGCTTGGACAGGGCGGCGCCGGTCGCGTCGCTCAGCAGCGGAAGATGGGCGAATGTCGGCACCGGCCCGTTGAGCGCCTGCCAGAGCTGGATCTGCACGGCCGTATTGGCGACGTGGTCCTCACCCCGGATCACGTGGGTGATGCCAAGTTCGATATCGTCCACGATCGACGACAGGGTATAGAGGATGCGGCCATCCTCCCGGATCAGGACGGGGTCGCTGAGGTCGCGGCCATGGAAGTGCTGATGACCGCGCACCAGATCGTCCCATTCGACCGGCTCGTGCTGGAGCAGGAAACGCCAGTGCGGCTTGCGCCCCTCCGCCTCCAGGCGCGCCCGGTCGTCGTCGGTCAGCTTCAGCGCGGAGCGATCGTAGATCGGCGGCAGCCCGCGTCCCAGCAGGCTCTTGCGCTTCAGCGACAGCTCTTCCGCCGTCTCGTAGCAGGGATAAAGCCTGCCGTCGCGCTTCAGCGCTTCCATCGCCAGATCGTAGCGGTCGAGGCGGTCGGACTGGCGGGCGAAGCGGTCCCAGTCCAGGCCGAGCCAGCTCAGATCCCGCTCGATCCCGGCGGCGAACTCCGCCGTCGAACGTTCCAGATCGGTATCGTCCAGGCGCAGCAGGAAACTGCCGTTCTGCGAACGGGCGAACAGCCAGTTGATCAGCGCCAGACGGATGTTGCCGACATGGAGCATACCGGTCGGACTGGGAGCGAAACGGACGGCGACGCTCATGGGGCTCGGCTCATGGGGATGCGATGTTTTCCGGAAACCAGGGCCGGACGGATAGCACACCACGAGCCTGTGTGAAATGATGGAAACTCCGAACCCGCGTTTACTTCACGTCCACCTGAAGCTTCATCTTGGGGTGGATGCCGCAGAAGACATGGTAGGTGCCGGCTTGCGTGAAGGGCAGGCTGACATGCTCGCCCGGTTCCTGATAGCCGCTGTTGAACTCCAGGTTCTCATCGAACACCTGGATATTGTGCGCGCGGGTATCCTGGTTCTCGATGGTGAGCGCCTGACCCGGCCTGGATGTGGACATGCCGTTCGCTGAACTGCTTGTCCTTCTGCACGATGGTCAGCGTATTCGCCGCCGCCGAGGCGCTTGGTGCGGATGCGGTCAGGCTGTCGGCCGCCGTGGCGGGATCGGGACTGAGGGTATGCAGGAACGCCACGAGGTCGGTGATGTCGCGGTCGGACAGAGCATCGATCCGGGGCAGGTCGGGCGACAGGGTCGGACGCTGGACGATGCCGCTGCGGTAATGCTCCACCACCCCCTCCAGCGTCCCGATCGAGCCGTCATGCATGTAGGGCGCCCGGTCGGCGACATTGCGCAGCGTCGGGGTCTTGAAGGCGTGGTTCAGTTCCGGAACCTTGATGATGGCGCCCCGGCCAAGATCGTCGCCGGGCAGGCCGATGTCATGGAAGGCGTGGTCGGTGAACTGCCAGCCGGAATGGCAGGAGACGCAACCCGCCGGCCCGGTGAAGATGTCGAAGCCGCGCTTCGCTTCCGGGCTGATGGCCTTCGGATCGCCCGCCGACCCAGCGGTCGAACGGCGTCGTCGCCGGACACGAGGCTGCGCTCGAAGGTGGCGATGGCTTTGGCGACCGTATCGGGCGTGATGCGCGGGTTCTCGGGGAAAGCCGTGGCGAAGAGGCCGGCGTATTCGGGATTGGCGGTCAGGGTTTTGACCATGCCGTCCAGCGTCTGGTTCATCTCCAGCGCGCTCTGAACCGGCCCGAGCGCCTGGGCTTCCAGGCTGGCCGCCCTGCCGTCCCAGAAGAACAGCTCGCCCCATGCGCCGTCCTGCGCCGACGGGGTGCGGCGGCCCAGCAGGGTGCCGTCGAGGGCTTCGTGCCGGGCAACGCCATCCTGCCAGCCGGAGACGGGAGCGTGACAGGTGGCGCAGGACCGGCTGCCGTCGCCCGACAGGGCGGTGTCGAAGAACAGCTTGCGCCCCAGTTCGACCTTCGCCTTGCTGTAGGGATTGTCGTCCGGATAAGGGACCGTCGTCGGGCGGACGAAGTCGGCCAGTACGGACGCGGCGGCCGGATCGAGCGGCTGCCCGGCCAGTGCCGGCAAGGGGGCCAAGCACGCTGAACAGGATAAGGACGGCAAGGGAACGCATCGGCTTCTCGGTCACGCAAGCGGGCAATCGGCAGTGACCGGGAACATACTGCAAGTCAGTCGCATTTGCGATGCGGCGGATTGGCCGTTCGGCTTTCGGCTCGGAATTCAGGCTTCAGGACAGGGCGGCGAAGCTGTTGGTGATGGGATAGCGGCGATTGCCGCTACCGGTCCCGAGCCTGACGCCGGGAGGCGCCTGACGGCGCTTGTACTCGGCGTGGATCACCATGCGCCAGACGCGCTCCAGCGTTATCAGGTCATGGCCGCGCTCAAGGATAGCTGCCGTCTCCATATCCTGATCGATCAGGCAGTGGAGAATGTCGTCGAGGATATCGGTGGGCGGCAGGCTGTCCACGTCGGTCTGGCCCGGCTTCAGTTCAGCGCTGGGCGGGCGGGTGATGACATGCTCCGGAACGATCCGCCCGGCGGGTCCCAGGGCGCCAGCGGGCAGAGCGCCATTGCGCCAGCGGGCGAGTGCGATGACATCGGTCTTGTAGACGTCGCGAAGAACCGCGAAGCCGTTGAAGACGTCGCCGTTGAGGGTGGCGTGACCGACGCAAAGGTCCGACTTGTTGAGGGCCGACAGCACGAGTGTGCCGAACTTGTTCGACAGCGCCATCAGGGTGACGGCGCGCGACCTCGCCTGGATGTTTTCTTCCGTGGCGTCGGGCTCGCGGCCGGCGAAGAGTGGCCCGAGCATGGTGTCGAATGCCCGGAGGGCCGGATCGATCGGGATTTCCTCAAGGCTTGCAGCCGAGGAGTTCCGCCACCTCGCAGGCATCGATCCGGCTTTGCCGGGACGTGTGGGGCGATGGCAGGAATACCGGGCGGACACGCTCGGCGCCAAGCGCATCGACCGCCACGGCCGCGGCAAGCGCGCTGTCGATGCCGCCTGAAAGACCGATGACGACCCCGGCGAAGCCGTTCTTGTTGACATAGTCGCGCAGTCCGAGAGTGAGCGCCTGCCAGATGGCGTCATGGCCGGAGGGCGGCGGCGCCAGCTCACCCTCCCTGCCCGCCCAAACCCCATCGTCGCCGCGCTCCCAGCGCGTCACCAGCAAGGCTTCCCGGAAAGCGGGAGCGTGAGCCTTCAGCGCGCGATCCGCTCCCAGTGCGAAGGATGATCCATCGAAGACAAGCTCATCCTGTCCGCCGGTCTGATTGGCGCAGACCAGGGGCAGGCCCGTCTCGGTCACCCGTGCGACCGCTACGTTTATCCGCCTGTCCTGAACATCGGTCGCGAAGGGGATGGCGGATGCGTGAACCAGCAGTTCGGCGCCACATTCCCCCAGAGCCTCCGCCACGTCGGGGGTGGAGATATCGTCGCCGACCAGCACCCCTAAGCGGACGCCGCGAAAATTGAGCGGCCCCGGCACCGGTCCGGCCGCGAACAGCGGAGTCGCGCGTCCGCTTGGCGGGACATGGCTGAAACGCACCGTCGCGATGCCGCCGGCATCGAGCAGCAGTACCGCGTCATAAACCTTGCCGTCAGCGCGCCATGGCGCGCCCAGCAGGACGGCGGGACCGCCATCCGAGGTTTCGCCGGCGAACTCCCGAACCGCCGCCTCGACCGCATCAAGGAAGAAGGGCTTCGTCACCAGATCACCGGTGGGATACCCGGATACCGAAAACTCCGGGCAGACCACCAGATCCGAAGACCGCGCCGCCGCTTCAGCCCGCGCCGTGCGGATACGGTCGATGTTCGCCGCTATCGCACCGACAGTCGGATTGAGCTGGGCCAATGCGATGGCGATGCGGTCTGTCATGGTGCGTCGGTTCCTTGGGTGCTGTCGCCGGCGAAGGTATCAAGCATCCCCGCCCTGTCAATGCTTCCAGAGAGAATCCGGCTTCCAGGCAATGCTCCAGGCCTTGCAGGCAGCGTCAGGCGGCGGCCGAGCCCGACGCCCGCAGGATACCGGCCACTTCGCCGGCAGCCAGCACCCGTTCGAACTTCAAGTGTGTCGCGCTCTGGTCGGCGGAGAGGATCTGGCCGCGCAGGTTCCCCGCCAGTCCCAGGCAGCTTCAGGTCGATCAGACCGCCGCTCGATCCTTCGACGAAGCCGACCAGGGCGGCGCCGCCGGCCGACAGATTGATCATCTGGACATTGCGCGAGGCGCCGCCACTGCTGGAGATGGAAATCTGGAAGCTGACGGGTTGGCGCTGGTGAATACGGCGGTCGAACACCTTGTGGGTTCGCATCGTGCTCATCAGCCGGTCGATTTCATTCTGAAGGCTGCCGACCTGGGTCGTCATCGTTCCGGTGACGCTGTGGACCTCGTGCATCAGGTCGGAAGCCTGACCCGTGTCATGGGCGACTTCCGTGATGTTGCTGGCGACCTGCCGCGTTCCGGCGGCGGCTTCCAGCACGCTTCGGCTGATCTCTCCGGTCGAGGCGGTCTGTTCTTCGATCGCGGCGGCGATCCCGGCGGAAATCGCCTCCACCTCGTGGATCACGCCGACGATGGTCTGGATGCCGCTGACCGCCTTTTCGGTTTCAGCCTGGATGCGGGAAATCTGGGCGGAAATCTGTTCGGTCGCGCGGGCCGTCTGGTTGGCCAGCGCCTTGACCTCGTTGGCGACGACGGCGAAGCCCTTGCCGGCTTCTCCGGCGCGGGCGGCCTCGATCGTGGCATTGAGCGCCAGCAGGTTGGTCTGGCTGGCGATTTCGTTGATGACCCGGACGATCTGACCGATCTCGCCGGCCGCCGTGGGCAAGGCCGTTGACCGAATCATTGGCGGCGGCCGCCTGATCGACCGCCTGCCGCGTGACGCTGCGCGAACTCGTTGACCTGACGGCTGATCTCCGACACGGAAGCGGACAGTTCCTCGCCGGCGGCGGCGACCGTCTCGAAGCTGGCGGTCGCTTCTTCGGCGGCGGACGCGACGGCGACCGCGTTGCCCGGCGACGCGGTCGATCGCCGCCGAGGTCCGGCGGGTGACGTCGGCGACATGCCCGCCGCTTTCGGCGACATGGCTGACGACGGAGTGAACTTCCGTCTCAAGGGTATCGGCGAGTTGCCAGAGTTCCTTCTGGCGGTTCTCGTCACCGGATTCGATATAGCAGGAGATCGCCAGATCCATGTCGAGACAGACGGTCTGCACGATGGCGCGGAGGACGCTCTTCAATTTCGCCGGCTGCCAGCGGTAGCGATCGACGGCGGCGGTCATGAGTTCCGTCATCGCCAGGGCATAGCCGCCGATATACCAGCGCGGCTCCAGCCCGATTCGCTGGTGCGTGGTGCCGATGGCGACCGTGCGGTCCAGTTGCGCCTCGTCGAAGGTGCCCGCGAACAGACTGGTCCAGTGGCGGCTCTGGGCGCTCTTCAGATGATCGATCGGCACCCCCGACAGCATGGCGCGCGTATCGGGATTGGCCGCCATATGAGCATAGAAACGCTCCAGCAGCTTAGGCAGCGTCGCTTCCAGAACGGGAGTGAATCCCTTCAGTGCCGAACGGGTATCGTCATCGATACCCAGAAACGCCAGCCGCACTTCGCGATCCAGTTTATTCGCCATCCCGTTCCCGCTCCCCAAAGTCACCCGCACCAGATCACGCGATTCTGCGCAGGTTCTATGACCAAAGGATTACATCGGAAAGCGAAATACGCGAGCAAGCCATAAAATTTCTTTCCGGCTTGCCGGATGTGACCTGAGACTGACGGCGGATCGAATGAGCGGCGAAGCACGATTGACGGGAACGGCTATTTCCTGAACAGGAACTCGCGGCCGACTTTGACGCGCTTCTCGCCGTCATACTCGATGATGTCGGCGGTGGCGTAGGTTTCGGTCCAGCGTTCCGGCAGATAGCTGCCGGTGCCGATCACGTCGATCGGGGCCTGGGCTTCCGCCATGATGCGGCATTTGGCCGGGCTGAAACCGCTGCTGGCGACGATCTTGACCTTGTCGAAGCCGGCGGCATCCAGCGCATCGCGCAGATGGAAGATGGCGGCGGCGGAAACGCCGGTCCCGATCAGGTAGCGGAGCTGGGTTTCATCACGGTAGCCGCGGATCGCCGAGGGAACGTGCTTTTCGAGAACCGCGTAGGAGCCCGGCGGGTCCAGCCCTTCGATGAAGCGCCCGCCCGGCGTGTCGATCCGCATGCTGAGCCGCCCTGAAGCGGCAAGCTCCGGCAGGCGCCGGCAAACCTCCAGGCCATCGGTCACTTCCCGGCCGAAATAGTCCACCAGCACGGTCAGATCCTGGTCGGGAAAGGTCTCATGGAACATCTCGGCGGCGCGGGCGGTCGATCCGGCATAGCCGATCAGGGCGTGCGGCATGGTGCCCATGCCGGCGGTGCGGCCGAAATAATGCGCGGTGGCATCGGTCGCATTGCCGATGAAGCCGATGGCGCCGACCTTCCGCGTCGCCCGAGCCGAGCCGACGCTGGCCGCATAGGCCATGATCTCCGCCATGTCGGTGCCGGCGCAGTGCCGGGCGTCCATGGCGAGGAAGGCGACCTTGGGCAGGTCCGCGCACATGGTGAAGGCGTTGTAGGCCGACGACGCAGGCGGGACCCAGCTTCATCAGCAGCAGCGTTTCCAGATCGACCAGATGGTAGAGCGGACCGGAGATATACAGGATCGGCTCACCGGCGCCGACCCAGCGGCCTTCCCGGTGGATCAGGTCGATCTCGACCTCGAACCCGCGCTCCCTGGCGACGCCCTCAAGCCACTCCAGCGCCAGCCGGGGGGCCGAAACCACCGGCCGGCGCATGAAGATGGCGTAGGTTACCCGCTTGTCGCCGAACCGGCCCACCGTGGCCTTGGTCCGCAGAAAGTAGGTGTCGGTCCAGCGGGCGATTTCGGCGACCGACGGATTGAGGTCTTGCGGCTTGCTGTCTTCCTGGCTGTCCAAGGTCTGGTGCTCTTGTTGGCCCCGTTTCCGGGTCTGGTTCTTTATCCGGTCACTCCGCCGCGGCGGTCCGGCGATCCCGGTCCTGCTGCAAACGGTTCCGCTTGAGACCTTCGGCGATAAGGAACGCCAGTTCAAGAGCCTGACTGGCATTGAGACGCGGATCACAGTGGGTATGGTACCGCTTCGCCAGCGCGTGATCGGTGATCGCCTGGGCGCCACCGGTGCATTCGGTCACGTCCTGACCGGTCAGTTCGAAATGGACGCCGCCGGGATGGGTGCCTTCGGCCTGATGAACGGCGAAGAAGTCCTTCACCTCCGACAGGATACGGTCGAACGGACGGGTCTTGAAGCCGGTCGAAGACTTGATCGTATTGCCGTGCATCGGATCGCAGGCCCACACGACCACCCTGCCCTCCTTCTGAACCTTGCGGATCAGCGCCGGAAGCTTGTCCTGAACCTTCTCGAAGCCCATGCGGGCGATCAGGGTCAGGCGGCCCGGCTCGTTCGCCGGGTTCAGGATGTCGATCAGGCGGATCAGCTCGTCCGGGTCGCTGGTCGGGCCGCATTTCAGGCCGATCGGGTTCTTCACCCCGCGCAGGAACTCGACATGGGCATGGTCGGGCTGGCGGGTGCGGTCGCCGATCCACAGCATATGGGCCGACACGTCGTACCAGTCGCCGGACGTGCTGTCGATGCGGGTCAGCGCCTCCTCATAGGGCAGCAGCAGCGCTTCGTGGCTGGTGAAGAAGTCGGTTTCCCGCAGTTGCGGCGTGGTATCGCCGGTGATGCCGCAGGCCGCCATGAAGTTCAGCGTCTCGTCCAGCCGGTCGGCCAGATCGCGGTAGCGCTCGCCCGCCGGGCTGCGCTCGACGAAGCCGAGGTTCCACTGGTGGACCTTGTGCAGGTCGGCATAGCCGCCCTGGGCGAAGGCGCGCAGCAGGTTGAGCGTGGCGGCGGACTGATTGTACGCCTGGACCATGCGGTCGGGATCGGGCTCACGCGAGGCGGATTCGAAATCGAAGCCGTTGATGATGTCGCCGCGATATGCCGGCAGCTCGACGCCGTCGATGGTTTCGGTATCGGCCGAGCGCGGCTTGGCGAACTGGCCGGCCATGCGGCCGACCTTGACCACCGGCGTGGCGCCGCCGAACGTCAGCACGACCGCCATCTGGAGCAGGACGCGGAAGGTGTCGCGGATGTTGTTGGGATGGAACTCGGCAAAGCTCTCCGCGCAGTCGCCGCCCTGGAGCAGGAACGCCTTGCCGCCCGCGACATCGGCCAGGGCCGATTTCAGGCGGCGCGCCTCTCCGGCGAACACCAGCGGCGGATAATTGGACAGACGCTGCTCGGCCGCGGCCAGTTTGGCCTGATCGGCATAGAACCGGCATCTGCTTGACAGGCTTCGAGCGCCAGGTGTTGGGAGTCCAGCGTTCGGCCATGGCACCATACCTCCACATGGACCGGACGGCTTTGCCATAGGCCCGGTCAATTTTCGTTTATCCAAGAGGACTGGCTATACTTCGTTCAGCCCGCGTTTTCCAGAGTAAACAACCGATCGCGACTCGGGTCGGGCATGTCCGCCGCACAGGGGTGGACATGCCCGGCGCCCCGATTATTCGGCCGCCTGCCGCTGTATTGGGTCAGGAACCTTGTCGCGCATGGTGACGAACTCTTCCGCCGCCGACGGATGAAGCCCGATGGTGCGGTCGAACTGCCGCTTGGTGGCGCCGCAATTCATCGCGATGGCGAGCCCCTGGACGATTTCCGGCGCGTCCGGCCCGAGCATATGGGCGCCCATGACGCGGTCGCTCTTGCGGTCCACCACGAGCTTCATCATGGTGCGTTCGTCCCGGCCGCTGAGCGTGTTCTTCATGGGCCGGAACGTGCTCTTGTAGACATCGATCTCGCCGCAGATCTCGCGCGCCTGGGCTTCGGTCAGTCCTACGGTCCCGATCGGCGGACTGCTGAACACGGCGGTCGGGATGTTGGAGTAATCGACCTCGATCGGGTTGTCGTTATACATCGTCTCGACAAAGGCCCGACCCTCGGCGATGGCGACCGGCGTCAGGGCGACCCGGTTGGTGACGTCGCCGACCGCGTAGATATTGTCGATGTTGGTGCGCGACCAGGAATCGACCTTCACGCCGCCTTTCGCATCCAGGACGACGCCGGCCTCTTCCAGGCCGAGGTTGCGGGTATTGGGCACCCGGCCGGTGGCGGCGAACACCAGTTCCGTCTGATGCCGTTCGCCGGAAGCTGGTCACGACGCAGTAGCCGTCATCCAGCTTCTCAAGGCGGTCCAGCTTGACGCCGGTCAGGATCGTGATGCCGCGCTTCCGCATCTCCTGCGCCAGCGCCTGACGGATATCGTCGTCGAAGCCGTTCAGCAGGTCGCCGCTCCGGATCATCATCGTGACTTCGACGCCGAGCGCGTTGAAGATGCCGGCGAACTCGACCGCGATGTAGCCGCCGCCGACGATCACCATGCGCTTTGGCAGTTCCTTCAGGTCGAGCGCCTCGTTCGAACTGATGGCGTGTTCGAAGCCCGGAAGGTTGGGGCCTACCGGATGGCCGCCGACCGCGATCAGGATGGTTTTCGCCGTGTAGCGGCGGCCCGCCACTTCGACGGTGTGGCGGTCGATCAGCCGGCCGAAACCTTCGAACAGGGTGACGCCGGCCTTTTCCAGCATGCCGACATAGATCTGGTTGAGGCGGTCGATCTCGCGGTCCTTGGCGTCGAGCAGCTTGCCCCAGTGGAATTCGGGGATCGTAGCGTCCCACCCAAAGCCCACCGCATCCTCGAACGCGTCGCGGAACTGGCCGCCATAGACCAGCAGCTTCTTCGGCACGCAGCCGCGGATGACGCAGGTGCCGCCGACCTTGCTTCCTTCACAGATCGCCACGCGCGCGCCGTAAGCGGCGGCGCGACGGCTGGCGGCCACGCCGCCGGACCCGGCGCCGATGGTGAACAGGTCAAAATCGTAGGACGCCATCGTCAAATTCCCCTCAAGCGAACAAACATGAAATGCCTTAGCCTAACGCAGATGGCGATGAAAGCCACAAGAGGGAAGCCGGCACATCCGCATGCCTCCCGCGTCCAGCGTCGCCGAGGCATCGGATCGGGACTTCCGGCAAGGCTGAGCTTTGGCGTATGATGCGCCGCGGTAGCCGTATTGAAAAGGCGGTGCGGGCTTCTTGTTGTTCCGGCTGCCGTTCCGGGGGGACGGATGATGGATCACCGTGACGCTCTGGCGCCCTTGATCGAGCTGGTCGGCGTTTTCGCCGGATCGGCCGCCAGTCCGTTGACAGCGGTCGCCATATTCATTCTGGCGCTGTGCCTGACCCGCTACAGCAGCTACCTGCTGCTGGCGGCGGCGGTCGGCATGTCGGATGGGGCGTTTGGAGAGGTCACGGGCGTCACCACGGTTGGCCTTGTCCTGGGAACGCTGGTGGGCGCCGCGGCCACCCTTCTACAGGCATGGTGCGTCTGGCCGGTCGTGTCCTTCATGAAGAGCATCGGCGATGCGATCGCGCGGCGGTTCGGCCCGGACTGAAAACGAAACGGCTGAAAACGAAACGGGCCGCCCCTCACGGGGCGGCCCGCCTCAACCATGGTGCAGCCGGTGTCAGCCGCGTGATTCGGTCGGCGCCTTTTGTCCCTGCTCAGTGGTCGTGCCACTGGCGGGGGCCTGAGCGGAGTGGGTCGGGTGCGAAGGGCAGGCACTGGCGACCCCAGCCGTCAGAAGAGCCGCGATACCGAACAGAGCGGCAGTCACAGGCTTTGCTCCATGAGACATTGGATCACCTCCTTTCCGTTGTTTGCATATGCGGAGATGGTGGCACATCCGTGGACATCGTCAAGACGCATAATGCGGTTCGGATGAGCTAAAATCGAAATTCGCCGATGCGAGCCAGCGCAACATCGTTGCGCGGATTGGCAAATGCCGCATCTCTCCACGACAATAAAGGACGAGGCAGAGGAAGGAAAGTGATCGCAGAAGCCTGCTAGCATCAATATTTAGCAATAAATTCCGTTTATTGCCCATCCCCTCTGGAAACTTGATGATTTTTCCAATATGTAGTGACATGCTTTTCTAGACAAACCATTGAATTATTATAGCATTGTTATAAAATTTAAGCATTAAAGACACAATCCACGATGCTAAGTCCTTGCGGAATGGCTGGCGCAATCAACAAGAACCGCGAACTGGAGTCCGGAGAGTGATCTTATCGTTCAGCCTGTGGCATGCATCGAAACCGGTGAGAGAGTTGATTCTCAAGGCGCTTTTCTGCTGCGCCGTCCTTGTGCTGGTTTCCCTGTCGGGACTTGTTCTACTGGTTCAACCATCTTATCGTGAGCATCGGTTCCCTGTTACACAAGAAATCGAAGCACTCACGACAGATACGGGTGATCGGATACGGTTGGATCGGCCATACCGGCATTCAGCCGAAGCGGCCGGTGATGTATTCCTCGGTTCGCTTCTGCTTGGGCGTGGTGAACAGGTCCTCGGTGACGCCATGCTCCACCAGTTCGCCCATATACATGAACGCGGTGAAATCCGACGCGCGGGCGGCCTGCTGCATGTTGTGAGTGACGATGCAGATGCAGTATTCGCTCTTCAACTCGTCGATCAGTTCCTCGATCTTGGAGGTCGAGATCGGGTCCAGGGCGGATGCCGGTTCGTCCATCAGCAGCACCGATGGGTTGACCGCGATCGCGCGCGCGATGCAAAGGCGCTGCTGCTGACCGCCCGACAGGCTGAGGCCGCTCTGGTTCAGCTTGTCCTTGACCTCGTTCCACAGGGCGGCGCGGCGCAACGCCTGCTCGACACGGGCGTCCATCTCATCGCGGGGAAGGCGTTCGTACAGGCGGATGCCGAAAGCGATGTTGTCGTAGATGGTCAGCGGGAACGGCGTCGGCTTCTGGAACACCATGCCGACCTTGGCCCGCAGCAGGTTGAGGTCGATACCCGGCTCCAGGATGTTCTTGCCGTCCAGCAGGACCTCGCCGGTCGCCCGCTGCTTCGGGTAGAGGTCGTAGATCCTGTTCAGGATGCGCAGCAGGGTGGACTTGCCGCAGCCGCTCGGCCCGATGAAGGCCGTCACCTTGCGGTCATAGAGCGGCACTGAAATGCTCTTCAGGGCTTCGAACTGACCATAGAAGAAGCTGACGTTCCGGACCGACATCTTCTCGACCAGCTCGCCGGCCGGAGCGGCGACGCCGCCGGGCATCGCGGCGGTCGTCACGTAGGAGCGGACATTCTTCTGCATTATCGTCAGCGTCCTTTGGAGCCGAGCCCCGCCAGCAGGCGGGCGGTGATGTTGATGATGAGGATCGTGACGGTGATCAGCAGGGCGCCGGCCCAGGCCAGATCCTGCCAGTCCTTATAGGGGCTGAGCGCGAAACGGAAGATGACGACCGGCAGGTTCGCCATCGGCGCGTTCATATCCGTGCTCCAGAACTGGTTGCTGAGCGACGTGAACAGCAGGGGCGCCGTCTCGCCGCTGATGCGGGCGACCGCCAGCAGCACGCCCGTGATCATGCCGTTGCGGGCGGCGCGGTAGGCGATCAGCACGATCACCTTCCATCTGGGCGCGCCCAAGGCGGCGGCCGCTTCGCGCAGGCTGGCCGGCACGAGGTTCAGCATGTCCTCGGTCGTCCGCACGACCACGGGGATGACGATGACCGCAAGGGCCATCGGCACCGGCCCAGGCCGAGAAGTGCCCCATGGGCACGACCATCACGCCGTAGATGAACAGGCCGATGATGATCGACGGCGCGCTCAGCAGGATGTCGTTGATGAAGCGGATCGTCTGGCCCAGCGCGTTGCCGCGCGAGTATTCGGCCAGATACGTCCCCGCCATGATGCCGATGGGCGTGCCGATCAGCGTCGCCAGCAGGGTCATGACCACGCTGCCGTAGATCGCGTTGAGCAACCCGCCGGCGATGCCGGGCGGCGGCGTGCTGAGGGTGAAGATGTCGGCGCCCAGGGCGGTCAGGCCGTTGTAGAACAGCGTCCACAGGATGGCGACCAGCCAGAACAGGCCGAAGGCCGCCGCGGCCATGGAGAATCCCAGCGCTATCCGGCTGGTCAGGCGGCGCCGTGCGTAGAGGTTCATGACGGTCAGCCCCCTGCCCGCTTCTGCATGCGCATCAGCATGATCTTGGCGAGCGCCAGAACGGTGAACGTGATGAAGAACAGGATCAGGCCGAGCGCTATCAGCGAGGAGATGTAGAGCTCGCCGACCGCCTCGTTGAACTCGTTCGCGATGGCCGCCGAGATCGTCGTGCCCGGCGCCATCAGCGTCTTGCCGATCCGGTGCGCGTTGCCGATCACGAAGGTGACGGCCATGGTTTCGCCCAGCGCCCGGCCCAGGCCGAGCATGATGCCGCCGATGACGCCGACGCGGGTATAGGGCAGCACCACCTTCCAGACCACTTCCCAGGTCGTGGCGCCCAGCCCATAGGCGGATTCCTTGACCATCGGCGGCACGGTTTCGAACACGTCGCGCATGATCGAGGTGATGAAGGGCAGCACCATGATCCCCAGGATCAGGCCGGCGGTGAAGATGCCGATGCCATAGGGCGGCCCGCCGAACAGGTGGCCGATCAGCGGCAGCTCGCCGACCGTATCGATCAGGAACGGCTGGAGCGTCTGCTGGAAGATCGGCGCGAAGACGAAAAGGCCCCAGATGCCGTAGATGATGCTGGGAATGCCGGCCAGCAGTTCGATCCCGGTGCTGACCGGCCGCTTCAGCCAGGGCGGAGCCAGTTCGGTCAGGAACACCGCGATGCCGAAACTGATCGGGATGCCGACCGCCATGGCTATCAGCGCCGTCATCAGCGTGCCGTAGATCGGAGCCAGGGCGCCGAACTTCTCGGTCACCGGGTTCCAGACCTGCATATAGGCGAAGCTGAACCCGAAGGTGCTGAGCGCCGGAAGCGCCCCCATCACCAGCGAGACGAAAACGCCGCCAAGGATCACCAGCACCAGGAAGGCGAAGAAGGCGGTTGCCGATTGGAACGCCCGGTCCATCACGATCTGGCGTTTGGCCTGAAGGCCGCCCAAGGCACGGCCTTGGGCTTGAAGAGCGGTGTCGGTCATTAATCAGTTCCCGGCGATCTGTTCCCGGCGATACGTTCCCAGCGCGGGATTATTGCCTGTTGCCGCCCCACAGGGCCTCGCCATCGACCCGGACGAAATCCTTGGCCCATGTCTGCTCGACCAGCTCTACCACATTCTGCGGCATCGGCACGTAATCCAGTTGCTCCGCCATATGAGCCCCGTTCTTATAGGCCCAGTCGAAGAATTTCAAAGCCGAAGCGGAGGCGGCGGGGTCGCGCGGCTCGCGATGCATCAGAATGAAGCTGGCTCCGGTGATCGGCCAGCTCCCGGCACCGGGCTGGTTGGTCAGGATGATGTAGTAGCCGGGCGCCTTGCTCCAGTCGGCCGCCGCGGCCGCGGCCTGGAAGGCTTCGCTGACCGGCTCGACCCACTGCCCATCCGCGTTCTTCAGGATCGCGTGGGTCATCTTGTTCTGCTTGGCATAGGCGGATTCGACGTAACCGATGGCGCCGCGGGTGCGGGTCGCCATGGCGGCGACGCCTTCATTGCCGCGCGCACCGATGCCGGCCGGCCACTGGACCGACGTGCTGCTGCCCACCGTGCTCAAGGAAGCTGGGGCTGACCTTGCTCAGGTAGTTGGTGAACAGGAAATTGGTGCCCGAACCATCGGAGCGGTAGATCGGAGCGATCGCCAGATCGGGAAGCGGGAGATCCGGGTTCAGCGCCTTGATCGCCGGATCGTTCCAGTACTCGATCTCGCCCAGATAGATGCGCGCCAGCGTCGGGCCGTCCAGGTGCAACTGGCCGGGCTTGATGCCGGCGACGTTCACGACGGGAACGACGCCGCCCATGATCATGGGAAACTGGACCAGACCGGCCTTTTCAAGGTCCTCCGGCTTCAGCGGACTGTCCGTAGCGCCGAAGGTGACCGTCCTCTCCTTGATCTGGCGAATGCCGCCGCCCGAGCCGATCGCCTGATAATTGATGCTGATGCCGGTTTCCTGCTGATAGGCCAGCGCCCAGCGGGCATAGACCGGATAGGGAAACGTGGCGCCGGCGCCGGAAATGTTCTGCGCCTGTACGGAGGAGGCGAGCACGATGCCGGCAAGACCGGCAAGGGCACGCTGCGGATGACGGTCCTGGTGATGAAGCTCATCAAATCCTCTCATTCATCGGGAAGGTTGCCGGCAGCCGCTTTCTTAACAAACCCAGCGCAATGAACGGCATTTCCCGATGCAATCTTAACGAAAGCTTCATATCGCATTTTAGTTTATTCGCATGTCCCGGAGATATGACTGAAACACCGTATGACTGATAATCATCTCCGAGCATCCACAACTTGAAATCTCTCTATCCGTTCGGTCATAAAACCAGCGGCAAGCTACCAGATATAATCTGATCCGCCACCCTCCGCTGGTATTAAATCACTCCGCATGAGTAACCCATATGTGGCACAATGCCCGCCAGTGAAATCATGCGCCCGCATGACCGTTGAACGATGGCCGATCCTGTGACGCGCATGACCATTCCGTGACCTGCGACGATCGCTTTTCAAAAGCGATCGATTGATAAGGAACGCAGCTACTGAAAGCAGTTGCAGGCCAATTGCGCTGAATTTTGCTTGTTTCGGAAAGTATCTCCTAAAGAAAAAGATAAATTCACGGCAACCATTCGATACTGTATCATTCCTGCGGATGGAGGCGGCGGGACAGCAAAATGAGGGTTTGGGTCGGCGCGGACGGTCGGACATCGAAGTCTTTCGATGTCCGGAGTGAACAGGTGTCGCTGGTTGTTCGGCAACTGCCGCTGGTGTTTCTGACAAATGTCATCAATCCGCTTCTGACTGCCGGCGTTCTTTCGGCGGTTGTGCCGGTGCTCGAAGTGGCCGTGTGGTCAGGGCTGCTGGTCACATTGACCGGCATCCGCTTTCTTCACTTCAGAGTGGCACGAAAACGAGCAGCGCTACAGCGACGATCCCGGACGCTGGGTCTTGCGCCTGACGGTCGCATCGGGAATTTCCGGCTGCCTGTGGGGAATCGGGCTTGCCCTGCTGTTGCCCGAACCTCCGCTCTACCGCCTGTTCGTCGCTTTTGTCCTGGGCGGAATGGCGGCGGGATCGGTCGTCACCTTGTCGCCGCTGCTTCCCGTCGTGACCGCCTTCCTGCTGCCCTGCATGCTGCCGCTGACGATCCGTCTCGCTCTGGAGGGAAGCCCCGTCTGGCTCGGCATGTCCGCCCTGGCCCTGCTGTTCACCTGCTGCCTGTGGGCGGCGGCCTGGAAGCTGAACCGCTGGATTTCCACCATGCTTCAGCTGAAGATGGAGAAGAGCCAGCTTGCCGATGAGCTTTCCTCGGTTCTGGCCGATCTGGAGCGCAAGGTCGAACGGCGCACCGCCGATCTGCGGCTGGCGCGCGATGAGGCCAACCGCGCCAACCAGATGAAGACCCGGTTCCTGGCCGCCGCCAGCCACGATCTGGGCCAGCCCTTCCAGGCGATGCGGCTGTTCATCGATCTTCTGGACAAGAGGTTGCAGGGATCGCCCCACTACGAATATCTGCAGGCCCTTGATCAGGCCCATCTGAGCGGCCAGCGGATGCTGTCGAGCCTGCTCGATCTGTCGCGTCTGGAAAGCGGCACCGTTCAGCTCCGCGTGGAGAGTTTTCCGGTCGGCGATCTGCTCGACCGGCTGGAGACCGAGTTCCGGCCACTGGCGGAGAGTCGCGGGCTGCGTCTGCGCATCCGGGGCTGCGACTGCGATATCGTCAGCGATCCCGTGCTGCTGCACCAGATCGTCGCAAACCTGCTGGGCAATGCGCTACGCTACACGACCAGCGGCGGCATCCTGCTGGCCTGCCGGCGCCGTGGAACGATGATCCGGCTGGAAGTGTGGGATACGGGGGTTGGGATCGCCGCCGACCGGCTGGAGGAAATCTTCGAGGAATTCCACCGGATCGACACGGTCGAGGAAAGCGGCTTTCACGGCGTCGGGCTGGGCCTGTCCATCGTTCGCCGGACGGCGGACCTGCTCAACCACAAGGTATCGGTGTGCTCCCGCATCGGGCACGGATCGATGTTTTCGATCACTGTGCCATGCCGTCATCCAGCCATCAAGGCCATCTCGCCGCCGGGCGCGGAAGAGCGGCCCGGACTGCTGCCAGCAGAGTCCGCGCACCCGGCGACAGGGGATGATCCTTTATGAGGACGAGGCCGTAGGGTTCGACGCTGAAGCGCTTCTCGAATTTCAGGATCGAGAAGCGGTTGGTCGAACAATACAGATCGGCCAGCGCGCGGGCGGTCACGGACAGCGCGTCGGTCTTGTCGATCATCGCCATGGACATGACGACGGAAGCGCTTTCGACCACCTGGGTCGGGATCGGCAGCCCCCTGCCCCGGAACATCGCGTGGACCAGACGGCGCAGCAGCGATCCGCGCGGCTGCAGGACCCAGGTCCGGCCGACAAGGTCTTCCAGCGTGACCTGTTCCAGCGCCGCCAGCGGATGGTCGCTCCGGCAGACGAAGCACAGTTCCTCGTCGCCGATCTCTTCATACGTGAAGGGTGAAGGGTCGGTATCCGCCGGAATGCGCGCGATGGCGAAGTCCAGTTGCCCCTGCCGCAGCCGGTCGATCAGGACTGGGCTGGTATCCACATCGACGGCGATCTGAAGGCCGGGATGCCCGCGCCTGACCGCATCGACCGCCGGAACGACCAGTTCGACGGCGGGGGCCATCACGGTCCCGACCGTGACCTTGCCGCTGTGACCCGCCTGAAGGGCCGCCAGTTCCGATCCGGCGACCGCCAGTTCGGACAGGATGACCCGGGCATGGCGGATCATCAACTCGCCATACCAGTTCGGCTCGATCCCCCGGGCGTGCCGGTCGAACAGGGGAAATCCCAGCGCGTCCTCGAAGTCGCTGAGCAGCTTGGATGCGGCGGGTTGCGAAAGGTTGAGGCTGGCGGCGGCGCGGTGAAGGTTCCGGTGCTCGTCCAGGGCCATGAAAAGCTGAAGATGCCGGAGCTTCAGGCGGGCGCGGAGAAACCAGTTCGGCGGCAGGGATTGCAGAGGCATCGAAATTTCCGGCTGTGATCCGCACGTATCAGACGATATGGATTGTTATATCATAGAGCCTCCGCTTTTCGATTGGACGGTTATCCCAAGCGCCCCTTAACCTTGGCGCGTTCAACCAATAAGAAGGGCCGGCGGCTCAAGATGCGCCGACCCGTTTCCGGGATGGGAGCAGTATCGTGTCTTTTGATGCTAAGCACGGCACCATGGTAAAACTCAGGTCGCAGATCTGGTTCGACAATCCGGACGACCCCGATATGACCGCGCTCTATATCGAGCGCTACATGAACTGGGGCATCACCCGCGAGGAACTGCAATCCGGCAAGCCGATCATCGGCATCGCGCAGACCGGTTCGGACCTGTCGCCCTGCAATCGCCAGCACATCGTCCTGGCGGAGAGAATCCGCGAAGGCATCCGCGAAGCCGGCGGCATCGCCTTCGAGTTCCCGGTGCATCCGATCCAGGAAACCGGCAAGCGCCCGACCGCCGGCCTGGACCGCAATCTGGCCTATCTGGGGCTGGTCGAAACCCTGTTCGGCTATCCGCTGGACGGCGTGGTGCTGACGACCGGCTGCGACAAGACCACGCCGGCCCTGCTGATGGCGGCGGCGACGGTGAACATTCCGGCGATCGCCCTGTCGGTCGGCCCGATGCTGAACGGCTGGTACAAGGGCCAGCGGACCGGGTCCGGCACGATCAAGTGGCACGCCAAGAAGCTGAAGACGGCCGGCGAGATCGGCTGGAAGGAATACGTCGATCTGGTCGCGTCCTCCGCGCCGTCGCCGGGATTCTGCAACACCATGGGCACGGCCACGACGATGAACTCGCTGGCCGAGGCGCTGGGAATGATGCTGCCCGGTTCGGCCGCGATCCCCGCCGTCCACAAGGACCGCGCCGCGGCGGCCTATCTGACCGGCAAGCGCATCGTGGAGATGGTGTGGGAGGACCTGAAGCCGTCCGACATCATGACGCGCGAGTCCTTCGAGAACGCCATCGCGGTCTGCTCGGCGATCGGCGGATCGACCAACGCGCCGATCCACCTCAACGCCATCGCGCGGCACCTGGGCCTGGAACTCAGCAATGACGACTGGGAAAAGGTCGGGCACAGCATCCCGCTGCTGGTCGATATGCAGCCGGCCGGCCGCTTCCTGGGCGAGGACTTCCACCGCGCGGGCAGCGTGCCGGCCGTCGTGGCCGAACTGATCGCCGCCGGCCGGCTGCCGCATCCGGACGCGAAGACCGTCAACGGCAAGACGATCGGCGAGAACTGCACGGGCAAGTTCACCGAGGACCGCGAGGTGATCCGCGCCTTCGATCAGCCGATGCTGGACGATGCCGGCTTCCTGAACCTGAAGGGCAACCTGTTCGACAGCGCGATCATGAAGACCAGCGTGATTTCGCCGGAGTTCCGGGAGCGCTACCTGTCCGACCCGAACGACCCGGAAGCGTTCGAGGGCAATGCCGTCGTGTTCGACGGGCGCGAGGACTACCATGCCCGGATCAACGATCCGTCGCTGGAGATCGACGAGCACACGCATTCTGTTCATCCGCGGCGCCGGCCCCATCGGCCATCCCGGCGCCGCCGAGGTGGTCAACATGGACCCGCCGGCTGAACTGCTGAAGCGCGGCATCACCGAACTGCCCTGCATCGGCGACGGACGGCAGTCGGGAACCTCGGGCTCGCCCTCGATCCTGAACGCATCGCCGGAAGCGGCGGCGGGCGGCGGTCTGGCGCTGGTCAGGACGGGCGACCGGGTGCGGATCGACCTGAACCGGCGCGAAGCCAATATCCTGATTTCGGACGAGGAACTGGCCAAGCGGCGGGAAGAGGTGCGGACGCAGCTCGCTAATGGCGGGCTGCCCTATGTGCCGGAGAGCCAGACGCCGTGGCAGGAAATCCAGCGCAGTCTGGTCGACCAGTACGCCGAGGGAATGGTGCTGAAGCCGGCGGTCAAGTACCACGACGTCGCTCACAAGTACCGGCCGCGCGATAATCACTGACTTGTGGAAAGAGTTGTTGGGCCATGCAGCCCAACAACTCTTTCATACAAAACAATAAAATCATCAATACAGGGGAAACCATGGGAAATGTGCTGAGCCGCGTCCGCGACCGGATTGCTGCTGACCGGGTTCATGATGCTCGCCGGCACCGCCCAAGCCGCCGACATCAAGGAACGCACGATCAAGTTCGCCTTTGTCCAGAACATGGACAATCACTGGGGCGCCGGCGCTCAGAAGTTCGCCGAGATCGTCAACCAGAAGAGCGACGGCAAGATCAAGGTCAAACTCTTCGCCGGCGGCACGCTTGGCGGCGACATCCAGACGCTCTCCTCGCTCCAGGGCGGCACGATCGAGATGGCCATGATGGGCTCGGGCGTGCTGGTCGGCCAGATCAAGGAATACGTCCTGTTCGACCTGCCGTTCCTGTTCAAGACCCCGCAGGAGGTCGATGCGGCGCTGGACGGCCCGCTCGGCAAGAAGCTGATGGACCGCCTGCCGGAGAAGGGCCTGATCGGCCTGTCGTACTGGGAACATGGCTTCCGCAGCCTGACCAACAGCCGGCGCCCGGTGGAGAAGTGGGAAGACATCCAGGGCCTGAAGATCCGCGTCATCCAGGCGCCGCTTTACCTTGACGCCTTCAACGCCATGGGCGCCAACGCCGTCCCTCTGCCCTTGCCCGAGCTTTACACGGCGCTGGAAACCAAGACGGTGGACGGCCAGGAGAACCCGCTGGTTTCGATCGAGTCCTCGAAGTTCTACGAGGAACAGAAATACCTCTCCACCACCCGGCACGTCTACAATCCGCTGCTCGTGCTGTTCAGCAAGAAGATCTGGGACAAGCTGAGCGCCGGACGAGCAGAAGCTGCTGATGGATGCGGCCGAGGAAGTGAAGCCTTATCAGCGCCAAGTGTCCCGTGACATGGACGCCAAAGTGCTTGAGCAATTGAAGGGCCATGGTATGACCGTTACCGAGAGTCTCGGAGGAAGAGCGGTCACGCATGGCTGAGAAGCTGAAGCCGGTGACGGAGAAATACACGGAAGTCGCCGGTCGTGAACTGGTGGGCGAACTGAACGCCCAACTCGCCAAACTCCGCGGTTCGAACTGAACCGGCGGAAACCGCCGGCTCATAACCAGAAATATCGCAAAAATACAGGGAAGAGACATGAAGCTGCTACGCCACGGCCCGTCGGGCCAGGAACGTCCCGGAATTCTGGATGCCGAGGGCAAGATCCGCGACCTTTCCGGCAAGATCGACGACATCGACGGCGACAAGCTGTCGCCCGCCAAGCTGAAGGAGCTGGCGGCTCTCGACCTCAGCACGCTTCCCGTGGTCGAGGGCAACCCGCGTCTCGGCGCTCCGGTGGCGCGGATCGGCAAGTTCATCGCGGTCGGCCTCAACTTCTCCGACCACGCGGCCGAATCCGGCCTGCCGGTGCCGCAGGAGCCGGTCGTCTTCACCAAGGCGATCAGCAGCATCACCGGTCCCAACGACAACGTCATCGATCCCGCGCGGCTCGAAGAAGACCGACTGGGAGGTCGAGCTTGGCGTCGTGATCGGCACCCGCGCCAGCTATGTCACCAAGGACGACGCGCTGGCGCATGTCGCCGGCTATGTCGTCGTCAACGACGTGTCCGAGCGCGAGTACCAGATCGAGCGCGGCGGCACCTGGGACAAGGGCAAGGGCTGCGACACCTTCGGCCCGATCGGCCCCTGGCTGGTGACCGCCGACGAGGTCGGCGACGTCGCAGAACCTGTCGATGTGGCTGGACGTCAACGGCGAGCGCAAGCAGACCGGCACCACCGCCACCATGATCTTCGACGTGCGCGACGCTGGTCAGCTACATCAGCGAGTTCATGACGCTGATGCCCGGCGACGTGATCACGACCGGCACGCCGCCCGGCGTCGGCATGGGCATGAAGCCGGAGCCGCAATACCTGAAGGCCGGCGACGTGGTGCGCCTGGGCATCGAGAAGCTGGGCGAGCAGCAGCAGACCTTCGTCGCGTGGGGTGAGAACCGATGAGCTTCGCGGATCGCTTCGCCGGGCGGCGCGCCGTCGTCACCGGCGGGGCGTCCGGCATCGGGCTGGGAGTCGCTAGCCGGCTCGTCGCCGAGGGCGCTTCGCGTGTGCCTGTGGGACCGCGATCAGGCGGCGCTCGACCGCGCCGTCGATGAGCTGGGATCTCAGCAGTTCAGCGGTTCAGGTCGATATCACGTCTTGGGACGCGGTCGCGGCCGCGGCCAAGACGACGGTGGAGCAGCTTGGGCGGGATCGACGTGCTGGTCGCCAGCGCCGGCATCACCGGGCCGAACACGACGATGTGGGAATACCCGGTCGATGCGTGGCAGCAGGTGATCGACGTCAACCTGAACGGGCTGTTCTACTGCAACCGCGCCGTCGTGCCCGCACATGCTCGACGGCGGCTATGGCCGGATCGTCAACATCGCCTCGGTCGCCGGCAAGGAGGGCAACCCGAACGCCTCGGCCTACAGCACGTCGAAGGCGGCGGTGATCGGGCTGACCAAATCGCTCGGCAAGGAACTGGCGAAGACGGACATCACGCGTCAACTGCGTGACCCCGGCGGCGGTGCAAGACGGCGATCTTCGACCAGATGACCCAGGAGCACATCGACTTCATGCTGTCGAAGATCCCGATGGGCCGCTTCGGCAAGGTCGAGGAGATCGCGGCGCTGGTCTGCTGGCTGGCGAGCGAGGAATGCTCGTTCTCGACCGGCGCGCGTGTTCGACGCGTCGGGCGGCCGGGCGACCTACTGAGATCGCTCCGCACTGCGGCTTGCGGCGGGGTATTCCATGCCCCGCCGTTCCTTTCAGCGCCGGTTGGACTTCGGCCCGTCCTGGATCGTGGCCGTCAGGACCCGCCTCGCGCCGTCGCGTTCGATGGTCAGGGCCACCGCTGACCGACGCGCTTCAGCCGACGTGATTGCGGACCTGGTGGCGCTGTGGATCTGGACTCCATCGATGGCGACCACGACATCGCCGCGCTTCAGACCGGCGCGCTCGGCCGGAGAACCCGGTTCGACCTGGGCGACGACGGCGCCCTCGGCCGCACCGACGCTGCAGTCGCCGCCGGCGATCTCGGGCGTGAGGTCCTGCACGGCGATGCCAATGCGTCCGCGGCGGACTTCACCATACTCGATGATCTGGTCCATGACGGCGCGCGCCATGTTGATGGGCACCGCGAAGCCGATGCCGACATTGCCCCCGCTGGGCGCCAGGATGGCGGTGTTGATCCCGACCAGCCGGCCGCGCAGATCGACCAGCGCGCCGCCTGAATTGCCGGGGTTGATCGAGGCGTCGGTCTGGATGAAGTCCTCATAGCCCTCGACGCGGAGACCGCCGCGCCCGAGAGCGCTGACGATGCCCGAGGTGACGGTCTGGCCAAGGCCGAACGGATTGCCGATCGCCACCACGTAGTCACCGACCTCCAGCCGATCGCTGTCGCCGAGCGGCACCGCCTGGAGCCCCTGGCCCTGGATCTGGAGCACGGCGATATCGGTTCCAGGATCCCGCCCAACCAGCCGGGCGCGGAAACGCTGGTTGTCCTTGGTGGTGACCTCGATCGCGTCGGCTTCCGCGACGACGTGATTGTTTGTCAGCACGTAGCCCCGGCGCGCATCGACGATCACGCCGGAGCCGCTCGCGGACGTTTCGCGCGGCTGATGCCGGCATGTCCGGCAGATCGAAGAACCGCCGGAAGAATGGATCATCTGAGGAGCGGGTTCACGCTCGGCCCGCGCGCCCTTACCGCGATATTGACCACGCCGGGCGTGACCTCGCGGAGCATGGGAGCGAGCGTCGGGACTGCGGAGTTCTGGCTTATGGCGGGCGCGGGTAGTGCTACGCCGCAGACCACCAGGGCGATGGCAAGGGCATGAGTAATCGGGGACGTTGCAACAGCCATGTCGGGGCACCCTCCTGTACGTTCCGGTTAGTTCCGGTTCGCCGATCTGTCAGCGCCTTAGCCGGACGGACCGCAGCGGCGCTTTCACATCGAGCACCACGGCAACCGCCATGACGGTGGCTTGTCACGCACAACGCATGCACAGGGATGCCGCTTGGTAGGAACGCGTCAGTCCGAGCTTTGGCAGCGGGCTGATCTCCCTCATCCCCTTCGCAAGTACCTGAAAGTTTCGGTCGGATTGCACCGAATTTACGTCATTTTATTGCGATGAAACCTGACATAATGCCAACCATCTGGTACCAGAAAAAACGCCAGGAATTGCATCAATGCTCTCGCACCATCGATTTCCAGTTTTCGGCGGACCACTTGCCATTACCGCCTGCCTGCTCGCGGCGAGTGCCGGCACCCTTCCAAATGCGGCGTTCGCCCAGGACGTCCGCGCCCAACAGGTCAGGTTCCGTTGTCGAGATGCACGGCATCTGCGATGCCTCGGCCGTGGTCGCCATCCCTCAGGGCGGGTTCGATGTGTTCCTGGTTGCGAATGACGAGAACGAGCAGCTTGAGGCTCACAAACCGGACGGAACGAAACTCAACGTGGGAAACGGAGATCTGCGTAGTCTGCTCCGGTTCGATGATAGCGCGCGTGCGGCGGTCATGAAGGGAGAGGCCGATCTGGAGGGTGCCGCGTGGTTGGGGGATCGTATCTACCTGATCACCTCGCATGGCCGCAATTCCGATGGCGAGCGCAGGCCCCGGCGTGAACAGATCATCTCATTGACCGCGAAAAGCGATGCATCCGGTGTCACGGTGGAGGTCCCGAACGACATGCACCCTTACCGGGGACTGCTTGACGACCTCGCCAAACTCCCAGCGCTTAGCGCCTCCATCAACACGACGGACGACAAAGTCCCCATGCTGGCGCCTGAACGTGACGGATTGAACATCGAGGGTCTCGCCGCCGGCAGCGACGGCAAGTCGCTGCTGATCGGCCTGCGCAATCCGCTTACGCGGGATGGCCATGCCATAGTAGTCCCATTCATGAACGCTTCCGCACTGCTGTCAGGTTCCCAGGGAAAGCGAGCCGAGTTGGGAGAGCCGATTCTGCTGGACCTCGGCAACAAGGGCATCAGAAGCATCGAGTATGTCGAGAACAAGCAATCCTACCTGATCTTGGCGGGACCGAGAGACGACGGCACCGATTTCACGCTTTACCTGTGGTCGGGGCGACCGGACGACGGAAAGCCGAGCGAGGTCAAGGAGGTCGCCGAGATTTTGAAGCGGATACCGGAGACGTTCCGGCCGGAGGCAATGACCGGCACCAAAAATCCAACAGGGTACTACTGGTTTCCGACGACGGGGGACGCAAATTCGGTGGAGAAGATTGCAAGAAGCTCGACTCCGACGCTCAGCGCTTCCGTACGGTCGAGATCTCCATCAAGTGGCCATGACAGCCTCGCGCTATCGGCGGCGCTGAATAGAGTGTGACAGCGAAGCGGCGGATTACTGGGTATTCCAGCGATCTGCTTAACGTCTGTATTTTACAATCAGGCGTAGGACGCTTAAAAAGACGGCTAAGGCAACGCTTCGACACGCAATTGTCGAAATAAGTGACGCTGTCCGCCTTCGTCCATAGGCCCACTTTTCCAGCATCCTTGAACGTCTGGTCGCGTGCCTCGAACAGGACCTTTCCGTTGAGCCGCACCTCGAACCCATCCCCTTGGACTCCAAGGCCGAGTGTCTCCCATTCGACTGGACGGGACTCGATCATCCTTCCCGGCAAACTGGCTCCGCTTACCACCGACCACCTTGTAGAGGCGGACATTGCCCTCAAGCGCGTTGGCGCGGGCAATATAGTAGTTGTTGGCGTCTTTCAGCCGCACGACGATGCCCGCGGCTTGGTCGACGCGGCCGGACACCGGCTTGAAGGCTACCGACACCCGAACATCCCGAGCCTCGAAGCCATCGAGGATCAGCAGTGGGAAGCGGTCATTGGTTCGATCACCGCTGGTTTCCGCCACCACCCGCGGACCCGCTGGCGCCGTTGGATCATCAACCACCTTCCAGTCGGGCGGCGCACCCTTTCCGGTAAGGCCGGGAGAGAACCCGGGCGGCACAGAACCCACCTGGTCTCCCTCAAAGTCCGACTTCGTAGCTGCCCGTTCCGCCCAGGTCGGCCCGGCGCTCAGGGACACCGCCAAAATAATGGCAGGCAGGATGGCGACAAGCGAAGCCCGGCGACCGCAGGCAGACGGGTCCATCAGGAACGGCTCCTAGCTGCGGGATATGTTCGTCTTATCAAGCGCCGCCTTGAGCCCGGCGGCCAGCTTCTCCGGCTGATCGACCCCCCAGAAGTGCATGAAGTACAACCGAGGCTGCTCGTCGAGCATATGGGTGTGGAGGGCGGTGACCTCGATGCCGTTCGAGACCAGCGTCTGGAGCACCGGGTTCACTTCCTCCGGCAGCAGGACGAAGTCGCCGGTCGTGGCCGCCCTGCCCTCACCTGCCGACTGGAAGTTGATGGCGATCGCCGTGCCCATCGCCGGTGGCACCTGCCATGTCGCCTTCCTTGATCGGCTCGCTCGCGGAATGCTGAACTGGTAGACGCCACCGGACGCCTTTCCCTTCTGCCCAAGCGCCTGATCCAATGCCGCCGTGTCGAGGCCAACGTCCTGGTTTGAGCTCGGCGCCGCCTCGAGCGGTGTCTTGCTCTTGGCCAGCGCGCCGTGGATAGCCTTGCCCAGCTTCGCGGGATCGCCCATTCCGCCAATATGCATGTACAGCGTTGCGGGCGAGGCGCGCAGGATGTGGTTATGGACCCCCGTCACCTCCAGGCCGTCCTGGACCAGTTGCTTCATCACCGGGCGATTTCGTCCTCGGTAAGCACCAGGTCGCCCATGACCGTCGCATGGTCACCGTTTCCTGTGAAGGCAACCCACGAACCCAGGGCCAGCGCCGGTTTCACCGGCACGCCGTCCAGGGTCACCTTCAGGTCCGACCGCGGGAACGAGAATTTGTAGACCTCGCCCGGCTGCATCGCGCCCTGTCTTCCCAGCGCCTCATCGACCTTTTTCCAATCCGGCTCGGCCGCCAGCGCTGGCGCTGAGAGCATCAGCATCAGAGCCGCCGTAGCGCGCAAGACGATGACCGTTCATGGTTCCGTCTCCTCCCCAGGTTGGCCGGGCGAGCATGAAACCAGCAAGCCGCCCCACGCTTCAACAACAGCGAGGCAAGAAGGATATTACCAGGCCGCATTTCCGCCTTTGAATCTCCAATTGGGTTTTTCCCTCTAAACCGCGTCCAGTTAGAAACCCGTAGTGCCAGCGTTCCAAAGCCACCTCGGAGGGCGAAGATCTGACCCAAAATCTACGGATTTCCAACTGGACGCGGTTTAGAACGGGATTTCGTCGTCCAGGTCCTGGTCGAAGGCCGGCTTGCCGCCGCCACGGTTGGCGCCACCGCCGGAGCCGCCCCGGCTGCCGGTGTCGCGGTCGTTGCCGTAACCGCCACCGCCGCCACCGCCGTAGCCGCCGCCACCGCCGGCCTCGTAGTCGCGGCCACCGCCGCCACCGCCGCCAGCGCTCTCACTACGGGCGGCGAGGTCGAGGTCGTTGACGCGCACGGCCAGCTTGGAGCCCGGCGTGCCGTCGCGGCGCTGGAACTCTTCAAGCTTCAACTTCGCCGCTGACGGTGATCTTGTCGCCCTTGCGGACATAGCTGGAGACGGCCTCGGCGCGCTTGCCCCAGTACGAGCAATCGACCCACTGCGTCGTCTTGCGGTCGCCGAATCCGATATCGTTCGCCACCCGGAAGCTCAGCACCTTTTCGCCGCTCTGGGTGGTCCTCAGTTCCGCATCGGCGCCGACGCGGCCGCTGAAAGTCCATACGTTCATGTAATCCTACTCCTGATCCGCCGGTGGCGCTTATTTGTCCCTACCGTAGGCGGGCGCCGCGACAAACGCAACGGCGCCCGGATAGCGCAGGCCGACATGTTTTGCGAGCGGAGAGTGGCAATTTCCTCCCGCGTCGCACATATGTCAGTGGTTTGCCGCTTCACACGTCCACGCCTTCCTGATATAGAACATCTCATGAACAAATCTATCACCGTCCGCGGCGCGCGGGAACATAATTTAAAGAACATCGACGTGGATTTGCCGCGCGATAAGCTGGTGGTCATCACCGGCTTGAGCGGGTCCGGCAAATCGTCGCTGGCCTTCGATACCATCTATGCCGAAGGGCAGCGCCGCTACGTTGAAAGCCTGTCGGCCTACGCGCGCCAGTTCCTTGAGCTGATGCAGAAGCCGGACGTGGATTCGATCGACGGGCTGTCGCCCGCGATCTCGATCGAGCAGAAGACCACGTCGCAGCAATCCGCGCTCCACCGTCGGGACGGTGACCGAAATCTACGACTACATGCGGCTGCTATACGCGCGCGTGGGCGTCCCCTACTCGCCCGCCACCGGGCTGCCGATCGAGAGCCAGACCGTCAGCCAGATGGTCGACCGGATCATGGACCTGCCCGAAGGCACCCGCCTGCTGCTGCTGGCCCCCATCGTGCGCGGCCGCAAGGGCGAGTACCGGAAGGAGCTTCAGGACCTTTCCAAGCGCGGCTATCAGCGCGTCAAGATCGATGGCGAGTTGTACGAGATCGACGAGGCCCCCGCCCTCAACAAGAAGCTGAAGCACGATATCGAGGTCGTCGTGGACCGGATCGTCGTGCGGGAAGGCTTAGGGCAATCGGATCGCCGATTCGCTGGAGCAGGCGCTTGGGCTGGCGGACGGTCTGGCCTTCGCCGAGAACGCCGACTCGGGCGAGCGGACGACCTTCTCCGCGAAGTTCGCCTGCCCCGTCAGCGGCTTCACGATCCCGGAGATCGAGCCGCGGCTGTTCTCGTTCAACAACCCTTTCGGCGCCTGCCCGTCCTGCGACGGGCTGGGCGAGAAGCTGTATTTCGACCCCATGATGGTGGTGCCGAACGAGGCGCTGTCGCTGGAGAAAGGCGCCATCGCTCCCTGGGCCAATTCCACGTCGCAGTATTACGTGCAGACGCTGGAGAGCCTGGCGCGGCACTACAAGGTGGACATGAAGACGCCGTGGGAGGATCTGCCGGAAGAGGCCCGGCAGGGCATCCTGTACGGCTCCGGCGGCAAGCCCGTCACGATGCGGTACGACGACGGCCTGCGCAGCTACGAGACGCACAAGGCGTTCGAGGGCATCGTCAACAATCTTGAGCGGCGCTGGAAGGAAACCGAAAGCTCCTGGGTCAAGGAGGAGCTGAGCAAGTACCAGTCCAGCCAGCCCTGCGAAGCCTGCAAGGGCGCCCGCCTGAAGCCGGAAGCGCTGGCGGTCAAGATCCGTGGCCTGCACATCAGTCAGGTCACGGAAATGTCGATCCTGGAGGCCGGCAACTGGTTCGGCGAGTTGAACCAGCATCTGCGCCCGAAGGACCAGGAGATCGCCTACCGCATCCTGAAGGAGATCAACGAGCGGCTTGGCTTCCTCAACAATGTCGGGCTGGAATACCTGACGCTGAGCCGGAATTCCGGCTCGCTGTCGGGCGGCGAGAGCCAGCGCATCCGGCTCGCCTCGCAGATCGGATCGGGTCTGACCGGCGTGCTCTACGTGCTGGACGAACCGTCGATCGGGCTGCACCAGCGCGATAACGAACGCCTGCTGGTGACGCTGCGCCGGCTGCGCGACATCGGCAATACGGTGATCGTGGTCGAGCACGACGAGGACGCCATCCGGGCCGCCGATTATCTGGTCGATATGGGGCCGGCGGCCGGCATCCATGGCGGGCAGGTCATCGCCGCCGGCACGCCGGAAGAGGTGATGGCGAACCCGAACAGCATCACCGCCGATTATCTCACCGGCCGGAAGTCGGTGCCGGTGCCGGCCGAGCGGCGCAAGGGCCACAAGGGGCAGTTCGTCGAGATCGTCGGCGCGCGGTCCAACAACCTTCAGGATGTTTCGACGAAGATCCCGCTGGGGACCTTCACCTGCATCACCGGCGTTTCCGGCGGCGGCAAGTCCACGCTCGTGATCGAAACCCTCTACAAGGCGCTGGCCCGGCGGCTGAACGGCGCCCGCGAGCATCCCGGCCGAGCATGACGCGATCAACGGCATCGAGCACCTGGACAAGGTGATCGATATCGACCAGTCGCCGATCGGCCGGACGCCGCGATCCAATCCCGCCACGTATACCGGCGCCTTCACGCCGATCCGCGACTGGTTCTCAGGATTGCCGGAGGCGAAGGCGCGCGGATACGGTCCGGGCCGCTTCTCGTTCAACGTCAAGGGCGGACGGTGCGAGGCGTGCCAGGGCGACGGCGTGCTGAAGATCGAGATGCACTTCCTGCCGGACGTCTACGTCACCTGCGACGTCTGCCACGGCAAGCGGTACAACCGCGAAACGCTGGAGATCCTGTACCGGGACAAGAGCATCGCCGACGTGCTCGACATGACCGTGGAAGAGGGCGCCGAGTTCTTCAAGGCTGTGCCGTCGATCCGCGACAAGATGCAGACGCTGGAGCGGGTGGGCCTCGGGTACATCCATGTCGGTCAGGCGGCCACGACGCTGTCGGGCGGCGAGGCGCAGCGCGTCAAGCTCGCGAAGGAGTTGAGCCGGCGGGCGACGGGGCGGACGCTCTATATCCTGGACGAGCCGACCACCGGCCTGCATTTCGAGGATGTCCGCAAGCTGCTGGAAGTGCTCCACGCGCTGGTCGATCAGGGCAATACCGTCGTGGTGATCGAGCATAATCTGGAGGTCATCAAGACCGCCGACTGGATCATCGACCTTGGGCCGGAAGGCGGCACCGGCGGCGGCGAGATCGTCGCGGAAGGACCGCCGGAGCGCGTGGTCGAGGAGGAGCGGAGCTACACCGGCCGCTATCTGGCGCCTTACCTGCCGGCGGCGCCGAAGCGGAAGTCGCGCAAGTCAGCGTGAGGCGGCCTTGCGTTCGCAGGGCCGTCATCCATTCCTCCACCCGCCGCTGGTTGACGCCCATGTCGGAATAGCCGAAGCGGGAGCGGCTGTAGATGGCGATGGTCGAACCGTCGCCATCCGAGCGGGCAGAATCGATACGTCGATGTAGTCGGGGAAGCGGAGAAGGGCGGAGCGCTGAACCAGGGAAAGCCGCAGACCATCGGCGGACTGGTTGAGCAGCTTGGTCCGGGGCGCTTCCGACGATGACGGCGAGGAAAGCGTCCCGCAGCCGCTCGGGGGCTACGGCGAAGACGGGGCTTTCGGCATCGGGTTTGGCGCGCGGGGTCGCTCCGTCAGGTGCGATCAGGTACTGGTTGGGCGACGGCTTGCGCTCCAGGCTCGCGAAGTCGATCGGTACGCCGTACTCCTTGGTCGCCGTATCGGCCCAGGGGCCAAGCTGCCAGCCGTACCATCCGGCCGCACTCAGCAGGACCACCGCCAGGATGGCGGTTGCAAGGCGTTTGACCATATGGGATCTCCGGTCTTGAAGGCTGCGTACCTGTACGCGGGATGGGCTGGCAGAGTGATAGCGGAAGCAGGCGCAATTCGCAAGCGGTCTTTGATGGGCGTGGCACTGATCGCGCCTTGCCTTTCTCCGCTGAATGGCCCATCTGCACGGTCTGATTTCCGAAGGCAATCGTACCCATGAGCACATCACCCCTGCCCATCCATGTCATCGGCGGCGGTCTCGCCGGCAGCGAAGCCGCTTGGCAGATCGCCTCGGCCGGCGTGCCGGTCGTCCTGCACGAGATGCGTCCCGTCCGCCAGACCGAGGCGCACCAGACCGACGGGCTGGCGGAGATGGTGTGCTCGAACTCGTTCCGCTCCGACGATGCCGAGTACAATGCGGTAGGCCTGCTGCACGAGGAGATGCGCCGCTGCGACAGCCTGATCCTGCGCTGCGCCGACGCCCATAAGGTGCCGGCGGGCGGTGCGCTGGCCGTGGACCGCGACGCCTTTTCCGCCGCCGTGTCGGACACGCTGGCCCGACACCCGCTGGTGACCCTCGTGCGGGAGGAAGTCGCCGGACTGCCGCCGGAGGACTGGGACAGCGTCATCGTCGCGACCGGCCCGCTGACCTCCCCGCCCTGGCCGAGGCCGTACGGGACCTGACCGGGGAGGAAAGCCTCGCCTTCTTCGACGCCATCGCGCCGATCGTCTACACGGAGAGCATCGACCTGTCCAAGGCGTGGTTCCAGTCGCGCTACGACAAGCCGGGTCCGGGCGGCACGGGTAAGGACTACATCAACTGCGCGATGGACAAGGACCAGTACACCGCCTTCATCCAGGCCCTGATCGACGCGCCGAAGACCGACTTCAAGGAGTGGGAGAAGAACACCCCCTACTTCGAAGGCTGCCTGCCGATCGAGATCATGGCGTCGCGCGGCATCGACACGCTGCGGTACGGGCCGATGAAGCCGGTGGGGCTGACCAACCCGCATACGGGAGGGCGCTCGCACGCCATCGTACAGTTGCGTCAGGATAACGCGCTGGGCACGCTCTACAATCTGGTCGGCTTCCAGACCAAGATGAAGTACGCGGATCAGACGCGGGTGTTCCGCATGATCCCCGGCCTTGAGAACGCGGAGTTCGCGCGGCTCGGCGGTCTGCACCGCAACACTTTCCTGAACAGCCCGAAGCTGCTGGACCGCGAGTTGCGCCTGAAGGCCATGCCGCGCCTGCGGTTCGCCGGTCAGGTGACCGGCGTGGAAGGCTATGTCGAATCCGCCGCCATCGGCCTGCTGACGGGACGGTTCGCGGCGGCCGAGCGGGTCGGACAGCCATCGGTTACCCCGCCAGCCACCACGGCGCTTGGCGCCCTGCTGAACCACATCACCGGCGGAGCCGAGGCCGAGACTTTCCAGCCGATGAACGTCAATTTCGGCCTGTTCCCCGACCTGGAAGGCAAGATCAAGGGCCGCGACCGCAAGCTGGCCTATACGCGGCGGGCGCTGGCGGACCTCGACGGCTGGCTGGGACAGCGCAAGCGGCGGATCGGGCAGTGGTTTTGTTGGGCTCAGAGGCCCGACCTACAGGTAGTCGGGCCTCTTGACCCGACACCAATTCATCCACGCCCGCCGGCTAATACCGCCCCGTCATCGCCCGCAGCCCAAGCCGGACCTGCCTGAACGGGTTCGGCATCATCACCTTGGGCGCGAACACGTCGTTTCCCGACTTCGCGATCACGCCCAGGTAGGTGTCCGCGATGGACGCGATCAGCAGCGCCGGGTTGGCGGCGCGCGGCACGTCGCGGCGCAAGGCCCGCGCTTCGCGCAGGTGGCCTCTCGCCAGATCGGCCACCTCCCCCACGACCGCCTTCAGCCCCTCCGGCGGCTTCAGGTCGAACAGCCGTCCCTCCGCAACGTCGTGCCGGGCCAGGGCATCCTTCGGCATGTAGAGGCGGTGCGCGCGGGCGTGGAACGGGATCGCGCGCAGCAGGCCGGTCAGGCCCCAGGCGATCCCGACATGCCGCGCCGCCTTGTTGGCGGCGGGATCGGACACGCCCAGGATTTCCAGCGCCAGCAGGACCAGCGGCACGCCGGTGACCTCGGCATAGCTGATCAGGCAGGTGGCGTCGGCCGGCGGCTCGTCGGTCAGGTCGGCCTCGCGCGCATCGATCAGCTTTTCGAAATGCCCGCGCGTCAGGCCGAACTCCCGGATAGCCCCCGCCAGCGGCAGCAGGACCTCGTGGCGGCGGGGCGTTCCGTCATAGGCTTCGCCTATCGCGTCATGCCACCATTGCAGCCGGATCTGGCCAAGGACGGGTTCGGTCACCACTTCCCTGGTCTTGGCGATTTCCAGGTTGAAGGCGTAGAGCGCGAACAGCGCCTCGCGCCGGTCCGCCGGAGCGAACAGAGCCGTGAGAAACCGGTCTTTGTCGTATTTTCGGACTTCCTGCCCGCAGTAGGACAGGGCCGCTTCGGAGTTAGCCATGAAATTTAGGGGGACGCCGTATAGTGACGGGAGAAACGAGTGCCAACATGCTCTATAGTGGGCCTCTGGCGCCATGATATATTGGCCTCGCGTGGCTGATCGGCCAGACCCTTAAGCCTGACCTCGCTTTTCGCGGATACCAATGGCCGAGTTCAACATCGCACCGCACGATACAGGCAACGCCGAGCCAGCCGCCAGGAAGGACTCCAGCGGCGAGAACTTCCCGGTCGCCTCCCGGCTGCTGCCGAAACGGCTGCGTCCCCATGTGATGGCGTACTACAAGTTCGTCCGTCTGGCGGACGACATCGCGGACGATCCCGATCTGGAACCGGAGCTGAAGCTGAGCCATCTCGACGCGCTGGAGCGCGCCCTGATGAAGGGCGAGGCCCATAGCGCCTACCTTCAGCCGGCCTTGGACCTGCACGCCAGCCTGCGGATGACCGGCCTGCCCGATACCCATGCCCGGCAGGTTCTCCAGGCCTTCCGCCGCGACGCCAAGAATACGCCGTGCCGGACCTGGAGCGACCTGATGCTCTATTGCCGCTACTCGGCGGCGCCGGTCGGGCGGTACCTGCTGGCGCTCCATGGCGAGGGGCACAAGGCGGTCGGGCCGTCGGATGCGCTGTGCGCCGCTCTCCAGATCCTCAACCACCTTCAGGATTGCCGCGACGACTGGGTCGATCTGGGCCGCTGCTATATCCCGCGCATCTGGTTCGAGCAGTCCAAGGTCAGCGTGGAACGGCTGGTCGAGCGAAGCTCGAACGAACAGTTGCGCGCCATCCTGGACCGGACGCTGGATCAGGTCGATGCCCTGCTGGAGCGGGCGGCCCCCCTTCCCAGCATCGTCAAGCACAGGGGCCTGCGGCTGGAATCCGCGGTCATCCTCAGTCTGGCGCGGGCCTTGTCCCGGCGGCTGCGGCGGCAGGACCCCCTGGCGCGCCGGGTCCGGCTTCCGGCGTCGGCCCGCGTTCTGGCAACCCTTCAGGGCATCGCGGCGGGACTCAGCATAAGATGACTTCCGCGCCTGCCGCTTCCACCGCCGATCCTGGTGAAATCACCGGCCGGTCGGGAAGCACCTTTTTCTGGCCCATGCTGCTGCTGCCCAAGCCGAAGCGGATGGCCATGTTCGCCATCTACGCGTTCTGCCGTCAGGTGGACGACATCGTGGACGAGCCGGGCACTCCCGAGGACAAGCGCGCGGCGCTGGCCGAGTGGCGGGAGCAGATCCGCTCGCTCTACATGGGCGGCGCTCCGTCCACGCCCGTCGCCGCCGGTCTGGCGGACGCGATCGCCCGCTACCACCTGCCGCGCGGCGAGCTGGAAGCCGTGATCGACGGCATGGCGATGGATCTGGGGACGCCGCTGCGCGCGCCGCCGCTGGATACGTTCAAGGTCTATTGCCGGCGCGTGGCGGGAGCGGTCGGGCTGCTGGCGATCCGGGTGTTCGACCGCGCCGATGATGAGACCGAGGCTCTGGCGCTGGCGCTGGGTGACGCCCTGCAGATGACCAACATCCTGCGCGACCTGGAAGAAGACGCCCAGCTTGGCCGGCTGTACCTGCCACGGGAGTTGCTGGTGCGGGCCGGCATCGTTGCCAGCGATCCGGTCGAAGTGCTTCGCCACCCGTCCCTGGGAAAAGCCTGCGACGCCCTGGCCGATATGGCCGAGGCGCGGTTCGTCGAAGCCGAGCGTCTGCTGGCCGGCTGGCCGCGCCGCCGGCTCTGGACCGCCCGCGCCATGATGCTGCTCTACCGGCGCACCCTGAAGCATCTCCGCGCGCGGGGATGGCGGGAGCTTGGACAGCGTCCGCGCCTGCCGAAGTCGGAAAAGGCGTGGGTGACGCTGCGCTGCCTTGTCGGACGGCCTCCGCAGAGTTGAGCATGCCCAAGGGAACCGTCCATGTCATCGGCGCCGGGCTGGCCGGGCTGGCCGCCGCCGTCCGGCTGGCGGATGCCGGCCGCCGGGTGGTGGTATATGAATCCGCCGGACAGGCCGGCGGCCGCTGCCGCTCGCTCCACGATGCCGTTCTGGACCGCTCGATCGACAACGGCAACCACCTGCTGCTGGGCGGCAACACGCGGAGTGTTCGGCCTGCTCGACCGGATCGGGGCACGCGACCGGCTGGTCGGCGCCGACCCGCTGGCCTTCCCCTTCATGGATCTTTCGACCGGCGAGCACTGGTCGTTGCGGCCCAACCTTGGCCCGGTTCCGTGGTGGATGCTGGCCCCTTCGCGCCGCGTGCCCGGCACCGGCTGGCGCGATTATCTGGGGCTGCTGAAGCTGCTGCGGGCACCGAAGGGTGCCACGGTGGCGGAGTGCCTGGACACCAGCGGGGTGCTCTACAAGCGGCTCTGGGAGCCGCTGGCGGTCGCGGCGCTCAACATCGATCCCGCACTTGGATCGGCCCGTCTGATGGGCGCGGTGGTCGCGGAGACCTTCCTGAAGGGCGGAGCGGCCTGCCGGCCCTTCATCGCCGCGCGCGGCCTGTCGGATACCTTCGTCGATCCGTCGGTCCGCTTTCTGGAAGCGCGCGGCGGAACGATCCGGCTGCGGTCGCGCTTGCGAGCCCTCGACGTCCGCAACGCCCGCGTCACGGCGCTGGAGTTCGCCGGAGATACGGTGGACATCGGATCGGGCGATGCCGTGGTGCTCGCCCTGCCCCCGGCGGCGTCGGCGGAACTTCTTCCCGGCCTCGCCGTCCCCGATGGCAGCACCGCGATCCTCAACGCCCATTACCGCCTGGACCGCCCGGCATCCCTCCCCGGCGGGCAGATGTTCCTAGGCCTGATCGGCGGCACCGCCGAATGGCTGTTCGCCCGCGACGACGTGATTTCCGTGACGGTCAGCGCCGCCGACCGGCTGATCGACCAGCCGGCCGATGATCTGGCGGCCCTGCTCTGGCGCGACGTGGCGCGCGCCTGCGGCCTGCCGGACCCGATGCCGCCAGCCCGCATCATCAAGGAAAAACGCGCCACCTTCCGGCAGACGCCGACCGAATCGGAGAAGCGTCCGGAAGCGCGAACGGCGTTGAAGAACCTGCTTCTGGCGGGGGATTGGACGGCCACCGGCCTTCCCGCCACGATCGAAGGTGCGATTAGATCAGGAAACAAGGCGGCGGAATTGCTGTTATTATCAGGATCGGTCGAAACGCCTAGCCGGGATAACATCCGGGCTTCACAACGAAGCGCGCTCGACATATCTCAACAGGCGTAGCCTCACGCCAGAGTGTCGCGCGACCACTGTCGCGGCGCCTGTCCCGATAACAAAAGCGAGGAACCGATGGCCTTTGAACTTCCCCCCCTGCCGTACGCGTACGATGCTCTCAATCCGTACATGTCCGAGCAGACGCTGCAGTTCCACCATGACAAGCACCATCAGGCCTATGTGACGGCTCTGAACAACCTGACCAAGGACACTCCGCTGGCTGACAAGCCGCTGGAGGAGATCGTCAAGGCCACTTACGGCGACGCTTCCAAGCAGACCATCTTCAACAACGCCGGTCAGCACTGGAACCACATGCTGTTCTGGCAGGTCATGCGCAAGAATGGCGGCGGGGCCATTCCGGGCGAGCTGGAAGCCAAGATCAAGGAAGATCTGGGCGGCGTCGATCAGTTCAAGGAGGCCTTCACCCAGGCCGGCATCACGCAGTTCGGCAGCGGCTGGGCGTGGCTGGTGGTCGACGGCGGCAAGCTGAAGGTCACCAAGACCCCCAACGGCGAGAACCCGCTCGTCCACAACCAGACCCCGATCCTGGGCTGCGACGTGTGGGAGCACTCCTATTACCTGGACTACCAGAACCGCCGTCCGGACTACCTGAAGGCGTTCCTGGAGAACATGGTGAACTGGGAATACGTGGCCGAGCTGTACAGCAAGGCTTCCTGACCGGTTCCGGTCATGGAAAAAGGGGTCCTTCGGGACCCCTTTTTTAATGTGCGATCCAGCAAGAGCGCTCAGACCGGCAGCAGCGCCGCGGCGACGCGGCGCTCTTCCGACAGCAGGACGTTATAGGTCCGGCATGCGGCGCCTGTTTCCATCACGTCCACCACGATGCCGGCATCCCGCAGTTCACGCCGGAGCTTCGACGGCAGCAGGCCCATCTTGGGGCCGGAGCCGAGCAGCAGGATTTCGACCGCAGGCTCGGCGGAGCGGACGAAGTCGAAGCTCTGGAGCGTCAGTTCCGCGAACAGTGGTCGCGTTCCACACCTGCGTGCGGTCGGGAAATACCAGCAGCGGCCCCTCGTACAGGGTCCCGCTGACCCGGAAGATCCCAGGGCCGTAGGAGTCGATGACCTGCCGGTCGGCGGGGATCAGCGGTGTCACGTCCATGATGGTCTTAAACTCAGTTAAAGCCGGCAGGAACGACCCTTTCAACGGTCGTCCCTGTCCAACTTATCACTACTTGCGCCCGAACATCTTGCCGAATGCCGCGCGACGGTGCGGCGGCATTGTCCTGTGCGGGCTCGACCACGGTCTCAGCGGCCGCAGCGTCCTTGTCGTCGGCGGTCGTCACGGTCCGGCCGCCCTTGGCGGGCTCGGTCTTGGCGAGCACCAGGTTGATGGTGGAGCGGAGCACGCGGACGCGGACGCCTTCGGCGATCTCGACCACAAGTTCGTCATCGGCGCCGACCTTCGTGATCGTGCCGATGATGCCGCCGCCGGTGACGACGCGGTCACCACGGCGCAACGCCTCAAGCATGCCCTTGTGTTCTTTGAGCTTCTTTTGCTGCGGACGGATCAGCAGGAAATAGAAGACGACGAAGATCAGGACAAGCGGCAGAAACGACATAAGACCAGCCGCTCCTCCCACCCCGTCCGCGGCCTGCGCGTAGGCCGTTGATACGAACATCCGGTGCTCCTCTCACTTTGTTCTTGGCGGACCGCGGGACTATAACGGCCCGCGCCCGGGTTGCAATCGAAACCGGCAAAAGCGGACGGACAGCCGGCAATGCGCCGGAGCCCTACGCCCGTCTTGTGCTGTGCCCGAGCTATGCTAGGGTTTGCGGCCCGTGCGGCCCGATCACATGACCGGGTTCCGCTTCTACCGCATATGTAGTCAGGTTCCCGGTCCGTGCAAACAGCTTCCGACAATACCGATCAATCCCTCCCCATTCTGCTGGCCCGAATTGCCGATGCGCTGGAGCGTCTGGCCCCCCCGCCGGTCTCGGCGCCGGACTTCTCCGCGGCTGACGCCTTCACCTGGCATGCCGAGGGAAGCCGCCTGATCCCGGTGCCGCAGGTCAACCGGGTCGATTTGCCGCTGCTCCAGGGCGTCGTCCAGCAGCGCGACACCTTGCTGGAAAACACCCGCCGATTCGCCGAAGGCCTGCCCGCCAACAACGCCCTGCTGTGGGGCGCTCGCGGCATGGGCAAAAGCTCGCTGGTCAAGGCGGTCCATGCCGAAGTGGCGGCGAAGCTGCCGGGCGTGCTGGCCCTGGTGGAAATCCACCGCGAAGACATCCCGTCGCTGCCGCAACTGCTGAACCTGCTGCGGGCGACGAAGCGCCGCTTCGTCCTGTTCTGCGACGACCTGTCGTTCGACAACGACGATGCCGCCTACAAATCGCTGAAGGCGGTGCTGGACGGCGGGATCGAGGGGCGTCCGGACAACGTGGTCTTCTACGCCACGTCGAACCGGCGGCACCTGATGTCGCGGGACATGATCGAGAACGAGCGCTCGACCGCCATCAATCCCCATGAGTCGGTCGAGGAGAAGGTGTCGCTGTCGGACCGCTTCGGCCTGTGGCTGGGCTTCCACAACTGCGACCAGCAGACCTTCTTCGCGATGATCGAGGGCTATGCCAGCCGCTTCGGCCTGGAACTGCCGCCGGGACAGCTCAAGGCCGAAGCGATCGAATGGTCGATGACGCGAGGCAGCCGGTCGGGCCGCGTCGCGTGGCAGTTCATCCAGGACTTGGCCGGCCGTCTGGGGAAACGTCTCGACTGACGCGCTTCTCGGAACCGAGGTGGTCGCGCGGGTCGATCGCGCGATTGCCCCGGCGGACCTCGAAATGGAGCTGCGGCGACGAAACGTTGCCGGTGCTGCCCACGGTGCCGATCTTCTGCCCCCGCGTGACCTTGGCGCCGCGCTCGACCAGCATGTCGTCCAGATGGGCATAGGCGGTCATCCAGCCATCGGCATGCCGGATCAGCAGCAGATTGCCGAACCCCCGCAACTCGTTGCCGGCATAGGCCACGACACCGTTATCCGCCGCGACGACCGAGGCGCCCCGCGAAGCGCTGATGTTGATGCCGTCGTTATGCAGACCGCCGGGCTTGGGGCCGAAGTCGGACAGGATCGCGCCGCGTAGCGGCCACTGGAACCGGCTTCCGCCACGAGGCTCCGGAGCCTCGATCGCCGGCGGCTTGGCTGCCGCCACTTCCGCAGGTGCTGGAGGTGGAGCGGGCGGCGGTGCGGGAACTGGTGCGGCGGCTGCTGAGGCGGTGGGAGCCGGAGCGGGTGCCGGGCTGGAGCGGCCTGAGGCGCTGGTGCCGGCTGCGGCTGGACGCGGCGGGACCTTGGGAACGGGGTGGGCAGCGCCGGAGGTGGCGCGGAGCTGTGCGGCGGCAAGTGCCGCCACCTGACTGCGGGCCGGCGGCGGACAATGCGGCTGAGTTGACTGGCGTCGGCGGTGGCATGGACGGTACCGGCTGCACGGATGGCGCGCGCGCGGCTTCGACCGGAGCCGGCATTGGATCCGGGACCGGAGCCGGTGCGGGGATCAGGCGCCGGCGCGGGCGCCGACCCGGATTGCGCCATCCCAAAGCCCGCGCCGTGGCTGATACGGCGGGAGGGATGGGTCCTGCTGGGGCGCCCCGGAACGCCTCTGCGGATCGCTCGTCGGCTGTTGCGGCGGCTCGGTAGTGCCTCCGCGACGACCGCCGGCCTGCGGCGGCCGGCGGCGACCGGGATGGAAGCCGGACGCGGCGGCAGAGCCGCCCTGGAGTTCTCGGCCACCTGAACAGCGGGCCCGCCACCGCCGGGAAGCTGGAGTTGCTGGCCGACGCGGATCGCGTATGGCTCCTGAAGGCCATTGGCGCGGGCCAGTTCGCTCATGCCGACCTGATGCATGCGCGAAATGCCGTACATCGTGTCGCCGCGCTGAACCGTATAGAAGCGGGCGGTCGGCAGCCTGAGACGCTGCCCGACCACCAGGGCATAGGGAGGCGACAGGCGGTTAAGCTCGATCACCTCGCGCATCGGCACATTGTAGCGTTGCGCCAGTTCATAGACCGTATCGCCGCGCCCGACCGTGACCATCCCCGGAGCCGATGGCGCCGGCTGCTCGTTATAGACGGAAACGGGTGCCGGAGCGCTGCTTCGGGTACACGCCGATACCGCCACAAGGCGGCGGCCAGCAGCGCCAGCCGGCTGATCGTGGGGTGCCCGGTCATGATGAGCGGGCGCGGGCTACCGGAACCGCAACCGGTTCGGGTAACAGGGGCACGAATCGGACGGGCCACAGCTCCTCCCGTTGCAGGCCGGTTTCAGTGCGGCGTATGCGATAAACACGCTGGTCGCGCCGGTCATTCCCCAAGGGAACGACCATGACACCACCAAGGGCGAGCTGATCCGTCAAGGTCTTCGGGATGTCGCCATCCGCCGCGGCCGTGACCAGAATACGGTCGAAGGGCGCCTGTTCCGGCCAGCCCTTGGTGCCGTCCCCCGCCCGCGTCGTGATGTTGTGCAGGCCAAGCTGGTGAAAGCGGGCCTCGGCTTCGTGCAGCAGCGCGCGATGCCGTTCGATCGTATAGACCCGGCGGACCAGCCGGGACAGGACGGCGGCCTGATAGCCGGACCCGGTGCCGACCTCCAGCACCTTCAGGCGATCATGCAGTTCCAGCGCCTGGGTCATCATGGCGACCACCAGCGGCTGGCTGATCGTCTGCCCGGAGCCGATCGGCAGCGCCATGTCCTCGTAAGCCTGATCGAGGAAGGAGCGCGGGACGAAAGCTTCGCGCGGAAGACGCTCGATCACGGCAAGCACCGCCGTGTCGGTCACGCCGGACCGCCGGAGTTGCATGATCAGGCGGATCTTTCGCGCGTCGATGCTCAAGCGAACACCGTCCTCAGGGTTTCCAGCGTCGGCGTATGCGTGAGATCGAGGAACAGGGGCGTGATGGCGATACCCTTGTCCATCACCACCCCGATATCGGTATCGGGCAGCGTGTCGGCCTCGCCCCGCAGCGTGCCGATCCAGAAATAGGCGCGGCCGCGCGGATCGACCCGCTCGGTCAGGTCGTCGCCGACCTTGCGCTGGCCGTGGCGGACGACATGGATGCCCTGCGCCTGATCCGGCTCCACGCTTGGAAAATTGACGTTCATCAGGACGTTGCGCGGCCACCCGACGGAGACGGCCTTGCGGACGACTTCCGGTCCCCAATGAAGGGCGGTCTGCCACAGCGCCGGCTGGGCCGGGTCGAGATGCTGGCTCATGGCGATGGCCGGAACGCCCAGCAGCGTGGCCTCCATCGCGGCCGCGATGGTGCCGGAGTAAGTGACGTCCTCGCCTAAGTTGCTGCCGTGGTTGACGCCGGACAGAACCAGATCCGGCTTGCGGTCCTTCAGGATGTGGTTGATCGCCAGAAGCACGCAGTCGGTCGGGGTCCCGTCCACCGCGAATCGGCGTTCGCCCATCTGGCGCATCCGCAGCGGACGATGAAGCGTCAGCGAATGGCTGGCTCCCGACTGTTCCGTCTCCGGCGCCACGACCCAGACATCGTCGGACAGGGTGCGGGCGATCTTTTCCAGCACTTCCAGCCCTGGGGCATGGATTCCATCATCGTTCGACAGCAGGATTCGCGCTTTTGACAAATCCAGGGGAGCTTTAAGCATCCGCGGAAATCCTATCGAGACCACCCATGTAAGGCCGCAGGGCCTCCGGCACGATTATGGACCCGTCAGGTTGCTGAAAGTTTTCCATCACCGCGATCAGGCACCGTCCGACGGCAACGCCGGAGCCGTTGAGCGTATGGACGAACTGTGTGTTCTTTTCGCCACGCGGGCCGGCAGCGGGCCTTCATGCGGCGCGCCTGGAAGTCACCGCAGTTGGAGACGCTGGAAATCTCCCGGTACGTGTTCTGACCCGGCAGCCAGACCTCGATATCGTAGGTCTTGCGGGCCGAGAAACCCATGTCGCCGGTGCAGAGCACGATGGTGCGGAACGGCAGGCCCAGCCGCTTCAGCACCGTTTCGGCGCATTCGGTCATCCGCTCATGCTCGGCCTGGGACTGGTCCGGGCCGGTCACGCTGACCATTTCGACCTTCCAGAACTGATGCTGGCGGATCATGCCGCGCGTGTCCTTGCCGGCGGCCCCCGCTTCCGACCGGAAGCACGGCGTCAGCGCGGTCATCCGGAGCGGCAGATCCTCCAGGTCGAGGATGCGGTCGGAGACGAGGTTGGTCAGCGGCACTTCGGCGGTCGGGATCAGCCAGTGGCCGGTGTTGGTGCGGAACAGGTCCTCGGAAAACTTCGGCAACTGGCCGGTGCCGAAGGCCGCTTCGTCACGGACCAGCAGCGGCGGCATCACTTCGGTGAAGCCATGCTCGTTGACGTGGAGATCGAGCATGAACTGGCCGAGCGCGCGCTCCAGCCGGGCAAGCTTGCCGCGCAGCACGGTGAACCGGGCGCCCGACAGCTTGGCTCCGGCGGTGAAGTCCATCATCCCCAGCTTTTCGCCGAGGTCGAAATGCTCCAGCGCCGTATTGATCCGGGGAGGCTCGCCGACGCGGCGCAGTTCCACATTGGCGGTTTCATCCGGCCCGTCGGGAACGTCGTCGGCCGGCAGGTTGGGCAGGCTGACGAGGAAACCGTCCAGCGTGGCGCCGGCGGCGCGCTCCTCTTCCTCGGTCTGCTGGATGCGGTCCTTCAGCCCGGCGACCTCGGCCATCAGCGCGTCGGCGTCGCGCCCTTCCCGCTTGGCCTTGCCGATTTCCTTGGACGCCTCGTTCCGGCGGGCCTGGATTTCCTGCAAGGTTGTCTGGGCGGCGCGGCGGCGTGCGTCGAGTTCAAGGATTTCGCCCGCCATGGGCGACACCCCGCGCCTCGCCAGACCACGGTCAAAAGCTTCGGGGTTATCGCGAATCAGGCGTAAGTCGTGCATAGGACCACTGGATCGGAGACGTTACGGGAAGTTGTTTATAAAGCTCCTCACGTCTCCGGTCCAGGGGAGCGGGACCGGCAGTTTCCGAGCTGTGCTTATTCCGCCGCACCCTGTGATCGATTTGACTCAGCGCGGTCCGCCGCTTCCTGCTCAGCCTCGCGCTTGGCGCGCTGCTTTTCGATGAGCCGGCCGATCTGAACCGAAATTTCGTAGAGCATATAGAGCGGGATGGCGAGACCGACCTGACTGATCACGTCGGGCGGCGTCAGGACGGCGGCGACGATCAGGATGCCGACCAGAGCGTATTTGCGCTTGGCCGCCAGAGCGGCGGAGGAAATGAGCCCGGCGCGGATCAGCAGCGTCAGCAGGACCGGCAACTGGAAGGCGATGCCGAAGGCGAAGATCAGCGTCATCACCAGCGACAGATACTCGCCGACGCGGGCTTCGAACTGGATCGGCAATCCTTCCGGGCCGGGCGTCAACTGCTCGAAGCTGAGGAAGAACTGCCATGCCAGCGGGAAGATCGCGTAATAGACCAGCGCGCCGCCCATGAAGAACAGGATCGGCGTCGCGATCAGGAACGGCAGGAAGGCGTTGCGTTCATGCTTGTAAAGGCCGGGCGCCACGAACATCCAGAGCTGGGTGGCGATGATCGGGAACGACAGGAAGGTGCCGGCCCAGAAAGCCACCTTGACGTAGGTGAAGAACGCTTCCGTCAGGCCCGTATAGATCATCCGCCGGCCTTCGTTGCCAAGCAGGTTGGCGAGCGGGCGGACCAGGAAGGCGTAAATCTGGGGGCTGAAGTAGTAGCAGACCAGGAAGGCGGCGAAGACCGCCAGGATTGAATACATCAGCCGGGTGCGCAACTCGATCAGGTGATCGAGCAGCGGCATCTTGCTGTCGTCGAGGCCGTCGTCGCTCACGATGGTTACGCCCGTTTGTCAGGTGAATCGGCCGGTACCGATGCCGGTTCCGGGATCTTCAGGTCGGCGGGTGCCGCAGGCACCTGCGGTTCGGCGGCGGGGACGGGCAGTTGAGCCAGTGATGAGCCGGGGCTGGTTGAGCCGACGCCTTGGATTCCCCATGGGCCAGCCGGTCCGACTCCGCCTCTCCATCATCCTCCGTACGGGCACCGTCGGCACGGGGCCGGGCCGTGATGTTGGGGTCGAACGCATCGCGCAGCGATCCGGAAGGATCGATCGTCTTTTCGACTTCGCGGCCGATGTTGATGTTGCGCAATTCCGTCGCCTGCCGCCGCACGTCTTCCATGTCGGCTTCGCGGATCATCTCGTCCACGCTGTTCTGGAAGTCACGGGTCAGCATACGCGCTTTGCGAACCCAGATACCGACGGTCTTCAAAACCTTCGGCAGGTCCTTCGGCCCTATGACGATCAGCGCCACCACGACGATGACGGCAATTTCGGACCAGCCAATATCAAGCATTATGGGTCATCCAAGGACTGCGGTGGATGCCGCCTGGATTGTCCAGGCCGGTGATCTGCACGGCGCCGGCGGCGATCAGGTCTTCGCCGTCTCGTCCTTCTTCACGGTGGTGGTGTGATCCACCGTCGGCGAACCGGTCGGAACGGTCTGACCAGGGGTCGGAGTGGCGGGCGGCGCCGTGTGGGTATGAACGACCCGCGGCTGCTCGGCCGCCGTCTCCTCCTCGTCGTCCTTCAGACCGGATTTGAAGCTCTTCACTCCCTTGGCGACGTCACCCATCACCTTGGGCAGCTTACCGGCTCCGAAGATGATCAGGACGATCAGGAGGATAAGGACGACCTGCCAAATACCGATACTCATTGAAGAATCTCCAAAGTCCGCTCACGGGTACGCGATGCGGCGGGATATTGGCAGAAAGCCAATCCAACCGCAACGACGCGGGGGCAGAAACCGCTCTGCCCCAATCTGAACAGTTTCCGACCTGTTTATGTCGGTTCTTTGGCGGGAAATACAAAGGCTTGCCGGGTATCCAGCGTGATTGCCACGTGCGATTCCTCGTTGGGGAGGAACTGGCCGGGCATCCGGGAGTGCAGATGGCAACCGCCCTGCCCGTTCGGGATGGAGAGATGGACCAGACTGGTCCGGCCCAGCAGGCGGGAGGCCATGACCCGGGCGATGTTGGGAACGGTGGCGCCGTCCGGAGCCTTCCAGCGGCGACAGGTGGAGCGCTTCCGGCCGGATCATGACCTGCGCGGCACTTCCTTCCGGAAGGTCGGTCGGGATGCGGCCGACGGGCGTATCGACGGCACCCTGACGGACGGTGCCGTCGATCCGGTTGACCTCCCCGAAGAAGCTGGCGGCGAAGCCGTCGGCCGGGCGGTTGTAGAGATCGACCGGGCTGCCGAGCTGGACCATCTTGCCGGCGCGCATCAGGGCGATGCGGTCGGCCAGGAACATCGCCTCTTCCGGGTCGTGGGTGACCAGCATGGTGGCGGCGCCGGTCCGCTTCAGCACATGCAGGGTTTCGTCCCGCACCTGTTCGCGCAGCCGGGCGTCAAGGCCGGAGAACGGCTCGTCCAGCAGAAGCACCGCCGGATTGGGCGCCAGCGCCCGGGCCAGGGCCACGCGCTGCTGCTGACCGCCGGACAGGGCGTGGGGGAAGTGGTCGGCGTAGCCGCCCATGCCGACCTGCTCCAGCGTTTCCATCGCACGGCGGCGCTGATGCTGCGCCGGTCGGCCGGACAGGCCGAATCGGACATTGTCGATGACGGACAGATGCGGGAACAGGGCGTAATCCTGGAACACCAGACCGACGCCGCGCCGCTCCGGCGGCATGCAGCCGGTATCGTCGGCCACGACCTGTGCCGTTGATCCGGACGGTGCCGCGCTGAAGGGCCTCCAGGCCGGCGGCGATGCGCAGCAGCGTGGACTTGCCGCAGCCGCTGGGACCGACCAGACACAGGATCTCGCCCTGAGCGATGCTCAGGCTGACGTCATCGACCGCGGTCATGCCCGGCGTAGCGGTGCCGGACATGCTCAAGCGCCAGCGCTTCGGTCGATGCCGAGGCCCGGCGCGGCCGGGGGCCGGAGGCATCCAGCGAGGCCATGGGATCGACGTGAACGTGCCGGTGGCTGGGTGGATGGCGATCGATCGAACGGGCGTTCGTCCCAGCAGGGCCGCCGCACGTTCCCGAAGGGCGGTGCGCAAAGTCCAGGGGCGCTGGGCGAGGCTGGGTTCGTCGAAGTAGGAGTGATCCATCGGTCCCGGTCGCTGCTCGTGGTGGGCGGACACAAGCGGCTATTAAGGCACGTCGCGAGCCAATTTGCAATTGGTTCTTAATACCAGTCGCAAGCGGGTGCGCCTTTGTCGCAGGGCGACGCGGCGCTCCCCGGCGCGAAGCTTTCGGGTCAGATCATCAACCGCGAAGCCGGCCACGGCCAGAAGCATCGGCAGGATGGTGAAGAGGAACCGCGCTTCCTCCCCCTGCTCTCCCAGCGTCACCAGCAAGGCGATCGACAGCGTCGATGCGGCAAGCCACCAGCGCCGGTCCAGCCAGGGCCATTGGCGGCGGCGCAGCAGGGAAACGGTGGATACCGCCACATAGGCCGGGAGCAGCAGGACCAGAGCGGACACCAGCTTCCGGTAGATCTCGATACCGAGCCCCTGCGGGTCGTGACCATACATCCTGGTCGGCGAACTGACGAAGGTCGCCAGCCGGTTCACCACATGGGCAGCGGCGCCGGCCGGGTTCTCGCGGATCTTGCCGATGATCATCCGCTTCAGCTCTTCGCTCCTCATGTAGATTTCGGTCGTGTTGAGATCGGCCCAAAGCTCGCCGTTGCGCGGCAGCTGGTCCAGATGCTGGACGGCGCGGATCTCCGGATCGAAATCCTCCCAGGCCCGCTGGAGGTTGTAGCCGGAGATATTCGTCCAGGCGATCTGATGATCGTGCGCAAGGTAGAGATGCAGATGCCAGCCGCCGGACAGCACCACCACCGGCAGCAGGAAAGCCGCCAGAGCAGGCCCGCGCCGGGGCGCGTTGAGGTGGATGCGATGCCACTCGACCAGCAGGAACAGCGGCAGCAGGAAGATCATGAAGGGCCGCGTCAGTTCCAGCAGCGAAAGGCATAAGCCCGCCGCCGCCAGCCAGACCGGATGACGGCTGCGCTCCCAGGCATCGATCAGCAGGAAATAGCCCAGCAGCAGGAGCGCGAAGAGCGGATCGTAGTTGGCCGGATTGCCGGCATGCACCTCGGCTCCGCGATTCGCCAGGAAGACGCCGACGAGGACAAGGGCGACGCGGTGCAGCGGCCGGGCCGGCTGAAGCACCAGCGCCAGCGTGAAGGCCAGCGCTATGGTGATCGGGTAGAGGATCGTCGGTAAACAGCGTCAGGTCACGGAACTGGACCCACCACAGCAGTTCCAGCGCTGAAAGTACGGGCGGAATGCCGGTGCGCAGATTGATCAGATATGTCCAGACGTCCCCTGCCGACCGGAAGCTCTCCAGATCGAGCATCCGCATCCAGGTGACCGAGGACGTGGCGGTATAGCCCCAGACCGGTATCAGAAAGGCGATGAACGTCAGAACGAAGGCAAGCCACGGCGCGCCATCCGGTCCTCGCGATCGGTTCCTGAAAATCCATGCCTGGGCACTGTGCTGTGATTGCGGCTGACGCAAGGAACATCACGGGACGCATGTCCGCCAGAGCGCATAGGCATTAACATAGCAGCTTCAAAGCCCATCCGATCATGCAAGCTTGATCCAATAGCACGACCCGGAGTTTCCACATGTTCTGGATTTCCTTCACTCCTTTCGTCATATCCGGATCAATCCCGTCGTGCTAACTGGAAGTCGGCCAGTCAGGGCGGAGGAAGCTCGGCTATCTCCTTTAGAAGCTTGGCGATGATCGCGTCGGCGAAACCGTTGTAGTCCTTGACCACGACCACGAAGGCGCCGGGGCCGCCGATCACGCTGTCGCGGTAATAGCTGTCCAGGTTGCGGCGGTGGTCGCGGTCCTCATCCCATGGCAGCAATCCTTCCCGGATGATGGGCAGGCCGTTGATGGTGATGCCAGCCTTGACGGCCTCGTCGCGCGCCAGCGTCACGGAACGGCCGACGTTGTTTTCGCCATCGCCGGAAACGTCGATCACGTGGCGCGAAGCCTCGAACCCGTTTTCGGCGAACAGCGGAACGCAGTAATCGATCAGCGCGCTGATCGAGGTTCGCGCCTCCGTCACGGTCGGAGCGCCGCCAAGCCGCCGGGCGAAATCCTTGGCGCTTGCCGGACCGTCGATCACCCGCCACTCCACGATGGTGCGCTGAAGGCTGTCGTCGGCCCACTCGACATATGTCAGCGCGATGCGGCCGAACGAGCCGGCCTGGATCGCATCGACCACCCGGTGGTCGGTCAGCGCGCGGGCGTAGCCGCTCCGCTGGAGATGGGCGTGCTCGGTGTCGATCGACCCGGAAACATCGACCGCCAGCACCAGTTCCAGGTCCACCGGCAAGTCGGCGCCGGCGGCGCCGCGGGTTGCCGCCGATCGCCAGAAACGTCGCGGAAACCAGCACAGCTCTCAAGCCCCATGCCGCCCATCCTGGCGATTGCCCCATGTGCCCCACATTTGCAACGCTTTCTCCGGCATCGGGTTTAAGAGCCATCGGGTTAAAGAGATTGAGTCAGTTGCCGAAAAGGAAAGCCGTATGGTCAGTTTGGGACCGGACAATGTGCGCATTGCCGCACACGCCCTGGATAAGGCGGACGCGATCCATCAGGCGGGAGCCATTCTGGTCGAAGGCGGCTACATACACCCCGGTTACATACACAGCATGATGAAGCGGGAACAGGTCACCGCGACATATCTGGGTAACGGAATCGCGATCCCGCATGGGCTTGCCCCAGGACCGGCAACTGATCCAGCACACCGGCCTGTCCGTGCTTCAGCTCCCGGACGGGGTTGAATGGAACCCCGGCGAGATCGTTTATCTGGTCGTCGGCATCGCCGCCCGCTCCGATGAGCATATCGGCGTACTGGCCAAGCTGACCGACGTGCTGGAAGACGAGGCGACGGTGATGCGGCTTGCCCGCACCCGCCATGTGGACGAGATCATCGCGGCGCTCGATCCGTCGCGGCCGGCGGAAACCGCTCCGGCGGCGGCTCCGGCCGCCCGCCGCGATGATGGGCTCGGGCTTGCGGACGGATGTGGAAGTCACCGGGCGGCACCGGGCTGCATGCGCGCCCGGCTTCGGTCTTCGTGGCGCTGGCCAAGCAGTTCCGTTCCGACATCCGGGTATATCACGACGGCAAGACCGCCAATGGCAAGAGCATGGTGTCGATGCTGCGGCTCGGCGTCGAGCGCGGCGGCATCATCACCATCACCGCCGATGGCCCGGATGCGGCCAAGGCCATCGAAACTCTCCAGAACGCCGTTGCCGAGGGCCTTGGAGAGGAAGAGAAGCACCCCAGCCTATGCCCGCACCGCCGCGAAACCCCTGAGCAACACGTCGGTCAGGCCGGCGCCGGAAGTACAGGATGAGCCTGGGCTGATCCGTGGCATCGCCGCCGCGCCCGGCATCGCCATCGCGCCGATCCACCAGCTCCGCAAAGGCCCTCAGGCCGTCATCGAACAGCATGCCGTGGATGCCGGAGCGGAGCGCTCCGACCTTGACCATGCGAGGACCATGCCATCGACCGGGCGGGCGCCGAGTTGGAAGAGCTTCACCGCACCATCAACCAGCGCGCCGGAGAGGCGGAAGCCCGCATTTTCCTGGCTCACCGGGAGTTCCTGGAAGACCCCGACCTGATCGAAGCCGCCCGCTTCCGGATCGACCACAGCAACGAAAGCGCCGCCTTCGCGTGGCGCGAGGCCGTGGAGGAGCGGGCGAACGAACTGGCCGCCCTCAGCGATCCCCTGCTGGCGGCACGGGCCAACGACCTGCGCGATGTCGGCGCCCGCGTCATGCGCCTGCTGGTCCGCACGAACGAAGGAGAAGGCTCCCCTGCCCGACCACGAGATCATCCTGGTCGCGGAGGATCTGAGCCCGTCGGATACCGCGGCACTCAACCCGGATCTGGTCAAAGGGATCTGCACGGCGCTCGGCGGCCCCAATTCCCACACCGCGATCCTCGCCCGCTCGCTCGACATTCCGGCGGTGGTCGGATGCGGCCGCGAGGTGCTGGAACTGGCGCCGGGCATGACGGCGGTGCTCGACGGCACCAAGGGCACGGTTCTGCCCGATCCCGATGCGGAGCGGCTGGAAGTCGCCCGGCAGGCCCAGGGTGCCGCCGGCTCCCGCCGGGCGGAGGTGCTGGAAGAGGCCTACCGCCCCGCCATCACGGTCGATGGTCACCGGGTCGAGGTGGCGGCCAATATCGGCGCCGTGCCCGAAGCCGGCCGCACGGTGGAGGCCGGCGGCGAAGCGGTCGGGCTGCTGCGAACCGAATTCCTGTTCCAGGACAGGACCGATCCTCCCGATGAGGATGAGCAGTTCGAAGCCTACCGGACCATGGCCGAAGCCCTCGGCGGCCTGCCGCTGATCGTCCGCACGCTGGATGCGGGCGGCGACAAGCCGCTGCCCTATATCTCCATGGCGCACGAGGATAACCCGTTCCTTGGACAGCGCGGCATCCGGCTTTCATTCGCCATGCCGGACCTGTTCCGCAGCCAGCTCCGGGCGATCCTGCGGGCGGCGTCCCATGGCGAAATCAAGATCATGTTTCCGATGATCACATCGGTCCACGAGTTCCGCCGGGCACGCGAAATCGTCGAGGAAATCCGGCGCGAACTGGATGCGCCGGAGGTCGATGTCGGGATCATGGTCGAAGTGCCGTCATCGGCCGTCATGGCCGACATGCTGGCGCGCGAAGTCGATTTCTTCTCGATCGGGACCAACGACCTGACGCAATACACGCTCGCCATGGACCGGGGCCACCCGGCGCTGGCAAGGGAGGCCGACGGGCTGCACCCCGCCGTCCTGCGGATGGTCGATCAGACGGTGCGCGCCGCCCATGGCGAGGGCAAATGGGTCGGAGTCTGCGGCAATCTGGCGGCCGATCCCAGCGGCGGCGGCGATCCTGATCGGCCTTGATGTGGACGAATTGAGCGTCGGCATTCCCAATATCCCGGCGCTGAAGGCGCAGATCCGCGACATGGCGTACGAGGATGCGAAGGAACTGGCGAAACGGGCGCTGGCGTGCAGCGCCGCCGAAGAGGTCCGGGCGCTGACCGAAGAGGTGGCCTGATGCCCGCCCGCGTAGCCACGGTCACGCTGAACCCGGCCATCGACCAGACCATCTCGATCCCCAACTTCGCGGCGGGGCAGGTCAACCGGGTGGAATGGGAACAGTCCGATCCCGGCGGCAAGGGCGTCAACGTCGCGGCGTTCCTGGCGGATTTCGGCAGCCCGGTCAGCGTCACCGGCTTTCTGGGCGCCGGCAATACGGAGATCTTCCGGAGCTTTTTCGCCGCCAAGGGCATCGACGACCACTTCGTCACGGTGCCCGGCCGGACCAGGGCGAACGTCAAGATCCTGGACCAGCCGAACAAGCGGATCACCGACATCAACCTGCCAGGATTGCCCTTCTCGCCGGAAAACCTCGACCAGCCTGAAGACCGTGATCGACCAACTGGCGGCGGATCACGACTGGTTCGTGCTGTCGGGCAGCACGCCGGCCGGCACGCCGGACACCGTCTATGCCGAAATGGTCGCCGATCTGCGCAGGCGTGGCAAACGGGTCGTGCTGGACGCCAGCGGCCCCGCCTTCGCCAAAGGGGTCCAGGCGCTTCCCTATGCGATCAAGCCGAACCTGGAGGAGCTGGAGGAACTGACGGGGCGCAAGCTTCCCGATGAAGCCGCCATCCTCGCGGCCGTTCAGGATCTGATCGACCAGGGTATCGGCTGCGTCGTGGTTTCCATGGGGCCGGATGGAGCGATCTTCGCGGAAGGAACGGAGCGCATACAGGTGCGCCCGCCCGCGGTCGTCGTCCGGAGCACCGTGGGGGCCGGTGACGCGATGGTGGCCGGCTTCGTCCTGGGTAAGCTGCGCGGCCTGGATCTGGAGGGCTGCGCCCGGCTGGCGACCGCCTTTTCGCTGGGCACGCTGACGACGGTCGGTCCGCATCTGCCGCCGCCGGATACCGTGGAAAAATCGATGGACGAGATCGAAGTCCGGGTCCTTGCCCGCTGAAGCCATCCCTGCCGCCGTCCGGGAGTAACGAACCATGAAAAAAGTCGTCGCAGTGACGGGATCGAAGATTTCCGCCGCTCACACCGCCATGGCGGCGGAGGCGCTGGAAGCGACCGCCGACATGCTGGGCTATGATATCCGGGTGGAGCGCCGGGGTCCGGGCGGGACAACGGACCCGCTGTCCGAAGTCGAGATCCGCAACGCCGATGTCGTGATCCTGGCGACCGACCAGCCGGACGAACAGGGCCGCTTCCAGGGCAAGACCGTCCACCGCGCCACCCCCGGCGAGGCGATCCGGCATACGGCGCGGCTGCTGCGCAACGCCGTCGGCGACAAGGGCTCTGAACCCGGTGGCGGAACTGGCGCCGCGCACAGCCCATTCAGCCGGAGCCGGAGCCTGAACCCGAACTGAAGATACCGGCGGAGATCGAGGCCGCCGACACCAATGTGGCGCTCGATCCGTTCCGTCATAAGCGGGTCTATCCGACGCCGACCGGCGAGGCCCCGAAGGGCGCCGAACAGATCATCGCGGGCGAGGTCGAGCGGCTGAAGGCGGAGCGCTCCGCCCAGCGGACAGGGCCGTACAAGCACCTGATGACCGGCGTGTCCTATACGATCCCGGTCGTGGTCGCGGGCGGTTTGGCGATAGCCCTGTCCTTCATGTTCGGCATCGATGCGGCGAAGGAGCCGGGATCGCTGGCGGCGGCGCTGATGCAGATAGGAGGTCAGGCGGCCTTCGCGCTGATGGCCCCCGTCCTGTCCGGCTTCATCGCCTTCTCCATCGCCGACCGTCCGGGGCTGGCGCCCGGCCTGATCGGCGGCATGCTCGCCAACCAGATCGGCGCCGGTTTCCTCGGCGGGTTGGCATCGGGCTTTCTCGCCGGATACATCGCCTATTATCTCCGAAGCTGGATCAGGCTGCCGCGGAACCTGGAAGGGCTGAAGCCGGTCCTGATCATCCCGCTGCTCGCCAGCGTCGCGGTGGGGCTGCTGATGATCTACGTGGTCGGAACCCCGATCGCCGCGATCCTGTCGGCGCTGACCACCTGGCTCAGCGGCATGACGTCCGCCAACGCCGTCCTGCTCGGCCTGCTGCTGGGCGGCATGATGGCGGTGGATATGGGCGGGCCGGTCAACAAGTCGGCCTATACCTTCGCCGTCGGGTTGCTGGCATCGGAAACCTACCTGCCGATGGCGGCGGTGATGGCGGCCGGGATGACGCCACCGCTCGGGCTGGCGCTGGCGACCATGATCGCGAAGAACCGCTTCACTCTCGATGAGCGCGATGCCGGCAAGGCGGCGGCCGTGCTCGGCCTCTCCTTCATCACCCGGAATCCATTCGCCGCCAGGACCCGCTGCGGGTGATCCGGCGAGTACCGTGGCAGACACTGTCGCAGCTTGCCGATGCGCCGGGCGCCGTCAGGCTTATGTATCGCAGATCGAAGCGGGTTCCCGCATCGGTACGGTGGACGTGCTAAGCGGCTGGCGGAAGCGTTGCGCGTAGACCTGAACGAGGCGACGCTGAGGATGGGACGACGAGCTCAAGCCTCTTCCGACGCCGCCGGCCCTCCCACTCCGCCCTGGATCGATGTCAGCACGGGGCGGGAGTCGAGCAGGCCGGAGGCCTTCAGGTCTTCCAGGTTGGGGAGGTCGCGCAGGCTTTCCAGGCCGAAATGGTCGAGGAAGCCGTCCGTCGTGATCCAGGTCAGCGGGCGGCCCGGCGTTTCGCGGCGCTTGCCCGGCCGGACCCAGCCCGCCTCCATCAGGATGTCGAGCGTTCCCTTGCTGGTCGCGACGCCGCGGATGCTTTCGATCTCGGCGCGGGTCACGGGCTGGTGATAGGCGATGATCGCCAGGGTTTCGACCGTCGCCCGTGACAGCTTCCGCTGGACCTCGGCATCGACACGCAGCTTTTCCGCCAGATCGGGCGCGGTGCGGAACGACCAGCGTCCCGCCGTGCGGACAAGATCGATGCCGCGCCCGGCATAGTCCTGCTTGAGTTCGGCAAGCAGCCTGCCGATATCGACGCCGCCGCCCAGCCTGTCCGCCAGAGTGCGCTCGTCCAGCGGTTCGGCCGAGGCGAAGATCAGGGCTTCGAGCAGGCGAAGTTCGGGGGTCATGGCTGAGTGGACCGGACGCGGCGCAGGTAGATCGGCGAGAAGACGCCTTCCTGCCGGAGTTCAAGCTTGCCGGCCTTGGTCAGTTCCAGGCTGGCGACGAAGTGGGCGGCCAGGGCCGAACGGCTCAGCAGCGAATTACCGGCGGCACCGGGGACGAAGCTCGCCAGCGACGTCCAGTCCGGCAGCCGTCCCAGCATCTCGGACAGGTGCTGAAGCGCGTCCTCCATCGAGTACAGCTCGGTCGGCTGGATGCGCCACGTGCCGTACTCCTCCTTCCGCTTATGCTCGGTGTAAGCCTTCAGCAGATCGTAGAGCGACAGGTCGAAGATCGATTTGGAAACGACCTGGATGCCCTCCGGAGCGCCGCGCGCGAAGACATCCCGGCCAAGGCGCGGACGCTCCACCAGCTTCGCCCCGACCTCCTGCATGGCCTCCAGCCGCTGAAGCTGGAAGGCCAGCGCCTGGGCCAGATCCTCGCCGCTCGGCTCCTCCTCGTCCTGCTCGGGCAGCAGCAGGCGGGACTTCAGGTAGGCGAGCCATGCCGCCATCACCAGATAATCGGCGGCCAGTTCCAGCCGGATACGGCGCGCTTCGGCGACGAAGGCCAGATACTGGTCGGCCAGCTGCAGGATGGAGATCCGCGTCAGATCGACCTTCTGATCGCGCGCGAGCGTCAGCAGGACATCGATCGGCCCTTCATAGCCGTCGAGATCGAGCACAAGCTGACCTTCGGGAGCCTCGTCGCTCATCTCTTTGGCCATCGAGCGATCAGCCGTGACCGGTGACGAAGCCGAGCAGGCGGATGACATACTCGACCGGCGGTCCGAGCAGCCAGGGCAGCACGCTGAGGTTCATGCCGATCTGCTGGCCGATCAGCGGCAGGATGAACAGCACGCCCATCAGGATGAACAGGCCGTAGTTTTCAAGCCGGGCGAGAGGCAGGGCAAGCTGCCGTGGCAGCAGACCCACCGCGACCCGTCCGCCGTCCAGCGGCGGCAGCGGGATCATGTTGAACACCGCCAGGATGACGTTGATCTGCACCGCGATCACAAGGCTCTGCTGAACCCAAAGCAGCGCCGTCTCCGGCAGGAAATCGATCCAGCGCAGCGCCCAGGCGGCGAAGAACGCCAGGACGATGTTGATCGCCGGGCCCGCCAGCGCCACCAGCACCATGCCGTAGCGCGGGTTGCGCAGCCGGTTGAAGTTGACCGGCACCGGTTTGGCCCAGCCGAACATGAACGAGGTGGTGAAATACATGACCGCCGGCAAAATCACCGTGCCGAGCGGATCGACATGGCGCATCGGGTTGAAGGTCACCCGCCCAAGGCTCTTGGCCGTGTCGTCGCCCAGCTTCCACGCGGCATAGCCGTGTGCCGCCTCGTGAAAGGTGATCGCCATGATGACGGGGATCACCCAGACGGAGGCGTCGAACAGGAACTGTTCGATGGAGGTCATCATGCGATGATATCCGTTCCCTCAAGCAACGCATCCAGCCGTTCCCGCATGCGTTCAGGATCGGCCTTGCCGGGCGGCTTGAGGAATGTCAGCGCATGCGCCCAGCGGGCTGCGGCGGCATCGGTCAGCGGCGGCACGACGGGAGCGAGATCCCGCATCTCATCGAGCTTGCCGTTGCAGTGGAGCGCCACGTCGCAGCCGGCCTCAAGCACGGCCACCGCCCGTTCCGCGACGGTGCCGGCCAGCGCTTCCATCGACAGATCGTCGCAGAACAGCAGCCCGTCGAAGCCAAGCTGGTCGCGGATGACCGACTTGATCACGACCGCCGAGGTGCTGGCGGGATGGACGGGGTCCAGTTCCTGATAGACCACGTGGGCGACCATGCCGAGCGGCATGTCGGACACGACCTCGAACGGCAGGAAGTCGGTCCGCGCCAGTTCCGCCCTGCCCGCCTCGACCCGCGGCTGCTCCAGATGGCTGTCGCACAGCGCCCGGCCATGGCCGGGCAGATGCTTGATGACCGGCAGCACGCCGCCGTCCAGAAAACCGGTGCAGGAAATCCGCGCGAGGCTCGCGACCAGTTCCGGATCGTCGGAAAAGGCGCGGTCGCCGATCACGTCATGGGAGCCATCGACCGGGACATCGCAGACCGGCGCGCAATCGACGGTGATGCCGGCATCGTGCAGCATGGATGCGATCAGGCGCGCGTTCAGCCATGCCGCCTCCGCGCCGGCTTCAGGATCGCCGGCCGCGAGGTCGCCGATCCGGCGGGCCGGCGGAAACGCCGGCCATTCCGGCGGACGCATCCGGGCGACGCGGCCACCTTCCTGGTCGATCAGGACGGGAGCATCCGGCCGCCCGACCGAAGTCCCGCAGGTCGGCGACGAGTGTCCGGACCTGATCGGGCGTCTGGCAGTTGCGGCGGAACAGGATGAAGCCGAAGGGATCGGCCTCCCGGAAGAACTCGCGTTCTTCCGGGGAGAGGGTGGTACCGGCGCAGCCGTAGACGATCGCGGCGGGAAGCTTCGCGGCGGAAGCCTGGCTTACTGACGGACAAGAATGCACCCGACGCTCTGTGACTTGAGAGAGGAGCAGATGGAGGTCGCGCGCGCTTCGTCCACCGGTCCGGCCTGGACACGATAATAGATGCCCTTATCGCCGAGATCGACCCGGACATAGGCGACGCCCAGCCCGCCGAGGGCTTCGGGATAGCGCTTCTGCAACCGCTGGAACTCAGCCCGTGCGGCATCCTCCGACTTCACCGATGCGATCTGAAGGCGGAAGCTCCCGCCTCCCGGACGATGCGGCCGGCGGAGCCGATGGCGGCGGCAGGGCCGCCGTCTGCGTCGGTGCCGGTGGCGGCGGGGTGACGGCGCGGGGCGGTGCCACGGGTGCCGCGGCCTGCGGTGGCGGAGGCGGAGGCGGTGCCGGACGCGCCGCCACCACGGGCGGCGGAGGAGCCGGTGTCGCCGCAACCGGCGGCGGTGCCGGTTGCTGAGCCGGAGCTTCCGACAATCCCGGCTGTTCGGAATTGGGCATGCTGTGGATCAGCGGGACCTGAGCACCCGAAGCCGTAGGCGGCAGATCGGCGGCCGGCGGTTCCTCGATCGCATCGGGCGGCGGCGGAGCCTCCGGCCGGGGCAGCGGGTTTTCCGGCGGCGGCAGCAGGCGTTCCACCGCGGCGGTTTCGGTGTTGCCGGTATCGGCCTTCAGCCGATCGTAGATCAGCTTATCCTGGTGTGGCACCGCCATGCCGCCCGGCTGTTCCGGCCTCATCTTGACCGGAGCGTTGTCGGCCTTGATCAGCGGCATGCCGCCTTCGCCCGTCGTGGTCTGACTGCTGGACCACGCGAACCAGACGATCGCGAAGAACACCATGAGGCCCACGACCGCGAGGATCGGGGCGAGCAGACGCCGCCGCTGCGCCCGTGGCCGCGCATCGGGATTGGGCCGGGATGACCCGCGCTGATACTCGCGCGGCTCGACCCGGAGATCGCGCGGCATGTAGCGCGCGTCTTCAGGGTCCGGCTGGTTACCCTGCTGGTTCCCGGCTTGATTTCCGGGCGGTCATAGAAGTCTCGGGGATCGTACTGGCTCATCCGCGCAGTTCCTCGACAGGCTCCACTCCCATTACGTCCAGACCGGACGCGATGACGATAGACACCGCCTTGACCAGCGCCAGCCGGGCGGTCGTCAGTTCCGGATCTTCATCCAGCAGGAAACGCATGGTCGTATCGTCCTTGCCCTTGTTCCACAGGCCATGGAACGCTCCCGCCAGATCGTAGAGGTAGAAGGCGATACGGTGCGCCTCATGCGCCTGGGCGGCCGACTCGACCACGCGCGGCCAGCTTGCCATCAGCTTGATCAGCTCAAGCTCCTCCGGCGTGGACAGGCGGGTCAGGACGGCATTGGCCGCCAGATCTTCCGGCGCCAGACTGCGCGCGGGATCGGCCTCCTTGCGCGTGGCGCAGGACCGAGCAGCAGCGGGCATGGGCATACTGGACGTAGAAGACCGGGTTGTCCTTGGACTGCTCGGTCACCTTGGCGAAGTCGAACTCCAGCGTCTGGTCGTTGCGCCGGGTCAGCATGATGAAGCGCACCACGTCGCGGCCGACCTGATCGATCACGTCGCGCAGCGTCACGAAGGTGCCGGCGCGCTTGGACATCTTGACCGGCTCGCCGTTCTGCAGCAGGTGGACAAGCTGGCAGATCTTGACGTCCAGGCTCCCCTGCCCGCCCGTCACCGCCGTCGTCGCCGCCTGCATCCGCTTGACGTAGCCGCCGTGGTCGGCGCCCAGCACGTCGATCAGGACAGGGCTGCCGCGCCGGTACTTGTCCAGGTGGTAGGCGATATCGTTGGCGAAGTAGGTCCAGCTTCCGTCCGACTTCTTCAGCGGACGGTCGACATCGTCGCCGAACTGGGTGGCGCGGAACAGCGTCTGGGGGCGCGGCTCCCAGTCGTCGGGCTTCTTGCCCTTCGGCGGCTCCAGCACGCCGGTATAGATCAGGCCCTGCTCGACCAGGGACTGATAGGCATCCTCCACGGCGCCACTGGCGATCAGAGCGCGCTCCGACGAGAAGACCTGATTCTTGACGCCGAGATCGGTCAGGTCCTGCTTGATGCCGGTGAGAATCTGCTCGATGGCGAAATCACGGGTGACCGGCAGCCACTCCGATTCGGGCGCGTCGAGCCACTTGGAGCCGTCGCGTTCGGCCAGTGCCGCGCCGACATCCTTCAGGTATTCGCCCGGATACATGCCGGCCGGGATCTCGACCGTCTCGCCCAAGGCTTCCCGGTAGCGCAGATATGTGGAGCGGCCGAGCACCTCGACCTGAGCGCCGGCGTCGTTGATGTAGTATTCCCGCGTGACGGTATAGCCGGCCTTCTCCAGAAGCGACGCCAGGGCGTCGCCGACGACGGCGCCGCGCGCATGGGCCGCGTGCAGCGGGCCGGTCGGGTTGGCCGAGACATATTCGACATTGACGGCGATACCGGCGCCGATGCTGCCGTTGCCATAGGTGATGCCCGCCACCAGGATGTCGCCGACGCGCTCGCGCCACGTGTCGTCGGACAGGCGCAGATTGACGAATCCCGGACCCGCGATATCGACCGAGGTCACGTCCGGCAGCGCCCGCAGGCGCGCTGCCAGCAGTTCGGCGATGTCGCGCGGCTTGCGCCCGGCCTGCTTGGACAGGACCAGCGCCGCATTGGTGGAAAGGTCGCCATGGGACGATTCGCGCGGCGGCTCCACCGTCACCTTGGAAATATCGAGACCTGCCGGCAGGTCCCCGCCGGCGGCAAGGTCATCCAGGATGACGCGCAGGTCTTTGGCGAACTCGTTGAAAAGATTCATCAGGTCTTGGATTCCATGTCGAACATCCGCTCATACTCCGCCAGCGCGAAGCGATCGGTCATGCCTGCAATATAGTCGGCCACCAGCCGCGCGCGTGCTTTTTCCTGCGCGCCGACGACTGCACGCACCCTTCAAGGCCTCAAGATCCTCCTGCCATTCCGTCGGAAGGCATTCAGGCTCGGCCATGAACAGCGCGAACAACTCCGATACGACGCGCCGTGTCTTGCTGGTGACGCGGTTGACTTTGTAGTGGCGGTACATGCGCTGTTTCAGGAAAGCGCGCAAGACCCGATCATGAGCCCGCATCTCTTCGCTGAACGCGACCAGCGCATGGGGCGCGTTCCGCACATCGGCGGCGGATGCCGGCTTGACCTCCGCGATGCGGCGCCGGGTTTCGACGATCAGGTCGGTGACCATGCGGTCGATCATCCGCCGGACCGTCTCGTGGATCAGGCGCTGGCGCTCCAGGCCCGGATAGCGGTCGTGCAGCGCCCGGATGATGTCGCCCAGCAGCGGCAGTTCCGCCACCTCGTCCAGGGTGAAAAGCCCGGCCCGCAGGCCGTCGTCGATGTCGTGGTTGTTGTAGGCGATGTCGTCGGCCAGTGCGGCGACCTGGGCTTCCATGCCCGGATTGGTCGCCAGTTCCAGGTCGAATTCCTCCTGAAACTCCCGGATGGTCGTCGGCAGCGTATGGCCGGGAAGTTCGGGCAGCAGCGGGCCGTTGTGCTTGACCACGCCTTCCAGCGTTTCCCACGTCAGGTTCAGCCCGTCGAAGTCGGCGTAGCGGCGTTCCAGCCGCGTCAGGATGCGCAACGTCTGGTCGTTGTGGCTGAAGCCGCCGAAATGCAGCATCGAACTCGTTCAGCGCCTCCTCTCCGGCATGGCCGAAGCAGGTGTGCCCAAGGTCGTGCGCCAGCGCCACCGCCTCCGCGAGGTCCTCGTTGAGGCCGAGGGTGCGGCTGACGGAGCGGGCGATCTGCGCCACTTCCAGGCTGTGGGTCAGGCGGGTGCGGTAATAGTCGCCCTCGTGGTAGACGAAGACCTGGGTCTTGTATTTCAGCTTGCGGAACGCGCCGGAATGGATGATGCGGTCACGGTCGCGCTGAAAGACGGAGCGGGTCGGGCTCTCCGGTTCGGCCTTGAGCCGGCCACGGGTAAGCTCCGGCATGCTGGCGAACGGGGCCGCCCCTGCGATAAGACCGGAAGACGTGGTTCGGAGAAGGGATTGTTCCGCGTTCATGGCCCGGACACTACCGATAGAGCGGTACTCTTTTCAATGACGATCGCGACTTATTGACCTGTTCAGGGGCGGGGCCTTTGACGAAATGGTCAGGTCTGCTTACATAAGGACTCCTGATTTCATTTAAGGGTCTGTTTTTCAGGTCCCATCCGATTGGAGCTGAGGAGTTTTCCATGGCTGACACGGCGCTGAATACCCCCTCGACCGATCCCGTGGCCGCTGCGGGCATCGGTGCTCGGGCCGTCACCATCTCCGACAGTGCGGCCAAACGGGTCCTGGTGCTGCGCGGGCTGGAAGGCGACGACAGCCTGATGCTGCGCATCACGGTGTCGGGCGGCGGCTGCTCGGGCTTCCAGTACGGCTTCAGCTTCGACAACCAGAAGAACGAGGACGACTACGTCTTCGAGCATCTGGGGATCGCGGTGGTCACCGACGACGCGTCGCTCGACCTGCTGAACGGGTCCGTCATCGACTTCGTCGAAGACCTGATGGGCGCATCGTTCCAGATCAAAAACCCCAATGCGACGGCGTCGTGCGGCTGCGGATCTTCTTTCGCGGTTTGAATTTTGCCGTTTGATGCCGCCCGATTGAAGCGGTATCCAGAAAGGCCCGCGCCCAAACCGGCGCGGGCCTTTTTCTGTCCGCGTCCGGAAAGTCGCCTGCCCCATGGTCAAGATCGCCACATGGAACGTCAATTCCGCCAGATCTGCGATCATCTCGGACACTACCGATAGAGCGGTACTCTTTTCAATGACGATCGCGACTTATTGACATGTGCAAGGGCAGGCCCTTTGACGGAACGGTCAGGGCTGCTTACATATGGACTCCTGATTTCATTTAAGGGTCTGTTTTTCAGGTCCCATCCGATTGGAGCTGAGGAGTTTTCCATGGCTGACACGGCGCTGAATACCGCCTCGACCGATCCCGTGACCGCTGTCGGCATCGGCGAGCGGGCCATCACGATTTCCGACAGTGCAGCCAAACGGGTCCTGGTCCTGCGTGAGTTGGAAGGCGACGACAGCCTGATGCTGCGCATCACGGTATCGGGCGGCGGCTGCTCGGGCTTCCAGTACGGCTTCGCCTTCGACAACCAGAAGAACGAGGACGACTACGTCTTCGAGCATATGGGAATCGCGGTGGTCACCGACGACGCGTCGCTTGACCTGCTGAACGGGTCCGTCATCGACTTCGTCGAAGATCTGATGGGGGCATCCTTCCAAATCAAAAACCCCAATGCGACGGCGTCGTGCGGCTGCGGATCTTCTTTCGCGGTTTGAATTTTGCCGTTTGATGCCGCCGGTTTGAGGCGGTATCCAGGAAGGCCCGCGCCCAGGCCGGCGCGGGCCTTTTTCTGTCCGCGTCCGGAAAGTCGCCTGCCCCATGGTCAAGATCGCCACCTGGAACGTCAATTCCGCCAAAGCCCGTTTGCCCAACATACTGGGCTGGCTGGAGCGCACATCGCCTGATGTCGTCCTGTTCCAGGAGATCAAATGCGAAACCGCCGGGTTTCCAAAGGGCGATTTCGAGGCGCTGGGCTACAACTGCGTGGCGGTCGGCCAGAAAAGCTATAATGGCGTGGCGCTGCTGGCGAAACAGCCGATCGAGGATGTGCTGGACCATCTCCCCGGCGCTCCCGAAGACGTGCAGGCGCGCTATGTCGAAGCGACCGTCGGCGGGCTTCGAATCGCTTCGCTGTATCTGCCCAACGGCAATCCGGTCGGGACCGAAAAGTATCCCTATAAGCTGAAATGGATGGAGCGGCTTCGGCAGCACGCACAGGAGTTGCTGAAGACCGAACAGCCCTTCGTGCTGGGCGGCGACTACAACATCATCCCGGCGGCCGAAGACGTCTACGATCCGCAGGCGTGGGCAACCGACGCCCTTTTCAGGCCGGAAAGCCGCGCCCAATTCCGGGCGCTGCTGAACCTGGGCCTGACCGAAGCCTTCCGGGCGCTGCACCCGGACGAGCCGCACGCCTATACCTTCTGGGATTATCAGGCCGGCCGCTGGCCGCGCGACCAGGGCATCCGCATCGACCATTTCCTGCTGTCGCCCCAGGCGGCCGACCGGCTGGTAGAATGCCGGATCGATAAAGGACCGCGCGCCCAGGAGAAGGCGTCGGACCACACCCCCGTCGTGCTGGAGTTGGCCGATTGATCTCAGCCGCCTCCCGGCGGTCTGAATTCAGCCGTTGCCGAATGTATCGCAGGAATTCGGCGAGCCCGCTGTCTAAGCCCACGCCGAAACCACTCGACCCGCTGCTCCGAACTGCCATGGGTGAAGCTGTCGGGCGTCACCATTCCTGTTGATTGCGCCTGAAGCCGGTCGTCACCGACGGCGCTCGCGGCGTTCAGCGCCTCCTCGATGTCACCTTCCTCCAGCACGGCTTCCTGTTGCGCCATGCGATGCGCCCAGATGCCGGCGAAGCAATCCGCCTGCAGTTCCAGGCGGACCGACAGGGCATTGGCCTCGCTCTGCGATGCCTGACGCTGTGCCGCCTGAACGTCGCGGCTGACGCCGAGCAGGTTCTGGACGTGGTGTCCGACCTCATGGGCGATCACATAGGCCTGCGCGAAATCGCCGGGCGCGCCCATCCGGTTGCGAAGGTCGCGGTAGAAGCTGAGGTCGATGTAGAGCTTGCGGTCCGCCGGGCAGTAGAACGGCCCCATGGATGACCGGGCCGAACCGCAGCCGGATTGGACCGCATTGCTGAACAGGACCAGCACCGGCTCTTCATAGCGGCGGCCTGACTGGCTGAATATGTTGCCCCAGACATCCTCGGTCTCGGCCAGCACCACCGACACGAAATCCGCAAGATCACCCTCAGCGCCCGAACGCGCCGTCGGCATCCGAGCCGGATTGGTGGTGGATGAACGCGGAGCCGGCGCTTCTTCGACATAGCCGCCGTTCAGCAGGAAGCTCGGATCGAACCCGAAGATCAGCCCCAGCAGGAGGATGATCAGGGTCCCGCCGATACCGAACCCGCCAACGCGTACCCCTCTGCCGCCGAGCATGCCGCCACCGCCGACCGGACCCATGCCGCGCTGATCCTCGACATTCTCGCTCTGCCGCCTGCCCTGCCACCGCATCTTGTGACTTCCTCCCGATCGTTGACCGGCTGATCGAACGCAGCCGGCCAAGGTCAACCCCTGGCGGAAGCGGAGAGTTCAGCATAACCGGATAATAAATTTCGGCCACTCCAAGGCTGGAGCAGCCTGACGAGGGCGATGATTTGCCACGCTCCGCACACGGAGGCAGGGATACCGCCCGCATACGCGAAGCTATATACCCCTTCCGATAGGAACCTCAGGACGCCCTGAATGGATTGGCGGAAGAAGGATACGGGAGTGGGCAGGCGCGAAATCGCAACCATGCTCGTGGCACTGGAAAAGCAGGCCCGCGAGGCTTCCCATCTGGCGGACAAGGCGCACGCCCACGCAAGCCGGGACAGCTATGCCGGCTACTTCCAGTTCAGGACGAAGGTGGATGAATTCCAGGCATTGATCGCCCTGATCGAGGAGCGGCTGACCCGGATGGAAGACGAACACACAACGGAACTCAGTGCCCGGTTCCGCCAACTCGATACCGTCATGCTCGTCATGCTGGTCCGTACCAGCACGCGCTTCTACGGTATGCTCAAGGACAACACCGCCCTGCCGCTGGGAGCCCGCGAACTCTTCCTCCCGGAACTGCGGACTTTGACCGACATCCGCGATCGCCTGATGGAAGAACCTGAGCATGCGGAGCGGATGCTCCCCGGCGTTGCCCTGGCTCTGGAAACCGCACTTGCCACCGTCGAAGCATTGATCGAGCGTGCTCCCAGCCTGCCGGATTTCAGCGAGCTAGGCGACCCGATAAAGCCTTTCAGGAATTCCAGCAGACACAAGTCATGCCAGGGATCGGGACCGCCCGCCCCGTGGAACCCGACATGGCCGCCATGGCGCGGCAGCAGCGGCGTCAGGCAAGGGTTGGCAGCCCAGTCGAAGCTCAGATAAGCATCGGCGGGAATCCAGGGATCGTCCAGCGCATGGATCACCAGCGTCGGCACGCGGATGCGGTCCATGAAGCGGACCGCTGAGTTCACCCGGTAATATTCATCGGCGCCGCTCCACCCGTTGCGCGGCGCCACGAACCGGTCATCGAACTCGTAGCAGTTTCGCGCACTCCGCACGATCGGCCGGTAATGGTCGGGGATCGGCATCCCCAGGACTTCCTCCTTCATCCGGGCGACGACGCGGCGGTGATACAGGTAGTTGCGGCGGCTCATCATCCGCCGGCTGGTTTCCGCCAGATCGATGGGCGCCGATATGGCCGCTGCCGCGATCACGCCTTCGGGCGCTCCCTCCCCCAGCAGCTTCAGGACCTGATTGGCGCCCAGCGAGTAGCCGACCAGCACGATTCCCGACCGGGTCAGCTCCTGCGGCAGTTGCGCCAGCACGGCCCGGAGATCCTCGGTCCGGCCGGCATGGTACTGCTCGACGCAGAAGGGACGCGACGGCCCTGCACCGCGCAGGTTGAGGCGCATCACGGTACAGCCCGCGGCGCAGCAGGATAGCGGCGCTGGCGCGCATGTAGTGGCTTTCGGCGCAGCCGGTCAGGCCATGGACAAGCACCACCAGCGGCAGATCGCCCGGCTCCGCAGGCCGGTTCAGGATGCCGTGCAGCACATCCCCGGTACCGTCCGGCATGCGGAACCGCAGACTCTTTTCCGGGAAGTCTTCCAGCCCGTATGACTGACGCAGCAGGACGCTGCGCACGGTCTGGAGGTCCGCCCCCCACCAGGGCGCCCGTGGAACGAAGGACGGGAACTCGAATGGCAGCGGCGCTGTGATGGAAGCGTCAGCGGTCGTCGGGATCGGCGGAATACTGTTCATAGGATCGGTGCAAGGCGGCATAGAAGGGGTTGGTGTCGATGAACTTCGTCATGGCCTTAAGATTGGCCTTGTCGCTCTGAATCCACTGGTCGGCGACCTGCTGGTGCTCCGGATGGATGGAGAGCAGATAGAACGCGGCCTGCTCGACGGAGATGATCTCCTCCTCCCCCAGCTTCTCCAGGATGGCGCCGATATGGAGCGGCAAGACGGCCATGAAGGGCAGGTCGCCCCGGCTTTCCGGGTCCTCGCGGTTACGCTCGAACGCCTTGCGGAGCCGTTCGATGATCTGGAAAAAGACCGAGCGGCGCTGCTTCCAGGTCGGCTCGTCGGCCAGGATGCCGGCGAGCGAGTCGAACAGGTGCGTCTGTTCGTCGTCGAAGCCTTCGCAGGCCGACTGCGCCGGCCTGGGGATCGGAAAGGCGGTCATCGATAGTCAGTCCTCGTGCAAGATCAGGCGTTGACGAGGAAGTCGCGAACCGCCGCGATCTGGTCCTCCGCCATCAGCGGCGGAGCATGCCCCACGCCGGCGAATTCCACCAGTTTCGCGCGTGGTCCGCGCGTCGTCATCTCGTGCGCGATGGATGCCGTCAGCAGGTTGCTTTCGCCGCCGCGCAGCAGCAGGGTCGGACAGGCGATCCTGTCATAGATCGGCCAGAGATCGACATCCTGGACCGGAGCCGCCGCCAGGGCGGCGCCGATGGCGGGATCGTACCCGAACTTCAGCTTTCCGTTCGGCTGAACGCGCGCCTCATGTTCCGCCAGCCTGCGCCACTGCTCGTCGGTGACCGGAGCATAGCCGGTGAGACGGGAGCGCAGGCCCGCTTCAAGCGCCGCGACATCGTCGAACTCCGGCTCCTCGACGACATAGGAGGCTATCGCCTGAAGAGCGTCCGCCGGCATGAAAGCGCCGACATCGTTCAGGATCAGGCGCGCGATGGGCGTATCGGGCTGCGCCGCCAGCATCATGCCGATAAGGCCGCCCATCGATGTGCCGAGCCAGTAGACCTGCTCGACATCCAGCCGCGCGATCAGCGCTGTCATGTCGGCGAGATACTGGGGGAACGCGTAGGAGGCGGCGTTGATCAGACGGCCACTCCGCCCCCGGCCGGCGACATCCGGACAGACGACGCGGAACCCCTCGGCAGCCAGAACCGGCGCCAGTTCATCGAAGTCGTGGCTGTTGCGCGTCAGTCCGTGGACGCAGACGACAGTCCTGTCGGCGTCCTCCGGTCCCCACTCGGCATAAGCGATGCGGTGAAAGCCGCCGGCATGCAACCCGCGCAGGGTCTTTTCTCGAAATGAATTCATAGACCGGAATGTAGCACGCCGCCGCCCCGGTTCCAACGGAGCGGCGACGTCATTCAATGCCGGCTGTCGCCGGTGAACACCAGTTCCAGAGACGCCGCCGTCAGGGCGCGCTTGAACAGATCGTCCAGCAACTCCGGAGACGATCGGCGCACCTGGGCTTCCATGTCCTCAGGAACCGGCCCGAAGCGGGTCTGGAGCGTGACCAGGATGGTTTCGATCTTGGCTTTGGCGACGCCCACAGCTCCTCACCCTCGAGCAATGCCAAGTTCCTCACCTTTGGCGAAGCCGGCTTCCTCACCCTGGCGGAGCCATTCCTTTGCTGCGAGTGAAATCAACTCTCCCTCCCGGTGCGGTTTTACCCGGCGTGCGACCTTGGTCAGCAACTCGATGGTGATGGCCGGAAACAGACGGATCATATACCGGATCACCTGTTCTTCCAAATGAGTCCCGTCGGACAGCCGAGGTAATATCGCCTCAAGCAGGACCTCCGGGTCGGTGCCGCGATAGACATGCTTGAGCGGCAGCAGCCGGCGCAGACTTCCGCGTCGGAAGCCAGTTCACCATCGGGAATGTGGCCGAGATCGCACAGGATGTAGCCCATGTCGCTCATGAACTCCCGGAGTTCCTGATCCGCGTCAATGCATTCGGTGATCGACAGCGGCACCTTCCATTCCTGCTTGCCATGGTAAAACACCAGCGGAATGATCAGCGGCAGGCTGAGCGCCTTGCCAGCGCTCGTCCCGGCATAGCGGCGCCAGATTTCCCGCCTGTATCCCAGCAATTGCAGGACGATGAATGGGTCCGGAGCGCTCTTGTGCTCGAACAGGATGTAGAGCAGCGCCCATCCGCCGTCGCGCAGGGCGATGCTGAACAGCCGGTCGCTCTGGCTGGCTTTCAGCGCGGGATCGATGAAAGTGCCGTCCAGCAGAACCGGCGGCTCGTCGGCCAGACGGCTTGAGATGATCTCGGGCAGGTAATCGCGGATCAGGACGCCTGCCCGGCCGACATCGTCGATCAAGGCCCGGAACAGCGAATTATGGGAAATGGACATGCGGCCTGAACACGATGGAATGAGGTAATCGCGCCGCAATTGACGCGATACGTCCGCATTCCACCATGCGGCATGTTGTCGGAACGCCGACCGCTACTCGGCCGCCTGGCTGAGGATCGGACAGGGCTCCATCTCGGCGGAGGGAAGGAACGCATCATCCTCGACCTCGACGAAGCGGTCGGGGAAGAAGCCGTTGAAATCGGTGCGCAGTTCGATGGTGTAGGCTCCCGCCTGCCCGATCTCGATGTAGTCGCCTTCCCGGACATCGGCCGCCAGCCGGTATGGACCTTCCATCACATCGACCGGGTCGCAGGTCGGCCCGAACAGGCTGAAATCGCCCAAGTCCTCGGTCAGCACCTCGACCCGGCCGCCGTCAGGCCGCAGGACTCGCATGGGGAAGCGCAGCCCGGCGTATTTCAGGTCGGACAGGCTGCCGTAGACACCATCGTTGATGTAGAGGAAGTTGTCCTTCCGCAACTCGACCCGGACCACCAGCGACGCACCCGCCGCGACCAGCGCGCGGCCCGGCTCGCACCACACCTCATGGTCCGGCGGCAGATCGATCTGCCTCAGACCGGCCGTGATCGCCTCGATGTAGTCCTCCAGCGGAGGCGGATTGAGCCCGACATAGGGAACGGGAAAGCCGCCGCCGACATCCACGACGCTGAGCGGAACCCCGGCCATTTCCACCACATGCGCCGCCAGCCGCAATGCCGCCGTATACGATCCCGGCGTCATGCATTGGGACCCGACATGGAAGGACAAGCCGACGCGGTACCCGGCACTGTGGGCCGTCTCCAGCAGTTCGGCCGCCTGCTGCGGCGTCGCACCGAACTTGCCGCCGAGATCGTAGACCGCCGCCCCTCGGGCGGTCGCCAGCCGGACGATGATCACCACATCGCGGGCATGGCCGGTTTCAGCCCTGATCTTCGCCAGTTCGTCGGGATGATCGACCACGAAGTGCCGCACCCCATGCTGGTCATAGGCTGTGCGGATGGCGCCGCGCTGCTTCACCGGATGCATGAAATAGCAGGAGGAATCCGGCAGCCGCTCGGCAACGACGGAGATCTCCGGCATCGACGCCGTGTCGAAATGGCGGATGCCGCCATCGTGCAGCGCATCGAGGAACATCGGTTCCGCGTTGCATTTGACGGCATAGAGCACAGAGCCCGGAAAAGCATCGACAAAGCGCCGCGCCGTCTCACGCAGTACATGGGGACGTACGCAATACACCGGCTGTTCCGGCATCAGAGCGGCGACCATGGCAGCCGCATCGGGAAAACTGCCGTGATTGTGAGTGCTATCGAAAGTGGTATTCCGTGAGGGCATGAATTCGCGTTCCATCATTGAAGATGTACTGGCCCGATGCTTTATCGATGACCTGTTTCGCTTTATGGATTTTCATGATGAAAACTTCGTTAATGATCGAATTATCAGCCTTCGGTGCTTTCCAGCCTGATTGCCACACCTAAGGTTGTGGCCTATCCGAACTTGATCTGCCCTTGCCCCCGGTCACGGCCATGAAGGAGTGATGATGAGTTGGCTAAAGAGAACGGTTCTCGTAACGCTGGCGCTCATCATCCTCATACCCGCCATCGGCATCGGCGGCGGATGGCTGTGGTTGCGCTCCGGCCTGCCCCAGCTTGACGGCACGGTCACCCTGCCCGGCCTGACCGCCCCGGTCGAGATCGCGACCGACCGCCACGCCGTTCCCCACATCTTCGCCCGGACCCAGCAGGACGCCTATTTCGCCCTGGGCTATGTCCATGCCCGCGACCGCATGTGGCAGATGGACCTGAACCGGAGGATCGGCGCCGGCCGGCTGTCGGAACTGATCGGCAGCGCCGGCCTCCGCTATGACCGGCTGATGCGGGTCCTGGGTTTCCAGGCGAGCGCCGAAGCCAGCATTCAGGCGCTGGCTCCCGAAGTGCGGCAGGCGCTGGACTCCTATGCCGCCGGCGTCAATGCGTGGCTCGGCAGCCATAGCGGCCCGCTGCCGCTGGAGTTCCAGGTGCTGCGCTACACGCCGGAGCCCTGGAAGCCCGCTGACAGCCTGATCTGGGGCAAGCTGATGGCGCTTCAGCTAAGCGGCAACTACAATGACGAATTGCTGCGCGCCCGTCTGATGCAGAAGTTTCCCAGCGGATACGATCCGGCAGATGTATCCGGAATATCCGGCGACAGCGCCGGTGACGCTTGCCGCCGACTTGACGGGCCTGAACTTCGACAAGCTCCATGCATCCCTGCCCCCGCCCCTCGGCCCTGCGACCGCCTCCAACGAATGGGTCGTTTCAGGCGAGCGCAGCGGGACCGGCAAGCCGGTTCTGGTCAACGATCCGCATCTGCAACTGGGCGCTCCGACCCTGTGGTATCTGGCGCGGATCGAAGCGCCGGGACTGTCCATCACCGGAGCCACGGTGCCGGGCGTGCCGTTCCATATCCTGGGCCGGAACGACAGGATCTCCTGGGGCTTCACGACCACCGGCAGCGACGTGCAGGACCTGTATGTCGAGCGGCTGGACCCAGCCGACCCCAACAGATACCTGACCCCCGACGGTCCCCGCGCCTTCGACCGGCGCACCGAAACCATCAAGGTGAAGGACGCTCCCGACGAAGAACTCGTCGTCCGCACCACGCGTCACGGCCCCGTCCTGTCCGATATCGAGCCCAGAGCCGTCCAGGCCGCACCGGAAGGCCACGTCATTTCCCTTGCCTTCACCGGCCTCAGCGACCGCGACACCACGGCGGAAGCGTTGTGGCGGCTCAACCGCGCTCCGGATTGGGAAGGCTTCAAGGCGGCGCTCCGGCTTATCCAGGCACCGCAGCAGAACATCGTCTACGCCGACGTGCAGGGCAATATCGGCTTCTACACACCCGGATTGGTGCCGGTCCGCCGCAAGGGCGACGGCAGCGTTCCGGTACCGGGCTGGACCGACGAATACGCCTGGACCGGCGCCATCCCGTTCGAGGAGTTGCCCCAGGCCTTCAACCCGCCCGGCGGCCGGATCGTCAATGCCAACAACCGCGTGGTCGGTCCCGACTACCGCTGGTTCCTGACCAATCAGCTGGGACGACTGGCACCGCGCCGCCCGGATCGAACAGGTTCTCGACGAGAACGGCCGCCATGATGTCGATGCCGCGGAATCACTGCTGAAAGACAATGTTTCGCTGGCGGCGCAGGAATTGCTGCCGCTGATGCTGAAGATAAAGGCCACCTCCCCCACCGCCAAAGCGGCGCTCGACATGCTGAGCCGCTGGGACGGAACCATGACCCGCGACCGGGCGGAACCGCTGATCTATGAGTGGTGGGTGCGCGAACTGAACCGCGCTCTCTATGCCGACGAACTCGGCGGCCTGTTCCCCGAAGTCCTGACCGCCAGCCCCCGGCTTGTCCGGCACATCCTGACCAGGGTGCCGCAATGGTGCGACGACATCACGACACCCGACCGGAAAGAGACCTGCGATGACATGCTCAGCCGATCGCTCGACCGCGCCCTGACCATCCTGACGGAGCGCCACGGCCCCGATATGGCGAAATGGCGCTGGGGCATGGAACACCGCGCGCCGCTGGCCCATCAGGTCCTGAGCAGGGTTCCCGTGCTCAAGGACCTGTTCGACATCGGCATCGAGACGGACGGCGGGAACCACACCATCAATCGCGGCGGCAGCAACATCCGCGACGAGAACGCGCCCTTTTCCCACATCCACGGTGCGGGATACCGGGCCGTCTACGACATGTCCGATCCGGAGAACTCGCGCTTCATGATCTCCACCGGCCAGTCCGGCAATCCCCTGTCGTCCCATTACGGCGATCTGGTGGAACACTGGCGCGATGGCCGGCATTTCACAATCTCCGGCACGCTGGAGCAGGTAACATCCGAAGGCCTTGGGCGGCTGACCCTCCGCCCCGAATGACCCGCACCCATACATCAGGAGCCGCACACCATGACCATCAGCCTTGACGATATCCGGTCGGCGGCTGCGGCGCTGGCGGGCGACCTCACCGTCACACCGACGATCCCGTCACCCCGCCTTTCGGAACAGACCGGCTGCCGCATTCACCTCAAGCTGGAATGCCTGCACCATACCGGTTCGTTCAAGGAGCGCGGCGCGCTCAACAAGCTGAAAAGCCTCTCGGCGGCTGAAGCCGCTCAGGGCGTCATCGCCATGTCCGCCGGCAATCATGCCCAGGGTGTCGCTTATCACGCCACCCGGCTCGGCATACCGGCGACCATCGTCATGCCGGCGCAGACTCCCTTCACCAAGGTGGAGCGGACCGAGTCCGTACGGCGCCCGCGTCCTCCTGCATGGCGAGACGCTGAGCGACGCCGAAGCCTTCGCCCATGGGATCGCCGACCGCGACAGCCTCACCTTCGTCCATCCCTACGACGATCCGCTCATCATCGCGGGTCAGGGAACGATCGCGCTGGAGATGCTGGACGCCGTCCCCGACCTGGACGTGCTGGTCATCCCCATCGGCGGCGGCGGGCTGATCGCGGGCATCGCGACCGCCGCGAAGGCGATCAAGCCGGATATCGAAGTGATCGGGGTGGAAGCCGAACTCTACCCGTCGATGAAGCAGACGCTGGCCGGGAAGCCTGTTTCCTGCGCCGGCGCCACCATCGCGGAAGGCATCGCCGTCAAGTCGCCGGGCCACATCACGCGGGAGATCATCCGCGAACTGGTGGACGATATCGTCCTGGTCAGCGAGGAATGCCTGGAGCGCGCGATCGACACCCTGATCACCGAGCAGAAGCTGGTGGTCGAAGGAGCCGGTGCGGCGGGGTTCGCGGCCATTCTGGCCGACCCGCAACGCTTCCACGGGCCGCAAAGTCGGGACCGTGCTCTGCGGCGGCAACATCGATGCCCGGATCCTGGCCTCGATCCTGATGCGCGGGCTGGTCCGCCAGCGCCGGATGGTCCGCCTGCGGATCGCACTGACCGATGCGCCCGGAGCGCTGGCGAAGGTGGCGCAGTTCCTCGGTGACGCCGGCGGCAACATCGTCGAGATTTATCATCGCCGCCTGTTCCACAATGTCCCCGTGAAGATGGCCGATATCGATGTGGTGATGGAAACCCGCGACCACGGCCATGTCGATGCGATCCTGGCCAAGCTGCATGAAGCCGGATACCCGGCGGAACTGATGGACGACGTTTCCTGACGGAAGCCCCTCCGGCACGCGGCGCGGCTTTCTTGCTCTCGAATATCTAATCGGCGGGATCATCCTCGGCATACGGCTGTTCTAAGCGGTGTCTCATCAGCCCAATCCCAGGATGGCCCTCCCCGATGACCACCCGCTATACACATTCGATGCCGTTCGGTGCCGAAACTGCGCGACGATGGCACGACGCGCTTTCGCCTTTGGGCTCCCTCCCAGCCGGAAATCCGTGTCGTCCTCGATGGCCGAAAAGACGACGCCCAGCCGATGACCAGACAGGCGGATGGGTGGTTCGAACTGGTGACCGACAAGGCGCCCGCCGGAACCCGGTACCAGTACCAGTTGCCCGACGGTCTCGCGGTGCCCGACCCCGCGTCCCGCTTCCAGCCCGAGGACGTCAACGGCCCCAGCCTCGTGGTCGATCCGAAAAGCTACGAGTGGCGCAACACGGATTGGCGCGGCCGCCCGTGGGAAGAGACCGTCCTGTATGAACTCCACGTCGGCTGCTTCACCGACGAGGGCACCTATGACGGCGTCCGCCGCAAGCTGGACCATCTGGCCGATCTTGGCGTCACCGCGATCGAGTTCCTGCCGCTGGCCGACTTCGCGGGACGCCGGGGATGGGGTTATGACGGCGTTCTGCCCTATACCCCCGACGATGCCTACGGCTCCCCGGACGACCTGAAGCGCCTGATCGACGAGGCGCATGGCCGCAACCTGATGGTCTTCCTGGACGTGGTCTACAACCACTTCGGCCCGGAAGGTAACTACCTCAGCACCTACGCCAAGTCCTTCTTCACCGAGCGGCACCATACGCCCTGGGGTGCCGCGATCAATTTCGACGGCAAGGACGCCCGTCCCGTCCGCGACTACTTCATCAACAACGCCCTGTACTGGCTGACCGAGTACCGCTTCGACGGGCTGCGCTTCGACGCCGTGCATGCGATCATCGACGACAGCAAGCCCCACATCCTGACCGAGCTGGCGGAAACCGTCCGCCGGAAGGTCGAGGCGGCGGACCCCGGCCGCCACATCCATCTGGTGCTGGAAAACGAAGCCAATCAGGCGCACCGCCTGGGCCGCGACGACAACCGCCTGCCCCCGCACTACACCGCGCAGTGGAACGACGATTTCCACAACACCGCCCATGCGCTGGTGACCGGCGAGCGGGCCGGCTACTACGAGGATTTCGCCGACGAGTTGCACCAGAAACTGGCGCGCTCGCTGGCGGACGGCTTCGTCTACCAGGGCGATCCCTCCCCCCATCAGGACGGCAAGATCCGCGGCGAACCCAGCGCGCACCTCCTGCCGCAGGCCTTCGTCAGCTTCCTCCAGAACCACGATCAGGTCGGCAACCGCGCCATGGGCGAGCGGCTTTCGGCCCTGATCCCTGCCGAACGGCTGAGGGCGATCACGTCGGTGTTCCTGCTGATGCCGCAGATCCCCATGCTGTTCATGGGCGAGGAATGGGCCAGCGACCGGCCGTTCAACTTCTTCACCGACTTCCACGGAGAGCTTGCCGACGCGGTCCGCGAAGGGCGGCGCAAGGAGTTCGCCGGATTCGCCGAATTCTCCGACCCGGAAGCGAGAAAGAAGATCCCCGACCCCAACGAGGAAGCCACCTTCAAGGGCTCGAAGCTGGATTGGGACGCGGTACGCCGAACCGTCGCATGCCCAGTGGCTTAGCTGGTACAAGGCGCTGATCGACACTCCGGCATCGCAAGATCGTGCCGCTGCTGTCCCAGATCGGGGAAGACAGCGCCGCCGAGGTGCGCAAGGATACGGTTATTCAAGCATATTGGCCGCTCCGTGATGGCGGACGGCTGACATTGCTTGCTAATCTGGGGGACGCCACGGTCGATGGCGTGGAAGCTCCTGAAGGCGAGCTTATTTTCGAAACCGCGCCGTCGGTGGCTGCGGATCTTAAAGCCGGGCGGATCGGTGCATGGACCGTCGCCTGCCATGTCACCGGCGCGGCTTAAAAGGCCTGAGGAAACAGGCCAGGGGATCAAGGGGGAATTGATAGCATGACTGATGGCGCCGATCTGGACCGGCTGGCGGAACTCGTTGGAATCGAGCCGTTCTACCATGACATCTGGGGCAACCGGCGGGAGATCGGCCCCGCCACGAAGCGCGACCTCATCCAGGCCATGGGCTTCCCCGCCGGCACAGCCGGAAGAAGCCGCCGACAGCCTGTACCGGCTGAGGGAGCGCCAGTGGCGCCGCATGCTGACGCCGGTCTTCGTGCTGGGCGACGGCGATTCTCCCGAGATCGACTTCACCGTTCCGGCACAGACCGACCCCGCCGGCATCACCTGGACCCTGTCCGAAGAGGAAGGCGACGTGCATTGGGGCGAACAGCCCCTGTCCGAACTGCCGCCGACCGACGAGGCGGTGTTCGACGATGTCCGCTACACCCGCCACAAGCTGGCGCTGCCGACCGGTCTGTCGCACGGCTATCACCGGCTGGCGATCCAGTTGAACGTCGGCGGCGGCGTGGTCCATGAGGGTGCCGCGACGCTGATCCTGGCCCCCAACCGCTGCCTCACGCCGGACGAAATGGTGGAGGGCGGCGGCCAGACCTGGGGCGTCGGCGTCCAGCTCTACGCGCTGCGCTCCCCCAGCAACTGGGGCATCGGCGACTATACCGACGCCGGCGCCATCGCCGAGCAGGCCGCCAAGCTGGGGGCCGGCGTGCTGGGGCTGAACCCCCTGCACGCCATGTTCCCGGCGGACCCGAACCACAACAGCCCCTATTCTCCGGGCAACCGGGGCTTCCTCAATACCCTCTACATCGATGTCGGCGGTTTGCCGGAACTTGAGCATTGCGCCGAGGCCCGCGAACTCGTCGCCAGCGACGATTTCCAGCAGCGGCTCCGCGCGGTTCGTGAAGCTGACCTGGTCAACTACGCCGCCGTTTCCGACCTGAAGATGCCGGTGCTGGAACTGCTGTTCCAGAGTGCACGCACCGTCCAGGGACAGCGCTGGGACGCCTTCCTGCTGTTCCAGCGGGAAATGGATGAGGCCCTGGTCCGTCAGGCGACCTTCGACGCCCTGCACGAGCATTTCTTCAAGGGTCAGGGCAAGTGGATGTGGCAGGAATGGCCGAAAGCCTTCCGCGACCCCGAAGGCGAGGCCGTCGCCCGCTTCCGTGAGGAGAACGCCGAACGGATCGAGTTCTTCCAGTGGCTGCAATGGCTGGCCGACGACCAGTTGGGAGCCGCCGCCCACCGGGCCGCTCCAGCAGCGGCTCCGCGCGGTGCGTGAAGCGGCGCTGGTCAACTACGCCGCCGTCTCCGACCTGAAGATGCCGGTGCTGGAACTGCTGTTCCAGAGCGCACGCGCAGCTCAGGGACAGCGCTGGGATGCCTTCCTGCTGTTCCAGCGGGAAATGGATGAGGCCCTGGTCCGTCAGGCGACTTTCGACGCCCTGCACGAGCATTTCTTCAAGGGTCAGGGCAAGTGGATGTGGCAGGAATGGCCGAAAGCCTTCCGCGATCCCGAAGGCGAGGCGGTCGCCCGCTTCCGTGAGGAGAACGCCGAACGGATCGAGTTCTTCCAGTGGCTGCAATGGCTGGCCGACGACCAATTGGGAGCCGCCGCCCACCGGGCACGGTCAGCCGGGATGCCGATCGGCTTCTACCGCGATCTGGCGGTCGCCAACCATCCCGGAGGAGCCGCCGCGTGGTACGCCCAGTCGCTGATCGTCCAGGGGGCCAATGTCGGCTCGCCGCCCGACATGTTCAGCCCGGACGGGCAGAACTGGGGTCTGGCGCCGCTGTCGCCGATCGGCCTGATCGAGACGGCTTACGAATCCTTCATCCAGTCGCTGCGCGCCAATATGCGCCATGCCGGAGCGATCCGGATCGACCATGTCATGGCGCTCCAGCACCTGTTCTGGATTCCGTCCCGTCCCGATCATGAGGGCGGCGCCTATGTGACGTATCCGATGCGCGATATGGTGCGGATCATAGCACTGGAATCGCGGCGCAACCGCTGCCTCGTCATCGGCGAGGATCTGGGCACCGTGCCGGAAGGCTTCCGCCCCGCCATGCAGGAAGCGGGCATCCTGTCGTACCGGGTGCTGTACTTCGAGCGTGGCGAGGACAAGGGCTTCATCGCACCGGAGCATTACCCGCGCGACGCCCTGGTTTCCGTCACCACCCACGATCTGCCGACGCTGAAGGGCTGGTGGAACGGCCATGATATCAGGGTCCGCGCCGAACTGGGCCAGTATGCGGCACCCGGCGCCCTGGATGCCGAACTCGCCGAGCGCCGGACCGACAGGGAGCGCTTGCTGTCGTCGATGCGCTGGGCCGGGGTCGTGCCCCAGGACACCGGTTCCGAGCATCTGACGCCCGAACTGGTGGGTGCGATCCATGGCTATCTGGCGAAAAGCCCCGGCCGCATCCTGATGGTTCAGGTCGAGGATATCGTGGGCGAGATCGACCAGCCGAACCTTCCCGGCACCGTTCATCAGCATCCCAACTGGCAGCGCAAATTGCCGGTGACGATCGATGAACTATCCGACGCGCCGCTGGCGCCGTTCGATTGTCGATGCCATCCGGCGTCAGCAGCAACGAAACTAACGAAAGAAGAAAAACGCCGCTGCAAATAACTTTCAGGTTTTATTCCAGGCCGGTTCGTATATTTAGGTGAACGTGAGATTTTCGCATTCCCGGGGGGATGCGGCCAAGGGGCTGATTCACAGCGCTTGCATGGAGAAGAAAAATGAAGGGCGATCCCAAAGTAATCCGTCACCTGAATATCATTCTCACCAATGAACTGACGGCGATCAATCAGTATTTTCTGCATGCGCGCATGTTGAAGAATTGGGGCCTGCTGCGCCTCGCCGACTATGTCTATAAAGAATCGATCGGCGAGATGAAGCATGCCGACTATCTGATCGAGCGTATCCTGTTCCTTGAAGGTCTGCCCAACCTTCAGGATCTTCATAAGCTGAAGATCGGCGAGGATGTGCCCGAGATGTTCACGTCGGATCTTGGAATCGAGAGCCACAACGCGACCTGTCTTCGGGAAGCCATCGCCTATTGCGAGGAAGTGCGCGATTTCCAGTCCCGCGAGATCTTCGTCAAGATCCTGGACGAGACCGAGGAACATATCGACTGGCTGGAAACCCAGCTCGACCTGATCCAGCGCGTCGGCGCGCAGAACTACCAGCAGGAGCAGATGTTCAGCGGAAGCTGATACTCTGCTCAGCGGCGACCGCTTGAGTGCGGCATTTACGGCGGCCCCTGTCCAGGGCCGCCGTTTTGCTGTGGAGCATAAGCGCCTTTCGCCGATAGATTTGGTTGTTTCCGATATTCGCACTGGCTAGCGTATCCCCATGCCGCAAACTCTCCACACCCCCAAAGCCCAAGCGCCCGCGACGACCGACTGGACGAATTCATTCGCCAGTACGAAGCGCTGCCGCCGCGCGCCAAGATCGTGCTGCACCTGAAGTCCGTCGCCGGCCCCTACGTCGAAAAGGACGTCCTGTCCAGGGCGGCTTCGATGGTGAAGATCCCGCTGCCGGACGGCAAGACCCTGAATTCGAGCGTCATCGGCGAGATCGTGGGGCAGGCGAAGCGGAGCGGGCTGTGGGACCAGATCAACGATCCCGGCAGCCTGGTCCGCCACCATGTCAACATCGCCGCTTTCGAAGACCCGCAGCGCGACCTCTACATCAAGGCGATCGAGGCGGCGGAACGCCGCGACGCTATTTCTATTACGGCCGCTCCGAAACGCTGGCCCTGCGGAAGCTGCGCTTCGCGATATATCTGAACGACGCCAAAGCTGTTGCGGGGCGGAAGCACCGCGCACATGGGCCAAGCTGACGCAGTTCTTCGGAACCATGGTGCTGGAGCCGGAATGGCTGGCAAGCCGCGCGCCCGTCATCCGGGAAGCGGTGCTGATGGCGAAGCTCATCTCCTTCCTCTTCAACGGCGTTCCGGCGGCCGATTTCCCGACGTTCCAGGACCAGATCCGTGAACTGGGCACGGGTCACCGACACTCCCGCCGCCCTTATCATCCTCGCCAAGTTCGAAATCCTGAGCGGCAGCCCGGCCAACGCCATGCGTCTGTCCAGCGAACATCCGCCCGCTGCCATGAGGCGGAAGGCGAAAAGCCCAGCGACCATGCCGTGATGATCGCAAGTTCCCGCCAGCATATCGAGGGCATGGCGGCGTTCCTGAGCGGCCGGAACCAGGAAGCGCTGGAGCATTTCCGGGAAGCGCTGAAGCTGTTCCGCAAGGCCACGCACAAACGCAAGATCTTCATGCCCGACATCCAGGGATTGCTGGCGCTCGCTCTGCCTGCTGCGGGAAGGCGACCCGAGCCTGACGGGCGAGTTGGAGGGCTGGATCGAGGACGCCGAGCGCGAGCGCCGCTAACCCCAGTCACGTCGGCATTCTGGCGATCATGGCCATGACCGCCATCGCCAAGGGCAACGACCGGGAAGCGGCACGCATCCTGACGGCATCAGCACAATCTTCCACAGGACGCCGCTGGCGGAGACGCTGGAGGATCTGGCCGAGTTCATGCTCGACAGCCAGCGGTCGAAAGCCGCGCGACCGTGCTGCGCGACGCTTCGAGCGTACAAGTGAGACCCTGCCCCTGATCGCGGAAACCTATGCCGCGATCCTGGAAAAAGTGTCCGACGATCCCGAGCCGTACCGGGCCTATCTGGAGCGTCCCGGCCGTGAGCCGATCATCCGCCTGACGGAAGTGATGCGGGTGGACGAGCCGTGGCAGCGGGCGCTGGACCATCTGCAAACGCTGCTGGTCGCCCCCGCCGGAACCCAGGAACCGGCGAAGAAGAAGGGCAAGCGCCTGATCTGGCTGCTGGACCCGGATATCGGCACGATCGAGCCGGTCGAGCAGACGGCCAAGCGGGACGGCTGGAATGCCGGCCGGGCGTTGTCGTTCCGCCGGGTCATCAAGAACGATCCGCCGCTGGAAATGGACGACGACGACCGGCGGGTGGTCGACTCCCTGTATCACGGCTACGAGCGAAGCCTGTATTCCTACAACGTGACCGAGGTCTTCGGCGCCGATCCCAACAAGACGCTGCTCGCCCTGGTCGGGCACCCCAGGGTCTTCGACGCCAACGACCGCACCCGGCAATTGGAGCTGGTCCGCTATCCGGTCGAACTGGTCATTTCCGAAGCGCGCGGCGGCTACCGGATCGCGCTGTCGCATTTCGCCGATGCGCCCTCCGTCTTCCTGGAGCCGGAAACGCGCGACCGGTACCGGGTGATCGAGGTCCCGGCCGATGTCGTCAAGGTGGGAGCGCTGCTGGGACCGGAAGGCATGATCGTGCCCCGCGACGGGCGCGAACGCGTCGTCGGGCTGGTCCGTCAGGCCATCGGCGGATCGCTGCCGATCCGGTCGGAAATCGATGCCGTGGATGTCCCGGCGATCGAGGGCAGTCCGACGCCCGTGCTGCGTCTGGTCCCGGTCGATCGCGGCTTGCGGGTTTCCGCCTTCGTCCGGCCGTTCGGCGAGGACGGGCCGCATTACCTGCCGGGACATGCCGGCAAGTCGGTGCTGGCGCTGATCGACGGCAAGACCCAGCGGGCCAACCGCGACCTTGACCGCGAAAAGGCGGAACTGGCGGCCCTGGTGGCCGCCTGCCCCACCTTGAGCGAGCGGGCGCTGGGCGATCTGGAATGGGAGTTGCCGGACCTCTACGACAGCCTGGAATTCCTGTCCGAAGTCCAGGCCTATACCGGCCCGGTCCTGCTGGAATGGCCGGAAGAGGGACGCCTTCGGGTAACGGCGATGACCACCGCCGAAAAGATGTCGGTCAAGCTGCGGGCGTCGCGCGACTGGTTCAATGTCAGCGGCGAGTTGCGGATCGACGAAAACCTCGTGATGGACCTGCGCGAGCTGCTGGAGCGGGCGGGCCGCACCCAGGGCCGTTTCATCCAGCTCGACGATGGCCGCTTCCTGGCGATGACCGAGCAGTTGCGCCGCCAGCTCGACCGTCTCGGCTCGCTGACCGAAGGCGACGGCAAGGGCCGCCGGGTCCACCGGATGGCCGCTTCCGCCGTGGAAGAGGCGCTGGAGGGGGCGGGCAAGCTCGACGCCGACAAGCAGTGGCGCGAGCAGATCGAGAAGATCCGGGCGGCGGGCCGGCACGACCGAAGGTGCCCTCGACCCTTCAGGCCGAGCTGCGCGACTATCAGGTCGAAGGCTTCGCGCTGGCTGTCCGCGGCTGGCGCACTGGGGCGCCGGCGCCTGCCTGGCCGACGACATGGGCCTGGGCAAGACGGTGCAGGCGATGGCGGTGATGCTGGAGCACGCGCCGAGACGGCGCCATGCCTCGTGGTCGCCCCGACCTCGGTCTGCCACAACTGGGCGGCGGAGATCGAGCGCTTCGCCCCGGCGCTGAACGTCCACCGCCTCGCCACGGCCGGCGACCGCGGCGCCCTGGTCAAGTCGCTGGGGCCGATGCGACGTGCTGGTGACGCAGCTACGGCCTGCTGCAACCAGGAAGCCGGCGCTGCTGTCCGAGACAGCCCTGGCAGATGGCGGTGCTGGACGAGGCGCAGGCGATCAAGAACGCGGAGACCAAGCGGGCGCAGGCCAGCATGATGCTTCAGGCGGATTTCCGGCTGGCGCTGACCGGCACGCCGGTGGAGAACTACCTGGACGAGCTGTGGAGCCTGTTCCACTTCATCAATCCCGGCCTGCTGGGATCGCGCGAGAGCTTCCAGCAAGCGCTTCGCCCTGCCGATCGAGCGGGACCACAACGCCGGCGCCCGTCAGGCGCTGCAGGCGCTGGTCGGCCCCTTCATCCTGCGCCGGACCAAGGCCGCCGTGCTGACCGAACTGCCGGCGCGGACCGAGCAGACCATCCTGGTCGATCTGGACGACGACGGAGCGCGCACTTCTACGAGGCGCTGCGGCGGCGGGCGCTCGAGCGGATCGAGACCTGCCCGGCGATGCCGGCGGCCAGCGCAAGATCCACATCCTGGCGGAGATCACCCGGCTGCGGCGGGCCTGCTGCAATCCGTCGCTGGCGGCTCCGGAAGCGAGCGGGATGCGAGGCGCCAAGCTGGTCGCTGTTCCTGGATCTGGTCGACGAGCTGCTGCGCAACCGTCACAAGGCGCTGGTCTTCAGCCAGTTTGTCGGCCTCCTGGACCTCGTGCGGGAGGCGCTGGACGCAGCGCGGCATCGCGCTACGAGTACCTCGACGGCCAGACCCCGGCGCGCGAGCGCGAGCGCCGGGTCGACGCGTTCCAGGCGGGCGAGGGCGAGCTGTTCCTGATCAGCCTGAAGGCGGGCGGCACCGGGCTGAACCTGACGGCGGCGGACTATGTGATCCACCTCGACCCCTGGTGGAACCCCGCGGTGGAGGACCAGGCCTCCGACCGCGCGCACCGGATTGGCCAGCAGCGGCCGGTGACGATCTACCGGCTGGCGGTGGCCGGCACGATCGAGCAGGGGATTCTGGGGCTTCATAAGGACAAGCGCCAGATGGCGGCGGAACTGCTGGACGGCAGCGAGGCGAGCGCCAAGCTGAGCGATGAGGAATTGATCGGGTTGCTGCGGGGGTGAGAGGGGGGTGCGGGGTGCTTCGTGGGAGGTGGTGGCTGGGGAACGCGCACCCTCGCCCTCCCACCGCTTCGCGGCGGGTCCCTCCCTCTCCCGCAAGCGGGCGAGGGGCAAGTTGGCGTGGTCGGTTATTCTTCGGATTTCTGCGAGTCGGTTGTAGAATTCAGGTCAATTCTGTCGCTAGAATCTTGCCGGAAAGTATTTAGATCGTATCGGTGAGGTTTCTGCCCAGCCAAATCGATGGCGTCAAGTTTCTGCAAGACGCGTCGAATTCCTTATTGAGATCTTTGAACTGCCGAGATAGCAGCCATCAACTTGCATCCAAAGCACATCAACTTGCCCCTCTCCCGCAGGGCAAGGGAGGGACCCGCCGCGAAGCGGTTGGAGGGTTAGGTGGGACGTTCCATGGGCTGCGCTGGTTGTCGGCATCAAGGTAACAGCCAATGTGGACTGCGAGAGTGCTCGAGGCAGAGATATTCATGATTGAAGGCAACTGCAGTCGGAAGGTGGGAGGAGCATCGCGCCAAATAGGCGGCAGTACGTGAGTCAGTGTCTTTGAGAAATCGGGTTCTCTTCCGTATTTCCGCAGTGTAATGGGTAATGCCTCTTCAATAAGCGCTCGCGCCGCCTCAGCTTCACCCAATATCGTTAAGCGTTACCGCCAGATTGTTCATGCTAGTCAGCGTGTTGGGATGCTCGCCCCCAAGCACCCGGCGGCGGATCGCCAGCACCTCCTCCTGAATTGCCCGCGCGCCGGCGTGATCGCCCTGAAGCCCAAAGCGTTGCTGCCAGATTGTCTCATGCTGGTCAGCGTGTCGAGGATGCTCCTGCCCCCAGCACCCGGCGGCGGACCGCCAGCACCTCCTCCTGGATTGTCCGCGCCCCGACGTGATCGCCCTGAGACCAAAGCGTTGATGCCAGATTGTTCATGCTGATCAGCGTGGCGGGATGCTCCGCCCCCAGCACCCGGCGGCGGACCGCCAGCACCTCCTCTTGGATTGTCCGCGCGCCAGCGTGATCGCCCTGAGCCCTGAGCGTTCTGCCAGATTGTTCATGCTGCTCAGCGTGTCGTGGATGCTCTACGCCCCAAGTAGCCGATTTTCTTAGTTCAGACGGTTCTGTGGATAATCAGTTTCAGCTTCAGCATACGCGCCGCGTTCATGGTTGAAGCGGCCAAGCCACAGCAGAATTTTGGCAGTCGCCACGTCCAGCGGATGCTCGGTCAAGGCGCGAGCGTGAGCTATCAGGGGCAACAAACGAGAATGGTTGCGGATGTCATCAGCTGCCTTCATGCGATCAATTACGGCGGCAATGACAGCGTCTCGCAGAGCAGGCGGTGGTTCTCCGGCGTGGAAGCGGATTGTACGGCTTACCAGGACATGGACTGATATCGCATTTCGGAGCGTCATCGACACAGGAGAGACGCTCAGCCAGTGCTTCTCGCGTGGCAGCATCCATGCCAAGGATAGCTTGATCTGCGCCCACCTCAGGTCGGCGGAGAGCCGACTGAACACTTCTATCACCAGTGTCCTGGGGGATCGGAGCGGGTGCCAGAAGGGCGGCGAGGTGCAGGAAGTTCAGGCCGTTTTCATCGAGACGCTTGATGCTGTCGAGCAAGGTGGCCGCGATCTGTTTTTCGTGGCCGGTTGGCAGTTCGCCGCCCAGTTTGGCGGCGAAGTCGGTGGCGTCTGTGCTGGGATGCGTTCAGGCGGTTTAGGAAATCGGCGTAACCCAGCTTTTCCACCGCCGCTCGCGCCACGTCCACCGCCAGGGCGTGGTTGCCGAGCAATTTGAGGATTTCCTGTGCCGCCGCGTGTTCAGCTTCGGTTTTCGGAATGCGGCGGCTGGTCAGAAGTTCGAATGCCTCTTCATCCGATAGAACATCGAGTCGATGGACGAAGCCGGAACCTTCCATCCGGGTGCTGCGGGTGGTTACCAACGTCACGCCGTTGACGCTGGCGCGCGACCAATCGACCAGCATCTTACGTGCGGCATCCGGCGGCAGGTCGTCCACGATCCACAGATAGCGGTCCTGTTCCGATAGCTCGCGGCGCAGCAGGCCTAAGACCTGATCCGGCTTCAGGTTCGCCGTTTCCAGTCCGAGGTGATCGGCGATGCGGAGGATTTGGGTGCTCAGCGCCTCGCCGGTGTCGCTTGTGGCGCTCAGCCAGAAGACGCCGCCGGGATAGGCGGAGCCGAAGCGCAGGGCGTATTCTTCGGCCAGCAGGGTTTTGCCGATGCCGCCCATGCCTTGCACTTGGACCAGCCCGGTCCCGCTGCCGGTGATCATGGCGAAGTTGTGCTTCAGAAGACCGCTGTGGATTGCCCACAGGTCGGCGACACGGCCGACGAACCGGTTGGAGCCCGAGGCGCATGTTGCTGCCGAACCAATGGGGGCGTGTCAGGTGGTGGAATTCGCCGAAGGTTCGATCCACGCCGTTGGAGACGAGCGAATACCTGCTGAGCGAGTTCTGTCCGCATCGACGTCGTAGGCAGAGATGTAACGCTGATCCTGGATGTGTAAGGGCTGGATATGGGTACGCGTCGATTCCGGATTGAGGGCCAGAATGCGGTTCTCGATGGCCTTGATATCGGACGTATCGCACTGGGCGGCGATGATCGCGGCGGTTAGTTCCCATTGGCAGGCGCGGCGGGTGGGGTAGGTTTTGGAGTACCATGCCACCAGCATTTTGGCACCGCTCAGGCCATCCGTAATTCGGCGGGTGATCGACTGGCCGTCGGTGATGTCGGTTTCGTCGTGGAAGACGCTGAGGCCTTTGGCGGCGAAGGCGGCTAGCAGCGGTTTCACCGCTTCCTTGTCCGCGTGGGCGTAGCTGAAGAAGATGTCGTATTGGTCGCCCACGTCTTGCCTCGCCGTCTGATGCCTTGGTCAGTTGAGATCAACTGATGCGGGCAAGGTATCAGACATTTTAGGCGTTTGCGATGATAATCGGGAGCATTATAGGAATTTAGGCACATGACAGGCTGCGCGAAAACGCGCACCGGTCGGGCACTTTTTCTCTAATTATTCGAACATTCGGCACAAGTGTTGACATCCGGGCGAATTCTTCTCAGAAGTCCGCTCGCCTGCACACCCCGTCAGGCGGCCGGGCTGAGGAGCTGTAACTCCTCGGTTAGCCCGGCCTGACCATGAATGCCACTGATCTAAGGCGAAACATCCATGGCTACCGAGTTGCTTACCACAGACGGCGCGATTCCGCGCCTTTCAAAGTTGCCCCCCGCCGAGGCGTTCCCGTTCGCCTCGGCGGGGGGCGATGCTGCTGCTCCAAGCGTGGAGCGGATTACCGCCTATTAGATGCCGAAAAGGACTGGGTCTTCGTCCTCGCCGGCGACGGCACCGTCATGGAACACAGTACCGGCGTGTGTCTGGGCGATATGTATATCTCGCTGCTGGACGAGATGAAGTTGCGGGGCTTCGATGCGACCTCCGCCAAGTTCTCCATCGACCGGCTGCCGGCGGCTTAGAACCGGATCGCCCCGGTCCCGCGTGACCGGGGCGATCCGATCCCGTTACTGACGTTCCAGGATGAGCGTCCCCAGCGGCGGCACCCGCAGCAGGATCGAGTAGGGGCGGCCGTGGTGGGGGTATTCCTCGGCTTCAACTCCGCCGTTGTTGCCGACGTCGCTGCCGCCGTAGACGCCGGCGTCGGTGTTCAGGCGTTCGCGGTAGAAGCCGGGGGCCGGGACGCCGACGCGGTAGCCTTCGCGGGGGATCGGGGTGAAGTTGCTGACGGAGACGATCGGGTGCTCGCGGTCCTTGCCGTAGCGGAGGAATGCGAACACGCTGTTGTCGCTGTCGTTGGCTTCGATCCACTCGAACCCGGCCGGCTCGTTGTCGAGTTCGTGGAGGGCCGGCGTGTCCTTGTAGAGGTGGTTCAGGTCGCGGACCAGCGTCTGGACGCCCTGGTGGAAGCCGTCTTCCAGCAGGTGCCAGTCGAGGCCCTGGTTGTGGTTCCATTCCCGCTCCTGGCCGAACTCGCCGCCCATGAACAGCAGCTTCTTGCCGGGATGGGTCCACATGAAGCCGTAATAGGCCCGCAGGTTGGCGAACTTCTGCCAGCGGTCGCCCGGCATCTTGTTGAGCAGGGAGCCCTTGCCGTGGACGACCTCGTCATGGCTCAGCGGCAGGACGAAGTTTTCGCTGAAGGCGTAGATCATGCCGAAGGTCATCGAGTGGTGATGATACCGGCGATGGATCGGGTCCTTGGACATGAAGCTGAGCGTGTCGTGCATCCAGCCCATGTTCCATTTGAAGCCGAAGCCCAGGCCGCCCAGGTAGACCGGGCGGGACACGCCGGGCCATGAGGTCGATTCCTCGGCCACGGTCATGGCGCCGGGGTGGTTGCCGTAGACAAGCTCGTTCATGCGCTTGAGGAAGGCGACCGCCTCAAGGTTCTCGTTGCCGCCATACTGGTTGGGCACCCACTGGTCGGCCTCGACGGCTGTAGTCGAGATACAGCATGGAGGCCACGGCATCGACGCGGATGCCGTCGAAATGGAACTGGTCCATCCAGTAGAGCGCGCTGCCGAGCAGGAAGCTGGAAACCTCGCGGCGGCCGAAATTGTAGATCAGGGTGTTCCAGTCCTGATGGAAGCCCTGGCGCGGGTCGGCGTGCTCGTACAGGTGGGTGCCGTCGAACAGGCCCAGGCCGTGCTGATCCGTCGGGAAGTGGCCGGGGACCCAGTCCAGCAGCAGGCCGATGCCCTCGCGGTGGCAGCGCTCGACGAAGCGGGAGAAGGCTTCCGGGTCGCCGTGGCGGCTGGTCGGCGCGAACATGCCGATGGGCTGGTAGCCCCAGGAGCCGTCGAACGGGAACTCGGTGATCGGCAGAAGCTCGATATGGGTGTAGCCCATGTCCTTGACGTAGGGCACGAGCTGGTCGGCCATCTCGTCATAGCTCAGATAGCCGGGTGCCCTCTTCCGCCGTCCTTCCGCCGCCATGAGCTGATATGGCATTCGTAGACGGAGACGGGCTTGGCCCGCCAGTCCGTCCGCGCGCGGTCGCGCAGCCAGTCCTGATCGCCCCACTGGTGGCTGTTGAGGCCGTGGACGACCGAGGCGGTGTGGGGCGGCATTTCCGCCTGGAAGGCGTAGGGGTCGGCCTTCTGCGGCAGGAGGTTGCCGGACGGCCCCTTGATCTCGTACTTGTAGCGGTCGCCACGGGCGACATGGGGAACGAAGAGTTCCCAGACGCCGCATTCGTGGCGCTTCCGCATGGGCAGCCGGCGGCCGTCCCAGTTGCAGAAATCGCCGATCACGGACACCCGCGACGCGTTGGGCGCCCAGACCGCGAAGGCGGTTCCGGCGACACCTTCCATCTCCTGCGGGTGGGCGCCCAGCCGCTCGAAACTGCGGAGATGGGTGCCTTCGGCCAGCAGGTGAACGTCCAGCTCGCCAAGCACCGGCGGGAAGCTGTAGGCGTCCGAGAACTCGCCCGTGGTGGTCGCGAACTCGATCCGGAAGCGGTAGCGGAACATGCTCTTCCGGTCGTTCAGCGTGACCGACCAGAAGCCGTCGGAATGGACCTTCTCCAGGTCCGCGACCGGCTCGTTGGTGCCGGCGTCGATCAGCGTGATCTTGCGGGCTTCGGGGATGAAGGTCCGGACGGTGACGGCCCCGTCGGGGCCATCGGTGTGCATGCCGAGAATGCCGAACGGGTCGCCGTGCTCCGCCCGCACGACGGCTTCGATTTCCTGCCGCAGGGCTTCGGCCTTGATGGAATCGGCGGTGGCCGTGGTGGCAGTTGCGGTCTTCGTGGGGTTCTGGATGTTGGCAGTCATCAAACTTCCCCGGGCTGTGGGCTGGCGGCATGGGCGTCGAGAATGCCGGTCACCCCCTTGATCGGGATGCCCAGCCAAGCCGGCCGGTTGGCGGCCTCGTAAGCGATTTCGTACAACGCCTTCTCCAGGGTGAACAGGTCGAGCAGACGTTTCGCAACGGCTTCATCGGCGGGGTAGCTGGGGCAACCCAGAATAGCATCGTGATAGGAGGTCAGGAACGCCTTCGCCGCCCTTTGCTCCCATTCCAGCGCTGATACCCAACACCTTCGGGCCGGCATCGGCCTGAAGGTCTTCGACCCGCTTCACCGCGGCCCAGGCCGCGTAGTTGAACGACCGGAGCATTCCGGCGACGTCCCTCAAGGGCGAGTGCTTGGCGCGCCGCTGGTCCAGCGACTTGGCCGGCTCACCTTCGAAGTCGATGATGAACCAGTCGTTCTGCGCCTTGAGCACCTGACCCAGATGATAATCGCCATGATAGCGCGTCTTGAACGCCGTTACACCCCCGGCGATGAGTGAGCCGATCAGGTCGAGACATTCCTGGCGGCGGGCCAGCAGCGCCTCGACTTCCGCGTGTTCGTCGCCGGTCAGGCGGGAGCTGGCCTGCTCCAGGCTGGCGAAGGCGCGTTCGGCCTGCGCCTTGGCGGCATCGACCCAGCGGCTGGTGTCCTCTTCGGTGATCGGCTCCGGCTCGAAAGCCGGGTTGCCGCTTTCAACCGCGAGCGCGCGGTGGAGTTCCGCCGTGCGCTGGCCGAGCGTGCCGGCGAGCGACAGGTAGAACGCCATGTCCTCGGATGAGGTTTCGGTTGGGTTCTCCGCCGAGGAACCGCCCAGGCGGATCTCATCCAGGTAGCGGACAAGCTGGTCGAGGGTGAAGGTCCAGCCGTCGCCCTGATTGCGGACGAAAGCCTGGACGATCATCAGGGCCGTCGTGGGACCGCCGTCCTCGACATGCTGGACGGCGCCCAGCAGGGCCGGCGTGTTGCGGTAGTCGGCGACTTCGGTCAGGAAGCGGCCGATTTCCAGCTCCGGATGCTCGCCGCGCACCAGCTTGCGGTAGGCCTTGACCACCATCAGGTCGCCGACCAGCACCGATGTGTTGCTCTGCTCGACGCCGAGCCGGCGGATTTCCGGCTGTTCCGGCAACTCGACCTCGGCCATGCGCTGGGTCGGCTGGAACTCGATCGTGCCGAGGTTGGACTTGATCGAATGGCGCTGCCGGATCGCATCGATCACCGCCAGCACGAACTGGTCGGACTGCATGGCGTCGTAGAGACCGCCCAGACGCGGGCCGCGCCGGGCGCGGGCCATGGTGTAGGGCAGCAGGGGAGACGACGGGGTCGCGGCGTTCTCGTCCCAGGATACCGTGAGCGGCATGAAGTACTGCTGCGGCTCCTCCACGCCGGAGAGCAACACGTCCATGATGCCGAGCATGAAGCCGTCGCCCCTGCCCTGCAACTCGGCTGTGATGTGGACGCGGGTCGAGTTGATCACCTCGTCCTTGGCGCCGAACCAGCGCTGCTTGGGCAGGTAGTTGGGCAGGACATCGCGGGCGAACTCGGTAGCCGCCCGGCCATTGACGTTGCGCCACGCGTCGGTGACGACCAGCGTCACGAACTCCGGCATGGCTTCCGGAACCTGTTCGTGCCAGGCCGGCTGCTCCGCCGTGTTGGTCAGGCCGAACCAGTAGAAGCCGTAGGCCGGCAGCGTCAGCAGGTAAGGCAGGTCGCCGATCGGCGGGAAGGCGCTGCGGCCCAGCAACTCGACCGGGACGCAGTTCTTGTGGCGCGACAGGTCCAGTTCGACGGCCTGGGCGGAGCGCGACAGGTTGGCGACGCAGAGCATCACCTCGCCCTCATGCTCGCGCACATAGGCCAGCACTTTGCGGTTGCCGGGATAGAGGAAGCGGAGCGTGCCGCGGCCGAAGCTCTTATGCTGCTGGCGCACGGCGATCAGGCGCTTCATCCAGTTGAGCAGCGACGACGGGCTGCGCTCCTGCGCCTCCACGTTGACGGCGTCGAAGCCGTAGATCGGATCGGCCACGGCGGGCAGGAAGAGGCGGGCGGGGTCGGCGCGGGAGAAGCCGCCGTTGCGGTCGGGGGACCACTGCATCGGCGTGCGGACGCCGTCGCGGTCGCCGAGATAGACGTTGTCGCCCATGCCGATCTCGTCGCCGTAATAGACGACCGGCGTGCCGGGCATGGAGAACAGCAGGCTGTTCAGCAGCTCGATCTTGCGCCGGTCGTTGTCCATCAGCGGGGCCAGCCTGCGGCGGATGCCGAGGTTGATCCGCATGCGCCGGTCCTTGGCGTAGAAGTTCCAGAGATAGTCCCGCTCCTTGTCGGTCACCATCTCCAGCGTCAGTTCGTCGTGGTTGCGCAGGAAGACGGCCCACTGGCAGGTTTCCGGGATCTCCGGCGTCTGGCGCATGATGTCGGTGACCGGGTGCCGGTCTTCCTGGGCGATCGCCATATACATGCGCGGCATCAGCGGGAAGTGGAACGCCATGTGGCATTCGTCGCCGCCCTTGGTCAGATCGCCGAAATAGGGCAGCACGTCTTCCGGCCACTGGTTGGCCTCGGCCAGCAGCATGCGGTCGGAATAGCCTTCATCCACGGCGGCGCGGATCTTCTTCAGGACGTCGTGCGTCTCGCCGAGGTTCTCGTTGTTGGTGCCCTCGCGCTCGATCAGGTAGGGCACGGCGTCGAGCCGAAGCCCGTCCACGCCCATCTCCAGCCAGTAGCGCAGCACGCTCAGCACTTCGCGCATCACGGCCGGATTGTCGAAGTTCAGGTCCGGCTGGTGCGAATAGAAGCGGTGCCAGAAATAGGACTGTGCGACCGGGTCCCAGGTCCAGTTGGACTTCTCCGTATCGAGGAAGATGATCCGGGTGCCCTGGTACTTCTGGTCGTTGTCGCTCCAGACATAGAAATTGCGGTGGTTCGAGCCCGGCTTGGCGGTGCGGGCGCGCTGGAACCAGGGGTGCTGGTCGGAGGTGTGGTTGATGACCAGTTCCGTGATGACCCGGATGCCGCGGTCATGGCATTCGCGCACGAACTGCCGGAAGTCGCGCATGTTGCCGTAGGACGGATTGACGTTGCGGTAATCCGCGATGTCATACCCGTCATCGCGCAGCGGCGACGGGTAGAAGGGCAACAACCACAGTGCCGTGACACCGAGTTCCTGAAGATAGTCGAGCTTTCGGGACAGCCCCGCGAAGTCGCCGATACCGTCATTGTCGGCATCGAAGAAGGCCTTCACGTGGAGCTGATAGATGACGGCATCCTTATACCAGAGGCGGTCGCTGCGATCGATCATGGTATCTCGGGCTGTTGCAAGGATCTGGACGCCCGTTCATATCGGGCTTGGCGGTATGGTTGTCGGGTCGGCGCTGTGGTGAGTGCGGAACTCGGGGCGCGCGACTCTGGCACTTAACACGTGAGATCGCAGGAAGGCACAAGCGGGACGGTTATTTTGCGGGGGGCGGGGTGATCCGGGGGCGGGGTTGGCCGGGGTCATGCTGACAACCCCTTCCAGGACGCGGATGAAATCAAATGTCATCACGGACAATGTTTGGTTGGTGCGGGAGCGGCGGCAGCGCGGCGGGGCCAGCGGGCTTGCGGCGCGGATTTTCCATGGCGGCACGCCTCCGGAATTGTTCGCGGAGAGGCTTATAGCATAAAACCTGTTAAGATTTCGATCCTATGAAACCGGCCAGCTTGGCTGGCCTGTTTCACGCATCCGAGGTGTCGTAGTGGGTTGCGGCGCTTACGCGCCTTTCGGCGAGACCGTGCCTTCCGGGGTCGCGGGGGCGTTCTGGACGGCCGCCACCTTCGGCTTCGGCAGGTCGAGCTTGATCGACAGCTCCTTCAGCCGTTCCGCCGGAACGGGAGCCGGGGCCTGCATCAGGAGGTCTTCGGCGCGCTGGTTCAGCGGGAAGACGATGACCTCGCGGATGTTCGGCTCGTCCGCCAGCAGCATGACGATGCGGTCGATGCCGGGGGCGGAGCCGCCGTGCGGCGGGGCGCCGAGCTTCATCGCCGAGAGCATGCCGCCGAAGCGGGCTTCCAGTTCCTCCGGCGGGTAGCCGGCGATCGCGAAGGCCTTGTACATGACTTCCGGAAGGTGGTTCCGGATGGCGCCCGACGACAGTTCGATGCCGTTGCAGACGATGTCGTACTGGTAGGCGTTGATCGTCAGCGGGTCCTGGTTTTCCAGCGCGTCCAAGCCCGCCCTGGGGCATCGAGAACGGGTTGTGGCTGAAGTCGATCTTGCCGGTTTCCTCGTCGCGCTCGTACATCGGGAAATCGACGATCCAGCAGAAGCGGAAGGCGTTCTTTTCGACGATGTCGAGGTCTTCGGCGATCTTGGTCCGGGCGAAGCCGGCCAGCTTGGCGGCGGCGACCGGCTGGTCGCAGACGAAGAAGACGGCGTCGCCGACGTTCCAGGCCGGCTGCTTCGCGCAGAGCCGCTTGCGCCGCTTCCGGCACGAACTTGGCGATGGGGCCTTTGCCGCCGGCCGCTTCGAACAGGATGTAGCCGAGGCCGGGGGCGCCCATGCCCTTCGCCCAGTCGTTCAGCTTGTCGAAGAAGCTGCGCGGACGGTCGCCGACATTGGGGGCGCGGATGGCGCGGACGACGCCGCCCTTGGCGATCACCGACTTGAACGCCTTGAACTCCACGTCGTCGCGCTCGAACACCGAGGTCACGTCGGTGATGACCAGCGGGTTGCGCAGGTCCGGCTTGTCGTTGCCGTATTTCAGCATCGATTCGGCGTAGGGGATGCGCGGGAACGGGTACGGCGTCAGGTCGGGCTTGGACGGCCGGCGGAAGCCGCCGAACTCGTCGAAGATGCCGTACAGGACGGGCTCGATCGCGGCGAAGACGTCTTCCTGGGTGACGAAGGACATCTCGAAATCGAGCTGGTAGAACTCGCCGGGGCTGCGGTCGGCGCGGCTGTCCTCGTCGCGGAAGCAGGGGGCGATCTGGAAATAGCGGTCGTAGCCCGCCATCATCAGGAGCTGCTTGAACTGCTGCGGCGCCTGCGGCAGCGCGTAGAACTTGCCCGGATGCATGCGGCTGGGCACCAGGAAGTCGCGCGCGCCTTCCGGGCTGCTGGCGGTCAGGATCGGCGTCTGGAACTCGTTGAAGCCCTGCTCGATCATGCGGCGGCGGACCGAGGAGATGACCTTGGAGCGCAGCAGGATGTTCTGCTGCATCTTCTCGCGCCGCAGGTCCAGGAAGCGGTAGCGCAGGCGGATTTCCTCGCCGGCATCGGCGTCGCTGTTGACCTGGAGCGGCAACTGGTCGGCGGCGCTCTGCACCGTCAGTTCCTGAAGCTGGACCTCGATCCTGCCGGTCGGGCAGCTTGTCGTTGATGGTCTCGGGCGTGCGCTCGACCACCTTGCCGGTGACCGTGATGACGGATTCCAGCCGCAGACCCTCGACCACCTTGAACAGCGGGCTGGAGCTGTCGATGACGACCTGCGTCAGGCCATAATGGTCGCGCAGGTCGATGAACAGCAACTGGCCGTGGTCGCGCTTGCGGTTGATCCAGCCTGAAAGGCGGACGATCTTGCCGGCATCGGTATCGCGCAGGGCACCGCAGGTGTGGGTCCGGTAGGGATGCATTAGGGGCGCACCTTGATATAACAGTTATGGCCGCCGGGACACGATAGCGTCCGGCGGCGGTTCGGCCTAGGGGTTCACCAGATTGGTGATTTGTGGCGCAGAAGCACATGGATGCAAGGTGATTGTCAAGATCAAGCAGCCCCGCTTTTCCGCAGCGCTCCGGTGTTGTATGAGTGTTGGATGAACCTGATCTCGACCACAGCCGACCTGGAAGCGTTCTGCGAGCGCCTGAAAGCGGCGGAATATATCACCGTCGATACCGAATTCATGCGGGAGAAGACGTTCTGGCCCAAGCTGTGCCTTGTCCAGATCGCCGGTCCCGACGAAGCCGCCGCGGTCGATCCGCTGGCGGACGGTATCGATCTCGCCCCGCTTTTCCGCCTGATGGCGGACTCCGGCGGTGCTGAAGGTCTTCCATGCCGCCCGGCAGGATGTGGAAATCTTCTACAACCTGACCGGCGAAGTGCCGAAGCCGCTGTTCGACACCCAGGTCGCGGCCATGGTCTGCGGCTTCGGCGACAGCGTCGGGTACGAGACGCTGATTTCCCGGCTGGCCGGCGCCCGCGTGGACAAGTCGTCGCGCTTCACCGACTGGTCGGCAAGGCCGCTGACCGAGCGCCAGTTGGTCTATGCCCTGTCGGACGTGACCCATCTGCGGCCGGCTTATGAGAAGCTGAAGCGGAAGCTGGCCCGGACCGGGCGCGAGCACTGGCTTGAGGAAGAAATCGCCGTCCTGACCGATCCGGCCACTTACCGGGTCGAGCCGGAGGAGTCGTGGAAGCGGCTGAAGGTGCGGACGGATAAGCCGCGCTTTCTCGCGATCCTCAAGGAAATCTCGGCTTGGCGGGAGCGGGAGGCCCAGCGGAAGGACCTGCCGCGATCACGCATCCTGCGGGACGAGGCGTTGCTGGAAATCGCGTCGCATGCGCCGACATCGGTGGACGATCTGGCCCGCACGCGCGGGCTGGGACGAAGCGTCGCGGAAGGGCGCTGGGGAACGGAGATGCTGGCCGCCGTCGAGCGCGGCGTCGCGACGCCGGTGGCGGATTGCCCGACCGGGGAGCCGAGGGTGGAGCTTCCGCCGGGGCTGACGCCGATCGTGGAACTGCTTCGCGTGCTGCTGAAGATGAAGTGCGAGGACGAGCAGGTCGCGAGCAAGCTGGTCGCGAACTCCGGCGATCTGGAAGCCATCGCCGCCGATGACGACGCGCCGGTTCCGGCCCTGAAGGGCTGGCGGCGGGAGTTGTTCGGCGAGGCGGCGCTGGCGCTGAAGCACGGGCGGCTGGCGCTGGCGATCCAGGACAAGCGGGTGAAGCTGGTGCCGCTTGAGGATAAGGCGGCGGATTGAGTTTTGGCAGGGGCGTTGGGATCGTTGGCACTGAGGCCAGACCTCGAGTCGTTGTACGGGTCGGCCGGGTCCGACACGGTATGACGGCGTCGGGACTCGGAATGTCAGCTTCGCCCTGGCCTCGATACGATCGCGCCGCGCCGGTTGAGGCTTTTCGCTACCGCGTCGAGGCGGCGCTGGACGGTGTCGCCGATCAGGGCGCGGCTGTCTTCGGGCAGGGTCAGGTACAGCGTTTCCTCGTCCAGGGTCAGGGCCGTCCGCTGAAGCAGGGCCACCACGCCGCCGGTCAATGTCTGGCCCAGACGCAGGGCCAGCCCCAGGATGTTGGCCTTCGCCGCCTTCGCATTGTCGAGCAGGCCGCGCGCCATGGCGACGTGCGGGTCTTCCATCCGGCCGCCGTAGCGGATGTAGAGGACCAGCGCCAGAAAGGCGCGTTCGTCATGATCGATCCCGGCGAACGGCATGCGGAGGACGCGCAGGTAGGCGTGTTCCGCCCGGTAATCGGGATGCTCGGACCAGCCCAGGTCGCTGAGCAGGCAGGCGGCGCGGCGCAGGCGGGCGGCGGTGTCGTCCTCCCCGGCGAAGAGGGAGGCGGTCCAGCCCGCCATGATCTCCCCCTGGCCGAAACGGCCGATCCGCTTGGCGAGCACGGCGCAGGAGCTGACCAGCGGATCTTCGCGCTGCATTTCCGGGCTGAGCATGTCGAACAGCAGGCCCTCGCGCAGGCCGTGGGCGGAGAATACGACGGTCGAGGGCTGGACGTGCCGCAGCAGCCGTTCCATCGCCAGGGCCGCGAAGGGGAGCGTATCGGAGCGGCGGCGGGAGACGCCGGACATCTTGTCGAGCGACGACCGGCTCTGCCGGGCGATCACGCTGGCGAAATCGCGCATCTGCGCGCCGGGGACGCAGTAATGGTGGATGATGTGCAGCGGATGGCCGACCTGCTCCATGTGCAGCTTGGCCAGCGCCCGCCAGCTTCCGCCGACCGGATAGAACGGGCGGCCCTTATGGGATGAGAGCCAGGGCAAGGCTTCGAGATGCTGATCGATGATGCGGGCGGCGGCGGACATCTTGCCGCCACAGGATTCGAGCAGGCGGAGGGGTCCCAGCGGCATCGTCACCTGCGGGCCGATGACGCCGCGATCCATGCCGACCAGTTCCAGGCTGCCGCCGCCCAAATCGCCCATCAGGCCGTCGGCGCCCGGCGTGCCGGACAGGACGCCCGAGAGCCGACAGGCGCGCTTCCTCCTCGCCCGCTATGGTGCGGACGGTCAGGCCGGTGCGCTGCTCGATGGCCGCGACGAAGGCGGCGCCGTCGGAGGCGTCGCGCACGGCGGCGGTCGCCAGCACCTCCACCTGCCCCACGTCCATGCCGTCGATCAGGCGAGCGAAGCGTTCGATGTTGTCGAGCGCCAGCTTGACGCCGTCGGGGTTCAGCCGGCCGGTCTTCTCCACGGTGCGGCCAAGGCCGCACATGATCTTCTCGTTGAACAGCGGGACCGGCGACCGGTGCAGCCCGTCATAGACCACGAGACGGATCGAGTTGGAGCCGATGTCGATCACCGCGATCCTGCCGGTCGAGTGAGTGTCGGCGGATGGGCGCCGCTGAAGGGTAAAGGTGGTCATGATGAAGTGCTCGCCGGGCCTTTAGAATGTTGCCTGAGATTCCATTACCGGGATTGCAGGACGAGCCGGGGCGGAATGCGTGCCCCGGCCGTGGCGCTGCCGCGCCCGGACAGGCTCGGATTGGTCATGAAATAGGTGTGGGCGCTGAAGGCGTCCTTGCCGACCTGCGGCACGGTGATAGACGCCGTCGGATGTCAGATACCAGCTTTGCGCCTCGTCCTTCAGGTTGGCGACCATGATCTGGTCGAGGATCTGCTGATGGACGGTCGGGTTCTCGATCGGCACCAGGGTCTCGATCCGGCGGTCGAGGTTGCGCGGCATCCAGTCGGCCGAGGAGATGATAGACCTTGGCTTCGGGCGACGGCAGGCCGTGGCCGTTGCCGAAGCAGATGACGCGGCCATGCTCCAGGAAGCGGCCGACGATGCTCTTGACCCGGATGTTCTCCGACATGCCCGGCACGCCGGGACGCAGGCAGCAGATGCCGCGGATGACCATGTCGATCCGGACGCCGTGGCTCGACGCCTTGTAGAGCTTGTCGATCATCTGCGGATCGACCAGCGAGTTCAGCTTGAGCCAGATATGGGCCGGCTTTCCGGCGCGGGCGAAGGCGATCTCCCGGTCGATCAGCTCGACCAGCTTGTCGCGCAGGCCGAGCGGCGCGATGGCGATCTTCTCCAGCGACTTCGGGCGTGGCATAGCCGGTCATGTAGTTGAACATGAAGGCCGCGTCGTGGCAGAGCGCCGGGTCGCAGGTGAAGAAGCGACAGGTCGGTGTAGACCTTCGCGGTGATCGGGTGGTAGTTGCCGGTGCCGAAATGGACGTAGCTGCGCAGGCCCTTGGCTTCGCGCCGGACCACCAGCGACACCTTGGCGTGGGTCTTCAGCTCGACGAAGCCGTAGACCACCTGAACCCCGGCGCGCTCCAGGTCGCGCGCCCACTGGATGTTGGCTTCCTCGTCGAAGCGGGCCTTCAGCTCGACCATCGCGGTGACGGTCTTGCCGGCCTCGGCGGCCTCGATCAGGGCCGCGACGATCGGGCAGTTCTTGCTGGTGCGGTAGAGCGTCTGCTTGATCGCGACGACCGCCGGATCGCGCGCCGCCTGGCGCAGGAACTGCACCACCACGTCGAAGCTCTCGTACGGGTGGTGGACGACGATGTCCTTGTGCGCGGATCGCGGCGAAGCAGTCGCCGCCGAAGTCGCGGATACGCTCCGGGAAGCGCGCGTTGTAGGGCGGGAAGACGAGGTCGGGGCGCTCCTCCACGATGAGCTGCTTGGTGTCGGACAGGCCGATCAGCCCTTCCAGCACGAAGACGTCGTCGTTGGAGACGTGAAGCTGGTTGCGGAGGAACTCCCGCAGGTCGGGCGCCATGCCGATATTGACCGCAAGCCGGATCACGCTGCCGCGCCGGCGGCGCTTCAGGGCGCTCTCGAAAGTGCGGACGAGGTCTTCCGCCTCTTCCTCGATTTCCATCTCGCTGTCGCGCAGGATGCGGAAAACGCCGTGGCCGGTCAGCTTGAACGGTGCGGGGAAGATGCGGTCGAGGAACAGCAGGACAAGCTGCTCCAGCAGCACGAAGCCGGACATCCGTTGCCGGGCAGCCGGATGAAGCGCTCAAGCTGCGACGGCATCGGCAGCAGCGCGTCCAGGTTCTGGCTGCGGTCGGGATTGTAGAGCTGGAGGGCGAGGCTGAAGCCGAGATTGGGGATGAAGGGGAACGGGTGGGCCGGATCGACCGCGATCGGCGTCAGGATCGGGAAGATATCGCCGAGGAAGCGGTCTTCCAGCCAGTCGATCTCGGTGTCGGTCAGCTCGCTGGGATCGACCACGGTGATGCCGGCTTCGCGCAGCTCCTGGCGCAGCGTGCGCCAGCCGTTCTGCTGGTCGCGCATCAGCTCGATCACCCGCTGGTTGACGGCGGCCAACTGCTGGGCGGGGGAGAGGTTGTCGTCGGACAGCGTCGTGACGCCGGCACGCACCTGGGCCTTCAGGCCGGCGACGCGCACCATGTAGAATTCATCGAGGTTGCTGGCCGAGATCGACAGGAAACGCAATCGCTCCAGCAGCGGGTGGTTCCGGTTGAGGGATTCCTCCAGAACACGCTGGTTGAAGGCGAGCCACGAGAGTTCACGGTTGATGAACCGGTCCGGGGAAGCGGGATCGACCTGGGGGAACTCAATCTCTTGCGCGCTGGTCACGGCTGCCTCTGGTTACGGGCGACGATGAGGAATGGTCAAGGATAGCGGGTTTCGGTTACGCTTTGGCGATCGAACGAACGGCGACCGCCAGAATTCACAACAATCTCCGGCTGGCGCCGTGTCGTCCGCGTATAGGTGGGGTGGCGGAGCCTGCGTCAAGAGCTATGAAGACATTATACCTTTTACGGCATGCGAAATCAGCCTGGAACGATCCGGCGCTGGCGGATCATGACCGGCCGCTGGCCTCGCGCGGTGCGCGGGCGGCAACGCTGATCGGGCGGGAACTTCGGAAAGACGGGTTCCGGGCCGACTGCATCCTGTGTTCCACGGCGCGGCGGGCGGTCGATACGCTGGAGCTTGTCACGGCGCAGCTTGGACGGCGACGCTCTGGGGATGCCGGTTCATCAGGAGCGGGAGCTGTACCTGACGGGAGAGCGGGCCTTGCTGGAACGGCTGCGGCGGCTGCCGGACAAGGTCGAGACCGTGATGCTGGTGGGGCATAATCCTGACCTGCATAACCTTGCCCAGGAACTGGCGGGCGGTGGGCATAAGGAGGATCTGAAGAGCCTTGAGGCGAAGTTTCCGACGGCGGGTCTGGCGGTCCTGGAGTTTCCCGCGTGACCGATGGAGCGACATTGGGCCGCGGGCGGGAACGCTCACCCGGTTTCTCGTTCCTAAAAAATTAACTTAACGGGTGGAGGAGAGGTCGGCTATCACGGGGGATCAGGTAACACACGATCAGCGAGGCGCCGCAGCCCGTGTCCCAGAACAGCCACTTCATCAAGCAGTCCGGGCAAGCATCCCGGCGCCAGCCGCGTGCAACCGTCCGGAACCGTGCCCCCGGTTGGTACGGCGGCGCCGCGAGATCGAGTTGAAGCTCCATGTGGCGCCCAGCGATCTGGCGCGGCTGGCCCGGCATCCGGCGCTGGTCGGGCTTCAGCAGGGCACGGCGACCAGCACGCGGCTTTATACCGTCTACTTCGATACGCCCGACCTGAGGCTGGCGCGGTTTGGGGTGGCGTTGCGGGTGCGGCGGCAGGGCGGCCAGTATTTCCAGACCGTCAAGACGCTGAGCGGCGGAAGTTCCGGCGATGCCGCCGCCGTGGCGGTGCGGCGGGAATGGGAGTGGCCGATTTCGGGCGAGGACCCGGATATCTCGCTGCTGACGCTGGAAGGCGTGCGGGAGGTCGTGCCGCAGGAAGCGCTGCCGGAAATCCGGCCGATGTTCATGACCGATTTCCAGCGGACCACGCTGATGCTTCGGCCGGACCCGCTGACCGCGATCGAAGTGGCGCTGGATACGGGGGAGATCCGGGCGGGAACGACTTACCGCCCGATCAGCGAGGTCGAGCTTGGAGCTGAAGGCGGGACCGGTCACCGCTCTGTTCGATCTGGCGCGGGAGCTTCAGCGGATCGTGCCGCTTCGGATATCCACGGACAACAAGGCGGAGGCCGGATTCGCGCTGGTCACGGGGCGGTTGCCCGAGCCGGCCAAGGCGCCGCCGCTGGGCCTGACGCCGGCCGCTACGGTCGCGGACGGCTTCCGGCATATCGTCCGCAACTGCATGAGCCATGTCGCTGGCGAACGAGGCCTGCGTTCTGGCTGGCGGCAACGACGAAGGCGTTCACCAGATGCGGATCGCGCTGCGGCGGCTGCGGTCGGCGTTCTCGCTGTTCGACGATGTCATCGCTTCGGCCGATGCGAAGGCTTTGAAGGATGAGGTGCGCTGGCTGGCGAACCGGCTGGGGCCGGCGCGCGACTGGGATATCCTGCATCATCGCTTCTTCCAGCCCTATGCCGAGAAGCAGGGACACGACGAGGCGGTTCGCCAGTTGGGACAGGCGATAGCGGACTCCCGCCGGTCGGCCCATGCCCGCGCGACGGAGGCGCTGTACTCTCCCCGCTATACGACGCTGATGCTTGGGCTGGGCGGCTGGCTGGAATCCGGGCGGTGGCAGGAGGACGCGGATCAGGAGACGCTGGCCGTGGCGGCGGGTCCGCTGGCGGGACTGGCGGGCGTCTGGCTGGCCGAGCGTCACCGCAAATCGCGGAAAGCCGGCCGGCAAATCCGCAAGATGGATGCCAAACAGTGTCACCGGCTGAGGGTCAGCTTCAAGAAGCTGCGCTATGGTGTTGAATTCTTTCGCGGTGTCTATGCCGCGGGTTCGGTCCGGCCTTATCTGGAGAGGATCGAGGCGCTTCAGGAGAGCCTTGGCGATATGAATGACGCGGCTGTATCGCGCCGGCTGCTGAAGGCTCTCGCCGACGATTCATCGGGTGAGATGAAGAGCGGCCGCCAAGAGGTTGAGTCAATGGCTGGAGCGCCATATCCGGCGCCGCACGGGCGACCTGCCCGACCAGTGGCGCGAGTTCGAGAAGGCGAAGCCGTTCTGGGAGTGACGCATGACATGAGGTCCGGCAAATGATTAGAGCAAACTTCTTCTGTCAGACCTTATCGTCGCGATCCTGATCGGTGGCGTCTGCGCTTCGGCCGAGGCGGCGGACAATATTCACCATAGCGCAGATGTACGCCTCGACCCGGCGAGCCGGAACGTACAGGTGACGGACGAAGTCGAGATCGAGGCGGGTGGAACGCTTCGGTTCCGGCTGTCTCCGCGCTTGAAGCCATCACGGGTCGAGGTGAATGGCGTACAGGTCACACCGTCCGGCGGGCCGGAGGGTGGAGTATCCCGACCGGCGAGCAGGCCCGAAGCGGGTCGTCATCCGCTATGAGGGAATTCTGGCCGCATTGGACGGTAGCGGCAGCCCGTTTGGAGGGAGTGAGCCGGGATCGGGAGAGGACGGCAGTTTCCTGCCCGGCGGCACCGCTTGGCTGCCCATCTTTGACGATGCGGGGGCTTCGGATTACCGGGTCAGCGTCGTGGTGCCCGACGGATATCGCCCGGTGATGACGGGACGGCTGGAAGAAGAGGCTCCGGGGCGCGCGGTCTTCACGGCGGAGGGGGCGGTCGAAGAGCCTTCCCTGTTCGCCGGCCGCTGGGATGTGCGGGAACGCATCGCCGATGGACTGCGCCTGCGGACGTATTTCGAGCCGGATCTGGCCGGGCTGTCGGACGATTATCTTCAGGCTTCGGAGGGGTATATCAGGCGGTTTTCCGAGCGGATCGGGCGGTATCCCTTTGACGGATTCTCGATCCTGTCGGCGCCTTTGCCGGTCGGGCTGGGCTTTGAAGGGCTCACCTATATCGGCAGGCGGGTGCTGCCCCTGCCCTTCATGCGCGGGCAGTCGCTGCCCCATGAAATCCTGCATAACTGGTGGGGCAACGGCGTCCTTGTCGATTATGAAACCGGCAACTGGGCGGAAGGGCTGACGACATACATGGCCGATTACGGCCTGACGGCGGAGCGTGGCGCGGATGCCGGGCGGGAGATGCGGCTGGGATGGCTTCGCGACGTGTCCGCATTGCCGCCTGAGCGGGACAGCACGCTTGCGGGTTTCCGGGCGCGAGTCCATGGCGCGGCGCAGATCGTCGGATACAACAAGTCGGCTTATCTGTTCCTGATGCTGAACGATCTGCTGGGAGAGGACGGCTTCGACCGGGGCATCCGGCTGATCTGGGAGCGCCACCGCTTAAAGCGGGCGGGATGGGCGGATCTGGAAGCCGCGTTCGAGGCGGCTACGACCAGGATCTGTCGGCGTTTTTCCAGCAATGGGTGGAGCGCAGAGGTGCGCCGGCTTTGCGGCTTGAGGACGTAAGCGCCCGTCGGTCGGGTGGTGGCTATGAGCTGACTGTCGTGATCGGTCAGGGTGAGCCGTTTTACCGGCTTGAGGTGCCGGTGACGGTCGAGACCGCTGGTGGACCAGTCCCGCATATGGTCGAGGTGACGGGAGCGCGGACGGTCGCGAGTTTCACGCTTGACGCGGAACCTCGGCAGGTTGCCGTCGATCCGGATTACCGGCTGTTTCGCCGGCTGGCTCCGGGGGAAGCGCCGCCGATTCTGCGCGACGTGACGCTTAATCCCGCGACTCGTCTGGTGCTTGTGGGATCGGAGCGGGATGTCGCCCGCGCTCTGGCCGATCGGCTGATGGATGCGGGAGCGCTGGACGGTGCGGCGGGTGACCGGACAAGTCCGGTTGCGGTAATCGGCACGACCGACGCGGTCGTCAAGGCGCTGGCGGATCAGAACCTGCCGCCGATGCCGCCTGAGTTGGCCGGCAAAGGGACGGCGCGCGTCTGGACCGCGCGCACGGATGCCGGCGCCGGAGTGCTGGTGGTCGCCGCCGATGACCGGGCGGCGCTGGAAGCGTTGATGCGCCCCCTGCCCCATTACGGACGCCAGAGCTACCTTGTGTTCCAGGGCCGGGAAGCGGTCGAGCGGGGGGTCTGGCCGTCAGGCGACAGCCCGTTGAGGCGGGCGGTGAAGGTCGATTGACGGGCGAGGCTTTACGCCTTCTTCTCCCAGCCGCCACGGTCGGTCTGCTGCCAGTAAGTCAGCTCGTGGCCGGCGGCCTTGTAGGTTTTCCAGCGGCCGCGCGCGGCGTCCACCGCTTCGTAGTCGTTGCCGTCGAACATCTCGCAGACGAGGGTGAACGCCTCCAGCCGGGATGATGCCGCGTTGTCGGTCAGGATCAGCACGGTGGCGGCGTTGGGGTTCTCGTCCTCCGCCGTCAGCCAGACCGGCTGGTGCTCGGCGTCGCCGTCGCGGGCGCTGCCGTGGGGCAGGAAGCTGAATTCCTTGTAGGCCCAGAGATGCTGTGTGAGCGCTTCGACGCGCTCTTCCGATCCGGCCATGACGACGGCCCGCCAGCCGCGCTCCAGGGTCTTTTCCAGGATCTGCGGCAGGGCGTCTTCCAGCGTCTTGCGCTGGAGATGGTAGAAACGGACCTCTGTCATGGGAGTGATTTGCGCGGGAGCGTGGCTCCCGCGCAATCCTTTTTGTTCAGAGGCTTGGCGTCAACCCTCGAACACGTCCGCGACGTAGCGGTCGAGCAGGCGGACGCCGAACGCGGTGCTGCCCTTGGGCACCGTGCCGTTGTCCTTCTTGGCCCAGGTCACGCCCGCGATATCCAGGTGAGCCCAGGGGACGTTGTTGACGAAGCGCTGGAGGAACTGGGCGCCGATGATGCTGCCGGCGTCGCGGTTGCCGGCGATGTTCTTGACGTCGGCGGCGTCGGAGTTGATCGCCTTGTCATAGGCGTCGTTCATCGGCAAACGCCACAGCTTCTCGCCCACCTTGCGGCCGGCCGAGGTCAGTTGCTCCGACAATTCGTCGTTGTTGGAGAACAGGCCGGCATGCTCCGTGCCCAGCGCCACGATGATGGCGCCGGTCAGGGTCGCCAGATTGATCATGGCGCGCGGCTTGAAGGTGTCCTGGGTGAACCACAGCGCGTCGGCCAGGACGAGGCGGCCTTCGGCGTCGGTGTTCAGCACCTCGATCGTCTGGCCGGACATGCTGGTGACGATGTCGCCCGGACGCTGCGCGCTGCCGGACGGCATGTTCTCGACGAGGCCGACCACGCCGACCGCGTTGACCTTGGCCTTGCGCGCGGCCAGCCCCTTCATCAGACCGAGGACGACGCCGGCGCCGCCCATGTCCCACTTCATGTCCTCCATGCCGGCGGCGGGCTTGATCGAGATGCCGCCGGTATCGAAGGTGACGCCCTTGCCGACGAAGGCCACCGGCCGCTTGTCGGAAGCGTCGGGATCGCCGTCATACTTCATGACGACCAGATAGGGCTCCTGAACGCTGCCCTGCGCGACGCCGAGGATGGCGCCCATGCCGAGCTTCGCCATCTGCTCCTGGTCGAGCACCTGGACCTCGACGCCGAGCCTCGCTCAATTCGCGGCAGCGCTCCGCGAAGGTGCGGGGATAGATGATGTTGGCGGGCTCCGACACCACGTCGCGGGTCAGGAAGATGCCGCCGGCGACCGCTTCGCGCTGCTCGAAGATTTTTTCGGCGGCGGCCGGATCGCTGGTCAGGACGCTGACGGTCTGAAGGGCGGGCTTCGCTTCCGGCTTTTCCTTGGTGCGGTACTTGTCGAAGCGGTAGGAGCGGAGAAGCGCTCCGAACGCGATTTCGGCCGCGACCTGCGACGGCGCGAGAGCGCTTCCGGGCAGGTCATCGACCAGCACCGACACTTCCGCCGCATTCTTGCCCAACGCCGCCACAATGGCGCCACCGGCATCCTGTACGGTGATGTCGGTGATCTGGTCCGGCTTGCCGAGACCGATCAGCAGGATGTGGTTCAGATCGACGCCGCCGGGGGCGACGATGGTCAGGGTTTCATCGGCCTTGCCGGAAAACTTGTTGGCGGCCATGGCGCGGGTGAGGATGCCGCCGGTTTTGGCGTCCAGGTCGGCGCCTGTTTTGGTCAGTGTCCGATCGGCCAGAACCGGAAGGGCGATCGAGCCGGCCTGGGGCACCGACAGATCGGAGAACGTGAATTTCATGTCTACCCTCTTGGTTTATCGTATTCGGCCAGATAGGGCCGATTGGCCCGGCGGCAATTTGGCCGTTCCGGCATCGGATGGTTGTTTCGGCGGCGCGTGTCCGATAAAGAACACGAACAATACGCTGTCAAGCTACGCCGACCACGGCTCATGTGCTACTGCCGTCCGCCGGGCGATCGGGCCGGGCGATTGGCAAGCGCGGCGGTCAGGTATGACAAGTCCATGAAACGGTTGACGCTTTATCTCTTCCGCCACCTGACTGTGGCGACTTTGTTCGTCACCGCCGGGTTGACGCTGGTGATCTGGCTGACCCAGTCGTTGCGCCTGCTTGAGATCGTGGTCGATGGCGGAGCGCCGATCTACCTGTTCCTCCAGCTCATGCTGGTGACGCTGCCGACATTCCTGTCCATCGTCCTGCCGATCGGGCTGCTGGCCGCCGTCCTGTTCACCTATAATCGCCTGACCATGGATTCGGAACTGGTGGTCATGCGCGCGGCGGGTGTCGGTCCCTGGGGGCTGGCGAAGCCGGCGGTGCTTCTGGCGCTGATCGTCATGGCCATCTGCTACGGCTTGACGCTTTATCTGGCGCCCGCGTCCTATGGCGAGCTGGCGCGGCTCGAAGGCATGGCGAAGAGCCAGTTTTCCACCGTGTTCCTGCGCGAAGGCGTCTTCAACGAGGCCGGCGAGGGCCTGACCGTCTATGTCCGCCGCCGGATGGCCGATGGCGAGCTTCAGGGCCTGCTGATCCATGACACCCGCGTCCCAGGCAAGCCCGTCACGATCAATGCCGAGCGGGGCCGGACCGTCGAAGGCGGCGCCGGCGCGCGGGTGGTCGTGTTCGACGGCAACCGGCAGGAAATGGACCTGGAAACCGGCCGCATGTCGCAACTGTTCTTCGACCGCTACGCGGTGGATTTTCGCGTTTTCGAGCGGCAGCTATCCGACCGCCTGCCCGACGCGCGGGAGCGATCGACCAATGAGCTGATCACACGCCGCGGAGATACCGGAACTGGCGCCCGTTCAAGGCGCGCCTGACCGTCGAGCTTCACCAGCGCTATACCAGCCCGATCTTCGCGCTGGGCTTCACGCTGATGGGTGTCGCGATCCTGCTGGTGGGCGAGTTCAACCGGCGCGGCCAGAGCCGGCGCATCATCGCGGCGGTGGCATCCGTTCTGGTGCTCCAGAGCGCCGCCTTGGGGATCACCAACCTGTCGGTCAACAACAACGCCTTCATTCCGCTGCTCTATGTGGTGGTGACGATCCCCGTCCTGGTCGGCGCCTTCCTGATGCTGAGGCAGGGTATCCGGGGGCAACGCGCGGGCCGGCTCCGGCCGGCGGCGGGATAAGGACGGCGCCATGCGGACATCGGGCACCCTTTCCCGCTATATCGGGCGGCAGTTCCTTTTCTACTTCTGCATGCTGCTGGGCATCCTGCTGTCGGTCATCCTGCTGATCGACACCGTGGAACTGCTGCGCCGCGCCGCCGGCAAGCCCGATGCGACCTTCACGGTCGTCATCCAGATGGCGGTGTTCAAGCTTCCGGAGATCGGTCAGCAGGTCTTTCCCTTCGTCATTCTGTTCGCCGGCATGTTCACCTTCTGGCGGCTGACCCGCAGTCAGGAACTGGTGGTGGCCCGCGCGGTCGGCGTTTCGGCATGGCAGTTCCTGGGGCCGGTGCTGATGGTGGCGCCGCTGATCGCGGTGTTTCAGGTCACGGTCATCAACCCGGTCGGGTCGGTGCTGGTCGCCCGCTATGAGAAGATGGAGGACCGCTACCTGCGCGGCCGGACCAGTTCGCTCGTGGTGTCGGGATCGGGGCTGTGGCTGCGCCAGATCCAGGACGATGGGCAGTTCCTGATCCATGCCGACTCGGTCGAAGCCGGAACCACGAGGCTGAAGCCGGTCAATGTCTTCATGTATGACGACAAGGGCATTTTCGAGAGCCGGATCGACGCCGCGTCGGCGACGTTGCAGCCGGGGTACTGGACCATCCGCGACGGCTGGCTCAACACCGGCAATGGGCCGGCGGAACGCTTCGACGAATACAAGCTGGACACCGACCTGACGCTGGAGCGCATCCAGGAAAGCTTCGCGTCGCCGGACAGTCTTTCGTTCTGGGAATTGCCCGGCTTCATCAAGACGCTTCAGGACACCGGCTTCTCGGCGACGCGCCACCGGCTGCACTTCCAGTCGCTGCTGTCCACGCCGCTGCTGTTCTGCGCGATGGTGCTTTTCGCCGCGGCCTTCTCGCTGCGCCAGACCCGGCGCGGCGGCACCATGATCATGGTCGCGGGCGGCGTGGTCACCGGCTTCGTGCTGTTCCTGTTCAGCGACGTGGTCCGCGCGTTCGGGATTATCGGAGACGATCCCGGTGCCGCTGGCCGCGTGGGCGCCCGCGGGCGCCAGCCTGCTGCTGGGCATCACGGTGCTGCTGCACCTTGAAGACGGGTAGGTGGAACGTGCCCTCGCGCTTCACCTGAGCTTCCAATGCATGGCCGAACCGTATAAGACCAAGCCGCATTTGATATCGAACCCGCACCCGAAACCGCGAACGCCCAAAGCTTTGGAAGGGCCGACAGTGTACAGATCCATGCTTTTCACGATTGTCCGCAGCATCCCACAGGCCAAGATCGCCGCAACGGTCGTCGCAGCCATGGTCGGCCTTGCCGGAGCCTTGCCGGCCGCGGCCCAGTTCGCCACTCCGCAGACGATGCCGCAGGGCGGCCAGCAACAGCAGCAGGCGCCACGTCCCGCCCCCCAGCAGCAGGCTCCCCGGCCGGCTCCGCAGGCGGCACCCCGCCCCGCCCCGCAGCAGGCTCCGGCAGCGCCCGCGGTGGCGGCCCCCGTGGCGCCGCCGCCCGCCCGCTCGACGGAAGGCATCGCGGCGGTCGTCAATGACGACATCATCTCGATGTCCGACCTGACCGCCCGGCTTCAGCTTGCCCTGGTGTCCTCGGGCCTGCCCAACACGGCGGAAACGCGCCAGCGGCTGACGCCGCAGGTGCTGCGCAGTCTGGTCGATGAGCGGCTTCAGCTTCAGGAAGCGACACGGGCCAATGTTTCGGTGACCGACAAGGAAATCAACGAAGCGTTCGGCAAGGTTGCCGAGCAGAACCGCATGCAGCGCGATCAGCTTGAGAAGATGCTGGCAGGCCAGGGAGTGCCGCGCAGCACGCTGGAAAGCCAGATCCGCTCGACCATCGCCTGGGGCAAGCTGGTTCAGCGCCGCCTGCGTCCGTCGATCGAGATCGGGCAGGAAGAGATCGATCAGGTCATTCAGCGAATCCAGGCCAATGCCGGCAAACCGGAATATCTGGCCGCCGAGATCTTCCTGGCGGTGGACCGCCCGGAACGCGAGGACGACGTTCGCCGTCTGGCGGACCGGCTTTACGAGCAGATCGGCCAAGGCGCCAGCTTCCCCGCCGTGGCGCGCCAGTTCTCGCAGTCCGCCGGCGCCGCCAACGGCGGCGATCTCGGCTGGGTGCAGCAGGGGCAGCTTCCCGAGGAACTGGACGGCGCCCTGCAGCAGCTTCGCCCCGGTCAGGCGACGCGCCCGATCCGCAGCATCACCGGCTACCATATCCTGATGCTGCGCGACGAGCGGGCCGTGGCGGCCGCGAACAGCCTGCCGCCGCGCGAGCAGATCATGAACTCGCTCGGTCAGGAGCGGCTGGACATGCTTCAGCGCCGGCTGCTGCGCGACCTGCGCCGCTCCGCTTTCGTGGACCTGCGCGTCGGATGATTACCGGCGGACCGCTGGCCTTCGGCGCCGCTCGCCCTGACCATGGGCGAGCCGGCGGGCATCGGCGGCGAACTGGCGCTGAAGGCCTGGGCCGAGCGGATCGGCAAGGCGGTGCCGCCCTTCGTGCTGCTGGACGATCCGGAGCGTATCCGCGCGCTGGCGAAGCGGATCGGGCTGGATGTTCCGGTGGAGGTGGTTGGCCGCGCCGAGGAGGCGGTAGCGGTCTTCGACCGCGCCCTTCCGGTCCTGCCGACAGTGCTCGACCATCCGGTGGAACCGGGCTCGCCCGATCCGGCCAACGGAGCCGCCGTGCTGAGCAGCATCGAGCGGGCGGTGGCGCTGGTTCAGGCGGGTGAATGCGCGGCGCTGGTGACGAACCCGATCCAGAAGAGCGCGCTCTATGAGGCTGGGTTCGGCTATCCCGGCCATACCGAATATCTGGCGGCGCTGGCCGGCATGGAGAGCGAACCGGTCATGATGCTGGCCGGCGGCGGGTTGCGGGTCGTTCCGGTGACGATCCATCTGCCGTTGCGCGACGCCATCGAGACGCTGTCCACCGAGATGATCGTCCAGTGCGGACGCGTCACCGCGGCGGGTTTGAAGGCGGATTTCGGCATCGCCCAACCCCGGCTGGCGCTGGCGGCGCTCAACCCGCATGGCGGCGAAGGTGGCTCGCTTGGGATGGAAGAGATCGAGATCATCGCCCCCGCCGCCGCCATCCTGAAGCGGGAAGGTTACTCGGTCATCGGCCCCCTGCCGGCGGACACCCTGTTCCACGCGGCGGCGCGCAGCCGGTACGATGCCGTGCTGTGCATGTACCACGATCAGGCGCTGATCCCGCTGAAGACGGTGGATTTCGATACCGGGGTCAATATCACGCTGGGATTGCCCTTCGTCCGCACGTCGCCCGACCACGGGACGGCGCTGGACATCGCCGGCACCGGAAAGGCCGATCCGTCGAGCCTGATCGCGGCCATGAAGACCGCCGTCGAAATGGCGGGCTACAGGGCGTCGCGGCAGGCTCGCGGATGAGCCGGGTCGATGAACTGCCTCCCCTGAGGGAGGTGATCGCCCGGTTCGACCTGGGCGCCCGCAAGGCGCTGGGACAGAACTTCCTGCTCGACCTCAACCTGACGGGCCGGATCGCGCGGTCGGCCGGCGACCTCTCCGGCGTTACGGTGATCGAGATCGGTCCCGGCCCCGGCGGACTGACGCGGGCGCTGCTCAACAGCGATGCCGCCGCCGTCGTGGCGGTCGAGCGGGACAGCCGGTGCATCGTGGCGCTGGCCGATCTGGTGGAGGCTTCGGAAGGCCGGCTGCGGCTGATCGAGGGCGACGCGCTGGAGGTCGATCCGGAGGCCATCGCCCCTGCCCCGCGCGCCATCGTCGCCAACCTGCCCTACAACGTGGCGACTCCGCTGCTGATCGGCTGGCTCAAGCGGATCGAGCAGTTCCGCAGCCTGACGCTGATGTTCCAGCGCGAGGTCGCCGACCGGCTGTCGGCCAAGCCCGGCACCAAGGCCTATGGCAGGCTGTCGGTGATCGCCCAGTGGCGGGCGGATGTGCGTCCGCTGTTCAACCTGCCCGCCCGCGCCTTCACGCCGCCGCCGAAGATCGAATCGACGGTCGTGCAGTTCATCCCGCGTCCGGCGCCGGAGCCGGCGGAGTTCTCCGCGATGGAAGCGGTGACGGCGGCGGCCTTCGGCCAGCGCCGCAAGATGCTGCGCGCCAGCCTGAAGTCGCTCGGCAACGCCGAGGCGCTGATCGAAGAAGCGGGGCTTATTCCGACCCAGCGGGCGGAAGAGGTTCCGGTGGCGGGGTTCGCGGCGCTGGCGCGGGCTTGGCGGGCGTCCAGGGAGTGAGGCGGCGGTTATGCCGCGTTGGAGTTGTCGGACCGATGGCCTGACAACTCCAACGTTCCAAAGAAACCGCGTCTTCAGGCGCCTTCCTGAAGCTGCCGGACGAAGTCCGACAGGCCGATCTGGCGGCGGCGCTTCAGGCGCTCGGCTTCCAGGATCGTCTGGACCTGATGGACGCTGTTTTCGACATCGTAATTGACGATCACGTATTCGTAATCGAAGTAGTGGCTCATCTCGTCGGCGGCCTTGGCCATGCGGCTGGCGATCACCTCCGCGCTGTCCTGGGCGCGGGCGTGGAGCCGGCGCTCCAACTCCTTCGACGAAGGCGGCAGCACGAAGATGCTGACGAGATCGTCGCGGGCGTTCTCGGCCAGTTGCTGGGTGCCCTGCCAGTCGATGTCGAACAGGATCTCGCGGCCCTTGGACAGCGCCAGTTCGACCGGGGCGCGAGGCGTGCCGTAGTAATTGCCGAAGACGCGCGCGTGCTCCAGCAACTGCTTTTCCACAACCATCCGCTCGAACGTGGCGTGGTCGATGAAATGATAGTCGACGCCGTCCACCTCGCCCGGCCGCATTGGCCGGGTGGTGACGGATACCGACATGGTCAGGCTGCTGTTGCGCTGAAGCATGCGGCGCGCGATCGTGGTCTTGCCAGCGCCCGAGGGCGAGGAAAGCACCAGCATCAGACCCCGGCGTCCGATTTTCGCCGGCCCCAGACCGGCAGGCTGCAAGTCCATGGGTACGGTCATTCGATGTTCTGAGCCTGCTCTCGCAATTGTTCGATGGCGGCCTTCAGGGACAGGCCGGTGCGGGTCAGCTCCACGTCCGACGACTTGGAGCACAGGGTATTGGCTTCGCGGTTGAATTCCTGGCACAGGAAGTCGAGCTGGCGGCCGATGGCTCCACCCTTGGACATCATGTCGCGGGCGGCGGCGATGTGGGCGCGCAGGCGGTCCAGCTCCTCCCGCACGTCGGCGCGGGTGATCAGCAGGGCCGCTTCCTGGGCCAGACGGTCTTCGGTGAGGCTTGGAATGGCGTCCAGCAGGGCCGCGACCTGAGCGCGCAGCTTATGCCTGATCGCTTCGGGCTGAAGCGATGCGCAGCGTGACGCCTGCTCGGTCAGGCGGGCGATCTCGTCGAGATGCTCGTTCAGCACCTGCACGAGTCGAGCGCCTTCGGCGAATCGCGCGGTGGTGAGGCGGTCGAGAGCGTCGTTCAGGGTGGCGGCCATCGCCGCCTCGACGCGCTCGCGCGCATCGCCCAGATCGGTGTCCTCGATCGTCTCGACGACGCCACGGACGGCGAGCAGGGCATCCAGCCGGGGCTTTTCGGCGACGCCGCCCAACTCGTTGCCCAGCGCTATCAGGCGGTCGAGCAAGGGACGGTTGATCCGCAACTCGCCGCCGGTGGCCGTGCGGGTGACGGTCAAGTGTGACGTTGACGTTGCCCCGGCGGAGCCGCTGGGGAACGACGGCCTTGACCACCGGTTCCAGCGCGTCGAAGCCAGGAGCGACCCGGCACCGCAGATCGAGGTTCCTGCCGTTGACGCTCTTGATCTCGAAGGTCCAGACATGGCCGTGGTCGGACCCGTCCGCGCGGGCGAACCCGGTCATGCTGGCGACTTGTTGTTGAGCGCTCAACGCTGCCTCGCTGGTACGAAAGTATGGCCGTGGTTATACCCCTGAGACGTGACGACAACAAGCAACAGAGGGCTTGGTGCCCTGGAGGCGGGCCATGCGCGATCCCAAGACCATCCTGATAACCGGTGCTTCGAGCGGCATAGGGGAGGCTTTGGCCGAGGCTTATGCCGGTCCGGGCGTCACTCTGGTGCTGACAGGCCGGGACCGCGACCGCCTGGACGCCGTGGCGGCGCGCTGCATGGAGCGGGGCGCCGCTGGTCCGCGCCGCGACGGTGGATGTCGCCGACCGGGCCGGCATGGCGGACTGGCTGGCACAGGTGGACCGTGAGACGCCGATCGACCTGTGCATCGCGAACGCCGGCATCAGCGGCGGCACCGGCCGCAGAGGCGAGAGCGAGGAGCAGGCGCGGCGCATTCTGGCGGTCAATGTGGACGGCGTGCTGAACACGATCCATCCGCTGATCGGGCCGATGACGGCGCGAGGCCGGGGGCAGTTGGCGCTGGTGAGTTCGCTTGCCGGTTTCCGGGGCTATCCGGGAGCGCCGGCCTATTGCGCCAGCAAAGCGGCGGTCAAAAGCTATGGCGAGTCGCTGCGGCTGGACCTGCGGGCGGCGGGGATCGAGGTGTCGGTGATCTGCCCCGGCTTCGTGAAGAGCAGGATCACCGACCGCAACCGGTTCCCGATGCCGTTCCTGATGGATGCGGACCGGGCGGCTTCGATCATCAAGCGCGGGCTGGAGCGGAACCGGGGGCGGATCGCTTTCCCGCTGCCGACGTATCTGATGGCCTGGATGATCGCGGTCCTGCCGTCGGGGCTGGCGGATGCGCTGCTGGCGCATACGCCGGCGAAGGAGTGAGGAGCCGCTTCACCGGTTACGCGGCCCCGGTCGGCCTCCGACTCCGCCGCTTCCAGGGCTTCGTGGGCTTCCATCCAGGTGTCCTCGGCGGCGGAGAGCTTCTTCTGGATATCGCCCAGGTCTTTCTGGAGCTTGGTCACCTTGTCGGCGGGGCCGTTGTAGAGTTCCGGGTCCGCCATCTTGATTTCCAGTGCCTGACGCTCGCGGGTCAGTCTTGGCGATCAGCTTTTCGGCGTCGTCGGCTTTACGCTTCAGCGGAGCCAGGGCCGCCCGCAGTTCGGCGGCGGCGCGGCGCTGGTCCTTCTTGCTGAGGCCGGATTCGCGTTCCGTCCTGTCGGAGCGCTCCGCCCGGCGCTTTTCCAGCAGCAGCTTACGGTAATCCTCAAGGTCGCCGTCGAAGGCCCGGCAGGCGCCGCCATCGACCAGCAGGAGGCGGTCGGCGGTCAGCTCGATCAGGTGCGGGTCGTGGCTGATCAGGATCACCGCCCCCTCGTACTCGTTGATCGCCTGGATCAGGGCTTCGCGGCTGTCGATGTCCAGGTGGTTGGTCGGCTCGTCCAGCATCAGGATGTGGGGAGCCTCGCGGGTCATCAGGGCGAACAGGAGCCGCGCCTTCTCGCCGCCCGACAGCTTGGCGATCTGGGTGTCGGCCTTCTGCTGGGGGAAGCCGAATCGGCCGAGATGGGCGCGGACCTTTTCCTCCAGAATGTCCTTCATCCAGAGCTTCGCCTGGGCGACGGCGGTCAGGTTGAGGTCCAGCGCCTCGGCCTGATGCTGGGCGAAATAGCCGACCTTCAGCTTGGACGACTTCCGGAACTCGCCGGTCATCGGCGCCAGCCGGCCCGCCAGCAGCTTGACCAGCGTCGATTTGCCGTTGCCGTTGGCGCCGAGCAGCGCGATCCGGTCGTCCATGTCGATGCGCAGGTCGAGGTTCGCGCAGGATCGCCTTGCCGTCATAGCCGACATCGACGCCTTCCAACTGGATCAGCGGCGGCGCCAGTTCCTCGGGCGATGGGAAAGTCGAAGGTGACGGTGTGGTCCTCGACGATGCTGATGATCGGCTCCATCCGCTCCAGCATCTTGATCCGGCTTTGCGCCTGACGGGCCTTGGACGCCTTGTAGCGGAACCGGTCGATGTAGGACTGGATATGCTTCCGCTGGGCGATCTGCTTGGTCTGGTTGGCGGCCAGCCGCTCCAGGTTGGCCCGGCGGGTGCGCTCGAACTGGTCATAGCCGCCGGCGTAGGAGGTCAGCTTGCCCTGATCCAGGTGGACGGTGGTCGTCGGCACCTTGTTCAGCAACTCGCGGTCATGGCTGACCAGCAGGATCGTGTGCGGGTAGTTCCGCAGGTAGTTTTCCAGCCAGATCGTGGCTTCGAGATCCAGGTGGTTGGTCGGTTCGTCCAGCAGCAGCAGTTCCGGCTCGGCGAAGAGGACGCCGGCGAGAGCCACGCGCATGCGCCAGCCGCCGGAGAAATCGCTGCACGGCCGTGTCTGCGACTCCGCGTCGAAGCCGAGGCCGGACAGGATCTGAGCCGCCCGCGCCGGGGCGGAATGGGCGTGGATGTCGGCCAGCCGCGTGTGGATCTCGGCGATGCGGTGGGGATCGTGGGCGGTCTCCGACTCGGCGAGCAGCGCCGTGCGCTCGACATCGGCGGCCAGCACGGTGTCGATCAGGCTGACGTCGCTGCCCGGCGCTTCCTGGGCGACGATGCCGAGGCGCGCTTCCGCGGGCCTCGTGATGGAGCCGCCGTCCGGCACCATCTCGCCAGCGATCAGGCGGAGCAGGGTCGTTTTGCCCGTGCCGTTACGACCGACCAGCGCAACGCGATGGCCCTTGGGAATGGCGACGGTGGCGTGGTCGAAGATCACACGCCCGCCGAAGCGGAAAGTCAGTTCATTGATGTGCAGCATGCCGAGGCTGGTGATAGCATGGCGAAGGCCCCATTTTGAAGTGATGCGGCGCCGAAATTATAGGAATGCGGCGGGATGTCCCCAGAAGGCTCGTGGTGGGGGCGTGGCAGGTTCGCAAAAAAATGTCCCGTTGCTACCTGGACAAAGCGCGTATATAACGCCGCGAATTTTGCGAGAGCACACAGGAGCCTTCCAACATGGCCGTCGAACGGACCTTGTCCATCATCAAGCCGGATGCGACCCGCCGGAACCTTACGGGCAAGATCAATGCCCGCTTCGAGGAAGCCGGGCTGCGGATCGTTGCGCAGAAGCGTATCCGCCTGACCAAGGAGCAGGCCGAGAAGTTCTATGAAGTCCACGCCGAACGCTCGTTCTTCGACGAACTGGTCGCCTTCATGACCTCCGGTCCGGTGATCGTCCAGGTTCTGGAAGGTGAAAACGCCGTCATGGCCAACCGCGACATCATGGGCGCCACCAACCCGGCCAATGCCGCTCCCGGCACGATCCGCAAGGATTTCGCGGAGTTGATCGAGGCCAACTCGGTCCACGGTTCGGACAGCCCCGAGAACGCCGCCAGCGAGATCAAGTTCTTCTTCAGCAAGAGCGAAATCGTCCCCTGATAAGCGTGCCGTTTCGTTTCGGGAAGGGTGGTCAGACGTATCCGCCGACAAGGCGGAACGGCTGGCCGCCCATGCCGATTTTGAACTGCGCGATACCGGGTGTGGTCTCGTTGATCCCACCGAGGTCGAACCCGGTATAGCGATTCTCCTTCAGCCACAGCACCGACTGCCAGAGCAGGAAGTGGTGTGCCTTAAGGTCCCTGCCCGCTTCACCGTTCCAGCCCACCTGGTAAGTTGCCGCGACACCGTGCCGCACAAGCAGCACGCCGGCGACAGGCTTGCCGTTGTGGAGCGCAAGCAAGCACCACCGGCGGCGTCGTATCCGCTGAGAGTTGCTGAAGCACCCGCAGGAACGCGGGTGACGGCCCCCGGTAATGGCGGGCCATCTTGTCTTCCAGATAGGGCTCCATCAGCCAGTCCAGGGCTCGCCCCGTCGTGTCGGCTTCCAGAACCAATCCGTTGCGTTCAGCCTGATTGAGCTTGTTGCGCCATTTGCGGTCGAGACCGGCGCGTAAGGAGGCCACATCGGGCGTCAGATCCAGCCAGACCGACTCGTATCCTTCCTGACGGCGATAGAAGCCGGTGGCTTTCAGCCGTTTGCGCGCGGTGTCCGTATCCGGCATCTCGGGATGGAAGACCAGCGGGCGGCCCCGGAACAGGTGATAGCGCTGCCGGATCATGCCCAGCACCAGCTTCAGCATCTCTCCCGGAATCTCGTCGTAGATCCACAGCGGCCCGCGGTAGATCCTGCAGGTCGTCAGGAAAGGCAGCCAGCGCCGGGTCTGGACCTGCACGAGGCCGACCGGCTTGTTTTCAAAATTGATGATGCCGAAATCGGCTTTGCCGCCCTCGGTCTTCGCCAGCGCCATGGCGTATTGCCATGTCTGAAGCAGCGTCGGGCGCTTGCAGCGGGCCAGGAGCGCTTCCCACTGGCCGAAGGTGCAGGTGTTCCAGTCGATCCGGAACGGATTGAAGGGGGGAGCCATGGGAGCCGGGAGCGTCCGTTACGCCGAAGGTATCGGTCGGATCGACGGGCGCTGCCCGGCCGCCGCATCAGACCAGGAAAATAGCCATCAAAACCAGGATGACGACCACGGCAATGACGCCATACTTCGTCATCGCGGTGAAGCGCTGATAGGTTTCCATATGAGTCCGGTATTCTTCCTGCCGGAAATCATCATTCTGATCGGCCACGGCCATCTCCAACCTCTGCTTTCTTTATTACTCCAGGTCGGTTCCGATTTAAGGGCTCGCCAGCATCCTGGCAAGCTCAAACCGCCGCCTATGACATAACGGAGTGATCATACCGGAGGGTTCAGGAGCGGTTCGGGAGCAGTGGCCGGGCGCACCGGAAATGGCGACACGCTCACCTTCCACCCGCGCCCTGCCCTCCGCGATCAGCTTCAGCGCTCCCGGATAGCAGCGATGCTCGGCGATCAGCACGCGGTCGGCAAGCGTGTGGTCATCGTCCCCTTCGAGGATCGGGACGACGGCCTGAAGGATGATCGGCCCCTCGTCCATCGCCGGACGCACGTAATGGACGGTGCAGCCGGTGAAGCGGACGCCGGCCTCGATCGCGCGGGCGTGGGTGTCCAGCCCCTTGAAGGAGGGAAGCAGCGAGGGGTGGATGTTGATCAGCCGGTTATGCCAGCGCTCGACGAAGCCGGATGTCAGCAGGCGCATGAAGCCGGCGAGGCAGACCAGTTCGACCCCGGCGGCGTTCAGGGCGTCGTCCATGGCCGCTTCGAAGCCCGGCTTGTCGGCGTAGTCGCGGTGACTGACGACGGCGGCCGGGATACCCGCCTGCCGGGCGCGCTCCAGCCCATAGGCGTCGGCCTTGTTGGACAGCACCAGCACGATTTCCGCCGGGAAGGCGGGATCGGCGCAGGCGTCGATCAGGGCCTGGAGATTGCTCCCCCGGCCCGAGATCAGGACACCGACCTTCAGGCGTGCCACGCCGTGTCCACTCCGTCGATCACCACGCGCTCGACATCGCCGATGGCGGGTTGGACTTCACCGATGCGGTAGACCGATTCGCCGGCTTCGGTGAGGATGCGTTGCGCTTCATCCGCCTTGTCGGGCGCCACGATGACGACCATGCCGATGCCGCAGTTGAAGGTGCGGGCCAGATCGTCGTCGCTGATCGCGGCCGACTCGGCCATCCAGCGGAACACCGGAAGCAGCGGCCATGCGGTGGCGTCCAGCGCCACGCCCAGCCCTTCGGGCAGCACGCGGGGGATGTTGTCGGTCAGCCCGCCGCCGGTGATATGGGCAAGCGCCTTGACCGTGCCGGCGCGCACGGCGGCGAGCACCGGCTTCACATAGATCCGGGTCGGGGTCAGCAGTGCCGTCGCCCAGCTTGGTGCCGGGCTGGAACGGAGCGTCGTCCTCGTACGACAGGTCCGCCTTCTCGACGATGCGGCGGACCAGCGAATAGCCGTTGGAATGGACGCCGCTGGAGGCCAGCCCGAGAATGACGTCGCCGGCGGCGACATCCTCTCCGGTCAGGATCTGGCCGCGCTCGGCGGCGCCGACGGCGAAGCCGGCGAGGTCGTAGTCCTTGCCGGCATACATGCCCGGCATTTCGGCCGTCTCGCCGCCGATCAGCGCGCATCCCGCCTGCCGGCAGCCTTCGGCGATGCCTGCCACGATGTCGCGGCCGGTGCCCACGTCGAGCTTGCCGGTGGCGAAGTAGTCGAGGAAGAACAGCGGCTCGGCGCCCTGGACCACGAGGTCGTTGACGCTCATCGCGACAAGGTCGATCCCGATGGTGTCGTGCTTGCCGGCCGATATGGCGATCTTCAGCTTGGTGCCGACGCCGTCGGTGCTGGCGACGAGGACCGGGTCCTTGTAGCCGGCGGCCTTGAGGTCGAACAGGGCGCCGAATCCGCCCAGACCGGCATCGGCGCCGACCCGTGCGGTGGCTTTCGCCAGCGGCTTGATCGCATCGACGAGAGCAGCGCCGGCGTCGATGTCAACACCGGCATCCTTATAGGCGTCGCCGGTGTTATTCGGTGTGGTGCTGATGGCGTCCTCACGTGCGCTGGGGTATAAACCGGGCCGGTCCCAGTTCAAGAGCAGCATCAAGAACAGCATCACGGGCCGGCATCAAGGGCCGAACATACTCGAAACGGAAGGCTTTGCAATGCTTCACCGCCGTCCGCTGGCACGCCTGTTCGGGCTTGCCGTTGGCATCGTCCTGCTGGCTGTTTCCGCACCGCTGAAGGCGCAGGAATCCGGCGATATCTATACCGTCCGCGACGTCGAGGTCGACGTGACCGCCGACAATTCCGCCGCCGCGCGCGACCGGGCGATCACCGAGGCTCAGCGCAAGGCGTTCGACACCCTCTATGGCCGGCTGAGCCCGGAGCCGGGCGCCAAGGCTCCGGCCCTGAGCGACATCGAAGTGGCGCGGCTGGTCCAGGACTTCGAGGTGCAGCGGGAACGCAGTTCCGCCGTGCGGTATCTGGCGACCCTGACCGTACGCTTCCGCCCGACCAACGTACGTACCCTGCTCCAGACCAAGGGTGCGAGTTATGTCGAGACCCGCAGCAAGCCCGTACTGGTGCTGCCGGTCTATCAGGCCGCCGGCAAGGGGCCGGTGCTGTGGGAAGACCGGACGCCCTGGCGGGCGGCTTGGGAGAACTTCCCGCCGCCGCAGGGCATGGTGCCGATCGTCGTCCCCTATGGCGAGCTGGCCGATATCGCCGACATCAGCGCCGCGACGGCGCTGGAGGGCAATCAGGCGGGCATGTCGGCCATCGCCGAGCGGTATCAGGCCAGTGACGTTCTGGTGGCGGTGCTGGGCGTGCGCGGGGCCGAACCGGACCCGAGCGCTCCCAATACGGTCAAGCTCACCCGCTATGCCGCCGACGGGACCAAGCGCAGCGATACGGTGACCGTTCCGGCCGCTCCCGGTCAGACGGTGGATGCTTATCTGGCGGGTGGAGTGGCCGCGGTCGTGCGGTCGCTGGAAGAGAAGTGGCGGCAGGCCAATACCGTGGCGGCTGGTCCGGAACAGGTGATGCAGGTGGCGGTGCCGATCCGCAATCTGAACGACTGGGTGCAGACGAAACGCCGGCTTGGCCCAGGTGCCGACGGTGTCGCGCGTGGATCTGATGACCCTGACGCGGGAGGCGGCGCGGGTCGAGCTTTACTACCGCGGCAGTCCCGAGGTTCTCGGCAACGCCCTGGCGCAGCAGGATCTGAGCCTGACGGAGGCGCCGCCTCTGGATCAGGGAGCCATTCAGGCGGGCCTGCCGGCCACTCCGGGAACGCTGGCGGCTCCCGTTCCCGTCCTGGGTCCGGCGGGTCAGCCGGTCGGCGTCTATCAGCCCGGTCCCGTGTGGCAGTTGCGCTGGACCGGTTCGAGTGCGCAGGGCGACCAGCGGACGCGCCGCACCCTAGTGGTGCGGAGGCAGACTACATGAGCATTCCCAATCTCATATCGCTGGGGCGCCTGCTGTCGGTGCCGCTGGCGGTCTGGCTGATCCTGGTCGGCGAACTGGGATGGGCGTTCTGGCTGTTCGTCGCGTCCGGGCTGTCGGACGCGATTGACGGTTTCATCGCCCGCGCCTTCCGGTCGCGCACCGCGCTGGGCGGCTATCTCGATCCGATCGCGGACAAGGCGCTGCTGGTCAGCGTCTATCTGGCCCTGGGGCATGCCGGCTATCTGCCGGTTTGGCTGGTGATCCTGGTCGTCTTCCGGGATATACTGATCGTCGGTGGTGTGCTGCTGCTCTACACGCTCAAGGAGTCGTTCGCGATGCAGCCGTCCTTCATCAGCAAGGTCAATACAACCATGCAGATCGTGCTGGCTGCCCTGGTTCTGTCGACCTTCGGTCTTGACCTGACCGAGCCGCCATTCGATCTGAAATGGATCACAGCCACGATGATCTGGGTCGTGGCGGTCACCACCACATGGTCGGGGCTGGGATACATTGTCACAGGGAGCCGGCTGCTGAGCCGGCTTGGCGGCACGAAATGACCAATCGGCGGCAGATCAGATTCTGGCTGATAACGCTGCTGGTGATTGCCTTCGCGCTTTATGTCCTGCGCGACATGCTGCTGCCTTTCGTGGCCGGCATGGCGATCGCCTATTTTCTCGATCCGGTCGCGGACCGGCTTGAACAGTTCGGAGCGCCGCGCTGGCTGGCCGCCACCTGCGTGCTGCTGTTTTTCGTCCTGATACTGGTCCTGGCGGTCCTGCTTCTGGTGCCCCTGATCCAGTCGCAGATCACGCAACTGGTCGATACGCTGCCGCTGATCGTGAACTGGGTCAGCAATGTCGGCATCCCGACCGTGGAGCGGAAGCTGACCGAGCTTTCGGTGGAGAATGTCGAGCGGCTGAAGAATGCCGTGAACTCCTTCGCCGGGGATGCGGTCGGCTGGCTGGGGACGGTGCTGCGCGGCATCGTCACCGGCGGGTTCGCCCTGTTCGACGTGCTGACGCTGCTGTTCATCACCCCCATCGTCGCGTTCTATCTGCTTCGGGACTGGGACGTGATGATCGGGACCATCCATGGCTGGCTGCCCCGCCAGCATGTCGGAACGATCCTGACTCAGGTCAACGAGATCGACGACACCCTGGCGGGGTTCGTGCGCGGTCAGGCGACCGTCTGCCTCGTCCTTGGGCTGTTCTATGGGGTGACGCTGTCGATCTTCGGGCTGAACTTCGGTCTGGTGATCGGGTCGATCGCCGGGATGCTGTCGTTCATTCCCTATGTCGGATCGCTGGTCGGGTTCGTCGCCAGCGTGGGCGTCGCCCTGGTCCAGTACGAAACCTGGACGCCGGTGCTGATCGTCATCGCGATCTTTCTGATCGGACAAGCTGTCGAAGGCAATTTCCTGACGCCGAAGCTGGTCGGGGACAAGGTCGGGCTGCATCCCGTCTGGGTGATGTTCGCGCTGCTGGCGGGCGGCAGCCTGTTCGGCTTTCTCGGGGTGCTGCTGGCCGTGCCGGTCGCCGCCATCATCGGCGTGCTGACCCGCTTCGCGCTCCAGCAATATATCGCGAGCCCCTATTATGCGGGGCCGCAGGACGCCTCTTCCGAAGAGACCTGGCGGCCGTGACGGAAACGCCGGCACAGCTTCCCCTGGATCTTGGCCACCGGCCAGCCATGGGAGAGGACGACTTCCTTGTCGCTTCCAGCAACGAGGCGGCGGTGGCGTGGCTTGACCTTTGGCCCAACTGGCCGGCCCCTGCCCTGGTGATCTTCGGTCCCGCCGGCTGCGGCAAGACCCATCTGGCGCAGGTGTGGCGTGCCCGGACGCATGCGCCGAGAATCGATCCTTCCGACCTGAACGTGGAGAACGTGCCGCACCTGCTGGCCAAGGCGCGGGCGGTCGTGATCGACAATGCGGAGCGGGGTGCCGGAGTTCCGGAAACGGAACGCGCGCTGTTCCACCTGTATAATCTCGCACGGGAAACCGGCGGTTACCTGCTCCTGACGGCGGAGGCGGCCCCGGCCCACTGGAACATCCGCCTGCCCGACCTTCGGTCGCGCATGCTGGCGGCGCCGGCGGTGGCCGTCGGACCGCCGGATGATGCGTTGCTTGCGGCGATCCTGGTGAAGCTTTTCGCCGACCGTCAGGTACGGGTCGGAACGGATGTGGTGCGGTTCCTGGTCACGCATATGGAGCGCTCGTTCGACGCGGCGCGGCGTCTTGTGGCGGATCTGGATGCGGCGGCACTGGCGGCGCGGCGGCGGATCACCGTGCCGCTGGCCCGGCGGGTGCTGGCGCGGGAGTGAGACTTCCGGCGCTGTGCGTGCAGTCACTCGCCGACGGCTTCGCCCTGCTGCTTCATGACATCGCGCCAGCGCGCGACATTGCGGTTGTGCTCCGCCAGCGTCTTCGCGAAAGCATGGCCGCCTGAACCATCGGCGACGAAGTACACGAAGTCGTGCTGCTCCGGGTTTACGACGGCCTCGATGGAGGCTTTGCCCGGATTGGCGATGGGAGCCGGGGGCAAGCCCTCGATCACGTAGGTGTTGTAGGGCGACTCGAACTTCCAATCCGCCCTGGTCAGGGAGCGGCCAAGCGCCCCGCTTCCCTGAGTGAGGGCATAGACCACGGTCGGGTCGGACTGGAGCCGCATGTTGGCGACCAGCCGGTTGATGAAGACACCGGCGACCCTGGCGCGCTCCTGCGGAACGCTGGTTTCCTTCTCGACGATCGAGGCCAGCACCAGAGCCTGTTTGGGATTGTCGAGCGGGAGGGAGAGCGAGCGCTTGTCCCACGCCGCCTTGATGGTGGTCTGCATGGCCGTCTGCATACGCTTCAGCAGATCGGCCCGGCTGTCGCCCCAGGAGTAATGGTAGGTTTCCGGCAGAAGCGTCCCTTCCGCAGGCAGGTCCTTGATTTCGCCGGACATGGCCGGTTCATCACGGATCAGGGCCACGATCTGCGCCGAGGTCAGCCCTTCGGGCACCGTGAAGCGCCGGACGACCGTCTTTCCGCTTTGGAGGATACGGAGAGCTTCGGCGATGCTGACATGGGCGGGAAAAGCGTACTCGCCCGCCTTCAACGCCCGGTTGGCACCCGTGATCTTGGCGGCTGTCGCGAACAGGAACGGCCGGTCGATCACGTCGGCATCCGACAGCGCGAGGCTGATGGCTTCAAGCCCGCTGCCCTTCGGGATGACGACAGCGGTATCGGTCTCCGAGGGGGCCGGCCCGGTTGACCAGGATCAGCCCCCACAATGCGGCACCGGCGGCGACGCCGATGACGACGACCGCCCCGATCAAGACCCGGACGGCGAAACGCATATCGGACCTACTTGAACTCTCTGAATACCAGCGACGCGTTGGTGCCGCCAAAGCCGAACGAGTTCGACAAGGCCGCCTTCACCCGCTTTTCCTTGGCTTGCCTGGGCACGAGATCGACGCCGAGGCAGCTATCGGAGGGGTCTTCAAGGTTGAGCGTCGGCGGAACGATACCGTCGTTGATGGCCTTGATCGAGAAGATGGCTTCGACAGCACCGGCGGCGCCCAGCAGGTGGCCGATCGCCGACTTGGTCGAGGACATGGAAACCGTCTCGATCGCCGAGCCGAACAGCCGCTTGACGGCGCCAAGCTCGATCTCGTCGCCCAGCGGAGTCGATGTGCCGTGAGCGTTGATGTAATCGATCTCCGACGGATCGAGACCGGCGCGCTTGAGGGCGCCCCGCATGGAGCGGAAGCCGCCATTGCCGTCTTCCGGCGGAGACGTGATGTGGAAGGCGTCGCCGGACAGGCCGTAGCCGGTCACTTCGGCATAAATCTTCGCACCGCGCCGCTTGGCGTGCTCCAGTTCCTCAAGAACCAGAACGCCGGAACCCTCGCCCATGACGAAACCGTCACGCCCCTTGTCATAGGGACGCGAAGCGGCGCTCGGGCGGTCGTTGTAGCCGGTGGACAGGGCACGCGCCGCCGCGAACCCGGCGATGCCGAGACGGCTGATCGCCGCTTCCGTACCGCCCGCAACCATCACATCGGCGTCTTCCCACATGATCAGACGGGCCGCGTCGCCGATGGCGTGGGCGCCGGTCGAGCAGGCGGTGACGGCCGAGTGGTTGGGGCCTTTGAAACCGTAAAGGATCGAAACATGGCCGGAGGCCAGATTGATCAGGGCCGACGGGATGAAGAACGGCGAGATGCGGCGCGGCCCCTTCTCGTGAAGGGTGATCGAGCCGTCATAGATGCCGTTCAGGCCACCGATGCCCGAACCGATCATCACGCCGGTGCTCTCACGCTGCTCGTCGGTCTGCGGCTGCCAGCCGCTGTCCGCGATCGCTTCATGAGCCGCCGTGATGGCCAGCACGATGAACTCGTCCATCTTGCGCTGGTCTTTGGATGGAGACATGGTCATCCGCGGTGAACAGCCCTTCGGCCGTCGGACCACGCGGAACCTGCCCGGCGACCTTGGCTGGCAGATCCGAAACGTCGAACGACGTGATCGCGCGCAGGCCTGATTCGCCCTTGATGAGACGTTCCCAGTTATTCTGAACGCCAACCCCCAGGGGCGAGACCATCCCGAGACCGGTTACGACGACACGTCTCATGATATTTCCTGAACTGCTCTGCCTTGGATAGGACATTCTAAGGGATCGGCCGGCCAGGTCTGCGACCTGGCCGTCACCCTTATCTCACCGGGACGTTAGGTCGCGGAGTTCGCCTTGATGAAATCGATCGCGTCCTTGACGGTCAGGATCTTCTCAGCGGCGTCGTCCGGAATTTCGCACCCGAATTCCTCTTCGAACGCCATCACCAGCTCGACCGTATCGAGGCTGTCGGCGCCCAGATCGTCGATGAAGCTGGCATTCTCGGTCACCTTGGCCTCTTCGACACCAAGATGCTCGATGACGATCTTCTTAACGCGCTCGGCGATGTCACTCATCTTTACAAACCTTCCCAAATCTTTCGTTTGATTGGGGTGAGCCCCGACGTCTGGACACCAGAGATTATCGGCCCAACCCGTTAGTGTCGGCCCCATGAAAAGTGCCGTCACATAACACACTTGAACGGGGTTGACCAGCACCCCCGCAACCAACCGCACAACGGCCGCCGGAAACAGCCTTAGATCATGGCCATGCCGCCGTTGATATGCAATGTCTGCCCGGTGACGTACCCGGCCTGTTCACTGGCGAGGTAAACCACCCCGGCGGCGATATCCTTTGGATCGCCAAGGCGGCCCGCGGGCACCGCGGCGGTCAGTTTCCCCTTCTGCTCGTCCGGCAGAACATCGGTCATCGCGGTCGCGATGAAGCCCGGCGCCACGCAATTGACAGTGATGTTGCGCGAGGCGACCTCGGCGGCAAGAGCTTTGGACATGCCGATCATGCCGGCCTTGGACGCGGCATAGTTGGCCTGCCCCGGATTGCCGGTGACGCCGACGATCGAGGTGATGCCGATGATGCGGCCCCAGCGGCGCTTCATCATGCCGCGCAGCACGGCGCGGGAAAGGCGGAAGCCGGCGGTCAGGTTGACGTCCAGCACAAGCTGCCAGTCCTCGTCCTTCATCCGCATGGCGAGCCCGTCGCGGGTCAGCCCGGCGTTGTTGACCAGGATATCGACCTGCCCCATGCGCCGCCTCGGCATTCTTGATCAGGGCTTCGGTGGCGGCGGTGTCGCTGACAGGTTGGCGGGCGTCACGAAGGCGCGCTCCCCCAGTTCCGCGGCCAGCGCTTCGAGCGCCTCGACCTTGGTGCCGGACAGCGCCACCTTGGCGCCCTGGGCATGGAGGGCGCGGGCGATCGCGGCGCCGATGCCGCCGGAGGCCCCGGTGACGAGAGCGGATCTGCCGGTCAAATCGAACATCTTGGGCCTCAAAGCTATCCGCCGGGGTATTTTCCGGCGGGTTGGTGAATCAGGTGATCAGAGCGTCTTCAGGAAGGCTTCGATATCGGCCGGCCCCTGGATGGACTGACCGGAAACTTCCCGGTCGATGCGCTTGGCGAGACCGCTCAGCACCTTGCCCGCGCCCAGTTCAACCAGACTGTCGACGCCCTGCTCCTTCATGAACAGCACGCTTTCGCGCCAGCGCACCAGGCCGGTGACCTGCTCGACCAGAAGCCGGCGGATCTCGTCGGGGCTCGACGACGGCCTGAGCCGTCACGTTGGCGACGACGGGGACCAGCGGGCTGCGCAGATCGACATTGGCGAGCGCCTGCGCCATGGCCTCGGCGGCCGGCGCCATCAGCTCGCAATGGAAGGGCGCGCTGACCGGCAGCAGGATGCCGCGCTTGCCGCCACGGCTGGGCGCCAGCGCTATGGCGCGCTCCACCGCGGCCCGGTGGCCGCTGACCACGACCTGTCCCGGCGCGTTGTCGTTGGCGGCGGAGCAGACTTCGCCCTGCGCCGCTTCGGCCGCGACTTCCTGGGCGACCGCGAGATCGAGCCCGAGCAGGGCCGCCATGGCCCCCTCCCCGACCGGAACGGCCTTCTGCATGGCCTGACCGCGCAGCTTCAGGAGGCGCGCGGTGTCGGACAGGCTGAAGGTGCCGGCGGCGGCCAGAGCGGAATATTCACCGAGCGAATGACCGGCGACGAAGCTGGCGGCCTTATGAATCTCGACGCCGCCTTCCTGCTCGAGGACGCGCAGGACGGCGATGCTGACCGCCATCAGCGCCGGCTGGGCGTTCTCCGTCAAGGTCAGGTCCGACTCCGGCCCTTCGAACATCAGCCGGCTCAGGTTCTGCTGCAGCGCCTCGTCCACCTCCTGAAAGGTATGGCGGGCGATCTCGAAGGCGCCGGCCAGTTCCCGGCCCATGCCTACCGCCTGGCTACCCTGTCCCGGAAAGACAAATGCGCGTGTCATCACTGTACCCGTATAACTGAATGGCGCCGTCGCAGGCCGCCAAAATGGCCGATAGTCATACCGCCTGCCAAAGCGAAGTCAAGGGCGGCCGGAACAGATGCGCCGGCCGAAAACGCCGGGCCGGTATGCTGCACTGCACTTCACCACGCTAATAATTGGAGCCGCCGATCTGCCCCGGTACGGCGCTCTGCGCGCGGCATCCGCTTATTTTCTTGCCCATGAGGCGCCTTTGTGTATAGTGCGCCGCTTCCAAAGCTCCTTGCCGGCGCACGCCAAGCGTCCGGCTAGGCCCGGGCGGCTGAATTCCGCATTTCGCGGGATCGCAGCGCCGGACCGTGTAACAGCCATGGGGAGACCAAATGGCGAATTATGAAAGCGTGTTCATCGCACGCCAGGACATCTCGTCCGCGCAGGTCGAGCAGCTCACCGAAACTTACGCGACCATCATTCGCGACAACGGTGGCGAAGTTGCCAAGACCGAGCAGTGGGGTCTGAAGACCCTCACCTACAAGATCAAGAAGAACCGCAAGGGCCATTACGTCCTGTTCAATCTCAACGCTCCCGCAGCAGCGGTTGCCGAGATGGAACGGAACATGAGCATCAGCGAAGACATCCTGCGCTTCATGACCGTGCGCGTCGATGAGCTGGAAGCCGGTCCGTCCGCCATGATGCAGAGCCGGAACGAGCGCAGCGAGCGTGGTGATCGCGGCGACCGTGGTGATCGTGGCGACCGTGGCGGCCGCCGCTTCGACGGCGATCGTGGTGACCGCGGCGACCGTGGCCCCCGTCCCCCCCGCCGCACTGAATTCGAAGGAGAGCAGGCATGAGTGCCGCACCGTCCGCTGGTGGCCGCTCGGGTGGCGGTCCGCGTCGTCCGTTCTTCCGTCGTCGCAAGACCTGCCCGTTCTCGGGTCCGAACGCTCCGGCGATCGACTACAAGGACATCAAGCTGCTCTCGCGCTTCATTTCCGAGCGCGGCAAGATCGTGCCGAGCCGCATCACCGCGGTGTCCACCAAGAAGCAGCGCGAGCTGGCGCGGGCGATCAAGCGCGCCCGTTTCCTGGCCCTGCTGCCCTACGTGGTGAAGTAAGCATCCACAAGGCAAGGGTTCGGAACAACGGCGAAGGTAGAGCGGTGCCATGACCAGGGCCCTGCTGATGTTCATCGGCGGTGGCGTGCTCAGCGCGCTGCTTTATCTCTCGGTCGTTACCGGCGGCATGGGTGCCTTGATCCTGGCTTACCTGGCGCCGCTGCCGTTGCTGATGGTCGGCCTGGGCGCAGGGCTCAGGCCCTTCGCGATAGCGGCTACCGCCGCCGTCGCGGTGGTCGGTCTCTTCGGAGGCCTCCTGTTCGGGTTGACCTATGCGATGGCGAACGGCGTCCTCGTGGCCGTGATCGTCCGGCAGGCTCTGCTGGCGAGGTCAGGCCCCGACGGCAGCCTGGAATGGTATCCGCCGGGTCTTCTGCTGGTCGTACTGACCGGCCTGGGTCTGGCGGGTCTGCTGGCGGCGGCGCTGCTGACGCTCGGCGATCCGGGCGGGCTGGAAGGCTGCGGTCCGGCAGTTCCTGGTGATGGGCTTCGGCGATGCCGCGGCCGGCACCGGAGACGCGGAGTCGGGGGTGGCTCAGGTCATCGACAGCTTCGCCCAGGTCTTTCCGGGCATGGTGGTGGTGTCATGGCTGACCATGGCCATCGTCAACGCCGCCCTGGCTCAGGGCGTCCTGATGCGGTTCGGCCGCAACCTGCGTCCCGCCATGCGGGTAGCGGAGGTCGAATTGCCGCACTGGACACCGATGCTGCTCGCCGTCGCCGGTGTTCTGGCGCTGGTGGGGGGCGACGGTCAGTTGGCCTATCTGGCGCTGAATGTCGTGATCGTGCTGCTGGTGCCGTTCTTCTTCGCTGGATTGGCGGTGGTTCACGCCTTTGCCGGCGGGCGACAGGCCCGGACCCTGTTGCTTGTGGTGTTTTACTTCTTTCTGCTGGTGTCCGGCTGGCCGATAGCACTGGTTATCGGCCTTGGTGTGATTGAGCAATGGGCCGGGCTGCGCCGGCGGTTCGCCCGGACCGGCCCGGATCAGGAGAGCTAGTGATGGAAATCGTTCTATTGGAGCGGGTCGAGAAGCTCGGCCAGATGGGTCAGGTCGTGAACGTGCGGCCCGGCTATGCGCGTAACTTCCTGCTGCCGCAGAAGAAGGCTCTGCGCGCGACGAAGGCCAATCTGGCATTCTTCGAGACGCAGAAGGCCCAGCTTCAGGCGCAGAACCTGGAGCGCAAGAAGGAAGCCGAGGAAGTCGCCGGCAAGATGAAGGGCCTCGCGGTCATCATCACCCGTCAGGCCGCCGAGTCGGGCATGCTGTATGGATCGGTCAACGGCCGCGACATCTCCGATGCCGTGACTGCCGAAGGCTTCACGGTCGAGCGCAATCAGGTCGCGATCAACGACCCGATCAAGAGCCTGGGTCTGTTCGACGTCCGCGTCATCCTGCACCCCGAAGTCAGCGTCAACGTGAAGGTGAACGTCGCCCGTTCGCTGGAAGAGGCGCAGATGCAGGCACAGCGCGGCGGCATGGTCACCGCTGCCGACCTGCTGGCGGAAGAGGAAGAAGCCGAGGCTGCCGCCGCTGCCGCCTCTGCGGAAGAGGACGAGGAAGACACGAACGCCTGATCGACACGGCGTTTCGTATCCTTCATCTTCACGAAATGGAAAAAGCGCCGGCTGTGGCAGCCGGCGCTTTTTTCGTATTCGGCATTCGGGTGTGCCCGGACGGTCTTCAGCCGTTCCCCAGGCCGATATAGGAACTTACCGTATTGGCCTGGGCCGAGGGTTGCGTGGACTGGTCGGTTCCGGGGACGTTCAGCATCAGGGAGCCCAGGATGATCCCGATGATCAGGCCGGCGACAGCGCCAAGGTGACCACCGCTCTCGGATTCGTCGGATTTCTGCTCGTCGTACTTCATCAAAGCCTCTCAACAACTGTCTGACCAACAGGGTGGCCGGTCAGAAGTTGCGATCAGCCTAATGACGCAATTTTAGTAGTATTCGACCTGGCGCGCCTCGTAATCGCGCTCCATGTCGCGCCACGCCGCGTCTTCGGGATCGGTGTCGAAATCCTCGACGACCTCTTCCATGTCGTAGCCCGAGTCGCGCAGGACCTCGATCATGAACTCCACCTGATCCGCCCGCAGACCGATCTTGCGGGCCATTTCCGGCATGTCGCGCCCTTCCCGCACATACTGGGTCACGTTGCGGACCCGGCGGAAGACGTCTTCCTCCATCTCGGGATCATAGGCGAAAACGTCGAGGAATTTGCGGGTCCAGGCTCCATCGCTCTCGAACCCGAAGCGCAATTGCACCTCATGCCGGTTGGCGATGATGCGCGCCAGTTCGATCTGAGCCGGCGTCGGGCGGTCTTCACCATCTCCAGATTTCCGGGCCACTTCGAACCAATCCCTCTTGAGAGCCAATTCCGTGGGCGGCAGGGTTAATGCACCGCCGCCCAAGGCATACTGGCATCAGCAATCCGGCATTGCGAGCGTTAATTTCCCTTATCTTCACAGGCTGTGGATAACTTCATTAGCCGGGTTCCACAAGCTGTCCACAGCCGCCATGACTATGACGGTAACCAATGCTCTGCTAGTCTCCGGCTCATGGAAACCATGACCACCGATCCTCGCACTGCCCGCACCGCGGACGCGTCCGGCCGACGTTCCAGCTACCGTGTCACCCCGCACAACGCGGAGGCCGAACAGGAGCTGCTGGGCGCCATCCTGACCAACAACAAGGCCTATGAGAAGGTCGGCGAGTTCCTGAAGCCGGAGCACTTCTACGACCCGGTCCACAGCCGGATCTTCGAGACGATCCACGCGCTGATCCAGCGCGGCGAAATCGCCGACCCGGTCACGCTGAAGGCATATTTCGAAAACGATCCGGCGCTGGAGAGCGTTGGCGGCGCAGGGTACCTGGGCCACCTTGCCGGCAGCGTCGTCTCGGTGGTCAATTCCGAGCATTACGGCCGAATCATCCATGACATGTACCTCCGCCGCCAGCTCATCGACATGGGCGAGGACATGGTCAATGAGGCCTACAGCCATAACCTGGAAGGCGCGGCACTCGAACAGATCGAAGGGGCTGAAAAGAAGCTGTTCGATCTGGCGACGACCGGCGACATCCAGGGCGGCTTCCAGCCGTTCAGCCAGTCGCTGCGCGTCGCCATCGACATGGCGGAGGAGGCCTTCAAGCGCGACAGTCAGGTCACCGGCGTCACGACCGGCCTGATCGACCTGGACCGCAAGCTTGGCGGCCTTCACCCATCCGACCTGCTGATCCTCGCCGGCCGTCCTTCCATGGGTAAGACGGCGCTGGCGACCAACATCGCGTTCGCGGCGGCCAAGGCGCATATGCGGACGCAACGGCAGGCGAAGGCGCCGGCGTCGCGCTTCTTCTCGCTGGAAATGTCGGCGGAACAGCTCGCCACTCGTATTCTGGCCGACGAAGCGCAGGTCGCGTCGGAAAAGATCCGGCGCGGCGACCTGAAGCCGGAGGATTTCCAGCGCTTCTCCGAGGCCAGCAGCATCCTGTCCCGCGTGCCTTTCTACGTGGACGACACGCCCGCCCTCAGCATCGCCGCCGTTCGCACGCGTGCCCGCCGGCTGGCGCGCACCTCGGGCAATCTGGGCCTGATCGTGGTCGATTATCTCCAATTGCTGCGCGGCACGGGCGGCAAGAGCAGCGAAAACCGGGTGCAGGAAGTCTCCGAGATCACCCGCGGGCTGAAGGCCATCGCCAAGGAACTGGATGTGCCGGTCGTGGCGCTGTCCCAGCTTTCCCGCGCGGTCGAACAGCGTGAAGACAAGCGGCCCCAGCTTTCCGACCTTCGCGAATCGGGCTCGATCGAGCAGGACGCCGACGTCGTGATGTTCGTATTCCGCGAACAGTATTACCTGGAGCGCTCCGAGCCGAGCCGCCGCCCCGACGAGGCCGACGACAAGTTCAACGACCGCTATCAGCGCTGGCAGCAGCGGCTGGGCGAGGTCCACAATACCGGCGAAGTGATCATCGCGAAGCAGCGTCACGGACCGATCGGCACCGTCCGCCTGTTCTTCGACGGCCAGTACACCAAGTTCGGCGATCTGGACCAAAGCCATCCCGGCGCCGGCGGTGGCGGCGACTACGAGTAAGGCTTGAAGGCGACTATATCGAAAGGGCGGTGCGGCCAAATGCGGCCGCACCGCCCTTTTCCATGAGATTGACAGGGTTATGGCGGTTGGCTAGGGTGCGGCGCACAAGGTTGCGCGTAGGGGTAAAGTTGCAACGGACGCAGTGGTTTATGCGTATGGTTACAGAACTTGCCTCACCAACTCCGGCCTTCTCGTCGTGTCCGGCACGGCATCGCCGGTGAGCGGAACTGCCACCGAGTGGGCTGCCACGGGGGATCAATGGGTTTTCTGACCACGACCGGCCGCGCCTTCCTGATATTTCTGGAAGCGACCGGTCGGCTGATGCTGTTTACCGGCGTCGCAATTTCACATTGTTTCCGCCCGCCCTTCTATCTGCGCCTGATCGGGCGGCAGATGATCGATATCGGCTACTACTCCCTGCCCGTGGTGGGACTGACCGCGCTGTTCACCGGCATGGTGCTGGCGCTTGCAGAGCTTTACCGGCTTCGCCCGCTTCCAGGCGGAGGGCGCCGTCGCCACGGTCGTGGTGCTGTCGGTCACGCGTGAGTTGGGTCCCGTTCTGGCGGGCTTGATGGTCGCCGGCCGGATCGGCGCTTCCATGGCGGCCGAGATCGGCACCATGCGGGTGACGGAGCAGGTGGACGCGCTGTCCACGCTCGCCACCAACCCGTTCAAGTATCTGGTCGCGCCGCGGCTGATCGCGGGCTTGACCATGCTGCCGCTGCTGGTGCTGGTGGCCGACATCATCGGCGTGTTCGGCGGCTTCCTGATCGGCGTCTACCGGCTGGACTTCAATCCCGCCGCCTATATCGGCCGCACCTGGGAATATCTGGAGCCGATGGACGTGATCTCCGGCCTGGTCAAGGCGGGGGTGTTCGGCTTCGTCATCGCGCTGATGGGATGCTATCACGGGTACCAGTCGAGAGGCGGCGCGCAGGGCGTGGGCGCCGCGACGACCAACGCGGTCGTCTCCTCGTCCATCCTGATCCTGGTGTTCAACTACCTGATCACCGGCCTGTTCTTCTCACGATGAGCACCATGCAACAGAAGTCCGACGGCACCGACGGCACCAAGCTGGACACGCCGAAGCTGAAGCTGACGGGGTTGCGCAAGGCGTTCGGCACCAAGCAGGTGCTCAACGGCATCGATCTGGATGTCGGCCGGGCGGAGTCGCTCGTGGTCATCGGCGGTTCGGGCACCGGCAAGTCGGTCATGCTGAAATGCGCCATCGGACTGATGCACCCGGACAGCGGCTCGATCAAGATCGACGGCGAGGAGACGGCCAATCTGAAGCCGCGCGACCGGGAACGCGTCATGCGGAAGTTCGGCATGCTGTTCCAGGGCGGCGCCCTGTTCGACAGCCTGCCGGTCTGGGAAAACGTCGCCTTCGGCCTGATCCAGGGCGAGAAGATGAGCCGGGCCAAGGCCAAGGACATCGCGCTGGAGAAGCTGGCCGCCGTCGGGCTGGAACGGCGGGTGGCCGACCTGTTCCCGGCTGAACTGTCGGGCGGCATGCAGAAGCGGGTCGGACTGGCGCGCGCCATCGCGACGCAGCCGGAGATCATCTTCTTCGATGAGCCGACGACGGGGCTCGACCCGATCATGGCGGACGTCATCAACGATCTGATCGTCAAATGCGTCAAGGATCTGGGCGCCACGGCCCTGTCGATCACCCACGATATGGCGAGCGCCCGCAAGATCGCGGACCGGATCGCCATGATCTACAAGGGAAAGATCATCTGGTCCGGCCCTGTCAGTGAGATCGACAACTCCGGCAACCCTTACGTGGACCAGTTCATCCATGGGCGCGCCGAAGGACCCATCCAGATGGAAGTCAGCCAGTCCTGAACAGAGCACTGAAGTGACCGTTGCAGAGCCGCTGACGCCAAGCCAGCCTTGCGGCTTCGGGCCGCAGGCAGCCTCTGGTATTCCGGTTCTGTTCACATTAAATAAACCTTATCCACGATAAGCATCGGTCGCACCGGAGTGGTACCGGATCTGTGAAGACCCGGCGTGGAGCGTTTCCCCGATAGGATCGGGGACGCTTCCGTGCTAATCATGCTGCATCGCAACACGACGAGTTTCAGTTACATTGGCTCGACCAAACACCCGTTATGTCTGTCAGGCCTGCGGCGCCAGCTCTCCTAAATGGGGCGGCAAGTGCGACGCATGCGGCGAATGGAACACGCTTGTTGAAGAGGCGGTTCCGGAAAGCGCGCCGAAGGGCCTTGGCCGGGCGTCAGGCGCCGGGCGGCGGATCGACTTTGTCGATCTCAAGGGCGTTTCGGAGAAAGCTCCCCGGCGGATCAGCGGCATTGCCGAATATGACCGCGTCTGCGGCGGCGGCATGGTGCCGGGTTCCGCTCTGCTGGTCGGCGGCGATCCCGGAATCGGCAAATCGACCCTGCTGCTTCAGGTCGTTTGCAGCCTCGCGAAGACTTTGCGTTGCGCCTACATCTCCGGCGAAGAAGCGGTCGATCAGGTGCGGATGCGCGCCTCCCGCTTGGGCACCAGCGACTCAGCGGTCGAACTCGCCACCGCGACGAATGTCCGCGACATCGTGGCGACGCTGGACGCCGGCGACGCGCCCGGCCTGTGCATCATCGATTCGATCCAGACCATGTATGTGGACACGCTGGACAGCGCGCCCGGCACGGTCGCCCAGGTGCGCGCTTCGGCGCAGGAGTTGATCCGGGTCGCCAAGCGGCGCGGCATCATCCTGGTGCTGGTCGGCCATGTCACCAAGGAAGGCACCATCGCGGGTCCCCGCGTGCTGGAGCACATGGTCGATACCGTCCTCTATTTCGAAGGCGAGCGGGGCCATCAGTTCCGCATTCTGCGCGCGGTGAAGAACCGCTTCGGCCCGACCGATGAGATCGGCGTGTTCGAAATGACCGACGCCGGCCTGAGCGAAGTATCCAACCCATCGGAACTGTTCCTGGCGGAACGGCGCGGCGATGTTTCGGGCGCCTGCGTCTTCGCCGGACTTGAAGGCACCCGGCCGGTGCTTGTGGAAATCCAGGCGCTTGTCGCCCCCTCCCCGCTCGGCACGCCGCGCCGCGCGGTCGTCGGCTGGGACAGCGGCCGGCTGGCGATGGTGCTGGCCGTGCTGGAAGCGCGCTGCGGCATCGCGATCGGCGCCAACGACGTCTATCTCAATGTCGCCGGCGGCCTGCGCATCGGCGAGCCTGCCGCCGACCTTGCCGTGGCGGCGGCGCTGGTGTCTTCCCTGACGGGTGAGCCGGTGCCATCGGACGCGGTCGTGTTCGGCGAGATCGGGCTGTCCGGTGAAATCCGGGCGGTCAGCCAGACCGATGTGCGGCTGAAGGAAGCCGCCAAGCTGGGCTTCGAGAAATCGCTGATGCCGACATTGCGCGGCAGAAAAGCCGGCAGCCGGAGCGATCCCGGCATCCGCCGGATCGAGCTTGCCCACCTTGAAGACCTTATTCCGATGTTCCAGGAACCCCGCTCCGCCGGCTCCGCCGGTCGTGGACGGACATGATCCACAAGTTGACGTGACGGGTCACCGACGATGGAAACCACCTCGATCAATCCGACGGATATCGCCGTCATCGTCATTCTGCTGCTGTCGGCCCTGCTGGCCTTCGCGCGGGGACTGGTGCGGGAAGTCCTGTCGGTCGGCGCCTGGGTAGGCGCCGCTTTCGCGACGCTGTACCTGTTCCCCCATGTGCTGCCCATGGTGCAGCAGGTCGTCGCCAAGGAACTGATCGCCAAGGCCGTGGCGGGCATCGGCATTTTCGTCGTGTCGCTGATCCTGCTGTCGATCATCAGTCACCAGCTTTCCAAAGGGGTGCGCGGGTCGGCGCTGAGCGCCGTCGATCGCTCGCTGGGATTCGTTTTCGGCATCGCCAGGGGTGCGGTGATCGTCTGCCTTGCCTATCTATCCGTTGCGTGGGTATTTCCGCCGACCGATCAGCCCCGGTGGCTGAGGGATGCGCGCACGATGCCGGTGATCCAATCGGGAGCGGATATGCTGCGCAATCTGGTACCTGACCAGACCCGGTCGAATGCCGCGACCGGCGCGCAATCGGCGGCGAACTGCCGCCGCCAGCGCCGCCACTTGAGAAGACGAACAAGGCGATCCAGGAAGAAGCGCTCCGGCGTCTGTCCGTGCCGCGACCGACAGCCGCCAATGCAACGAACGCGGATGCGCCCGCGCCTGAGTCGGGGTATAAGGACCGTGACAGGTCCGACCTTGACCGACTGTTCGAAACTGCCCGTTAGCCTACCACATCCTGACCCCGTGAAAGGGTTTAGTTCCCATGTTGACGACCCATCCGTTTGACGACGACAAACTACGCGAAGAGTGTGGCGTGTTCGGCGTTTACAACCATGGTGAAGCTGCCGCCGTGGCGGCACTCGGGCTGCACGCCCTTCAGCACCGTGGACAGGAGGCGGCGGGTATCGTCACCTTCGATGGTGAACACTACCATATTCAGCACGCCATGGGACAGGTGGGCGACAATTTCAGCTCGCAGTCGGTGATTGCCAAGCTGAAGGGCCATGCGGCGATCGGGCATGTCCGCTACGCCACCAGCGGCGACACGGTGCTGCGGAACGTACAGCCGCTGTTCGCCGATTTCGAATTCGGCGGGTTCGCGCTGGCCCATAACGGCAACCTGACCAATGCCCTGATGCTGCGCCGCCAACTGGTGCGCCGGGGCTGCCTGTTCCAATCGACCACCGACACCGAAGTCATCGTCCATCTGATGGCGACCGCCCGCAGCGGTTCGGTGATCGACCGCATGGTCGAAGCGCTGCGTCAGGTCGAGGGCGCCTATTCGCTGATCGCACTGGCCAACGACATGGTGATCGGCGTCCGCGATCCGCTGGGCGTACGTCCGCTGGTGCTGGGCAAGGTCGGCGACAGCAATGTTCTCTGCAGCGAAAGCTGCGCGCTGGATATCATCGGCGCCGAGTTCGTCCGCGATGTCGAGCCGGGCGAGATGATCGTTCTGGACAGCTCCGGCGTTCACAGCCTGCGGCCCTTCCTGCCGCAGAACCGGCGCTTCTGCATTTTCGAATACATCTACTTCGCGCGGCCGGACAGCGTCGTCGAGGGTCATTCGGTCTACGAGGCGCGGAAGCGCATCGGCATGGAACTGGCGCGGGAAAGCGCCGTCGATGCCGATGTCATCATCCCGGTTCCCGACAGCGGCGTGCCGGCGGCCATCGGATATGCGGCGGAGAGCGGCATTCCGTTCGAGCTTGGCATCATCCGCAACCACTATGTCGGCCGCACCTTCATCGAGCCGACGGACCAGATCCGCAATCTGGGCGTCAAGCTGAAGCACAACGCCAACCGCCACATGATCGAAGGCAAGCGCGTCGTTCTGGTGGACGACAGCATCGTGCGCGGCACGACCTCCATCAAGATCATCGAGATGGTGCGCCGGGCGGGCGCCAAGGAAGTCCATATGCGGATTTCCAGCCCTCCGACCAGCCATGCCTGCTTCTACGGCGTCGATACGCCCAAGAAGGAAAAGCTGCTGGCGCATAAATACTCGATCGAAGAGATGTCGAAGTATATCGGCGCCGACAGCCTCGCCTTCATCTCGATCGACGGCCTTTACAAGGCGGTCAAGGAGCCGGAGGGGCGGAACAACGCCAAGCCGCAGTACTGCGACGCCTGCTTCACCGGCGATTATCCGATCCCGCTGCTGGACCGCGATACTCCCGGCGAAGGTTCCGAAGTCACCTACCGCGCCGAAGCGCGCGGCTGAGTTCCGCCGCCTTCCGACCTTTCTGACTACCGCCTGATCTGAAAGCCGCCTTCAATGTCCAGTCCCCGCCTGTCGAACCGCGTCGCCCTGATTACCGGCGCATCCCGAGGCATTGGCGCCGCCGTGGCGGAGCGTTTCGCCGCGGAAGGCGCCCATGTCATCCTGGTGGCGCGCACGGTAGGCGGCCTTGAGGAGGTCGATGACCGGGTCCGCGCCAAGGGTGGCACCGCCACCCTGGTGCCGCTCGATCTGGCGGATTTCGATAAGATCGACCAGCTTGGCCAGTCGATCTTCGAGCGGTTCGGGCGGCTGGACATCGTCGTCGGCAATGCGGCCACGCTGGGCGACCTCAGCCCGATCTCGCATTTCGTCCCGAAGACCTGGGACAAGGTCTTCGCGCTTAATGTGACGGCCAATTACCGGCTGATCCGCAGCATGGACAGGCTGCTGCGCGGGTCGGATGCGGGGCGTGCCGTTTTCGTCACGTCAGGCGTCGCCCGGCATGCGGTGGCTTATTTCGGCGCTTATGCCGCCAGCAAGGCGGCGCTGGAGATGATGGTGAAGATGTACGCGCTGGAAGTCGCGACATCGCCGCTGAAGGTCAATCTGCTGGACCCCGGCATCGTGCGGACCAAGATGCGTGCTCAGGGCTTCCCCGGCGAAGACCCGATGCTGCATCCCGCGCCTGAGGAAATCACCGAGCGTTTCGTCGAACTGGCCGAGCCGGCTTGCCGGTACCACGGCGAGATCCTGTCCGCCTGAACTCCCCGACCGATCAGAGCCGCCATGCTGACCCGTCCCGCCACTCCGGCCGATGCCGGCTCGATCACGGAAATCTACAATCAGGGGATCGAGGACAGGATCGGGACTTTCGAAACCGAGCCGAGGACGGTCGGGCAGGTCCTGGCGTGGTTCGAGGCGACGGGGCATCTTGGACACTATCCCATCGTGGTGACCGAGGACGAAGGCCGGATCGTCGCCTTCGCCTCGACATCCGCCTATCGTTCCCGCGCCTGCTATGGCGGCATCGCGGAGTTCTCGGTCTATGTCGCGCGTGACTATCGCGGCCGGGGCGCCGGGCGTGCGGCTTTGATTGGCTTGATCGAGGCGGCGGGAAGCGCTGGTTACTGGAAGCTGGTTTCGCGCATCTTCACCGAGAACAGCGCCAGCCGGCGGGCCTGCGCCGCCGTCGGCTTCCGCGAAGTCGGGACCTATGTGAAGCACGCCAAGCTGGATGGCGTCTGGCGCGACGTGGTCGTGGTCGAGCGGCTGATCGAGGAAAATCTCGAGCTGATACCTCGATGCCGGACCGTTCCGCAGCCTGTCGAAGCGTCTGGCGTCGGGCTGAAGCAGCATTCCGACTCCAGCGCGTCGACTGTCGGGTGCCGCAGGGATCGACGCCTGGCCTACGAGACAGTCCGTACAACGTTCGATCCGATCGATCACTCCTCCGCGTAGGGGTTCTTGCCCTTGCGCGTCAGCATGCGGATCGGCACGCCGGGGAGGTTCAGGCTCTCGCGGATGCCGTTCACCAGATAGCGGATATAGGTTTCCGGCAGATCGAGCGGCTTGCTGACCCACAAGGCGAAGGTCGGCGGGCGCGCTTTTACCTGCGTGGCGTAGCGGATCTTGATGCGGCGGCCTTCGACGGCCGGCGGCGGGTGCGCCTCGGTCATGCCGGCGAGCCAGCGGTTGAGGTCGGAGGTGCTGACGCGGCGGTTCCAGACGTCGTAGATGTCGAAGACGGCATCCAGCAGGTTGTCGAGCCGCTGGTGGCGAAGGGCTGACATCGTCACGACGGGAATGCCGCGCACCTGGGCAAGCTGCGCCTGCAGCTTGTCGTCGATCTGCTTCAGCGTGGCCGCGCGGTCGGTGACGATGTCCCACTTGTTGACGGCGATGACCAGCGCGCGGCCCTCGTCCAGCACCATGCGGGCGATGGTCAGGTCCTGGTGATCGAGGATGGCTTCGGCATCGACCACCAGCACGACCACATGGGCCATGCGGATGACCCGCAGCGCGTCGGCGACGGCCAGCTTTTCCAGCTTGTCATCGACCCGCGACTCTGCGGCGCATCCCGGCGGTATCGACCAGCCGGATCGGCTTGTCCTTGTAGGTCCATTCGACCGCGATGGCATCGCGGGTCATGCCGGCTTCCGGGCCGGTCAGTACCCGGTCCTCACCGACAAGGCTATTGAGCAGCGTCGATTTGCCGACATTGGGCCGTCCGACGATCGCCAGTTGGAGCGGCTTGCCCGGCGCTATGACGCCCGCATCGGCGGGGTCCGCGCCATCCTCGGGGTCAGCTTTCTCTTCCGGCGGGACGAAGGGCAGCAGCGCTTCGACCAGATCGGCCAGACCCTCGCCATGCTCGGCGGAGATCGGCACCGGCTCGCCCAGGCCCAGTTCGAACGCCTCGTACAGGCCGGGCATACCCGCCCTGCCCTCGCACTTGTTGGCGAGCAGGATGATAGGCGTCTTGCCCTTGCGCAGCCATGCGGCGAAGTGCTGGTCGAGCGGCGTGACGCCGGCGCGCGCGTCGATCAGGAGAAGCGCCACGTCGGCTTCCTCGATGGCGCGCTCCGTCTGCCGGCGCATGCGCGCTTCGAGACTGTCGTCGAAAGCTTCCTCCAACCCGGCGGTGTCGATCACCGTCAGGTCGATGCCGGCAAGACGGGCCGGTGCCGCGCGCCAGTCGCGCGTGACGCCGGGGGTATCGTCCACCAGGGCAAGCTTCTTGCCCACCAGCCGGTTGAACAGGGTGGACTTGCCGACGTTGGGCCGGCCTATGATCGCGACAGTAAGAGACATTGCTTCCATGTAGGGAGCCGATGCCGGCTCCACCACCTCAATTAGGTCGCCTTAACGGTAGGCGACCAGGGTACCGTCATCAGTCAGAACGTAAAGCGTATTGTCGGCCACGACGGGCGCTATGAAGGCGCCGCCGGGCAATTCCAGCCGCTGCTGTTCCTGACCGTTCTCCGTGGACAGGGACACCAGTTCGCCGACCGAATTGGCGACCCACAGGCGGCCGCCGGCAAGGACGGGACCGGTCCAGATGATGGGGCCGGTCCGATCCTTCGGGTTCTTCGTAGCGGGCCAGGGGGGCGACCCAGCGGATGCGGCCGGATTGGCGGGTCAGTGCGATCACTTCGCCGTCGTTGCTGAGCACGAAGATGAAGTCGCCGGCTGCCCAGGGAGTATCGACGCCGCCGATCTCCTGCTCCCAGGCGCGCCCGCCCGACCGCTCGTCGATCGCGACCATCCGGCCGCTGTGGCTGACAGCCACCACGAGGCCCCGGTCGATCACCGGCATGCCGCGGATATCGGCGAGGTTGGACAGGGCGCCGGCGCGCCGGACGGCGGCCAGATTGTCCGACCACGCGACGCGGCCGTTCTCGGCGCGGAGAGCGAACAGCTCGCCGGAGGAATAGGGCACGGCGACGATGGAGCCGTCCGCCGCCGGGCTTGCGGCGCCCAGCAGGCCGGCGGTTTCCAGAATGCCGGTATGGGTCCACAGCGTAGCACCATCGTTGGCGGAATAGGCGATGAGCTGATTATCGACGGTGACGACGAAGACCCGGTTGTTGATCACGGTCGGTGCCGCACGAACCGGCCCCGGCACGCGGGTGCGCCAGGAGATGGCGCCGCTCTTCGGGTCGAGCGACAGCAGTTCACCGTAGCCGGTCGTGGCGAGCAGACGGCCATCGGCGAAGGCGACACCGCCGCCCAAGGCTCCACCCGATTCGTTTTCACGCTCGATGCTGGTGCGCCAGATCTGCTTGCCGGTGGCGGGATCGAGCGCCGTTACCTCGTAGTCGGTGTCGAGCGTATAGATCCTGCCGTCAGCCACCACGGGCCGGGCGAGCAGCCGGGTATCGCTGGACGATCCGGAGCCGATATCCGCGCGCCAGACCTCGCGCGGTTGAGCGGACAGGGCCAGATGGCCCATCGCGTGGTCCGGATTGCCACCCGCCTGCGGCCATGACGCGTTCGCCACCTGAGCCGGCAGTTCGACCCGCAGGTCGGCCAGCCGGGGATCGGGCTCAAGCTGACGTTCCAGGCGCAGAACCGAAATCCGCTCACCCGGCAGGGGCGGCGGTTCGCTGTCGCCAAACCAGCTTCCACCGCCGCAGCCGGCAAGCGTCATGGTCAGCAGACCCGCCGTCAGCAGGCGTGCGGCAACGGGCCGAGCGGCCCGCCGGGAGGTGGCGCAGGGAAATTTCATTGCGGCTCGGCTGAATAAAGGGCTGCAAGTTCGGTGGCGCGGCTGCGGACACCGGAGGGAGCGGCGGGGTCGTTCTGAATTTGGGCGAACAGCTTCCCGGCTGTCGGCCTTGTCGCCGGAACGGATGGCCAGCAGGGCCGTCAGTTCGCGGGCGGAATGGCGCCAGGGGTTGTTATCGGCCGTGAGCGGCTGCAGACGGGCGGTGAGCTGGCCGGGATCGCCGGTCTGGACCTGATGCATCACCGACAATACGGTGGCGAGGTCGCGGTAGACAGGCTCCAGCTTCGCCGACTGTGTCAGCTCGTCATAGATCTTGATCGCGGCGGCGCTATCGCCCTCACGGGCGCGGAGCCCCGCCTCGAAGAAGCGGGCCAGGGTACCCGGCCCCGTGCCGCTCTGCGCCGGCGAAGGCCGACAGGGCATCGGCGGCGGCTTTGGGATCGCCGTTGGTATTGCGCCGCTTGCCCGGCCGAGTTGCCGGCGAGCCGGAGAGCGTCGGCAAGCTGCGCCGTCTCCGTCTCAGCCTCGGCATGCTGATGATTGCGCCAGGCGACGAAACCCGCTGTACCCGCGACAATGACCAGCACGGCGCCGACGATGGCAGCGCCGTACCGCTTCCAAATCTTTTCCAATCGATCGCGGCGAAGGTCTTCGTCAACTTCGCGAAAAATATCGCTCATATGGCTGTATCCGGGCAGGCAGCGCCTGTCCGTCCTCATGCGTGCGGGTTGGGCCGGATACCAGACGCCCCGGTGGAGGTCAAGGCGGCATAACGCGCGCCGGCCTGAGCCGGTCTATTTCCGCCTGCCTATTTCCACTTGATCGAGCAGCCCATGCTGGGAATCTGCTCCGCCGGCCCCTGCCCCGTCGCGGCGATTCGCACCATCGCGTCGAACAGCTCGCGCTGGGCGTTCGGCACGGGCTGTACCTTCGATGCATCCAGCCGCCCCCGGTACTGAAGCCCCAGATCGGCGTTGAAGCCGAAGAAATCCGGCGTACAGACCGCGTCGTACGCCCGCGCGACGCTCTGGGTTTCGTCCAGCAGATAGGGGAACGGCAGCGCGTGCTCGGCCGCGAACCGCTTCATGTTGTCGAAGTTGTCGTCCTGATAACGCTCGGTGTCGTTCGACATGATGGCGACGGATTTGATGCCGTGGCGTTCCAGCTCGCGGCAGTCGCGGGTGATTCGGTCGATCACCGCCTTCACATAGGGGCAGTGATTGCAGATGAACATGATGAGCGTGCCGTTCGGCCCCCTCACGTCGGCAAGGCGTCCAGGTCCTGCCGTCGGTGCCGGGCAGGCTGAAATCCACGGCTTTCCATCCGAAATCGCAGACCGATGACTGGGCTGCCATAGGCGTCTCACTCCCTGACTTCATTGTTGGGCCGGCGTCCGCGTTAGCCGCGTGCCAGCCATTTCCTTACAGGTCCGGGAGTGTAGCGCGGGAGGTGCCGGCGTCAAACACGCGTGACAACACGCGTGATCAGGGGGTCTGGAAAGCCAGACGCCACTGGCGCAGGAAGCTCTCCCGCTTGGACTTGTCCAGGAACACGAGCAGGGCCGGGCTGAGCGTGATCGGGATCACCGGGCCGTTGGTCGCAGCCCGCACTCCTGTCGCGGTCGCCTCGCCCGCTATGTCGGGCGCCAGGCGCGAAGAGTGCCGATTGACTGGCGATGATCTCCTGGGCGCGCTGGGAGAGCAGGTAGTCGATGAAGCGGCCGGCGAGTTCCGCCCGGCGCGCGTGGGCCGGGATGATCGCCACCCGCGACATGACCAGCGTGTAGTCTTCCGGCAGGACGATGCCGATCCTGGCTCCCGCCAGCATCCGGGCGTGGGCGTAGGAGCCCAGCATGTTGTAGGCGATCAGGACCTCGCCCCGCTCGATCATCTCCAGAATGTCGCCGGTGCAGCAGGCAAGCCGGGCCTGTGCCGCGCCCAGCGTCACCATGAGCTGCCAGTATTGGCTGAACAGCACGGAATCCTGGGTCGCGAACAGGTAGCCGATCCCGCTGGTGGCGGCGTCGTATGTGGCGACCCGCCTGTTGTAGCGGGCGGGGTTCTCCCGGATCAGCCGGATCAGGTCGTTGCGGGAGCGTGGCACTTCCGACTCCGGGACAAGGTCGCGGTTGTAGACCATCACGGCGGGTTCGAAGGTGAAGCCGAAGGCTTCGTCACGCCAGTTGGCCCAGTCGGGAAGCGCCTGGGTGGCTGAGGATTTGTAAGGCTGCGAGAAGCCGTCGTTGATCAGCTTGACCTGAAGGTCGGAGGCCGAACTGATGACGAGATCGGCGGTGGTTTCTCCGGAAGCGGTGCGTTCGTAAAGATCGCGCGTCTGGAAATCCGAATAGGCCACGGTCACGCTCGGGAGCGATCTGCTGGAAATCGAGGATCAGCGGCTCCATCAACGTGCGGTCGGTCGCGGCGTCGATGAGCAGAACCTGCTGCTCGCCCGCCGGGGCCGGGTAGACGATCGGCTCGCTCGCCAGTGCCGGCGGTGACGGCGAAGCAGCGCCAGCAGGCCGGCAAGCAGCATCGGGAGCGACACTCCGGCGCGCATGGCCGCCGGCTGGCCGGCTGCGGGGCATGTCGCCGGCGGGAGTTCCAGGCGGACGATCAGGCCGCCGCCGGGCCGGTCGAGCAGGCGCAGGGCGCCGCCATGGGCATCGGTCACCGCCTTGACGATGGCGAGGCCGAGGCCGCTGCCGGTGGTCCCCGCCCCGGCGGCTGCCGCGCCCGAAGCGCTGCAGCACCTTGTCCTTTTCGGCATCCGGGATGCCGGGGCCGCGATCGGCCACGTCGATCAGGAAGCCGCCGCCGTCGGGACGCGGGCAGAGCCGGACCGTGACGTCCCCGCCCCGCCCCGCATATTTGACGGCGTTGTCGACAAGGTTGGTCATCGCCTCGTTCAGGCTGATCGGATCGCCGGCGATGAATGCGCTGCTCGGCCGCGTCATCGATGTCGAGCCGGATCAGGACATCATCGGAGATCGGCCGGGCGCGCTGGACCACATGGTCCAGAAGGGATGCCAGATCGATTGCTTCCGGTTCCAGCGCTTCGCTGCGGTGGATCACCATGGCGTGGCTGAGCAGTTGGCTGGTCAACTGGCTTGCCTCGACCGCGTTCCGGTGGATGCGGCCGACCGATCTTCCTCAGGCTTTCCGGGTCGTCCTCGTCGGCGGCCAGTTCGGCCTGGAGCCTCAGACTGGCGAGCGGCGTGCGGATCTGGTGCGCGGCATCGGCCAGGAACGTCTGCATGGTGTCGAGATTGCCGTGGAGACGGGCCAGCAGGCTGTTGATCGCGTGGACGAGTTGGGAAACCTCGGCGGGCGGCGGGATCTCGATCGGGCGGAAGTCGTGGGGCTGGCGGGCGCGGATCGACTGCTCCAGCGATGCCAGTGGGGCCAGCGCCTGCCTGACGCCGAACCAGATCAGGCCGCCGCCGGCCAGAACCGCCAGAGCGATCGGCAGGAAGGCGTTGGTGAGGATTCCCCGCGCCAGACTTTCCCGCTCCTCCCGCGTCTGGGCAACCACGATCCGGACCCAGCCGGAAAGCTGCGGATGGGCGATCAGGCGGTCCAGCACCGCGACGCGGATCGGCATGTCCCGGTAAGTCGCGTTCTGGAACGCGGTCTCGCCTGTCGCCGGCTTCGCGGAGGGTCACGGGCAGATCGCCGTAGCCGGTCACCAGACCGCCGCCCGGCGCGTCGATCCGGTAGAAGATGCGGTCGCGCCGCGCCATCGCCAGGATGCTGAGCGAGGAATAGGGCAGATCGACGGCGATCTGACCGCTTTCCACCCGTACCGTGTCGGCGATCGACAGGGCCGCCGCCTGCAACAACTGGTCGTAGGCGCTGTCCGCCGCCCGCTGGGCATAGGCATCGACGAAGGCGAAGAGGCCGGCGGTCAGCAGCGCCAAAGCGCCGAACAGGCGGATCAGCAGGCGTTTTCGGAGCGAATAGCCCCCAGCTCTGGTTTCAGCTTCCGGCACTGACTTCCGCCACATAACCCAGCCCCCGCACGGTGCGTATTTCGACCGACGCGCCTTCGAGCTTCTTGCGCAGCCGGGAAACATAAAGTTCGATCGCGTTGGGTGCCGCCGGCTGGTCCAGGCTGAACAGGCGGTTCAGGAGGTCGTCCTTGCCCATGACGTTGTTGAGGTTGGTCAGGAAAAGCTCCAGCAGGCGGAACTCACGGCCGCTCAGGTCGAGCGCCCGGCCATCGACCGACGCGCGCTTGGCCGCCATGTCGAACAGCAGGTTGCCGAACTGCGTCGCCGACGCGGCCATGCCGTGGGACCGCCGCAGCAGGGCGCGGCAGCGCGCCTCCAGCTCGCGCAGGTCGAAGGGCTTGACGATGAAATCGTCGGCGCCGAGGTCCAGCAGATCGACCTTGACGTTGACCTGCGACCGGGCGGTCACCACCAGCACCGGCGTATGGTCGCGCCGCCGGCGGAGCTTGGTCAGGATCGTCTGACCGTCGACGCCGGGCAGCATGATGTCCAGGATGACAAGCTGGTAGGTTTCCTGGGCGAGCAGTTCCTCCGCCGCCTCGCCATCCGGCGCCCAATCCACCGCATAGCCCAGATGGCGCAGACGGCGGACGACGGCGTCGGCAAGATCCTCGGTATCCTCGACCATCAGGATGCGCATGGGACGGCACCAGAACTTTCAGGGCTGAGACTGTGAGGCGGCCGGCGGGACCGGGCGCGGACGGCGCTGCTCGTCGATCGCGACGAATGTGAAGGTCGCCTCGGTGACTTTGAAGCTGTCGTCGCCGTCGCGGCTGCGGCGCCATGCCTCGATGCGGATGCTCAGGGATGTCCGCCCGACCCTGATGATATCGGCGTAGAGGCTGACTTCGTCGCCGACGAAGACGGGGGAATGGAACACCATGCTGTCGGCGGCGACGGTGGCGCAGCGGCCCCGCGCCCGGCGGGCGGCGGCATTGCCGGCGGCCAGATCCATCTGAGCCATCAGCCAGCCGCCGAAGATATCCCCGGCGGGATTGGTGTCGGCCGGCATGGCGACCGTGCGGATGACCGGTTCTCCGGTCGGGACGGCATTCGTCTGCGGCATTCCCAGTCACTCCTCTCGGATCGAAGGATGAGCTTTGGAGGAAGAGAGTATCAGCCGAACCTGTCGCGCACCTGTCATCCAATGGTCGGAAATTCCACCCGGCGGGAGATGTCCTTTCGTAGGTCGGCCTTCGCCCAGGGGGCGAAGGCCGACCTACAAGACACATTTACTCTGCCGGTGCGATCAGGAACTTCAGCGCTGAAGTTCCGATGCGACGATCACGGCCTGGGTGCGGTTCTTCACGCCCAGCGACTTGAAGATCGCGGTGACGTGGATCTTCACGGTGCCTTCCGACAGGCCCAGTTCATAGGCGATCTGCTTGTTGGACTTGCCCTCGCGCAGGCAGTTGAGAACTTCCCACTGGCGTTGGGTCAACTGGTGGCCCGATGCGGTGCGTTCGCCGTTATGATCGTGGTCGTGATGCGAAACCGGATTGGCCTTGGCCGCCACATCGGCATGGATGGCCGATGGCGGCAGGTAGATCCCGCCTGAGAACACCAGATTGATGGCGCTCAGCATGATCTTGACGCTGGAGGACTTCGGGATGAATCCCGCAGCCCCGGCATCCAGCGAGTTGCGCACATCCGACTGGCTTTCCGATGCGGAAACCACGATGACCGGCGTATCGGAGGCTGTCGTGCAGACCTGCTCCAGACCCGAAAAGCCCGGCCAGCCCGGCATCTGAAGATCGATGAGGATAAGGTCGAAAACTTCCTCGGGGTTCTGAACGATCTTCAGAACCTCGTCGAAGGTGCTGGCATCCATGAACGTGGCGTCCGAACTCAACTGTTCGAGCAGGCGGCGCAGACCCTCCCTGAACAGCAAATGGTCGTCACCAATCAAAATCCTCATCGTCGCACCTCAAAGACCGCCACGCGCCGTGTATGCTGAACACTTACCGGCAAACGATGGCCCATAAACAGTAATTCAGCCCAAGGCGGAGAACATCCGGCACGATCGGGGCCATTCAGTGAACTGAACATTTGCGCGACAGCTCAGAGTTCACCGCAGCAGCCAAGATCCCACCGATATCTTCACCGCTGATGCAAAAGTCCAGGCTATCCGCATGCGATCCGCCTGAAAACTGCTGCTCAACGATGAGCCTTTCCATCTATTACCGGAAGATATAGCATATTGGAGGGAAAAGGTGCATATCGATCGGAGTGCGAATGATAATTTTCCATAATTTGGCAGCGTCGATCCGATTGGATAGTGGATGCGACATAACACCAAATAAAGGGGTAGATGAGCTGCAAAACCAGCTATGACATGACACTTTGCCTGATGAGTTCCTACTCCCCCTCCGCCGCATCCGGCAAGCTAACGATCGTTCGGGGAAAATGGATTATACCGTCTGTTCGTTGGAAATGCTCAATTCCCTCGTGTCTTCACCGGCATTCTATGAGTAAACTCAAGGCAATGCTCGGTCGGTGAATAGTGCTGATACTTGTCATGCGGACATCCTGCGTTAAGTGCGGCCGTCACCTAACGTTACGTAGCAATACGGGGAGGCATCAAGTACAAGACATTCGATATCTATCTACTTTTAAACGAACGAGATAGCCAGTTCAGCGGCGCACAACCTAAGTTGGCATTGAAATCCACGCTTTTGCGCCGCACTCACACCGGATGGATTGCCACGATAGCCGAGAACATAACCTCATTGCTTTATTTTCGCACCGCAATCACTGCGATATTGTAAATTAACCAAACACACTACTTTGGATTTTATCATAATATTCGCTCTAAAATCGACGTTTGTCATAGAGCTTCTTCGTACCCTCAACTTTAATGCTTTGAGACTTTCGGAAATGACGAACTGCTCTTCGACAGTAAATCCTCACCCCTCGCGTCGCCCTGCTCGCTGGGACCTCGCGCCAAAAGCCAGAGCCGCGCCATGCATGTGCACAATGAGCAAGCCGCCCGACATAAGCTGCCCCCCGGTTTGGATGACACCAGGTTGAACACAGTGACGCCCATGCATGTCTGCCTCGTCGTCGATGATGACACGATCGCTGACCACCTGGTTTCGGCCCTGGAAAGCGGCGGCCGGCACCGGATCTCCGTGTTCCACGATATTGCCGATCTTCAGCAAAGCAATATCACGCCCGATGCGATCCTGATCGGCGTCCAGCAGTTCGCGGCACTCCGCGAAAACGAGCCGATGGTCTATCTGCGGCTTTCCAGGCGCAGCCGGATCGTGGTGGTGCTGAGCAGCCGCGAGTTGCTGGATGCGGCCCATATCCTGGCTTTCGCCGACGCCTGGGTGTTTCAGGACATCAACGCCGACAGGATCAACGAGCTGATCGATCTGGGGCTGGAAGGGCATTGCCTGATGCCCAAGCAGTTCCTGTCCCGGCTCGGCGTCGATGAGATCAGGCTGACGCTGCTGCCGCGCCTGTCGGATGTGGAGTTCCAGACGCTGCTTCTCCTGGGGCAAGGGCTGAACAACCGCACCATCGCCGATCAGCTCGATCTGTCCGAAGCCGTCATCAAGTCGATGGTCCGCAGCGTTCTGTCGAAGCTGCATTTCCGCAACCGGACGGAAGCCGGCGTGTTCGCCGCGCGTCAGCAGCCTTCGCTGGAACAGGCCCGCAATTCGTCGATGGCTCCGCCGCTGGCGATGCGCACTTCCGAAGGCTGATCGGGGCGAAGGCTGGTCGAACCGAATCGACACAGACAGAAAAGAGGCCGGCCCCTTTCCATGGGAAGCCGGCCCTCTTTCCGGACGGTGTCAGGCTGCGTCAGGCGATCGACGCGGCGGCGCCACCGGTCAGTTCTCCGCCGATACCGTTGTTGAGCGCCCAGATGGCCGCCTGCGTGCGGTTCGACGCGTTGATCTTGCGCAGCAGGCTCTTCAGGTGGACCTTGACGGTCGCTTCCGTGATGTTCAGGTGGTTCGCGATCATCTTGTTGCTGTCGCCGTTGAGCAGGCAACGAAGGATCTGAACTTCACGCTGCGACAGCCCCTTGCGGGAGATCGGCATTTCCAGGCCGTTGCCGTTGACCCGGCCGCTGATCAGAAGGGCCGCGAGGTGGGTCGGGAATACCTTCTCGCCCATCATGACCAGCCTCAGCGACTGAGCAAGCGCGTCGGCCGACAGGTCCTTCATGAGATAGCCGTCGGCGCCGGCTTCCAGCGCATTGGCCAGACGGCGCGTGCACAGGTCGGTCGTCAGCACGACCATCCTGGTATCGGGCAGCAATGCCCGCAGACGGCGCATCGCCTCGGCTTCGTCGTCACCGCCGTTCACCAGATCGAGCAGGACGAGCTGGGGCCGGAGACCCGATTCCGCGATCGCGACGCCTTCGCGGATGTTGCCCGCCTCGGCGACGATCTGGAACGGTAAGTCATCCAGCAGGCGCTTCAGCCCCTCCCGGAAAAGTTTATTACTGTCGATCAGAAAGGCTTCGATACGTTGCATAGTCCGCTCCCGCGCTGAAAGGCTATTGTGGTTTTTGTTTCTTGCGCCATTTGGTCGATCAACCGCTTCGCACTATCCGTCTGGTGGCGTTCCAGGGTTGGCCCCCTTCTCTCTTTCGGATGAAGTTACCTCAGCGTAGCATCAGCAGGATATCTCCCCATTGGGGTACATTCCGCGCGCATTAGACATATGCCTAAAGCTTGCCAAGAAAGAGCTTAATCCGGTCGCCATTTACCTGACTGATATTGCGGCGATCTTACACGCAAGATATTCCACTCTGCCACTGACTGACGCAAACGGCGTTATCTGTACTTGCGCCGTTACTTGCCAACTACTGCGTTCTTGCGCATATACTGCACTGCACACATCTCTGCGGTCAATATCGTAATGCGTTAAGATCATCAAATTGGTGACGGCTTTATTCCCGACTGACTTCAAATTGACTTAGTAAAGTCTCTACAAGCCACAGTAAAAGCGCAAGCGTTACCTTTCAGCACCGCTTGCTGCCAATAAGATCTGTCCGATCGGACCGCTGATGGAAGGCTGCGGCAATTCACTGCAAATATGGTTAATATAAATTTACGTTTGCCGCCAGCGTTGGGTGGGCGGAAGTACCTCATCATCGCATCATTGTGGGGAGGTGCGATGTTTTGAGCACACATCTGGCCAATCTCCACTCCAAACGGGTAGAGATAATGGCGAAAATCAGGCAAATACCACACGAGCTCGTTGCCAACCTGGAACGAATCAGCCCGAAACGAAGCAGTATGAGCCCTCGGAGAGAATGACAGCATTACAGGGAATTGGTCTGGCCGTTGCGGCCTATCTGGCGCTGCTCGCGCGCAGTGCCTGGAAGCAGGGAGAATTCCGGCAATTCATGATGAGCTGCCTTGTGCTCATCCTGCTGTTCGGGCTATCGCCGCGGTAATCGCCGGCTATGTCTGGTGGCAGGGGGTATAGGATGTCCGGTATGGGACGGCGGTTTACCGCCCCATACCGGATGTCGCCGTTCGTCAGATCAGGCCGCGATCCTTGGCCTGACGCATCAGAACGTATTGCCGCATCATCTGGTTGCGGAAACGGTAGCGGAAACCGCCGGGTTCCACGATGCGCTGGAGCACGCCGCCCCGCTCGTCATCGCTGAGCCGGCTGAGCGGATACTGGAGCGACAGCAGCGGCAGCGGCTCTCCGTCCACACGGACCGGGACCTGGGCCATGTCGCCGGGATGGAAGCTGCCGTAATCGTCCGACCGGCACTGCGCCGCCACATACAGCACGTCGGCGAACGAGGCTTTCCGGTCCGGACCCAGCGCCTTGTTGTAGGCCTCGACGATGCCGCGCTCCGCTTCCTGGACGCAGCGGGCCACCGCGTAAGCCAGATCGTTGTTGCCGACCTGGGTCGCGCCCCGGCTGACGGCGCTGCGGGCGGCGTGCAGCGCCAGAAGCTGGGCATAGTAGGGAAGCCCCTTGGCCAGCATGACGATCAGGTCGCGCACTTCGTCGCTGAACCCGACGCCCGCGGATTCCGATCCGGCGACGATGATCCGGTCGATCTCCTTGTCGCTCATCAGCGGCAGGTGGACCGCCACCAGCGAGCGCTGGATGGAGGGATGCTTGCCGAGCAACTGGTCGAGGCTTTCGGCCACGCCGACGATGAACAGGGTGACCGGGATCGAGCTGTCGGTCAGGTTCTTGATCAGCTCGGCCAGCTTGTTGCGCAGATCCTCGCTGGTGACGCGGTCATACTCGTCGAGCACCAGCATGACATGGGCGCCCTGGATCTCGGCCAGCACGTCGTTCAGCTCGGTCACGCTGAACGAGCCTTCCGGCAGCAGTTCGTCGAAGCTGGACATGGTCCGCCGGGCGGCGAACGGATTGTCCACCTCCGAGCGGTAGAAGGTGCCGGGGATGCGCCGCAGGAAATTGCGGAAGACATCCTCGAAGCTCAGTTCGGCGCTGCAGGTCAGCTTCAGCGTGAAGTAGCCGGCCTGCGAGGCGATCTGCTGGACGGCGTTGGCGAGCGAGGTCTTGCCGCGTCCCCGGTCGCCGAACAGGACGACATGGGCGCGCTCTTCCTCGATCGCGGCGATGATCCGCCGAAGGGTGTTGAGCCGCCCGACGAACAGGGAGTTCACTTCCTGCTTGGGGCGGGTCGGAGTGAAGGCTTCGCGCAACGCCTTGTTCAGCTCGGGCGTCAGTCCGGGCAGATTGCCGGTGGCGCGCGACCGCAGGGTCCCCGCCACCGGCAGGGAAAAGCGCGGCAGTTCCAGGTCTTCGTCGTCGGTCTTGCGGCCGCGTTCGGCGCCCTTGCGGGGCTGGTCGTCGCCCTTGCGGGCATGCAGCAGATCGGATGCCGAGCGCATCATGAGGCCATGGTCTTCCTGAACCGCCCCGGCCTGCCGATGGGCGCGCGGGCGATGCGTCGTCGCGCGGATGATCGTCTTCGTAGCCTGATGGCCTAGATCCATATCCCTGATCGCCGCCACAGCAGTCGCCCGAATCCGGATCGTCATCGTCGTCGGAATCGCCAAGATCGGACACCAGACGGGGGCCGAACGGTGTCACGCGCGGGTCCAGATCCGGCCGGACATTCTCACCTGAGCCGGCCTCACCGAACTGGGGATTACGCCGCTTCCGGAAAAAGTTACGCATACGTCGGTTTTACCTTTGAACACGTTGATGCCACGACCAAGCCCTGGAACCGCATACCAATCAATTTGGGGCACCGGGCGGGTTCCCTCCGGGGTGCTTTGGTATATACCTCGGAGGGAACCTGTCCTCAGGAAGCGAGCGCCGTCTTCTTTTCCGCCTTCGACCGGCCGTCCGTTGAGGACCGACCGCTCGATATCGGTCCAGGCGCGCAAGGCCAGGCTGTCCGGCAATTCGACGTCGTCCATGCCGATGATGTCGCCGCGCTTCAGCGGGCGCTTGATCACGGCATCGGCCAGCAGGCCGATCGGAACATGCCCGGCCGTGTCGGCGATCCGAACCGCCTCGCCGCGCACGTCGAAGCTGCCGATGCCGGATGCGATCCTGTCGCCCGGCTTCAGGTCGCGCTTGACCACGGTGCAGACGCTGGCGACCGGACGGGCCGAGTTGTCCAGCAGGATGCGGCCCTGGTTGACGACCCGCTTGATCGTCCGGAGGATTTCCAGATGCACGAAGATATTGTGCCTCAGGACGACATAGTAAGGGCCGTCGCCGAGTTTCAGGTAGCGGAGCGCACCCTTCTGACGGGGATCGTGCTTGCCGACGACGAAGACGCCGTGCGGCAGCTTGAGCGACAGGACGTAGTCGGCGATCGGCTTGCCCAGCTTCTCGGCGGCTTCGGCCAGGGCGTTGCCGCCGGCGCGCAGGTCGTCCTCGGGCACGCCCAGCAGGCCGGGCTTGGCGACTTCGGCGCCCAGGCCGTTGGCGACGAAGGCCTGCTCGATCTGGACCTTGGTGCCGTCGGTGAAGGAGGTCACCATCGGCAGGCTGATGCCGCTGCGGTTGCCCCAGTAGGTCATGTCCTCAAGGGTCGGGTCCTGGTTCAGGAAGCCTTTGATGTTCCCGTAGACCAGCGGCTCGAAGCCCATGTCGAGCACTTCTTCCTTCAGCGCCGCCTGACAGCCGGGCTGGTCGCCCTCGGCCTCGGTCACCAGACCCTTGCCGACGAAGTAGGAGCCGGCGGTGATGTGGAATTCCGAGTTCATCGTGACGACGGGCAGATTGGCGCTGAGCGCCGCCGCCACCACGTCGGTCGCATGGATCGCGTCGCCGGTGCATTCCAGCACGACGTCGGAATTCTCGATCAGGTCGGCAAGCGAATTGGTCAGCAGCTCCGGACGGGGAAAACCGGTGCAGCCATCGACCGGCCGCCGGGTCAGCACGCGGGACGCCGTGAAGCCCTCCTGCCGATCCAGCGCCATGATGAAGTGCGAGGAAATAAACCCGGTGCCGACAACACCGATCCGAACAACCGGACTGTCCTTCATATCAATCTCCTTTTGGGGCGCCGGTCAGGCGACGGCGCCCGAATAGTCAGCGTGTTCACTGTCTGATTTGAATTCCGGCCGCCAGCCGGAGAAATCCTGTTCCATCAGCCGCAGCAGGTACTTGCCGTAGCCCGACTTCATCAGCGGCGCCGCCAGCGTGGTGAGCTGGGCGTCGTCGATGTATCCCATGCGCCAGGCGATCTCTTCCGGGCAGGCCACTTTCAGGCCCTGCCGGGCTTCGATCACCTCGATGAAATTGCCGGCGTTCAGCAGGCTGTCGTGGGTGCCGGTGTCGATCCAGGCGGTGCCGCGGCCGAGCAGTTCGACCGAAAGCTGGCCACGCTCCAGATAGACGCGGTTGAGATCGGTGATCTCAAGCTCGCCGCGAGCGACTCGGCTTCAGGTCCTTGGCGATGCTCACGACATCGTTGTCGTAGAAGTAGAGGCCGGTGACCGCGAAGTTCGACTTCGGCTTGGCGGGCTTTTCCTCGATATCGGTGACCCGGCCGGTATGGTCGAAGGCGACCACGCCGTAGCGTTCCGGATCGGCGACCTGATAGGCGAAGACCACGCTGCCCTCGGTCACCTTCGCCGCCCGCTGGAGGCGGTCGGTGATGCCGTAGCCGAAGAAGATGTTGTCGCCCAGGATCAGCGAGACCGGATCGTTGCCGATGAAGTCCTTGCCGATGATGAAGGCCTGCGCCAGCCCGTCGGGGCTGGGCTGGACCGCGTAGCTGATGTTCATCCCCCACTTGGAGCCGTCGCCCAGGAGCCGGGCGAACAGGTCCCGGTCCTGGGGCGTGGTGATGATCAGCACGTCCCGGATACCCGCCAGCATCAGGGTGCTGAGCGGGTAGTAAATCATCGGCTTGTCATAGACGGGAAGAAGCTGCTTGCTCACCACGCTGGTGATGGGAGCAAGCCGCGTCCCTGACCCGCCGGCCAGGATGATGCCCTTTCATTATTCAGCGGCCTCGGACCGGCGCAGCGCGTCGAGCTTCCGCTTCCGGGATGTCGAAGATGCCGCCGTACAGTTCGACCTGACGGATGATGGCGTGCCACTTCACCAGGTTCTTGTACCAGTCGAGCGTGATCGTCTCGGTGGTCCGGTCCAGTTCGCCCGAGTCCAGCTTGGCCGCGATCTCGCGGATGCCGTCCTGGGCGACGCGCTGGGCCTTCCAGCCGAGCGCTTCGATCTTGTCGAACGAGACGCGGTACGACCGGGTGTCGGCGTCGCCGTACCACTCGATCTCGACCTTGTTCGGCAGGGTATCGACGACGATCTGGGCGAGCTGGCCGAGCTGGTAGTTGTTGGCTTCGGAGCCGACGTTGAAGATCTGGCCGTTCACCTTTTCCGCCGGGCGCGGTCAGCATGAAGATCTGGGCCGACGCGGTGTCGCGGACATGGACCATCGGGCGCCACTGGCTGCCGTCGCGCATCAGCGGAAGCATGCTGGTCTTCCAGGCGCCATAGGTCATGCCGTTGATCGCCAGATCGAGGCGCATGCGCGGGCTGTAGCCGTACACCGTGGACTGACGCAGCACGATGACCGTGAACTTGTCGTCGGCCAGCGGCAGCACGCCATGCTCGGCCTGCTCGTTCGCCTTGGCGTAGGTGGTCAGCGGGTTGGTCGGCGGTTTCCTCGTTGGCAATAACGCCGTCAGGCTGGAAACCGTAGATGCTGCAGGAGGACGGCAGGATGTAGCGCTTCACGCCGGCCTGCTTGGCCAGTTCCGCGCAACGCACCCGCGCCTTGTGATTGACGGCCCAGGTCACGTCCTGGAACAGTTCGCCGCTGGGATCGTTGGAGATGGCGGCCAGATCGATGACGGCATCGATACCGGCGAAATCGGAAACCGTCAGGCGGCGTACGTCTTCGCGGACCATCTCCAGGTCCGGGTGGGACTTCAGGAGTTCGTGACCGAAAAAGAACCGGTCGACCGCACGCACGGCATAGCCCTGCTCAAGCAGCATCGGAACCAGGGAAGTGCCGATATAACCGCCGGCGCCGGTGACCATCACACGCTGCATAATCTATTCCTCGGCTGGTGCAAAGTTGGACAAAGCACAGGTCCGCGACTTCCGCGATAAATGAAAAACCTGTGCGATGACGTTATTTTGTTCAGGTCCGTAAAAAGACCGGGCATCCACATACGCGGATTGTGCCCATATTAAGCGAACATCTGTGTTGCTACAGCTATCGCTTCGGTAGTTACTCGATATAATCGAACGGGGATGCGTGAGCATTCGTTCCGTATTCTCTGAAGAGGAAAACGGGGTGCTCTTATCAGGCTTCCCCGTTCACTCGTTCCATTCCCGTGCGATATTCTCTTCCGAATGCCCTCTTTCAGATCATCAAGAGAAACCGTTTCAGAAGGTGTCAGAAGTTGCAGTTAGAAAGTATCCGGCAGATCGCGAAGGCGCGGCTGCACCTTGTCCTTGTCGGACAGGATCGCCTCTTCCGCGGAAACCGGCCACTCGATGCCCAGATCCGGATCGTTCCACAGCAAGCCGCGATCGTGGCTTGGCGCGTAGAAGTTGGTCACCTTGTAGATGACCTCGGTATCGGGTTCGAGCGTCACGAAACCGTGGGCGAAGCCGGCCGGGACCAGGATCTGGCGGCCGGTTTCGGCATCCAGCCGGGCCGACACATGCTGGCCGAAGGTGGGAGAACCCCGGCGCAGGTCGACCGCGACATCCAGGATAGCGCCCCGCACGACGCGGACCAGCTTATCCTGGGCATAGGGTTCAAGCTGGAAATGCAGGCCGCGAACGGTGCCGGCGGGAACCGACAGCGAGTGATTGTCCTGCACGAATTCCTTCGTGAACCCGATGCTCTCCAGCACCTTCCTGTTGTAGGTTTCGACAAAGAAGCCGCGATGATCGCCGAACTTGCGGGGCGTCAGCAGCTTGACGTCCGGAATGGCCGTTTCAACGATTTCCATGGATGAGCCGGCTCAGAAGAAGCGTTCGGGGATGCGCACGACGTCGTCGGGCAGCACCTGGGTATTGGTGGGGGCGCGGCGTTCGACCTTTTCAGGATCGGTGCCGCGGGTGATCAGGATGTAGTCCTGCTGGCCGCGATAGGTGTACCCGCCGGCCATCGCGACGGCGGTCGTCGCGGTCATGCCGTTGACGTACGGGTACTGGCCGGGCTTGGTGACTTCGCCGATGATGTAGAACGGGCGGAAGGTCACGACTTCGGCGCTGACCCGCGCATCGCGGACATAACCTTCGTTCAACTTCTGGGCAATCGCCATTTCAAGCTGGCGGGCCGTCTTTCCCTTGGCGTTTATTTCACCAACCAGGGGCATTGCGACATAACCGGCGCCATCGACGCGGAAAGTGCCTGAAAGCTGTTCCTGGCCGAACACCGTGACGCGGACTTCGTCGCCGGCGCCCAACTGGTATTCGCCGACCGAGGCGGTTTGCGTTTCAAGCGGGGCGTTGGAGCCGGTATTCTGGCAGGCCGCCAGACTAACCGCCACGACGCAGCCCGTCGCGACTTTCTTCCAGGTAGCAAAAAACATCGGTTCCTCTTCTCTGGGCCTTGCCGAATAGTCTGGGCCGGATCGTCTGGTAGGCCGGATCGGCCATTGGCCTGAGTTCGACAACGACCCCGGCACCCTTACGACCACACGAATACTATCGGTAATGGGCCTAAACTGAAAAAGAGTAGAGGAATTAAGCCGATGGCAGTACGGATGGACAATCAATGATCTTTTTCAAGGAATGTCTGATATTCCTCTGCGATTACCGAAATAATGGGCTGCCCACCCCGCCTTTGTGCTGAGGCTGATATTTATCGCCATTACCGGAAATTTCGGAGTTAGCTGAAATGGAAACGGCGCCTGCGGAGCAGGCGCCGTCCAATCCGGTGAATAGCCGTTTGTAACTAGAGCTGGGCACCGACCCGCAGCAGGAACAGGTTCCGATCATAATCCTCACCGGGCAGGTTCGAATCACGCGTGGAGTAGCTGTACGTGCCACGCAGATAGAAGTTCCGGTTGATGTTGTAAGTCGCACCCGCCTGCAGGAGGTAGAAATCGTCCTGCTGGTTGGTGTTCTGGTAATCGTCCATCTGGTATTGGGCAAGCGCCGACAGGACCACGTTGCGCAGCAGCTCGTGATCGACACCGACCTGGAAAGTGGTGCGGTCACGCGGGTTGGGAGTCGCTGCCGAAGCCTTCCTCCACGCCACGCTCGATATTGCCGCTGATCGAGGTGAGCTGGGTGACGGCGTAGTCGAGCTTCAGACCGTACGCCAAGCCGGTGAAGTTGCTGAATTGCTCCTCATCGTAGTTGCGGCTCAGATAACCGATGAAGATTTCACCGGTCAGCAGGTTGGTAAGGTCGAGCGTGGTGCCGACCACGGCCTCGTAGGTGTCGCTGTTGGGCTTTACGGTGCCCTCGTCATACTCGGTCCGGGTATAGGTGAACCGCAGGAACGGCTGGTATCCAGGATACAGATCGTATCCCACCTGACCGGTGGCCGAGTATGCCCACTTGTCGCGGTCGTCCTGGTCCAGCGTCGTGCCGGTGATCGACGCGACATCGTCGTAGTCTTCGTTCTCGGCGCCGATACCGATACGGCCGGTCACGCGGTTGAACCGCTGCTGGTAAGCCAGTTCCGCATTGGTCCGGGTGAATTCGATCGGCTCGCTCGCGGCGGTCGGCGAGTCGGGATCGCCACGATCCTCGTGCAGCTGCCGGTAGGCGACATTCGCCGACAGCGACGAATCGCCGGTGACGTCGTATCGGCCGGCGCCGGTCACGAAATAGTCGATGTAGTTTTCACTGGTCTGGTCCGCATAGCGCCCGACATCCGCACCGGCGCTGAAACGCAGCTGATGACGGCTGAAGTCGGACTGCACGGTGACCGTGGGGAGAACCTGGAACAGGAAGTCGCCTTCCTTGTTGTTCTCGGTCGCGAAGACGTTGTCGTCATAGGTCGTGCCAAGTTCGACCTTCGGGAAGATCAGGAAGCTGCCGGCGCGGACGCCCAGCGGGTCCAGTTCAGGCTTGGGACGGTCAAGGATGCTTGCCCCGCGCCGCAATTCCTGGGCGATAACCGTGGTGCTGGTCCCTGCCAGCAACACGGCAGCACCAACGACCAGTGGCAAAGTCTTAATCTTCATCGCCCCCACCGAAAATGGAATCCCGTTGAACATACAAAAAGCCTTTCGACCGGTTTTCGCCACCAGCCTGAAGTTAATGAAGCGAGAAACGGCGCGTCAAGCAACTACGCCGACAAGGAAGCGCACCTTTGAGCGCACACTGTGCCCAAACGATCACATATGACCTTTTTCATAGTCGGTCGATCGGGATCATTCAGGACTTGATCCGGGCGTGGCAGCATGCCGGATTCAATGGATTCCCGCCGCTTCGGCCTTGGCCAGCCTTCGCCCCAGGCTGCGGCAGTATTCCGGCAGCGCGCCCGCCGGCCAGTACCAGTCGGTAGCGGCCCGCAACCTGCGAACGTCGAGCACGAATTCATCATGGACTCGGGGCGACGAAATCACGAGTTCGCCACGGCCAAATCCTTCGATCACCCAAAGCGCCAGCCGGCCCACTTCGACCGAAGCGCCGGAACCGATGTTGAAGACGCCGGTCAGGTCATGGTTCAGGACCGTCCTGATCGCGGCGGCCACCTGCTCGATCGGCAGGAAGTCCCGCTGGACGAACGGACTGACGTCGAGCACCACCCTGCCCTCCTCCGCCAGCCGTCCAAGCATCAGGCTCATGAAGCTGGCACGGGCGGCCAGGCGGTCGTAGCCCACGACGTTGCCGACCCGCAGAACCGTCAGGCTGTCGCCGAGCAGGTTCGACAGCAGCCGCTCGATCGTCAGCTTGTTCCGCCCATAGGCATCGACAGGGCCGAGCGGCGACTCCTCCGACGCGCCGAAGGCATGATCGGGCGCATAGACCTTGCGGGTGCTGATCATGACATAGCGCAGGCCAAGTTCGGCCGCGGCACGGCCCAGGCGCAGATCGATGTCCAGGTCGGCCCGGTAAGGCCCGTTGCGCAGATCGGGATGGAAGGCGAAATTGACGATCCGGCCGACGCCGTTCAGCAGGTCGGGCCGGTCCAGTTCATCGTGTCCGACGAAGCGGCAGTCCGCCACGCCGCCATGATCCCGGAATGCCCTTGCGAGCAGGCTGTTGCGCCCGACGATCAGGGTAGCGTCAGCCATCGGTCCTCTCGTCTTGTTTCGGTTCGGGCCAGCGCAGAGACTCAGGTCGCGGCATCATAGGCAGGGGGTCACCGAGCGCCACGACGCAATGGAAGGGATCTCTAGCGGATTGGGATCAAACCGAAAGGATAATTAAGATTATCGGTTATTGTAGCGATCCCGAAGATCGAGGATCCTCCATGACGTCACTGCCTACACCGGCGAAGCGGCGCCTGACCTATAAGGTTTCGGTGCTGAAACGGGAAGATTGGAGCGTCGCCTGCACTACCGATGGCCTGGACAAGGCCTGGCGAAGCGCGAGGCGCGTCTAGCCACCGGTCGTTACCAGCGGGTCAAAGTGGAGCAGAGCTTCACCGACCCGTCCTCAAACCGCGCGGTCGCGACCGTCATTTTCGATGAACGCGGGCCGCCGGCCCCGGCGTCTCCGGGAATCAGCGTCCGCATGCTGCTGACGATCTCGGTACTGCTGGGGATCGCGATGTTCTTCGCCACACGATTCCTGATCCACGTCATATTCCGGCTGAACCTTTTGGCCGGTACGCCCTTGTTGCTCACATAAGCAGCAAGGAGATCGCGGAATGGCCGAAGAACCGGATCAGGATCTGGACAAAAAGGATCTCAGAAAGCCGACGCGAGCGCCCGGTATCGCCCCGCCATCCCGAACGATGACGCCATGCCGCCCTACGCACCCGGCGGCGTCCCGGAACCCGCCGGCGATGCGCAGGAACCTGCGGGAAAGATCGAGGAACGGGAAGTCCTCCGTCAGGCTTCCCTCCCAAGCGCGATCCCTAAGGTCGGCGCAACAGTCGATAACGCCCGAGTCATGCCGATTGAGTGTCGCGGCTGCTCCCGGCGCGGCGCAGCGGCATACGGAACGGTGCGCAAAGCTCACGTATGTCACTGGGTTTGCGGTACCGTGGCAGGCAGATGCTACGCGTTTCGCGCCGCTTGTGTGACAATAATGCAACAGACAGTTGGAAAAACTGAGGTTTTGGCCCGTGAGATTGCCGCTTCGATGTTGCATCATCCGCGCAATCATTAATTTTTGCATTGCAGCAAGCGATTGCTGCATCGCCCTTGTTGGGCGTTTCCTCCCTAAACTTCAGGCCGCTCTCGAAGCGGCCTTTTTTCTGCCAGATCGCCTGTCGTTTCGGCAAGCCTGTACAGACGTGCTAGTTCCCTAGCCTTTGGTATAGATCGATATCAGGAAACCGGCGAAATTCGCCCGATGGACCGCCCGTCCGGGCGCAGTACCACCATTTCGCCGGATGCGGGAAAGACGTCGGTCAGGGCCGTCACGTTGACCTGATGAGTCACCAGCACCAGGGTTCCCGGCCCTTTCCAGTCTCCGATAAGCTTTCTCACCGCTTCGGTCTGCCTGGCTGCGGCGTCGCCCGTGCCGAAGAACGAATTCAGCGGTTCGAAGACCTCGACCGGCCCGAGATCCATCAGTTCAGCCGTATCCACGCACCGGCACCACGCGCTGCTCAGGACCCGATCCGCCTTGACGCCCCGCTCACGCAGAGCGGCTCCGATGGCCTTCGCTTGGTCACGCCCGGCATCGGAAAGCAGGCGCTGGGTGGCGCAGTCGCCCAGACGGAAGTCGGGCGGATCGCCCACGCCGGGTCGTCGTCGCATGCCGCATCAGGATGATGTGGCCGCCCTCGCGAAGTGCCGCCCAGGCCGCGGCTTCGTCGGCATATGCGGGCGCTGCTGCGAACAGGATCAGGGTGAGCAGAAGTCTGGCGAAGCGGTGGAGCATGTGGGCGATCTACCTGAACGATGGCTGTCGCCTGATTCTTCAGGTAGATCGCCGTCCCCGCCGTCTAGTCGGCCATGCTGAACCCCCGCAGCGACGCTCTCAGGCTCTGGCATGATGACTTCTGCTTTGAGATGATGCGCGGATGCTCCGGGGACGATCCTCTTCTACTTTTTCTTGTTACTCGCTTTTCTGGTTCTTCTCGCGCTTAACGCAGACCGCGCAGGCGCTCGCCACGGCGGCGAAGCGCTTCCATCACGGTCATGAGGGCAACCGACAGGACGATCAGCAGAGTGGCCGCCGCCGCGATGACCGGGCTGATGTTCTCCCGGATGCCGTCGAACATCTGGCGCGGCAGCGTGCGTTCCTGCGGGCCGGTCAGGAACAGGGCCACGACCACCTCGTCGAACGAGGTGACGAAGGCGAACAGCGCCCCCGACACGACGCCCGGCAGGATCAGCGGCAGGGTGATCCGGAAGAACGCCAGCGTCGGCCCGGCGCCCAGGCTGGCCGCCGCCCGCGACAGGTTGGTATCGAAGCCCTGGAGCGTCGCCGACACCGTGATGACGACGAAGGGCGAGGCCAGGGCGGTGTGGGCCAGCGTCAGCCCTACGAGGCTGCCGGTCAGGCCGAACGGCGCATAGAAGAAGTAGACGCCGACCGCGACGATCACCAGCGGGACGACCATGGGCGAGATCAGCAGCGCCAGCACCAGCGAACTGCCGGGGAACCGCGCCCGCTGAAGACCGAGTGCGGCCAGCGTGCCGAGCATCGTCGCCAGGATCGTCGAGGCGCAGGCCACGACGACGCTGTTGCGGAGCGAGGAAAGCCAGCGCTCCGACTCGAGCAGTTCGTGATACCAGCGCAGCGACAGCCCCGGCAGCGGGAAGCTCAGGAACGATCCGCTGCTGAACGACAGGGGCACGATCACGAGGATGGGCAGGATCAGGAAGCCCAGCACCAGGACGGCGATGGCCCAGAGCGTCACGTGCCACGCGCGCTCCAGGGGTGAGGCATAGGGCGGGAGGCTCATGGCGTCTAGCCCATCTTCATGCCATCGACGCCCACCAGCCGGGCATAGATCCAGTACAGCACCAGAGTCGCCACCAGCAGCACCGAACCGAGGGCGGCGGCCATGCCCCAGTTGATCGTCTGGTTGGTGAAGAAGGCGACGAAATAGCTGACCATCTGGTCCCCCGCCCCGCCGACCAGCGCCGGCGTGATGTAGTACCCGACGCCCAGGATGAAGACGAGCAGACCGCCGGCCCCGATGCCCGGTATCGTCTGCGGCAGGTAGACCCGCCGGAACGCCGTGAACGGTGTGGCTCCCAGCGAGGTCGCCGCCCGCACATAGGCCGGAGAGATCCCCTTCATGACGCTGTAGAGCGGCAGGATCATGAAGGGCAGCAGGATATGGACCATCGCCACATAGACGCCGACCCTGTTGTAGACGAGTTGAAGCGGCTCCGTGATCAGGCCCAGCGTCTGGAGCGTCTCGTTGATCGGCCCTTCGCGCTGAAGCAGCACGACCCAGGCGCCCGTCCGCACCAGGATCGAGGTCCAGAACGGCAGCAGGACCAGGATCATCAGCAGGTTGGCTATCCTCGGCGGCAGGCTCGCCAGCTTGTAGGCCAGCGGGTAGCCCAGCACGAGACACCAGAGCGTCACGACAGCCGCGATCCAGAACGTCCGGACGAAGATATCGACGTAGATCGCGCGGTCGGGCGCTACCGAGACGATATTGCCTTCGGCATCCATTTCGCGATCGACGGCGGCCAGCAGGTAGAGCGGTGTAATGGGTGCCGCGGCGCGGCGCATGACCGCCCATGTCGCCGGTTCCCCCCAGGTGGCGTTGATGCCGGTCAGGGTCTTCTGCCACGTGCCGTCGGGCTGGTCGGGCAAGGCGCGGGCGGTGGCGAACAGCGCCGAGCGCATGTTGGGGATTTCGTAAGTCAGCCGCTTGGCGACGCCGGCGAGATTGCGGGCCTTCTGCCCGGCCGCGAGTTCCGACGCGAAGGTGGCGAAAACCGGCTCCGGCGGCAGGCCGGCGCCGTCCCAGGCCCGCAGGACTTCCGCCGTTCGCGGCATGGCGGAGGGCAGTTCGGAGTTGTCCAGGCTCCGGAACAGCATCGCGGCGATGGGAGCCAGGAAGAACACGGCGAGGAACAGGAACAATGGCGCCACCAGCGCCACCGCCTCCAGCTTGCGGCGGCGCTGGGTCCGCCGAAGCTCCGCCTTCAGGCCGCTCGCGGGCCTGAAGGCTGGCGTTCCAGGGAACAGTCGGAGCGGTCACCGGATCCGGCTCGCGTTGCCGTTCACTGCCCGACCCAGGCGTTGAACCGTTCGGTCAGGCGTTCGATGTTGGCGACCCAGAATTCGGTGTTGAGTTCCAGGCCGGCGGCGAGGTTGCCAGGCTCAGTCGGCATGTTGGGCAGGACGGCGGGATCGATCAGGGCCGTGGCATCCTTGTGGGTGACGCCATAGGGCACCTTGGGCGGCAGGTTCTTCTGGTTGTTGGGATCGCTCATGAAGGCGATCAGATCCATCCCGGATGTCTTGTTCGGGCTGTCGCGCAGGATCACCCAGCTATCGACCGCGTAGACGCCGCCCGGCCAGACGATCTTGAAGTCGCGGTTGTCGCTCTTGTTGGCGGCCGCGATGCGGGCGTTGTAGGCGCTGGTCATGACCACTTCGCCCGAAGCCAGAAGCTGCTGCGGCTGAGCGCCCGCTTCCCACCAGACGAGGCTGGATTTGAGCTGGTCCAGCTTCTTGAACGCGCGCTCGATGCCGGCATCGGTGCCCAGCGTCTGGTAGACCTGCGACGGCTCGACCCCGTCGGCCATCAGGGCGAATTCCAGCGTGTATTTCGGACCACGGCGCAGGGCGCGCTTGCCGGGGAATTTCTCGGTGTTCCAGAAATCGGCCCAGCTCTTGGGGCCGTCCTTCAGGCGGGCGCCGTCATATGTCAGCAGCGTCGTCCAGACGATGGCGCCCACCCCGCATTCATGGACGGCGGCGGGGATGAACTTGTCCTTGCCGCCGAGCGCCGACCAGTCCAGTTGCTCGAACAGCCCTTCCTCGCAGCCGAGCGCCAGTTCCTCCGCCTCGACCTGCACGACGTCCCAGTTGGAATTGCCGCCTTCGACCTTGGCGCGCAGTGCGCCGACGCCGCCGTTCCAGCTGTCTTCCACCAGCTTCGTACCGGTCTTCTTGGAGAACGGCTCGAAATAGACCTCGCGCTGGGCATCCTGGTAATTGCCGCCCCAGGAGGTGACCGTCAGGTCACGGGCTTCGGCGCCGCCGGCCATCGCACCCAGCAGTGCGGCGCCCAGAAGGAGGTTGGTCTTCCAGCTCATCGATCGTCACCCTGTCGTGTTTTTATGATTAATCGTTGGTTTTCGCCTTTATTTTTCATCAGGTTGATCGGCGTGTCCAGGGCAACGGTGGTCAGATTTTCCGGCGCCTGCGTGTATATTGTTTTAGCTCGGCCAGCGAGACGACGCCCAGCGCCAGCCCCGCCACGGCGTAGGTCGCCACGCCGGCCGATACCAGCAGCCCAAGGGCGAGCGTGCGGACCACCAGATCGTGGACCGCCAGCAGTTCGGCCAGAGGGCGCTTGCAGACCGACCAGGACGGCGGCCATCGCCAGAGCCGCCAGAAGCTGGCGCGGCACCCGGCGCTTCAGCCGCGCGTCCAGCACCAGGAACCCCCGCCGGAACAGCAGCGTGGCGAGCAGCGCGCAGTTGACCCACGACGCGGCCGAGGTGGCGAGCGCCAGCCCCACCTGCGACAGCGGCTGCATCAGCACCAGCTTCAGCGCCACGTTGACCGTCACGACGACCAGCGCGATCTTGACCGGCGTGCGGGTATCCTGCCGCGCATAGAAGCCCGGCAGCAGGCTGCGGATCAGGACGAAGGCCGGCAGGCCCAGCGCATAGGCCATCAGCGTCGTCGCGGTCGCCCGCGCATCGGCGGCCTGGAACGCGCCGCGCTCGAACAGGACGGACATGATCGGATACGCGGCCGCCAGGAAGGCGGCGGCGGCGGGCAGAGTGAAGAGAAGCGACAGTTCCAGCGCGCGGTTCTGGCTGTCGCTCGCCTGCGCCATGTTTCCGCCCTTCAAGGCGCGCGACAGTTCCGGCAGAAGGACGGTGCCGATGGCGATGCCGATGACGCCAAGCGGCAACTGGTTGATGCGGTCGGCGTAATACAGGTACGAGACGGCCCCGGTCGGCAGCAGCGACGCGATCAGCGTGTCGATGAACAGGTTGATCTGGGTGACGCCCGCCCCCAGCGCCGCCGGTCCCAGCACCGCCAGGAAGCGCTTCACCCCCGGCGTCAGGCGGGGCAGCCCCAGCCTCATCGACATGCCGGCGCGGTGGCAATCCCAGGCGAGATAAAGGAACTGGGCGATACCAGCCGCCATGACGCCCCAGGCGAGCGCATGGCCCGCCGTCGGCAGCAAAGGGGTCAACCCGACCAATGCCGCGATCAGGCACAGGTTCAGCAGAATGGGTGCTGCGGCGGCGGCGGCGAATCGCTCGACGCTGTTGAGGACGGCCCCCATCAGCGACACCAGCGAGATGAACAGCAGGTACGGGAACGTGATCCGGGTGAACAGCACCGCCAGATCGTACTTCACCGGCTCGTCCGAGAAGCCCGGCGCGAAGATCAGCATGAAGGACGGCATGATCAGTTCGAACACGACCAGCAGCACAAGCTGGGTCACCAGCAGGAACGCCAGCACCTGCTCCGCGAAGATCCGCGCCTGCGACCTGCCCTGCCCTACCAGAAACGCCGAGAACATCGGGACGAAGGCGGCATTGAACGCCCCTTCGGCGAACAGCGCCCGGAAATGGTTGGGCAGCCGGAACGCCACGAAGAAGGCATCGGCGACCGGCCCCGCCCCCAGCAATGCTGCGGTCAGAATATCCCGGACAAAGCCGAGAACGCGGCTGGCCAGGGTCAGGCCGCCGACGGAAAGGATCTTGCGGAACACGGTTGGATAGCCTCGCGCGGCGGCGAAATTAGGAATGCTGACGGTATATCAGCGTCAGACGGGATCGAGCGCCCTGCAATCCTTGGCGGCCCAGCAGACGGAAACGGCATGGCCTGTCTGGAACGCCTCGGCACTGTCGGTGAAGGGCACTTTGACCATGAAATCCTCGGCATCCGCAACCGCCAGCCGCAAACGCAGATGATCGCCCAGATAAATTCGCTCCAGCACGCGGGCATCCAGGCGGCTGACCGGTTCGGCTGAGGTCGGTTGAAAGCCGATGCGCTCGGGCCGGATCGACAGCGTCGTGGGCTGTCCCGGCTCCCGCACCGCCACGGCGGCGGCGAAGACGCTCTGCCCCGTCGTCAGTTCGACCCGGCAGATGCCGCCGGAAACCTCCCGCACGATGCCGTTCAGGCGGTTGTTCTCGCCGATGAAGTTGGCGACGAAGCTGTTGGAGGGCTGCTGGTAGAGCCGGTCGGGCAGGTCGATCTGCTGGATGATGCCCTGGTTGAACACGGCGATCCGGTCGGACATCGTCAGCGCCTCGGTCTGGTCGTGGGTGACGTAGACGACCGTGACGCCGAGCGACTCGTGGATGTGCTTGATCTCCAACTGCATGTGCTCGCGCAGTTGCTTGTCCAGCGCTCCCAGCGGCTCGTCCATCAGCACAAGCTGCGGATCGAAGACGAGGGCGCGCGCCAGCGCCACCCGCTGCTGCTGGCCGCCCGACAGCTCGCGCCGGCCGGCGGGTGCCGAACTGGGAGAGATGGACCATGTTGAGCGCCTTGCCCACCCGCTCCCCGATCTCCGCCTTCGGCATCTTCCGGACCGACAGCGGGAACGCCAGATTCTCGGCCACCGTCATGTGCGGGAACAGGGCGTAGTTCTGGAACACCATCCCGATATCGCGCCGGTGCGGCGGCAGGCGCGCGATCGACCGGCCGGCGAGGCGGATATCGCCCGAGGTCGGCACTTCGAACCCGGCCAGCATCATCAGCGAGGTGGTCTTGCCCGAGCCGCTAGGTCCCAGCAGGGTCAGGAACTCCCCCCGCTGGATCTCCAGGTTCAGGTTTTTGACGACCAGGGTTTCGCCGTCATAGGTCTTGCGGACGTCGATGAACTCCACGTGGGGAGAGGACGTCGCGTTACCGGGGGCGCGGCTGGGGGCGGTCGAGAGATCTGTCTGGCTCATACCGCCGACAATATCGCAAAACGACGATGCCGCCAGCCTCCTCGAAAGTCCTTTTCGCAACAGCGTTCCACCAGCGGCCCGATCAGGGAATGCGCGGGTCGATAGCGGACATCCCCGATAGACGGGGACTTTTCACCCCTTTTATGTGTTCGTGAATGGTACGGGGGTTGATAGAGTGCCAGCCTCCAAACACATGAGAACCAAAGATGCGCTGCCTGAGGAGTTCCGTTTTCAGGCGTCATCAGGTAATCCATTCGATAGAATAGCCATGATCAACAACCGCTTCGGTCTACGCGAAGAGCCTTTCAGGATTACGCCGACAGCGCGTTTTACCTATGCGTCGCAGGAACATGAGGAAGCCTTCAACGGCTTCGTTCTGGCGGTGCTTGCGCGCCGGCGCCTCATGGCTCTGTACGGCGAAACCGGATCAGGCAAGACATCCCTGCTTCAGGAACTGCTCGACCATCTGGAGGGGGAAGGCACGATGGTCCTGGCCATCGCCGCCCGGCCGGGCATGACCGTCGAGGACCTGATCCAGGAAGCCGGCGGCGAGTTGCTTCATGACGAGGCCAACGGTCAGCCGCTGACCGACATGGATGCCCTGGTCGAGCGGCTGGAACAGCGTCTGGAGGAGGCGGGCACCGGCGTCCTGATCGTCGATGAAGCCCACGAACTCGACCTTCCCGTGCTGTATGATCTGGTCGATATGGCGTCCTCGGACACCGAAACCGGGCGCTTTCTTCAGGTCCTGCTGGCCGGCGCTCCCGATCTGGAGCGCATGCTGGCGGAGCCGGGGCTGGAAGACGCGATGCGGCGGCTGGGCGTCTCGTATCACCTGCCGCCGCTCGACCAGGAACAGGTCGGCACTTACATCCAGCAGCGCCTGCGGCAGGCCGGCGCCGACCGTGACGACATCTTCGAACCCGCCGCTGTTCAGGCCATCGCCCAGTATTCCGGCGGTCTGCTGCAACTGGTCAATACCCTGGGCGACGTGGCGCTGAGCGGCGCCATCGCGCAACGGCGAGCGCACCGTCACGCGCGCCCGGATCGATCAGGTCGCGCGCCGACCTCGGCCTTCAGCCGTTGCAGGACCATTTCGCCCGCGCGCCGGACCCGGAGCCTGCGGAGGTGCGGGAGCCGGTGGCGCGCCTGCGGCCGGCGGCGACGCCGGTCCCGCCGCCTCCGCCAGTGCCGCCGGCGGTTCCGCCGCGTCAGCAGGCCTATGAGCAGCCGCAGCACCCGGTCACCGCCGTTCAGCCCACTGTTCAGCCGAGGACATATCAGCCGGTGCATGAGCCGGAGCCCGACGGCTGGGATGACGAGGATCGAGCCGACTCCCGTCGTGGCTCACCGCCGTCCTGACCGGCCCGAAGCCACGGCCCTTGAACGCGGAGGCTTATTCGAGCGTTCGCCCCGACCCGCGCTATCAGGTCCAGCAGGATTTCGGCCGGCCGCGCCGCTGGCCGCTGGTCGCCGCCTGCGTCGTCGCCTTGCTGATCGGGGCGGGCGCCGCCACGACCATGATGCACCCGGATGCGGTTGACCGGCTGTACGAGAGCGTGACCGGCAGTCCGCCGCCCTGGACCGACAGCGTCAGCGACACCGATATCGCCGCCTTGAAGCCGCAGCCGGTTCCGGAAACGCCGATTTCGGTGGCGCCGCCGCCGATCCCGCAGCCGGCGCTGCCGCCGGGCAATATCGGCATCCACACCGGAGCCGGCACCGTCACCCGCGACGCCGATATCCGCCGACACCGCCCACTCCAGCGCCTTCCAACACGGCGGACGAACAGCGTGTCATGGACCTTGCCGCCCGCGCGGACCGCTATATCGAACAGCGCCTGCTGACGACCCCGCCCGGCGGCAATGCGTTCGAGGTCTATCAGCAGATCACGCAGATCGCTCCCCAGCATCCCAAGGCGGCCGCGATCCTGGCCGCGATCAAGGACACCTATCTGCGCTGGGGCATCGACGGCGGAAGAACGCGGCCAGTTCGACAACGCCGCCGGCTTCTACCGGCGCGGCCTGAGCGTCGATCCCGGCGACCAGAACTTCCAGACCCATCTGCGCAATCTTGAGCGCAAGCGGCAGTCGGCCCTGGCGGCCGGAACCGGCAACCCCGGAGAGACGGCGGTCGCACCGCCCGAGCCGGCTCCGGACCAGATCCTGCGCCTGCCGCCCGATTATGACGAACGCCAGGATGCGGGCCGGCCGCTCCGGCGAACCAGCCCCTGCCGCCGGCCAACCGGTTCGCGACGCGTGAGGACATGATCCAGGCGTTCCAGCAGCCGGGAATGCTTCAGTCCGTCATCCAGTCCGGCCGCGACATCGATTTCGAGCTTCCCGACGGCAAGACCGCGCTGATGCTGGCGTCCGAGCAGGGCAACGCTTCGGCTGTCCGCCAGTTGCTGGCGGCGGGTGCGGCTCCGAACGCCCGCAGCCGCAACGGCGGCACGGCGCTGATGTATGCCGCTTCGATCGGCAGCAACGCCGTCGTCCGGACGCTGTTGCAGTCCGGCAGCGCCGTCAATTCCATGAATGTCGAGGGCAAGACCGCGCTGATGGCGGCGGCTGGCGGCGGCCATGTGGAGACGGTGCGCATCCTGCTGGAGAACGGCGCCAATGTCGGGACCACCAGCATCCATGGGCGGACCGCCCTGAACTATGCTCAGGAAGGCGGGCATACCGCCGTCGTCAACCTCCTGAACTCCTTCGACCCGCAGGCCGCCTCGCGGCGCTCGTCGCGCGGCGGCAGTGAAGTCGGGCAATTGAACTGATCGGACTCGATGAAACTTCACCGCATCGGCGCCGCCCTGGCGGCGCTGCTTCTGCTTGCCGCCTGCGAGGATTACGGCAGGGTGACGCAAACCCAGGTGGACCCCGGCTACAATCCGGACGAGCTTGGTTATGCCGGGGGCGACAAGGCCATCCTGACCACGCTGATCCACGGCAACCCCAGCGACGTCAACGCCGAGCGCTTCGCCGAGCAGGTGCTGACATCGATGAACCGGGTGCAGGTGGGAGCCAGCCTGAAATTCGGCCCCGACGCCGGGCCGGGAGGGCGGCCGATGTATAAGGTCGTCATGGTCTTCAACCCGGAAAGCCAGGTGATCGACTCCGAACTGTGCGCGGCGCAGATCCCGCCGTCGCAGCCCTTCAAGGAGGACGTGACGGTACGCGCCGCCTATTGCAGGGGCGGCAGGGCGCATGACCGGCGCCATCGGCACGATCGAAGCGGAGGACGCCGCCAAGCCGGACCGCATGGACCGTTTCATCCGCGATCTGACGGTGACGCTGTTCCCGACGCACCGGCCTTCGTGACACTTCGACCGTCCTGCGATTGAGTCGTTCCTACTTCGCCGCTTCCACCAAGGCGATGAGGCCGGCGAGCAGATCGACCGGGCGCGGCGGGCAGCCGGGGATGTGGAGGTCCACCGGGACCACCGCACCCACGCCGCCGACGATGCCGTAGCTTCCCTTGAACAACCCGCCGTCGAGCGCGCAGCCGCCGACCGCGACGACCCATTTGGGGTCGGGCGTCGCGTCCCAGGTGCGGAACAGGGCGTCGCGCATGTTGGCGGTCACCGGGCCGGTGACCATCAGGACATCGGCGTGGCGGGGGGAGGCTACGAAGCGGAGGCCGAAGCGCTCCAGGTCGTAGACCACGTTGTTGAGCGCGTGGATTTCCAGCTCGCAGCCATTGCACGAACCGGCATCGACCTCCCGGATCGACAGGCTGCGGCCCAGGCGGGTGCGCGCCGCCCGGTCCAGGCGGCTGGCGAGTTCCTCGATGCCGGCTTCGGCGGCTTCCGGACCCTTCATGGTCGCCGGACCGCGCAGGAGATTGCGGGCGATGGTCTTCAGCATGTCATCACGCTACAGGTCGTGCCCGGAATAGGAGCAGTTGAAGCTCTTGTTGCAGAGCGGGAAGTCCGCGACGATGTTGCCCTCGATCGCGGCTTCCAGCAGCGGCCACTGGAACCAGGACGGGTCGCGCGGGTGGCAGCGCGTCACGATACCATCCTCGCGCACCGCGACCCACGTCATGATCTCGCCCCGGAAGCTTTCCACCAGGGCCATGCCCTGGCCGGCCATGGGGATGACGCGAGTGTGGATCGGGCCGTCCGGCAGCTTGTCGAGGATCTGCTGGACCAGGGACAGGCTGGCTTCGACCTCCCTGATCCGGACCCAGACGCGGGCGTTGACGTCGCCCTCGGTGAAGACGGGGATGCTGAAATCCAGCTCGTCATAGGGCGCGTAGCCGGGACTGCGGCGGGCATCCTGCCCACGGCCCGATGCCCGGCCGACATGACCGCCGGCACCGAAGCGATGGACGAGCCCGCCATCGACCCGCCCCGTCCCGACGGTGCGGTCCTGGAGGGAGGCTTTTTCGTCGTAGATCCGGACCAGCGGCGGGAAGGCGCCGGAGAGTTCCTCGATGAGGCCCGCGATCGACATCGCGTCCATCAGCGGTCAGGTCCACGGCGACACCGCCCGGAACGATGCGGTCCATCATCAGCCGGTGACCGAAGCACGCGTCGGCCGTCCGCAGCGTCTTTTCCCGAAGCAGGCCGCATTCGGCCAGCATGAAGGCGAAGGCCGCATCGTTGCAGATGGCGCCGATATCGCCGAGATGGTTCGCCAGCCGCTCCAGTTCCGCCATCAACGCCCGCAGCCAGACGGCGCGGGCGGGAACCTGCGTGCCGGTGGCGGCTTCGACGGCGCTGGCGAAGGCCCAGGAATGGGCCACCGTGCTGTCACCCGACACACGCGCCGCCAGCTTGGCGGCCTCGGTGATCGAGCGGCCGGCCATCAGCCATTCGGTGCCCTTGTGGACATAGCCCAGGCGCTGCTCCAGCCGGACCACGGTTTCACCATTGCAGGTGAAGCGGAAATGCCCCGGCTCGATGATGCCGGCATGGACGGGGCCGACGGGGATCTGGTGCAGGCCCGGCCCTTCCACCGGCAGGAAGGGATAGGGCTCCGGCTGGCCCAGCGGATCGGGCGGGTCGGCCGACAGCGGCAGGCGGATCGGCCAACTGTCATGGTCGAGCCAGGGGCGCGGGTCCACCAGCGACTCGGCGCATATGCCGAACAGGTCCTGTATCGTGCGCTCCAGCCTGATCGCCGCCGGGACGCACTCCGCCGACCGAGGGAAAGCGGCCTTCCGGGCACGAGAGGGAAACGACGCCGATAGTCCCGGCGGCTTCATCGCGGAGCGCCATGTGGACGATACCGGTATCGGCCCACAATCCCAGCAGCGACCAATCCTGCTTTTCGCCAAGGGTGGTTATCAGACCGGCCCAGGCATCGCGGTCTGAGATCGAAGCGCGCATAGGGACGGTGGTTTTCAGCGCGGATGCCGATCGAGGCCAGATGGTCGAGCATGAAATCCTCTCCCCTCAGCCGAGCAGTTTGGCGATGGACTGGAACCACTCGACCAGCGGCTCCGGCAGCCAGACGCCCGCTATCAGGACGATGATCATGTGGAGCACCAGCGGGAAGGTGCTGGCCGCGACCGGTTCGTTCGCACCCGCCGGCTGGACCGAAAGCCAGCGACTGGAGCCGCAGGATCAGCGCTCCGAACGCGACGCACGATGCCGGCGACAAGGAGCAGCGCCAGCAACGGGTTGCGGGCGAAGGTGGATGTCACCAGCAGGAATTCGCTGAGGAAAATGCCGAACGGCGGCAGCCCGGCGATGGCGAGCACGCCGACCACCAAGCCCCCAGCCGATGGCGGGATGGCTGGAGGTCAGGCCCCGGATCTCCGATATCTGCTGCGTTCCCTTGATCTGAGTCGCCAGCCCGACCGCGACGAAGATCGCCGACTTGGTCAGGCTGTGCATCGACATGTGCAGCAGGCCCGCGAAGTTGGCGACGGGCCCGCCCATGCCGAAGGCGAAGGTGATGATCCCCATATGCTCGATCGAGCTGTAGGCGAACAGCCGTTTGATGTCGCGCCGCCGGTACAGCATGAAGGATGCCAGCAGGAGCGACAGCAGCCCCATCACGGTCATCAGCGGCCCCGGCGCCATCGTGTGGCCGTTGGCCGTCATCAGCATCTTGAAGCGCAGGACCGCATAGAGCGCCACGTTGAGCAGCAGGCCGGACAGCACGGCCGAAATCGGCGTCGGCCCTTCCGCATGGGCATCGGGCAGCCACGCATGGAGCGGCACCAGACCGACCTTGGTGCCGTAGCCGATCAGGATGAAGACGAAGGCGAGGTTCAGCAGTTCCGGGCTGACGCGGCTCATCTGCCCCATCATGTCGGACCACGTCATCGCATTGGTGCCGCCGCCCATGACGGGTTGGGCCGCCAGATAGATCAGGATCGTGCCGAACAGGGCAAGGGCGATGCCGACGCCGCACAGGATGAAGTATTTCCAGGCCGCCTCGATCGCGGCGGGCGTGCGGTAGAGGCTGACCATCAGGACCGTGGTCAGGGTGGCGCCTTCGACCGCGACCCACAGGACACCTAAGTTGTTGGCGAACAGCGCCAGCAGCATGGTGAACATGAAGGCCTGGAACATCGAGTGGTAGAAGCGCAGGAACCGCGGCGTCAGCCGGCCCGTCTCGACCTCGTGCTCGATATAGCCGGCGCTGAACAGCGAGGTCGTGAAGCCCACGAAAGCCGTCAGCAGCGCCAGATAGACGTTGAAGTCGTCCACCAGGAACAGGGCCGTCGTCTCCGGAAAGTCGACTCAGCAGGCTGGTCGCCGCCACCAGCGTGATGCCGGAAGCCAGCGAGTTGAGCCGCGTCGCCAGCCAATGGGGCCCGACGGCGGCCAGCCCGATCGCGGACAGGAAGGGCAGCGCCAGGATGATGTGGACCGGGTTGACCGGAAGGAAGATCACCGGTGTTCCCCGCGGAAGGTTTCCAGGTTGTGCAGGTCGAGGGTGTCGAACCGTTCCCGGATGTGGAAGAAGAAGATGCCGAAGATGATGAAGGCGACCATGACGGCGAAGGCGACCAGCATTTCGACGATCAGCGGCATGCCTTCGACACCGACCGCCGCCAGGATCAGGCCGTTCTCCAGCGACATGAAGCCCACCACCTGACCGATGGCGTTGCGCCGCGTGATCATGGTCAGCAGGCCCAGCAGCACGACCGAGAGGGCCAGCGCCAGATCCTCCCGCGTCAGCGCCGTGACATCGGCCGTCACCGGCAGCACCAGCAGGATCGACAGGGTCACCAGACTGACGCCGGCGATCATGGTCGGGCCGACGCCAAGCGCGGTATCGACGGTGCGCTCGATGTTCAGCTTGACGATGATCCTGTGCAGCGCCACCGGGATGATGATGGCCTTCATGCCGAGCGCCAGCACCGCCGTGATGTAGAGGTGCGGCGCGTCCTGGATATAGCCCTGCCATGCGGCGGCCGCCGCCAGTGCGGCGGACTGGATCGCGAACATCTTGATCAGCGCGAACAGCCGCCGCTGGTACAGCAGGGCGAAGCTGAGCAGCAGGACCAAGGCGCCGAGCAGGTGGGCTATGTCGTAGTGAATGCTGGGCATGATCGTGCGCCTACAATCCCGTCGAGACATAGAGGAAGATGGCGCCCAGCAGGCTCAGCAGCAGGGCGCCGCCAAGGAACTCGCCGTAGCGGAACACCCGCATCTTCGCGATGCCGGTTTCGAACACCGCGAGCAGCACGGCCCCGCCGGCCAGCTTGAGCACGAAGGTCAGCAGGCCGACCAGCAGCTCGACCGGCCCCTCGTCCGGCTCCGGATATCCCCCAGGGCAGGAAGATGCAGGCGATCAGGGCCATGTAGAGCACCAGCTTCAGCATGCTGGCGGCTTCGATCAGCGCCAGATGCCGGCCGGAATATTCCAGCACCATGGCTTCATGGACCATGGTGAGTTCCAGATGGGTGGCCGGGTTGTCGATCGGGACGCGGCCGTTTTCCGCGATGGCGACCATCAGGAGCGAGATCAGCGCCAGCGCCAGCGACACCCGCAGGCCGACGCTGCCGCTCAGCATGAAATCCACGATCAGGGACAGCGACGTGGTCCGCACCAGGATCGCGACGGAGAAGATCACCATCAGCATGGCCGGCTCCGCCAGCGCCGCGATCATCATTTCCCGCGACGATCCCAGTCCGCCGAAGCTGGTCCCGACATCCATCCCGGCGAGCGCCAGGAAGAAGCGGGCGCTGGCGAGCAGGGCCACCAGCGCTATCAGATCGGCGGTGGCGCGTCAGCGCCAGCGCCGTGGAGAATGTCGGCACCAGGGCCGCCGCCAGCCAGATCGCGGTGAACACCAGATAGGGCGTGGTGCGGAACAGCCAGGAGGCGTTCTCCGCCAGCACCACTTCCTTCTTCAGCAGGCGCAGCAGATCGCGGTAAGGCTGCACCAGCGGCGGCCCGCGCCGGCCGACCAGCCGCGCCTTGACGACGCGGACCAGCCCCGTCAGATCCGGGCGCCAGCATCAGCACCAGCGCCATCTGGATGACCTGGAAGACGCCCGCGAGCAGGGCCTGGACGACCATCATTGCGACACCGCCACCATGACCAGGAGCACGATCAGGGCGAAGAACATCAGCGACAGGTAGCTGCGGATGGTGAGGAACTGCAAGGCATCGACCCGGTCGGCGATCCAGCCGACAAGGCGGGTGATGGGCGTGAAGATCCAGTCCCAGGCGGGATCGCGAAGCTCCAGCGTGAAGCGGGCGGGCCGCGTTTCCCCCGGAGCCGGCATATCGACCCGGTCGCGGGTGCGGAACAGATGGCCGGCGAAGACCCGCCTCAGCGGCTGGGAAAAGCTGTCGGCGGAATACTGCCCGAGGGGAGCGGGATCGGTGAAGCCGCAGCCCCAGGCGATCGACCGCCGCACCCGGTTGGACGCGTAGCGGTGGATCATGAAGACCGCCAGGATCGTCAGGATCATGATGGTCAGGAACATCATGAGGCCGCTGTAGCTGTTGCCGAACGCGCTGGCGGGCGCCAGCCAGACCCAGCCGCCATGGCCGCCGGCATCGAACAGCCCTTCCCCCGCCACCAGCCGGTTGACCGGCTCGATCATCTCGAATGGCGATGGTCGGCAGCACGCCGATGACGATGCACAGGACGGCCGGCACTCCGATCGCGGCCAGCATCACCGGATCGACCTCCCGCGCCTGTTCAGCGGCGGGCGAGCGCGGACGTCCGAGGAAGATGATGCCGTAGAAGCGGACGAAGCAGGCGGCGGCGAGGGCCGCCGACAGCGCCAGCAGCGCGCCGATCACGGCGAAGCCGATCTTCAACTCCCACTGCTCCAGCAGCGGGCCGTTGAGGACGGCCTGAAACAGCATCCACTCCGCCACGAAGCCGTTGAGCGGCGGCAGGGCCGAGATCGCGGCGGCGCCGATCAGGCAGAACAGCGCGGTCGTCGGCATCCGGTGGATCAGCCCGCCCAGCCGGTCGAGCTTGCGCTCCCCGGTGGAGGTCAGGATGGCGCCCGCCGTGAAGAACAGGATGCTCTTGAACAGGCTGTGGTTGAGGACGTGGAGCATGGCGGCGGTCATGGCGAGCGCCGCCAGGGCCGGCACGCCCGACGCCTTGAACACCAGCGCCAGACCCAGCCCGATGACGATGACGCCGATATTCTCGACCGTCGAATAGGCCAGCAGCTTCTTCATGTCGTCCTGCATCAGCGCGTAGAGCACGCCGACCACGGCGGTCACGGCGCCGACGACGGCAAGGATGCTGCCCCACCACCAGAGCGGCTGGCCGACCAGATCGAACAGGACGCGGATCAGGCCGTATATGGCGACCTTGGTCATGACCCCGCTCATCAGCGCGGAGACATGGCTGGGTGCGGCGGGATGGGCCAGCGGCAGCCAGACATGCAGGGGCACCAGACCGGCCTTCGACCCCGCCCCCAGCAGGACCAGCAGCGCCGCGATGCTGGCGGATACCGCGTCCGGGGGATGCGCGCGGATGCCGGCGAAGCTGTAATCCCCGCCGGTACCCGCCAGCATGCCGAAGCAGAGCAGCAGGCAGGCGGTGCCGAAGCTTGCCATGACCAGATAGACATGCGCCGCGCGCGGCGTCTCCTCCTCCCGGTGGGTCGAGAGCACCAGCAGCCAGGAGGTCAGCGACATGAACTCCCACGCCGCCAGGAAGACGAAGGCGTCGTCGGCGACCAGCACGAGGTTCATGCCCGCGATGAAGAGCGGGAAGATCGGCAGCACCCTGCCCGGCTCATCGTCGTGGCGCGCATAGCTCCAGCCGAAGACGGAGGCGAGGCACGCCGCCAGATTGACCGCCAGCAGGAACACGGCGGACAGGGCATCCAGGCGCAGATTGGCATGCAGCCAGGGCAGACCGACGGGCAGCGCCAGCGTGTCGATGCCCGTATCGCCGGTCACAAGGCGGACCAGCACCGCCAGCGTGGCGGCGCCGCAGACGACGGCCATGCCGCCATGAACGACCTCGTGGGCACGCGGCAGCCACGACCGCGCCATGCCCGCGAGCGCCAGGAGCAGCATCGCCGCGATGCATAAACTAATGAATGCCAAGGCTGGGGACCGGCTGAGGAACCATGGTGAGAAACCACCGCGGATATAAGGATATTCCCCGTGCTTATAGCATGCCGGGACACCCCTGATGCAAACATCCCGTCCGCGCATTCCGCAGGGCGGCGGGAGGCGGCATGGGTCTTGTCCGGCAATGCTCGAGCCGGACAAGAAAAAACCGGCCCTCACTGTTGTAAGGGCCGGAGTTTTTCAGTCAGGGAGGAAACGCACCACCGTGCGTCTGTGACATTATGATGTCGCAGCCCGTGTCAAAAATTAGTTAAGCGGGCCTGCTTGAGCCGGCCTGAGCCAGTTTGCCGCAGGCTGGACCGGGCACCGGAGCGGCGCTTGGGCCAAGCTACGGCAGCAGCGCCAGCACCCTGGCCCAAGCCAGGACCGGCCAGATCACGGTGAGGATGACGGTCGCAAGTAGTTGAGCCACCTGCCCCCGCCAGCCCCTGGATGCTGTGGCGAACCGGCACCTGGACGTGAACACGCAGCCGATCGCCAGCCAGAGAATCATCAGGGCTACGAGGGGAGCAGGCATGCGAATCCTCCATAAGGGCCGCTGAGAATTGCCATGCAGGATTTAATTTCACATTAACCAACAACCCGATATGCCTTGTGCCGGATAAGGTCCCTAGCCTTCAGGCATCTCGACGGAGTATAGGGTGGCCCACCCGACTTTCGGTTTTCACTGCAGCCGTGCCTTCACGACATGATCAGCATCAGCAAACGTATCGCCGACGAACTCTCCGCCCGGGAAAACCAGGTCGAGGCAGCCATTGCCCTGCTGGATGAGGGATCGACGGTTCCGTTCATCGCGCGGTACCGCAAGGAAGCCACCGGCGGCCTGGACGACACCCAGCTCCGCACCCTGGAAGAGCGCCTGCGCTATCTCCGGGAGCTTGAGGAGCGGCGCACCGCCATCCTGTCCAGCGTCGCCGAACAGGGCAAGCTGACGGACGAGCTGAAGGCGCAGCTTGACGCGGCCGACACCAAGACCCGGCTTGAAGACCTTTACCTGCCCTACAAGCCCAAGCGCCGCACCAAGGCGATGATCGCCCGCGAGGCCGGTCTGGAGCCGCTGGCGCTGGGGCTTCTGGAAAACCCGGTCGTGGCTCCGGAAGCGGCGGCGGTCGCCTTCGTCGATCTGGAAAAGGGCGTGCCCGACGTCAAGTCGGCGCTGGAAGGTGCGCGCCATATCCTGGTCGAGCGGTTCGGCGAGGATGCCGAACTGGTCGGCCGCCTGCGCGGCTATGTCGCCGACAACGGCAAGGTGGTTTCCGCCGTGGTCGAGGCGAAGCGCGAGGAAGGCGCCAAGTTCTCCGACTATTTCGACTTCTCCGAACCGCTGAAGCAGATCCCGTCGCACCGGGCGCTCGCCATGTTCCGCGGCCGGACGCAGGGCGTGCTCGACCTCAAGATCGAGGTCGGCGATCCCGCGACCGACCTGCAGCACCCCTGCGAGGCGATCATCGCCAGCCATCTGGGCATCCGCGATGCCGGCCGGGCGGCGGACAAGTGGCTGCTGGAGACGGTGCGCTGGGCCTGGAAGACCAAGATCGGCCTGCATGTCGAGCTGGATCTGCTGGGCGACCTGCGCGACCGCGCCGAAGACGACGCGATCCGCGTCTTCGCCCGCAACCTGCATGACCTGCTGCTGGCGGCCCCCGCCGGCCCGCGCGCGACCATCGGCCTCGACCCCGGCATCCGCACCGGCGTGAAGGTCGCCGTCGTGGACGCGACCGGCAAGGTGGTGGAGACGACGACGATCTATCCGCACCAGCCGAAGAACGACTGGGAAGGCTCGATCGCGGTCATCGCCGCACTGGCCTTCCGCCACAAGATCGAGCTGATCAGCATCGGCAACGGCACGGCCAGCCGCGAGACGGACAAGCTGGTCAACGACGTGATCAAGCAGCACCCGAACCTGAACCTCTCCAAGCTGGTGGTGTCGGAAGCCGGCGCTTCGGTCTATTCGGCGTCGGAAGTGGCGGCGCTGGAGTTCCCGCAGCTTGACGTGTCGCTGCGCGGCGCCGTGTCGATCGCGCGCCGGCTTCAGGACCCGCTGGCCGAACTGGTCAAGATCGAGCCGAAGTCGATCGGCGTCGGCCAGTACCAGCACGATGTCAGCGGCTCGAAGCTGGCGCGCAGCCTGGATGCCGTGGTCGAGGACTGCGTGAACGCCGTCGGCGTCGATCTGAACACCGCATCGGTGCCGCTGCTGGCGCGGGTGTCCGGCCTGTCCGACAGCGTCGCCCGCAACATCGTGGAGTTCCGCGACCGCAACGGCGCTTTCCGCACCCGGAAGCAGTTGAACGAGGTCGCCCGGCTCGGGCCGAAGGCTTTCGAGCAGGCGGCGGGCTTCCTCCGCATCGCCAACGGCGACGACCCGCTGGACGCCTCCGCCGTCCACCCGGAATCCTATCCGGTGGTCGAGCGCATCCTGGCGAAGGCCGGCAAGCCGCTGAGCCAGATCATCGGCGACGCGCCGCTGCTGCGCTCGCTGAGCCCGGAAGACTTCACCGACGAAAAGTTCGGCCTGCCGACCGTTCAGGACATCATCGCCGAGTTGGAAAAGCCGGGCCGCGACCCGCGTCCGGAGTTCAAGACGGCGGTCTTCAAGGAAGGCGTCCATGAACTGAAGGACCTTGAGCTCGGCATGGTGCTGGAAGGTGTCGTGACCAATGTCACGGCCTTCGGCGCCTTCGTCGATATCGGCGTCCATCAGGACGGGCTGGTGCATATCTCCCAGCTTGCCAACAAGTTCGTCAAGGACCCCCATACGGTGGTCAAGGCGGGCGACGTGGTGAAGGTCAAGGTGCTGGAGGTCGATCTCAAGCGGAAGCGCATCGCGCTGACCATGCGCCTGGACGAACAGGCGGCACGGCCCGCCGCACCGGAGCCGCGCGCGGCGGCGCAGCGCAGCCGCAGAAGCCGCGCGAGCAGCGGGGCGAGCGCAGCGGTGGCGGTGGTCGGACCGGCGGACGTGGCGAGCCGCAGCGCGACCGGCGTCCTGCGGCGGCGGGTGCGCCCGGCGGCAATGCCGGCGGCGGCAAGCGCCCGGATCGCGGCGACAGGCAGGACCGTGGGGAAAAGCGGGCTCCGCGCGAACCGGCGGTGATGTCGGCCGGTCCCGCCTTGGGCGGCGCGCTGGCGGAAGCCTTCGCGCGGGCGCAGGCGGCGAAGCAGCAGAAGTAACGGGATATCGGACCCGGTCAAGGTCGGCCTTCGCTTTCAGTGCGAAGGCCGGCCCCAACGTTTTGCAACTCGCTGTCAGTCGAAATCCAAGCCCACGTCGAAGTTGGTGACGCTGTGCGTCAGCCAGCCGACGGAGATCATATCGACGCCGGTTTCCGCCACGGCGCGGACGGTCTTGGCGTTGATGTTGCCGGATGCTTCCGTCAGCATCCGGCCATCGACCATGCGGACGGCGCGGCTCAGCGTTTCGGGCGGCATGTTGTCGAGCAGGACGGCATCGACGCCCAGGGGGATAAGCTCCTCAAGCTGAGCCAGGGTGTCCACCTCCACCTCGATCTTCACCATATGGCCGAGGCCGGCGCGGGCACGCGCTACGGCGGCCTGGATGCCGCCGCCGGCGATCAGGTGGTTGTCCTTGATCAGCACGGCGTCATCCAGGCCGAAGCGGTGGTTGCTGCCGCCGCCAAGACGCACCGCCTCCTTCTCCAGGGCGCGCAGACCGGGCGTGGTCTTGCGGGTGCAGGTGATGCGCGCCTTGCAGCCCTCCACCGCCTGAACCAGCCCGCGCGTGGCGGTCGCGATGCCGCACAGGCGGCCGAGCAGATTGAGCGCGGTGCGCTCCGCCGACAGGATCGGGCGGGCGAGGCCGGATACCACCGCCAGGGTGTCGCCGGGAGAAACGTCGCTGCCGTCGGGTATCAAGGTCTCGATCGACAGAGCCGGGATCGAGCAGGCGGAAGGCCGACAGGGAAACGGTCAGCCCCGCCACCCGGCCAGGGTGACGGGCGACGAACCGGGCGCGGGCCGTGGCGTCAGCCGGGACCACCGTGTCGGTCGTCAGGTCGCCGGCACGGCCGAGGTCTTCCAGCAGGGCGGCGCGGACCAGCGGTTCATAAACCAGCGGGTACGGCATGGCGGGCTTCCTTCACGGGTTGCTGCGGGACGCGCAGGGCGTCGAAATCGCGCAGGCTGATGAAACGGCGGTGTTGCCACGCGGGCGAAGCGGCGGGGAAATCGGAGCGGTAATGGGCGCCCCGGCTTTCCTCCCGCTGCGAGGCGGCGCGGGTGATCAGAACGGCGCTCAGGAGCAGGTTGCGCAATTCGCCCCAGGCGACGGTGTCGGCGAAGGACGCGACGCCCTGCCTGCCAAGCCGGGTACGCTCCGCTTCCAGTCCGGCGAGGAGCGTCGAGCGCCCGATCCAGACCGGCGGCGTCGCGCGACAGCCCGACATGGTCGTACATCGCGCGGCGGAGGCGGCCGCGAATCCCGGCGACGGCTTCTCCGTTGCCACCCGGCACCGCCGGAATTGTGGGAATGGCGATGGGAGAACGCTTGCCCCCTGCCCCCGCAGCGGTGATCGCACGGGCGACCCGGTCGCCGAACACCAGCGCTTCGAGCAGCGAATTGCTGGCAAGGCGGTTGGCGCCATGGACGCCCGTGTTCGCGACCTCTCCGCAGGCCCACAGGCCTTCGATGCTGGTGCGTCCGTCGGCGTCGGTGACGACGCCGCCCATGTGGTAATGCGCTGCGGGCGCTATCGGAACAGGCTCGCGCGTCGGGTCGATGCCGGCTTGGGCGCAGAGATCGAGCACCGTCGGGAAGTGCCCCGCATCCTCGGCAAGGGCGGAGCGCATGTCGAGGGTGACCCGCTCTCCCGCAGCTACCCGGCGCCAGACGGCGCGGGCGACGATATCGCGCGGCGCCAGTTCAGCATCGGGATGCTCGTCGGGCATGAAGCGCCGGCCCTTGCCGTCGAGCATGACGGCCCCTGCCCCGCGCAGAGCTTCGGTCAGCAGCGGCAGCGGTCGGCCGGAACCATCATCGGCCGCCAGCGCCGTCGGGTGGAACTGGACGAACTCCAGATCCCCAAGGCCGCCCCCGCCCGCGCCGCCATGGCGAGGCCGTCGCCGGTATTCTCCGCCGGGTTGGTGGTATGCAGGAAGACGCTGCCGACGCCGCCGGTCGCCAGCACCACGTGGCTGGCGCGATGGAAGATCCAGCCGCCATCGGCGTGGCGTGCCAGAACGCCGTGGACACGACCGTCGCGGACGACCAGATCGGTGGCGAACGCCTCCGTCATCACCGTGATGGACGCCGGTGCGGCGGACAAGGGCGGCGAACTCGTGCGTCAGGACGCGGCCGGTGGCGTCACCCCCGGCATGGACGATCCGCGCCCGCCCGATGAGCCGCTTCACGGCCCAGCAGCGGCGCGCCGTCGGCATCGCGGTCGAAGGCGGTTCCGGACGCTATCAGGCGGCGAACCTGATCGGCGCCTTCCGCCGCCAGCAGTTGGGCCATCAGAGTCGTCGGTGATCCCGGCACCGGCCACGACGGTATCGGCGGCATGGTCGCCGGGATTATCGTCCGGGCCGATGGCGGCGGCCACTCCCCCCTGCGCATAGGGGCTTGATCCACCGGGAAGATCCGCCGTTTTGGTCAGCAGAGTCACCGGCTGGGGCGACAGGCGCAGGGCCGTGGTCAGCCCGGCCATGCCGGACCCTATGACCACGATCCCGGCATCCCGGACGGCGGGCATTCCGCCCGCCATCCCTTCAGTCATGTGCGTCATGGCGATGGCCCCTCAGCGGCCGACGGCGATCATGCGTTCAACGGCGAGGCGCGCCCGGTCGGCGATGGCCGGATCGATCTCGACGCGCGGCTCCAGCGTGTGGAGGCTTTCAAGGATGTTGGCGAGCGAGATCCGCTTCATGTGCGGGCACAGATTGCACGGCCGGATGAACTCCACGTCCGGCAGGCTCGGTCGCGACGTTGTCGCTCATGGAGCACTCGGTCACCATCAGCACGCGGGCCGGCCGCTTCGTCGCCGACGTAATCGATCATCTGGGCGGTCGAGCCGACGAAGTCGGACGCTTCCAGCACGTCGGGCGGGCATTCCGGGTGGGCGATGATGGTGATGCCGTCGAACCGGCGCGGTATTCGCGAAGCTGGTCGCCGGTGAAGCGCTCGTGGACTTCGCAATGGCCCTTCCAGGCGATGATCTCGACCTTGGTCTGGGTCGCGACGTATTTCGCCAGATATTCGTCGGGCAGGAACAGCACGCGGTCAACACCGAGGCTCTCCACCACCTGCACCGCGTTGCCGGAGGTGCAGCAGATGTCGGTTTCCGCCTTCACTTCGGCCGAGGTGTTGACATAGGTCACGACCGGCACGCCGGGGTATTTCTGCTTCAGCAGGCGGATGTCGGCGCCCGTGATGCTGTCGGCCAGCGAGCAGCCCGCCGACATGCTCGGGATCAGGACCAGTCTTTTCCGGGTTCAGCAGCTTGGCGGTTTCCGCCATGAAATGAACGCCGGCCATCACGATCACGTCGGCATCGGTGCTCGCCGCCTGCCGGGCCAGCGCCAGACTGTCGCCGACGATGTCGGCGACGCCGTGGAAGATCTCCGGCGTCTGGTAGTTGTGAGCCAGGATGACGGCGTTACGCTCCCGCTTCAGCGTATTGATCGCGTGGATCAAGGGGGCGTGAAACGGCCATTCGACTGCCGGAACGACACGGCGCATCCGTTCGTAGATGGATGCGGTCGCTTCGGCGATGGCGGGCGTATAGGCGAGATCGGCGGCTGCGGACATTGGCTTTGTTCCAGGGTGGCTTGTTCCAGGGCTCTGCTGAAGGCCTTTCTGCTCTACCTGAGCACATCCAATTTATGTTCGCAACGAGTATATTATAATATACTCTTTATGAGTATATATGATGGAAACAAAAAGCGCGGAGAACCCGGTTCTCCGCGCTTGATTTCAGAAGCCTTGGGCTTGCGCCTGAGCCATCGCCAGACCGCCGCCGACCACGAAGACGTTGAGCGGCAGGGCCGCCAGCGCACCATCGTCACGGGTCATCAGGACCATGAAAGTCTCGTCTGCCCGAGCCGCTGCCCGATCCGGACAACAGATCCTCCACGGGAGAACCGGCGACATCGACCGATGCGACCACCTCCAGGCTCCAGCGGGCATCGCCGCGCGCAAGGTCGATCCTGCGGTCGGTCACGGTGATGCTGTCAGCGGCCACATCCGCCAGACGGCGCGATTTGCCGGCCCATGCCGGGGCAAGAGCGTGCAGGGTCGCCGGGTCCAGACGGTTGACCACGGCGCGGGCAAGACTGGCCAGCGGCGCCACGTGGTCTTCCGGCTGCCGCGCATTGTGGAGCAGCCGCATGACCGAGCATTCCTGATAGAGCGGCGCCAGCGGATGGTCGATCAGACCCCGGCCCCGCGCGTCACGCCCCGCCAGCGCGATGAAGGCGGCGCAGTTGTCCGCCTTGAAGTGGCCTTCAGGAGTATCGACCTCGATCATCGGCCGTGGCGCCGCCATGGTTTCCGCATAGTGCGCCAGCTTGTCGCGCAGAGCCGGGTCGAGAACGCCCGCCAGCCTCGCCCGCATCGGATCTTCTTCCGCAGGTGCTGTGGAGCCGACGGTCGCGATGATGAACAGAACCAGCAGGAACACGCCGGCGACGATAAGGCGGAAGACCGGCACGGAATGGTCGATATCGGGGAGCGAGGGCGATGGGCGCATGATCGGCCTTGGTTCCAGGAGCGGGCCAGCATCAGCGACACCGGCTATGTTGCATTGCAGCATAACCATTGCCTGAAATTCGAGGCTCGATGCCATGCGCCAAGGCGCCACATGCCATGCGATGTCATGCAGGCTCAGCGCAGTCTCCGATACGCGGATATTTAAAGCAGTTTCTTAATAGCGGCGCCGGACCGGTGGGAGCCACGATGGAAGCCTCTTCCATCACAGGAACTCATGACGATGAGCACGATCACGACGAAGGACGGCACTGAGATCTACTACAAGGATTGGGGATCGGGGCAGCCGGTGGTCTTCTCCCATGGCTGGCCGCTGAGCGCCGATGCCTGGGACGACCAGATGGTCTTCCTGGGCGAGCGCGGGTACCGCGTCATCGCCCATGACCGGCGCGGCCATGGCCGTTCCAGCCAGACCTGGAACGGCAACGACATGGACACCTATGCCGACGATCTCGCCGCAGCTGATCGAGTCGCTCGACCTGAAGGACATCGTCCTTGTCGGCCATTCCACGGGCGGCGGGGAAGTGACGCGCTATATCGGCCGCCACGGCACGGGCCGGGTCGCCAAGGCGGTGCTGCTCGGCGCGGTGCCGCCGCTGATGCTCAAGACCGACGCCAATCCGGGCGGCCTGCCGATCGAGGTGTTCGACGGCATCCGCGCCAGCACCTTCAATGACCGTCGCAGTTCTTCATGGACCTGACCATGCCGTTCTACGGCTACAACCGGGAAGGCGCGAAGGTCTCGCCAGGGCGTGCGGCGACTCGTTCTGGCTTCAGGGCATGCAGGCGGGGCTCAAGAACGCGTTCGACTGCATCAAGGCAGTTCTCCGAGACGGACTTCACCGAAGACCTGAAGAAGTTCGACGTGCCGACGCTGATCGTCCATGGCGACGATGACCAGATCGTCCCGATCGGCGCTGCGGCCATGCTGTCGTCGAAGCTGGTCAAGAACGCCGTGCTCAAGATCTATCCCGGCGCCCCGCACGGCCTCGCCACGACCCAGCAGGATCAGTTCAACGCCGATCTGCTGGCGTTCATCCAGGGCTGAGGGCGGCCGTCAGTTCCGTTTTTGCAATGTCTGGCGCACGGCATTCATCTCCTCACATTCCGGACGTTTGAGACGATCCGGACCTGAGACAGGAGCAACGCCGTGCCCGACCAGAATACCGTGCTGTACCAACTTTTGAAGCATGTTCCGCACGCCCGCTTCGAGGAGCTGGTCAAGGCCCATGGCTCGGATGACGCCGCGCGGGGGCTGGACAGCAAAAGCCAGCTTGTGGCCCTGCTGTACGGGCAGCTGTCGGGGGCGCCGGGCCTTCGGGCGATCGTCGCGGAACTGGAGAGCCACGCGGCGCGGCTGTCCGAGCTGGGTTGCGATCCGGTGAGGCGCTCGACGCTGGGCGACGCCAACCGCCATCGCCCCGCCGCGCTGTTCGGCGATCTGCTGGGGGTGGTTCTGGAGCAAGTCCATCGCGGCCTGCGCCGGCACATGGACGGGGCCACATACCTGATCAATTCGACCAGCGTCCGTCTCAGCGCGCTGAGCGAGCGGTGGGCGCGCTTTTCGGCCACGGCGTGCGGCGCCAAGGCCCACATCGTCTACGATCCGGACGCCGACCGGCCGATCCACGCCGTGGTGACGCCGGCCCGCGTCACCGACCTGACGGCCGCCAAGGCGATGCCGATCGAGGCCGGCGCCACCTACGTCTTCGACCTCGGCTACTACGATTATGGCTGGTGGGCGGAGCTGCACGCGGCGGACTGCCGGATCGTCACGCGGTTCAAGACCAACACCCCCTGACGGTGGAGGAGGAGCGCCCCGTGCCGCCGACGCCCGGCGACGGCGGCGTCATCCTGTCCGACCGCGTCGGCCGCCTGCCCGAGCGTCAGGCCGGCCGCCGCCGGAACCCGTTCCAGGCGCCGGTGCGCGAGGTGACGGTGAGGATCGAGACCGGCAAGGTGCTGCGCATCCTCAGCAACGATCTCGAGGCCCCCGCCCAGGACATCGCCGACCTCTACAAAAGGCGCTGGGCGATCGAGCTGTTCTTCCGCTGGGTCAAGCAGACGCTGAAGATCCGCCACTTCGTCGGCACCAGCGAGAACGCCGTGCGCATCCAGATCGCCGTGGCGCTGATCGCCTTTGTGCTGCTGCGTCTCGCCCAGGCCACTCAGGACGCCATCAAAAGCCCGCTCACCTTCGCCCGCCTCGTCCGCACCAATCTGATGCACCGCCGCCGCATCGATCAGTTGCTCCGGCTAGAAACGCGACCGAAAAAGCGACAGGCCATGAAAAAGCGGCGGGCCATTGGCCTTCAGGAGGCGCCGGCATAGAACACCGGCCGCCCCAGTTCCCCTGCGCCACCACCAAAGGAAGAAAATTCATCATGCGCAGAATTACGTAAGCAAGCAGCGTGCCGGACAATCGGCGGCGCGAACCGCCGGAACTCCGACGCCCGGACGAGGTCCGCTCGCGCAGGACCTCGCGGCGGAAGCGGAAGAGTTCGGCGGGGCGGCCGCGGGTCAGGCTTTCGACCTGACCGGTCGGCTCGACAAGGCCGCCGGCCACCACCAGCCGGCGGAAATTCTGCTTGTGCAGACCGACGCCGGACAGCGCCTCCACGACCTGCTGGAGGCGGAACAGGGTGAAGGTCGGCGGCAGCAGTTCGAACACCAGCGGGCGGTATTTGAGCTTGCCGCGCAGGCGGCCGAGTGCGGCGGCCAGAAAGCGCCGGTTGTCCGACGCCATCGGCTTGCCGAGCGCCTTGGGCGTTTCCGATGAGCGGACGGCGATCGGGTCCTCGCGGCCAGCCGCCCGGATGGCGTCGCGGTCGCGCTGCGCCTCGACCACCAGCCCGGCTTCGTACAGCAGCTCGTAGCGCTCAAGCGCCCGCTCGAAATCCCAGGCGGCGTCTTCCGCACCACTGCCGAAGCTGAGGCCGACCCGCTCGGCCCGCAGATCGCTGGTTTGCATCGTCGCGCGCGGAATCGATCCAGCGCCGGAGCGCCGGGCGGATCACCCGATCGACCAGCGGCGGGCGGCCGTCGCGCCAGTCCTCCCAGGGAAGGAACTCGTACCAGTCCCGCCACTCGGCCCCGCCGGTTCCCGACAGCGGCGCCTCCCGCACCAGGGCCAGATAGCCGACCGACACGACTCGGGGACCGCCGGTCAGTTCGCCATGGTCGCGATAGCGGTCGCCGAAGGTGTAGAGCTGCTCGACATAGCGGAGCGGCAGGCCGGTCTGCTGCTCCACCCACTGGCGCAGACCGCTTTCCAGCGTCCTGTGCTGTTGCGGATCGAACGGGCCGAACGGCAGCGAATCGCGATGGGGCGCCGGCATGCCTTCAAGCGCGGACGCACCGGCTGGCGCTGTCGGCGGCACCTGCCGGACGACCAGAACGCGCGGCGTTTCGCCGGTCACGGCGACACCCACCGCCGTCAGCCCGATCACCGTCGCATCCATGCCGCCTGCCCCTCGTCTGTTATCCATCAAAGTGGGTGTGTGGCAGCGATGGGGCGAATTTACAAGCGCGTGCCGAGATGAATTGCGGCTATACCGATTGCAAGCCAAGGCGTTCATATGTCGATACAAAAAAGGAGGGAGCCAGAAAATGGCGAAATACAGGATTGCCGTCATTCCCGGTGACGGTATCGGCAAGGAAGTGATGCCGGAAGGCATCCGCGTGCTCGATACCGTCGGCGGCGCGGTTCGGCATCGAGTTCACCTGGGATCACCTGGATTGGAGCTGCGACCGCTATCACAGCGCCGGCAGCATGATGCCCAAGGACGGGTTGGACCAGATCAAGGGGCACGACGCCATATATCTGGGCGCGGTGGGATGGCCGACGGTGCCGGACCATGTCTCCCTGTGGGAGCTTCTGATCCCGATCCGGCGCAACTTTCAGCAATACGTCAATCTGCGGCCGGTGCGGCTGTTCGAGGGCGTCCCCTGCCCGCTCGCCGGCCGGCCGGAGATCGATTTCTGGATCGTGCGGGAGAACAACGAGGGCGAATATTCGGAGATCGGCGGGCGGCTCTATGCCGGAACCGATGCCGAAATGGCGATCCAGGAGAACGTGTTCACCCGGCGCGGCGTGGACCGGGTTCTGCGCTACGCCTACAATCTGGCGCAGTCACGGCCGAAGAAGCATCTGACGTCCGCGACCAAATCCAACGGCATCATCCACACGATGCCGTTCTGGGATGAGCGCGTCAAAGCGATGAGCGAGGCTTATCCGGATGTCCGCACCGACCAGTACCACATCGATATCCTGACGGCGCATTTCGTGCGCAATCCGTCGCGCTTCGACGTGGTGGTCGGCAGCAACCTGTTCGGCGACATCCTGTCCGACCTGGGGCCGGCGGTTACCGGAACCATCGGCATCGCACCCTCGGCGAACATCAACCCGGAACGCGAGTTCCCGTCGATGTTCGAGCCGGTGCATGGCTCGGCTCCCGATATCGCCGGGAAAGGCATCGCCAATCCGATCGGCCAGATCTGGTCGGGCGCCATGATGCTGGACCATCTCGGCCACCAGGATGCCGGTCAGGTCATCGTCCGGGCCATCGAGAAGGTGCTGACCCAGCCGGAGCTCCTGACGCCCGACATGGGCGGCAAGGCGACGACGGAGCAACTGGGCAAGGCGATCGCCGACGCGCTGTAAGTGCATACGAACCGGCGGTGGGTGTGACCCGCCGCCGGAACGGGGTGCCGCTCAGCGCTTTCTCGTCGTCCAGGACGACGTAATCGACGTCGGTCAGGATCTGCGCGCCATCGGCCGCCCGTTGCGGCTGCGGGCGTACGGGGGCCGGTCGGCTGACGAACAGGCGCAGCAGCGAGCGGGCCGCGACGAGGCCCAGCATCAGCGCCAGCACCAGCAGCGCCAACGGCAGCGCCAGGAGCAGCAGGAACGGCACCACCAGTCCCCGGAACCAGCTTGGAACGACAGGACGCCGCGGCTCGAAATTGAAGAATGGCTCGGAAGCATACATGGCAAACCAGTCCTTGTTTCATCGGGCAACCTGCCGCATCGGGCTTCGACCGCCCATAGCCCCATAAGACATGAGCGGTGTGGCCAAAGTGGGGCAAGCGACCTGATATCCCCATTACCGGCTGATGAATTCGGTGTAATGGTCTCTTAGGCGCCGCCAGTTCTTCAGGCGATCGACGATCCCCTTGCTCTGAAACGCCTCGACGATCGCGAAACGCAGGTCGCTGGCGGTGGTCAGGTAAAAATCCACGTCCCGAACGAAGCAGCGCAGTTCGAAGTTCATCGTGCTGCCGTTGAAATCCTGGAAAACGACGAAGGCGCTGGGGGAGCTTGCGACCTGACGGTGGGCATTGGCGCAGGCCAGCAGGGTTTCCCGCACCAGCGTCAGGTCGGAGCCGGACTTGACGCCGATCTTGATATCGACCCGGCCCAACTTGTCCTTGAAGGTCCAGTTCAACACAGCCTTGGAAACCAGCTCGGAGTTGGGGATGATCACCGAAGCGCGCTGGAAAGTCTGGAGTTCGGTGGCACGGACGCTGATGCGTTTCACGACCCCCTCCCTGTCGCCGACGATGACCCAGTCCCCGACCTTGATCGGCCGCTCCACCAGCAGGATCAGCCCGGCGGCGAAGTTGCTGACGACGTTCTGCAAACCGAAACCGATACCGACGGAAAGCGCGCCGGCGACCAATGCCAGGTTCGACAGGTCGAGGCCGAGCGCGCCGATGGCGACCAGCATCGCCATGATGAAACCGAAATAACCGACGCCGGTGCGGATCGAGTTCTGGACGCCAAGGTCGATCTGGAGCCGCTGAAGCACCCTGACGTCGAGCACCCGCTGAACATAGCGGGTCACCATGACCGCCAGCGAGAACAGCAGGGATGCCGCGATCATATCGGCGGGCGCCAGCCGGACGCCGCCGACCGTCACCCCATGCATGAAGGCCGGAACATTCCCTGAAGTTCCGACCAGTCGATGCCGCTCAGCGGCAGCAGCACGGCGCCGCCAAGCGCTATCAGCACGGTATCGATCAGGACACGGCCGATCCAGCTTGCCGCCTCCACGCCTTTCTGTGACCGCACCAGCAGCCGCCGGACCTCGGCGACCGGTCCCCGCTCGCACTCCATCGCCATGTTCAGCAATTCGCGGGCGACTCCGCGAACCAGGAACAGCATCCCGGCAACCGCCACCGCCGCCAGCGACAGCTTGGCGACATAGATCGAGAAATTGCGATAGCCCGCCAGCGAAGCGCCAAGCGCCAGAAGAGAGGCCGCACCGGCCAGGAAGCGCAGATCGCTCCAGGAACCACGGAAAGCGCCGGATGTGGAAGCGGCCGGTATCGCGGAAGCATCGCTGATGGCGTTTTCGGTCGATGGCTCCCGCTCCACCGACACGGCGCGCCAGAGCCTGGAGGGGAGAAGCGGCAGGAAGGTGGCGGTCGCCAGGAACAATGCCGCGAAACCGGTTACCGCCTGGATTTCCGGCGGCGACAGCAACCGGCTTTGCAGGACGATGGCGGCGCCCGCGACAGCGCTGCCCAGCGCGAACAGGGTGATTCGCCACGCCAGCCCGCTGGCGGACGCCGGTTCGATGCCGCTCAACTGCCAGACCGGATGGTTTGGCGCCAGCACGGCTCTGCCCAAGCCCGGAGAAGAACAGGTAGATGGAGATGCCGCCGGCGGCGGCGATGGTAAGGGCCTGAAGCGGTGCCGTCTTGCTGTCGCCATTGAGCGTCGCCAGGACGGCCACGGCTACACCCAGGATCGGCAATACGGTCAGCAGACAGCGGCCGACGGCCTCGGCCGCCATCGCCATGATCCGCTCGCGGCGGGTGGGATGGGTCGTCGTAAGGAGCGATGACCGAATCGGCCTCTCAGCCGCCGCCGGAGCGGCCAGGCAACGCCGAACGCCAGAACGAAGGCTCCGGTCAGTTCGATCGCGTGTTCGCGCCATGCCTGTTTAGCCGATGACGGTGCTGAAGGCGCGGGAAACCCGGTCACGCAGGAACTCACCCTGGGCCGGCAGGCTGGTCCAGGTCGCGGGGTCGAGCGGCAGCGCACTGCGGAGCAACAGCGCTTCCGTGAACTGCCGCATCCGCTTGTCGGCGGCCGAGTCCATCAGCATATCGGCGCGGGTCGCCATCAGCTCGGCCTGCCGGCGGTGACCGTCGAGTTCCGCGATGATCCTGCTCAGGCGCTGGCGGTCGGCGGCTACCGCCTGGGTTTCCGGAGGCTCGCCCTCGCCTGGAGGCGCTCCCAGCGCATCGGCAAGTTGCTGGTTGTCGCGGAGTTCGTCCGACATGCTTGCCGAGATCCGGCGCGCCTCCTCCGGACAGGGAAGCCAGTTCGGCGCGCAGGTCTTCGTATTCGGCATCGTCAAGACTGCCCCGGCTCAACCGGCCCGCCGCCTTGTCGAACGTGGCCTGCCAGCCGGAGAGCGTCGCCTTGAACTCGGGCGGCGGCGCCTGCGCCAGAACGGCCGCAGGCAATCCGGTTAGAAAGAATATGAATATTATCGTCTGTAGAAATTGACACAGGCGTCTATGCCACACCAAAGAAAACATGCGCATCGGCCCCGGTAAACCTGATGGGGAAATACCGGACAAGCCGGATGCGCAGGCTTATCACACCAAATGGGTATTTCTGGCAATCTTATGGCGACAATAAAGAGATAATTCTCAAATGGCTCGCTTACCTCGGCAGGCCGGACGCAAGCGTGCGCGCCCGACCTGCGGAAGGGAATCAGATCTATCAGGCGGAGACGGCCTGGAGGCGCCGGGTGGCGGGCATGTCGCCGTTCAGCGACTGATCGGGAACGATGCCGTTGTTCATCGCCCAGATGGCGGCCTGGGTGCGGTTGTTGACGTCGATCTTGCGCAGCAGGGTCTTCAGGTGGACCTTGACCGTCGCTTCCGTGATGCCGAGCCGGTTGGCGATCAGCTTGTTGCTGGCGCCCATCACCAGATGCTGGAGAATCTCGCGCTCGCGGGCCGACAGGCCGCGCCAGGAACCCTGCGGAGCGGGGGTGGAGATCTGGGTCAGCAGCAATGCCGCGAGGTTGGTCGGGAATACCTTTTCACCGATCACGACGAGCTGGAGCGACTGGATCAGCGCTTCCGGCGACACATCTTTCAGCAGGTAGCCGTCGGCTCCGGCGCCCATGGCGGCCTTCAGCCGGTCAGCCGACAGTTCGGACGCCAGGACGACGATACGGGAGTTGGGGAAACCGGCGCGCAGTGCTGCCAGGGTTTCGTCGGCATCGACCGGGTAATCGACGATCACAAGCTTGCAGGACTGCACGTTCGCGGCGACAGCCTGCTCGATGGAGGCATACTCGCTGGTCAGACGAAAGGGGCTACCCGCCAGCAAGTGCTTGATGCCTTCACGGAACAAACGGTTAGGCTCGATCAGAATGGTGTCTTGTTCGGTCATCTCGAAATCCCTCGATTCAGCGCATTGGTTCTTCATCGGCGGGCCTTCTTCCGCAAGAAAGTGCGATTTTCGGCCGTTGGAGGCATTTGAACCCGCTCATTACGAGTGGTCGCTACCCCTCTTGAGCGCATAATGCTTGCTGCCTTTGTTGTGGTCAACATTTGTTTAACGGCTTTTTAACCGCTTTTTCGGATAGGACAGCGCGTCGGCGCGTACCTCTACCGGCCTATTACCGTCCCCGACACTATGACGAAGGCAGCAGCCAGGGTGCTGTCCGGCAGCATGCCGCAGCATCCGACTCCGTCCATCAGGGCGTCCTGGAACTTCAGCGGTCTCGATCTGAGCCCCGGTTTTCAGCCCCAGATCTTCAGCCCATAAGCCGATCGAGAGCAGCGCGCATACCAAGATCGCGGTAACCGCTCCGGCCATCAAATAGACCGGAGGGAGCCCATCGGTGTTGCGACTTTTGTTGGTTTTCATCGTGACCTCCAGCGTCCGGCTGTTGTGACACGTTGTGACTTATGGAAAATTTATCTTAGCTCCTGGAATATTCAACCGAGCAAAGGAATCCCGCAATTTGGGGCAGTTCGCCTGCCCGATCGGGGCATTGCCGGCATACCTTGTATGGGTGGAACAAGCATCTCCGGCCCTTGTTCTGGAAAATGCCGAGCGCGTGCCGACCGGCGCCGCCAGATTCCCATAGCCACAACCGGATGCCGTTCCATGCTCACCCCCGAGTGGACTCCCCTGCTGACCGTGATTCAGATGATTTCCGCAGTGGCGTCATGGCATCCGGAAGCGGCTGACGTGGACCGGCACGATGCCTTGTGTCTGGCGCGGAACATCTATTTCGAAGCGCGGGGCGAAGGCGCTCGCGGTCAGTATGCCGTGGCGGCCGTCACCCTGAACCGGGTGCGCGAAAAGCGCTGGCCGGACGGAATCTGCGGAGTCGTCTACCAGAAGAAGCAGTTTTCGTGGACCATCTCCCGACCGATGTCACGGCCGACGGTGATCGACGATCGGGCGGCATGGCAACGGGCCGCCGAGGTCGCGGTGCTGTCGCTGGTCGGGCTGGCGCCCGATTACAGCCAGGGCGCCACCCATTACGTCGCGCCCAAGCGTCTGCGGCGAATGCCGGTCTGGACGACGGCGATGGCGGTCAGCCATCGGATCGACGGCCATGTCTTCTTCGCCGAGCGCAATCCCGAGCGAAGGTAATCCCGGCAAAGGTGATCCCGGCACGCGGGCCGCGACGCAATGCGCCGAGGATCACGGCGGTGGCCCTGAACGAACCGGGCGGAGCGGTGGTCATCGACCCGGTGTTCGTGGCCGACACCCGTGCCCGGGTTCGAGCAAGGCGGCGTCCGGCAGGCCTGCGGATCGCTCCATCTGCTGCCGACGGTCAATGTGGAAGCGGCACCGCTGTCCGACAGGCAAATGCCGGTACGGTCAAGTCATCGGCGCCGGGCAACCGGAACACACCGTCCGATCCCTGGACCGACCCGGCGGGAACGGCGATGGAGCGCCGGATCAGGACAGGAGCCCGCCGGCTGCTGCGCGATGAGCGTGGCTGATAGTCACTGAAGGGATGCGCCCGCATACTGATCCAAAGTACTGGTAACCTAAAGTAGTGTTGTGCGATGCAAGAATGGGTTTATTCTGAAGCTGTGACTGCCTGATGCAGGCGCTCACTACTTAGCCGGCCCCGGATGGCCGGTTCGTTTATCCGGCGTCTCCCAGACGTGAAGCCTCCCTGTTCAACTCGCCGGGTCATCAGGACCCGGCGAAATTTTTATGTATTTGCTTACCAGTCGGGAGACGCGTCGAAGGTCTTGAGCACCGCCTCCGCCGCTTCGACCACCATGGCGTCGGCATCCTGGGTCAGGGCGCCGAGCGCCGGGACGATGCGGTCGTCCTCGTGACGGCCGAGCGCTTCGATCACGGCGAGGCGGACGGCGGGACGGCTGTCCCTGCTCAGCCGGATAAGCTGGGCGACGGCCGTGGGCGTTTCCATGGCGCCCAGCGCTTCGACGATGGCGCAGCGCCCCTCCTCGTCGCAGCGCTCCGCGGCGCGGGCCAGCTTGACGGGGGTGTCGTCGTCGGCCACCGCGATCAGCGCATGGGCGACCAGGGGGATGTCGATCGGGGTGGCGCGGTCCAGCAGCTCTTCCAGCGGCTCGCGAGCCGGCTTGTGCCCAAGTGCTGCCAAGCGCCAGACGGGCCGATTTGACCACTCCGCGATCCGGGTCGGAAAGCAGCGGCTCCAGCACCCCGACATCCTCGCGGCGATGCAGGGACGCGGCCAGAGCGCAGGCCGCCTGCCTCACGATGGGAGCGGCATGGGCGAGCCCCATCGGGATCAGGTCGGCGGCGGGGCGGCAGCGCAGCTTGCCGAAGCAGTCCATCGCCGCCACGGTGGAGGCCGGGCTGAACAGCCCCCGGCGGATCAGGTCGATCAGCGGCACGGCCGCTGAGGCCGGACCGATCCGGGCGAGCGCTTCCAGCGCCGCCACGACCTCGCCTGCCGGCTGCTGCGCGTCGAAGCCGGCGAACCGGCGGCAGGTGCGGATCAGGAGCGGGACGGCGCGCGGCTCGCCGCGCTCTCCCAACTCGACGATGGACGCGATCAGGGGCGGGTCGTCGGGCGCTTCGGCGTAGAGGTGGAGGTTCAGCGCGTCCAGCAGGTGGTCGGTCGGCCAGTCGCCGATCGGGCGCAGGGGAACGGCCTCCGCCGCCGGTTCGGGCGGCGGCTCAGCCGGGGGTGCTGCCCCCTGCCCTTGCGCGAAGAGGTCGAGCTGGTTGGTCTCGCGGCGCTTCTTCACCCGGCCAGCCCTGGATTTTGAGGTACGTTTCACAGCCGGGCGGATTGGAAGCAATCCGCCGGGTCATTGTCAATGCCTGGCTGAGTGGAGCCAGTCCCTCAGCTTCGACCAGCGCCGTCTGGTCTGGTTGCCCTTGACGGCGATCGCCATGGCTTTCCGCTGCCCGACGATGACGACAAGGCGCTTGCCGCGCGTGATGCCGGTATAGACAAGGTTGCGCTGGAGCATGGTGAAGTGCTGGGTGGTCACCGGCAGGACCACGGCTGGATATTCCGACCCCTGGGACTTGTGGATGGTGGTGGCGTAGGCCAGCACGACCTGATCCAGCTCGCCCGCGTCATAGGCGACTTCGCGTCCGTCGAACTCGATCAGCAGGGAATTGTCGTCGGCATCGATCTTGGTGACGACGCCGAGATCGCCGTTATAGACCTCCTTGTCGTAATCGTTCTCGATCTGCATGACCTTGTCGCCCTCGCAGAAGGTCCAGCCGAATTGCTCGATCCGGGGATCGCGCGGCGGGTTGAGGACTTTCTGAAGCTCGATATTGAGCGAGCGGGCGCCAAGGCCGCCCCTGTTCATCGGGCACAGGATCTGGATGTCGCGCACCGGGTCCAGGCCGAAGCGGCGCGGGATGCGGTCGCGGACCATGTGGATCAGCTTGCGGACACCGTCTTCCGGGTCGGCGGCATCGACGAAGTAGAAGTCGGACAGCCCGTCGCCGGGAGGCGGCGGTTCCGGCATCAGGCCCTGGTTGACGCGGTGGGCGTTGACGATGATCCGGCTTTCAGCCGCCTGCCGGAACACCTCGGTCAGGCGGACCACCGGCACCGCGTTGGAATTGATCACGTCGGCCAGCACCTGCCCCGGCCCGACGGAGGGCAACTGGTCCACGTCGCCGACCAGCAGCACAGCCGACTGGCTGGGCACGGCGCGCAGCAGCGCGTTCATCAGCGGCACATCGACCATCGACGTTTCATCGACCACCAGCAGGTCGCATTCCAGCGGCTGCATTTCGTTCCGCTTGAAGCCGCCATGGGCGGGATCGACCTCAAGCAGGCGGTGGATGGTCTTCGCCTCCATGCCCGGTGCTTTCGGTCAGGCGCTTGGCCGCCCGACCGGTCGGGGCGGCGAGCGCCAGCCTCAAGCCCTTCACCGCCAGTATCTTCAGGATGGAGTTGACCAGCGTCGTCTTGCCGACGCCAGGGCCGCCGGTGATCACCAGCAGCTTCGATGAGATCGCCAGCCGGACGGCGGCGCGCTGGCTCTCCGCCAGCGTCAGGCCGGTACGGCCTTCGACCCACGGGATCGCGTTGTCCGCGTCGATGGCGCCCCAGGGCGGCTGCCCGCCGCCAGATCGAGCAGGCGCATGGCGATGTTCTGCTCCGAGCGGTAAAGGCCGGAGAGGAAGACGGCTTCCCGCTCGTCCAGTCGGTCGGCGATCACGGTGCCGTCGGCCAGTTCCAGCGCTATCGCCTCCTCGATCAGCGACGGAGGGGATTTCCAGAAGCTTTTCCGCCAGCGTCAGCAACTCGTCGCGCGGCAGGCCGCAATGGCCTTCGTCCATGGCTTCCGCCAGCGCATAGGCGATGCCGGCCCGCGCCCGCACCATGGCGGTCTTCTCGATGCCCAGGCGGGCCGCGATGGCGTCGGCGGTGATGAAGCCGATGCCCCGGATGTCGCGGGCCAGCCGGTAGGGGTTTTCCGAAATGAGCTGGATCGCGTCCGCGCCATAGGTCTTGAAGATGCGGACCGAGCGCGACGTGCCGACGCCGTGGGAGTGCAGGAACAGCATGATCTCGCGGATCACCTTCTGATCCGCCCAGCCCGCGATGATCCGCTTGACGCGGACGGGGCCGATGCCGGGGACCTCGCGCAGCCGATCCGCCTCCCGCTCGATCACGTCGAACACATCGGCGCCGAAGGCGCGGACCAGCTTCTTCGCATAGACCGGGCCGATCCCCCGGATCATGCCGGAGCCCAGATACTTCTCGATGCCTTCCGCCGTGGTCGGCATCGTGGTGCGCAGGAAGCTGGCCTTGAACTGGAGGCCATGGGTGCGGTCGTTGTTCCAGACGCCTGTCGCCTGAACGAACTCTCCCGCCGAGATCGAAGCGGCATGGCCGACGATGGTGATCAGGTCGCGATGACCACGCGCCTTGATGCGGAGGACGCAGAACCCGTTCTCCGCATTGTGGAAGGTCACCCGCTCGACCAGACCGGCCAATACCTCCCGGTCGGGGGCGGCGGGTGACGCGGGCTTGGTTCCTGGTTCCACCCTCGGCTGAACCGCTGCTGTTGCCACCGCTTTCAACCCATCCTAACCGGAAAGCGCTTCGTCGTGTTGCCGGGATTTCGCGCGGCGGCGAGGGGCGGGCTTCGCCTCGGGCAGCGCGATGGTTTCAGGCTCCGGCGGAGCGGCAACCGGCTGAGGCTGAGGGATACCGGCATAGCGCTCCAGGATCTCCCGCACCGCCTTTTCATGACGGCGTTCCAGATCGTTGCGGGAGAGCGCCAGCAGGTGACGGGCCTTTTTCTGCTGGATCAGCGTGCGGGCTTCCGCGACCGCCTTGTCATCGTCGAAGACAAGCCACAGCTTCAGCCGGCCACGGCTAAGGTTGAGGGCATGTTCGACACGGTCCGCGACAGTGTCGGAAGGGCGTGGTTTCGTCGCTGCCATCATCTGTTCCAAGGTTTTCCAAAAAGGGGGCCATGTGAGGTCTTCTGGTAGATTATATGTTCATGTTTTGTTCCATGATAGAGCAATAGCAAACCTTGAAAGATGTGCGGAAAACACCACATATAGCCTGTCCCCGAAAGCTGCCTTTATTATCCCGAACGTTTCGCCGCCGGCTCACCGGAGGCGCATCGCATCGGTCTGCGGCATGTCTGTCCCGGGGCTTACCCCGAGCGAGCTACCGAGAGGCGATCATGCGGTTTCTTCCAACCATCCAACTCACGTCACAGGTATCCATGCTGTTGTCGAAGGGAGCCCTGCACCTTCAGCCCGGCCAGTGGGTCGCGGGTGAAAAGGGCATCGGGCGGTATCTGCGGACCGATCACAGGACCGGGACGACCTATGTAAGCTGGGTTCGGCCCGGCGACGACTGGACCACGCAGTCGCAGCGGTTCCACCGTGCCTGTGTGAAGGGGTATGTCGGCAAGTACGCCTCGCGCTACGAGGGGCTGAAGCCGGCGCGACCCGGCGGCCGCTCGCCCCTGCCCTCTTCCAAGGTGGAAGAGGGCAGCGGGTCATTCGGCGGCGACCTTGTAACGCTCATCGTGTGGCGGGATCACGCCCAGGGTCATGCCGACTTCCTCGTCGGTCATGGCCTTGGGGTATGAGGCGACGTAGCGGTCGAGTGCGGCGATGCAGTCGGCGACCGAGCCGGCACCGACGGCCTTGCAGTCCTCGAACGCGTAGGGCGTCGGGCGGAACCAGTGGGTGATGTAGCAGCCGCCATGGCCCTTGCCGGAGCTCAGCGCCGCCGACTGGTCGATGGTGAAGGCGAAGCGGCCTTCAAAGCCGATGCGGGCATGGGCCTCGCGCAGGCGCTTCTGAAGCTGTTCCAGCGTCATATCAGATGTCTTCTTTCTCATCATGCGGCCTCGTCCATGCTGCCGTCGATGCGGTGGCGCGCCCATTCGGCATCGGCCCAAAGCGCTTGGCTGATGGCGTTGATGTGGCGGGCGAGCGCCGGCTTGGTATCGGGCCGGACCAGCCGGTCCAGGTGACAGGCCAGCCCCTTGGCTTCGGCATGGACCCAGCGGGCGAACCGCCGGTCCCGTTCCGCGGCCGAGCGGTACCAGCGCGGCATCTGGTCGAAGGTGCTTTCCAGTTCGTCCTCCCACGCGGTGCGTGTCAGCAGACCGCTGGGAGAGCGGAAGAGTTCGCCGGCTTCGGCGTTGTTGGTCATCTTCATGTGAGGGGTCCTCCGGTGAGGCTTCCTCCGGGCGCGGAGCTGCGTTCACGCAGTGATATTAAGATGGTGTCTCCGCCGAAAAATGCGATATCGCATCCCTCAAAACGGCAGTTCATCGAAGGCGAAACGCTTGTCGAAAACCGGCTGGTTGGTCTCGACGGCCTCCACGGTTTCCTCCTCGACGCGGGCGCCCGACAGGACCTGGAAGCGGCTGGTGAAGCGGTCCAGCACGACCTCGGTCGAGTGGTTGTCCTTGCCGTCCCTGCCGCTCCAGCGGCGGGTGCGGATCTGGCCTTCGAGCGCCACCAGGGTGCCCTTGCGGGCGCGGCGTTCGATCACATCGACCAGCCGTTCGTCCCAGACGACGACGCGGTGCCACTCGGCGCGTTCCTCGCCCTTGGCGACTTCGCTGGTCGCAAGGCTGAAGCTCGCCATGCGGTTGCCGCCGGCCGTGGTGCTGATTTCGGGATCGCGGCCAAGCCGGCCGACGGCGATGAAGCGCTGGTACATCGGGGGTTCTCCTGACCGGCGAAAGGCGGCGTCAAGCCGCCTGCTGGTCGTTCTCTTGTCGTTTCAGGATCTCGTTCTTCTTCTGTGAGAAAGCGGAAATCATGCGGTTCTGCGCCGCCTTGTCGACCGAGCCGATTTCCCGGATGCGGGCGTTGATGCCGCTGCGCCAGAGGTCGTCCAGCGCGTCCAGATCCGCCACGGCGTCCAGCTTCTCCTTCAGGTCGGCCTCGAACTTCTCGATCGCCGGGGGCTGAAGGTCCGGGTTGCTCTTGACCGTGTAGAAGACTTCCGACTCCTCGCGGTACTTGCTGTCGTCGAACTGGCCCAGATAGATGTCGGCGGCCAGACCGACCTGGAGCATGCATTTGCCGATGGCGTCGGTCATCGACATCTTGAAGCACTCGTCATCGGGCCGCTCGGTGCCGTCGCGGTTGCGGCGGACCATCTCGGTGCCGCCCCATTGCGGACCGGTGAAGTACTTCTCGCCGGTCTGCGGATCGACGTACCAGACGCGGCAGCAGATGAAGACCATGCGCTCGGCGATCGTCCACTCAAGCTGCTCGTAGCCCCAGCCCTTGCCGACCGGGCCGAACACCTCGGTCATCATCTGGAGACGCCATGCCGGGTCGATCTGGGTTCCGCGAAAGCCGCCGGGCCGCTGGAACGGCTTGGTCGCCTTGGGATCGGTCCGCTTCAGCGCGTTCCAGAATTCCAGATTGTCGCGCATGGGCACTTGGCCGCTGGTCGGGCTGGTTTCGGTTTCCGGCCCTTCGGCCGGCTTTGCTAAGCGTGGCATGCTGCGGTTCTCCAAGGCTCAATCGTTCAGAAGGTCGATAGGCTCCGGATTCGGAGGATGGCTCCGGCATCCAGGTTTCGGACCGGTTCCGGTATTTTCGCGGCAGGTCACCGATCCGGAGCGACAGCTTGCCGTCGCGGGACCGGCTGAGGACGATGCCGCGCGCGGACGGATCGGACGGCGGCACGAAGGCGACCCTGGCCTTAGGGCGGCATCATCGCCTTCAGTTCGGCCTCGGCGGCGCGGTAGGCCTGGACCCGGTCATGATTGTCGCTCAGCACCCCGACAACCGCGACGAAGCGGTTATGCATGGACATGTCGAGGACGCTCATATCCTCGATATCGGGGGCCTCGACCGGCAGCGGATCGCCCGGTTCCAGGTCGTTCTCCACGTGCCACCAGAAGGCCTGGATGGTTTCCAGCAACAGGGCGGCATCGGCGTCGTTGCGCTCCACCGTCAGGCAGGAATATCCGGACGGGCGAAGCACCGACAGGATGCTGCGCGGAAAGCCGGACACCATCATCTGGTGCTGAAGCTGCCAGTAGTACTTCGTCGCCAGATCCTCGTCGGTCTTGAAACCGGAATGGAACTTGGCTTCCAGGATGGTATCGGGTGGCTCGGTTGGGTCGAGCGGAGGCGCTCCCCAGGTCATGAAGTCCAGATTGGCGACGATATGATCGAAGCGGGGATGCACATAGGTACGGTGGTCGGCTGGATAGGCGCCTATTCCTGTGCGAAAAGTATAGAAACGCGGGTGGAGATGTTCGGTCGCGATGCCGATCTGTACGGCGGGAACGAAATCCAGCCGGGGCGGCTCGTCCCTGCCGGTCTTCTCCCGCCATAGAGCAGTCCAGTCGCCGGCCATGATGCGAACAGCATCGCTGGACCCTATGCGCCCGGCCCGGAACTCTTTCTGGTCTTCGGACAATGCCATCTGTCGATCCCTGAGCCGCTGCACCTTCGCATCAGCGCCAGCCCTATATGGACATAGTTTCCCTGATGTTAACTGCGAATTCGCATTTAACCAAGAACAAAATGGGAACGACGGCGAGAATCTGAACTCCGAGTCGTTTCCGAGTCGGGGCACACCCGCAGGACCACGCTTTTCATGTGAGAATCGAACGTTCCGTTGTGTAGGTCGGCTTGTCGCCTCTTCGGGCGAACGCCGACAAGCACGCCAGCGGTGACCGGAGCGTCAGCAATAAGAACGTTGCAGCCCGTCAGCGAAGTGGTGTCGGCGTTCGCCCGAAGAGGGGCGACAAGCCGACCTACAAGGCGGTCGCTTCGGCGCGCAGCGGGCGGACCACGAGGATGGCGACGCCGACCACCTCGGCGCCGTCGGCGACCATGGGGCAGCAGTCGGGGTCGGTGCTGATCGGCACAAGCTGGGGATGGTAGTAGCGATAGGCGCAGATCGACGTTCCATCGACCGTGATGACCATGTCGCCCTTGCGGGGCGGCACCTGATCGATCGGCTCGATCACGATCTGGTCGCGCGGCAGCAGCCCGCCGGCGTTCATGTGCAGCGAATTGATCTGAAGCGCGAAGGCGCGGGGCGAGGTCGGCCGGTCCAGCAGAACGCTGGGTCCGCCACCCAGCAGGGCGGCGCTCACGTAATCCTGGGCGGCACTTCGGGACAGGGCCATGACTTTGCGGATCTGCTCATGGCTGAGCACGGGCACGCGGCAGGCGGGCGACAGGGGGGTGTTGCTGGAGAGAAAGCGCGGCTCGGACCCGGCGGCGAAGGCCAGCTTTCCGATCGTCTCGGCGCTGGGCATGCTGGCGGTGCCGGGGTCTTTCAGGAATCGCGTAAGGTTGGTGGCGGTGACGTCAGCGCGTTTGGCCCATGCGGCGGCCGTCCAATCGCGCTCTTCCATAACGGACTTCAGCCAGCGGTGGAGCGATAATCTGATCTGTTGCATTGGCCGAACCCCGTAGTGCGAAAACCGGCGGCACCATGATGGCGTCCATGCAAGTTCGCAAGGATAGGGCGACGATTTGCAAGATATCAGTGAATATTCCTGCAAAATCGCAGTAAGCACCCATCTTTATAGGACACATTACCAAGGTAACAGGACTTAGTTCGCGTTTGTTGCCAATAATTCCCTAGGTCAGGCAGGAAGACAGACCCGAATCAGGAAGTGGATGCCGTATAGGCCAGTCTCAGCCCGCCCCAGTGCCGCCCCAGCACGGTGATCGGCGCCGAAACATCCTTCATCAGGCAATACTGCCCGCCGCCCATGTCGCGGCGGTAGGTCTGCAGCAGGAAGGGCCGCGTGTTGCGGCCGGCCGCCAGACCGACGCGGTCATCGAAGATGCGGCGGTTGCGCCCGTTCGCCGTGTTCCACGCGACATCGGCTCCATGCGGCTTGGAGAATTTGCGATTGTGGGTCGGCAGATAGCCGTTGCGGTCCACCGTCACGCAGAACACCACCCGCGGGTCCGCCTCCAGCAGCGCTTCCTGGATCTCCGGCAGCGTGGCGTCGGTGAAGTCGGTGAAGCGGGAACGCAATTGCTGCGGATTGCTGCCGGGGATCGGCTGGTAGGCCTCGTCGAACAAGTCGTCCTCGCTCATCCGGCCCTCGCGTATCGCGTCCTCGAAGAGGGCGGATATCCGGCTGGCGGCATTTTGGGCGTGGCGGATGAAGGGGGTATCGACCGTCTCGACATCCAGTTCGGCGATGATGCCGATCAGCCGTTCGCTGACGCCCAGAAGATTGTTGACCCGGTCACGCGCGGAGTTCAGGTCGCCGCTGGAGAGTTGGACATCACCGGTCACATCGGCGATCCGCGCTTCGAAGGAGCGCGACGTTTCACCGATCACGGTGGCGGCATCGTCGATCCGGCTGGTTTCGCGATCGACCTCGATCATGGCGTTTCCGACCATGTCGATCATGCTGCCGAGCGCCTGGGTCCCGGCTCCCACCGCTTTGGCCTTGACCATGCTCTCGCCGCTTTCGGCCAGCAGCAGGCGCGCCTGTTCATTGAGAAAGCGCAGCGTCGTGTCGATTTCGGCGGTGGCTTCGCCCCGTCTTGTTGGCCAGCGCCTTGACCTCGCCGGCGACCACCGCGAAGCCGCGCCCGGCCTCCCCGGCGCGAGCCGCCTCGATCGTCGCGTTCAGGGCCAGCATGTTGGTCTGCTTGGCGATCGCGTTGATTTCCTGAGCGACCTTGCCGATCCGGATCAGCGCTTCGCGCAGGCCGGCAAGCTGGCTTTCCATCCCGGTCACGCCTTCGACCAGGGCGCCGATATCGTTCAGCGAGGTCTTGAGGCGGCCGCGCGACTCCTCGACCTCGCTCAGGGCGCCATGGGCGACCGAGCGGGCGGCCTTGGCCGCCGTGACGATGTGACTGCTGCTGCTCGTCATGCCATGCGCGGCATCGCTCAGACCGGCGAAGATTTCGGTCTTTTTCGCCATGCGCGAACTGACATCCGCGACGCTCCCCGCGACGTCGGCGATTTCGATCCCCAGCGTTCCAGCTTCCTGCGCTACCGCGCCGATCAGGAACGACTTACCGCTCAGCATGGTATCCATGGGCCGGCAGATCCATTTTCTTGGTTGCTTCAGGAGGCGTTCTTTCCCGTTTCAAAATGTTCACATTTGTTTATTAAACGAACCTTAACTAGCGAATAGCCATTTGGATAAGATATCTTCCGCTCCCGCGCGGAAATTATCATGCATCGCACTTAGTCAATCTGGAGCTGCACGCTTAAACAACGGCTCAACATGGCTGCGCCAAGCAGTCGAAGATCGAAAATCCGGTGATCATGGGCATCTGGAACAGATCGACGCCTTGCCGCTGAGAAGCTGTTCTGCCCGTAATCTCTGCGATAAGTCTGTGATTGAGACGATGAACTGACCGAATATTCGTCGAACAGATTGCCAAAGGCTGAATTGCCGGCGGTGCCGCCCGGCGTATCCGCCCAGTCCATCCGTGCCGCATGGATGTTCCAGTCCAGGGTCGAGGCGCCCGTGTCAGGCTCCTCCGCCCAGTCGGAAGTCTGGTAGGGCGGGGAAACATCATCAGCGGATGGCGTCGGCATCCGGCATCTTCGGCATCCGCCGACTCGACACCGTCCTGTCCGCCTTCCCCCTCTTCGTCTTCACCCTCTTCGTCTTCACCCTCCAGACCCGGCAGCTTGACCTTCAGGCTGCCGGGGTCGATCCCAAGGGTGCGCATCCCTTCCCCGACCCGGCCGGCGAGTTCGGCGCCACGCCCGCACACGGCGGCGAACAGGGTCGTCAGCGCGCCGGTGGACCCCACGACCGACTCGAAGCCGTGGGTCAGGTCGGCCAGCGCCCGCCATGCCCCGGCCTCTCCTTCCGGCCCCAGGGTCGCGGCACTGCTTCCGAACGCGGTCAGCGCGCTCCGGTCCATGGCGGCGCTGCCGGTCAGACTGTCGGCATCGGCATCATAGGCCAGATCGCGGAACAGACCGGCCATCGGCCCCTGCCCGGCCAGCTTCAGGATGGCCGTGTCGCGGACTTCGTTGAACATGTCCGAAATCGCTTCCGGCGGCAGGACTTCCGCAATCCCGACGCCGGCCGTGATAGCCGAAATAGCTGTCGAGGAACTTCGCCTGCATCGCGCGTCCGGCCTCCGGCGTCCGTGGCGCCGTCACCATCAAGGCCGGCCCAGCCGTACAGGATGCCCGTTACTTCACGTTCCACCGCGGCGAGGAAACCCGCATCGGTTCCCCCCTGCCCGGATGCCACGAAATCGGCCACCTGTTGCCGCAGACCATCATTCAGTTCGACCGCACCGCTCAGATCGGGCAGCAGGCCATGGCCGCGCAGATTGGGAAACTGCTGGCCATCGCGGAGTTCCGCCAGCCAGTCGTCATCGGGCTCATCGGAGAACCCCGCTTCGAAACCGTAACCTTCGCGCGCCGCGTCGCCGCTCTGCAGCAGTTCCGACCAGCCATCGGCATTATCCTCATCGAACAACCCGTCGGCGCTGAAGTCTCCGCTTGCGACCCCGATGCCCATGACCGCGCGGGTCGCCAGGGTCCGCACGTCGAGCCCTGAAACAGCCGACGCGGCGGCGCCGTAGTTGGCGCCCCAGTTGCGGGAGCCTTCCCCGCCATGCCGGCGGTCATCGGCCTCCAGTTCAAGGTCGCCGCCGCCGCCCATGCCGCCGCCGGCCTCGGTGAACAGGGCCTCCATCATCTTTCCGTCGAATTCCGATACCGGGCGGAACCCGTTTTCGGGGATGGTCAGGCCGATGGCGTTTCCTGAAACCGCTTCTCTCCGTCGCTGTGCCGTGTTTCGGACGATGCGACGCTGTCCGACCGCCGGCCGGCAAAGAAATTGCGGAACTGGCTCCGCGTATTTGCAGAGAACACACCCATCGAGCGCTCCGGGATTTCCGTCAGCCGGCAAGTTGCGCTGATGGTCGTGGCCTGATCGAGGTATTCTCTTAACTGCGGTTCGCGTGAAATAAAATGCTGATCATATGCAGTCATAAATTTCAATTATTCATGCAGCAATAGCATAAAATGAATTCTCATGGTATGTTTTTACATTCCATCGAATGCATTTACCTTGCAATAACTTAATTCTTTCGGATAGGTTTCAATACTGAAATGGATATGACGAAATCTGCGCTGAAGCATTTTATAGCGACAGCATGCCGCAGCCTCAATTTGGAGGGTTACTGCTTTTCGACTATCCGCCAGCCGTCTCCAGCCCGGCTCAACTTGAGCCGCGCCTTCGCGCCGCGCTGGTTGAGCATCAGGGCGCCCCTGTGCTCGACCATCAGGTCGAACTGGATCGAGGCGACATAGATCCCCTTGCTGTCGGTGACGGCGCCCAGCTTCTTCAGATTGACGATGCGCACCGCATCGGGGATCAGGCCGGCGTTCGGCCCGGCCGCGTGGCTGGCCTTGGCGACCGCCAGTTCCTGGTTCGCCGAAGCTTCAAGCAGGCTGGCGATGGCCTGCTCGGACGGCACCTCGTCCAGGCAGCCGGCCAGCGTCAGCACGGTCAACAACAGCGCAGCCAGTTTCCGCAGCACCACGAACCCCGATCGTCGTCCGCCCTCATATCCAGGTGAGATGATCGGGGTATCGAGGTTAAGATTTCACAACCTGCGGCGAATCCGCCCGGCTTCGGCGATCCGGGTATCCAGCCGCTCGTCGCTGAGACCGTAGGGCTCCTGATGGACCAGCACTTCGGCCTGGGGGAATGCGGCCATCAACTGCTGCTCCACCTCGTCGGTGATATCATGGGCATCGGCCAGCGTCAGATGGCTGTCCAGTTCCAGATGCAGTTCGATGAAGACGGTATTGCCGGCGTTGCGGGTGCGCAGATCGTGCATGTCGCAGGTCGCCGGATGGCCCAGGACGATTTCCCGGATGCGCTTGCGGTCGCCGTGCGGCAGTTCCCGGTCCATCAGCGTGTCGAGCGATCCTTTGGCGATATGGGTGGCGCCGAAGACCAGGAACGCCGCGATGCCGAGCGCGAAAATGGGATCGACCAGCCTGATGCCGGTGGCGTTGGTGATCACGAGTGCCGCGATGACCGCGAGATTCATGAACAGGTCGCCGCTGTAGTGCAGGCTGTCGGCGCCGATCGCCAGCGAGCCGGTCTGGCGGATGACCCGGCGCTGGAAAGCGACGAGGCCGATGGTCAGCACGATCGACAGGATCATGACGGCGATGCCGGCGGTCCCTTCCTGGATCGGCTGCGGATTGATCAGCCGGTTGATCGCCTCGTAGCTGAGAAAAACGGCGGAGCCGGTGACGAAAGCGGCCTGAGCAAGTGCGGCCAGCGGCTCCGCCTTGCCATGGCCGTAGCGGTGGGATCGGTCGGGCGGCCGCAAGGCCACCCGCACGCCGAACAGCGTCACCAGCGATGCCAGCAGATCCGATGAACTGTCGATCAGGGAGGACAGGATGCTGACCGACTCGGTGAACAGGTAGGCGGACAGCTTGGCGACGATCAGTGTCACCGCGACGGCGACGCTGGCATAAGTCGCGCGCCGCCGCAGGCTGCCGTCATGATCGGCCGGTTCAGCCCGGTCCCCGTTGAAATCGGCCATATTCCGGTTCCCTCGCCGTGTCGGAGGCTATTAAGGGAACAGGCGCTCCGTTGTCCATCCCCCATCCGGACCCCCACCAGGTTCGCCGGCGCGGTGAAAGACCACCCGATCGTGAAGCCGGAACGGCCGGTCGTGCCAGAACTCGATTCGGCTGGGCAGAACGCGGAAGCCGGACCAGTGCGGCGGACGGGGGATCGTGCCGATCGCATGCTTCGCGGTGAACTCGGCCACCCGCTTCTCCAGCTCCCAGCGTCCTTCCAGCGGACGGGACTGCCGGGATGCCCAGGCGCCGATCTGACTGCCGCGTGGCCGGCTGTGGTAATATTCGTCAGCCTCCGCGTCGCTCACGACTTCGACCGGGCCTTCGACGCGGACCTGCCGTTTCAGCGACTTCCAGTGGAAGCACAGGGCGGCGTTGGGGTTTTCAGCAAGCTGCACGCCCTTGCGGCTTTCGAGATTTGTATAGAAGACGAATCCCCGCTCATCGATTCCCTTCAGAAGGACCATGCGGACCGACGGCACGCCCGAGGCGTCGGCGGTCGCGAGCGCCATGGCGTTGGGGTCTTCGGGCTCCGATTTTTCCGCATCGGCCATCCATTGGCGGAACAAGCCGAAGGGATCGTTCGAATTTAACTCAATCATGTGTGATGCCGGTCATACGCTGGAGTGCAACGGATTATACATTATTAAGAGCGATACCGATTTCCAGGCTTTGGCGGACAGACCTGTCAGCCGATCCTGGGGCTGGATACGCCTGACGGTTGATATGCCTGACGGTGGATATCGGTCCGGTATCGAATGACTGCGCCAGGTGGGCCGTCGCACTCTGGCATGAAATGACGAGGCTTTGTAGCTAGATGCTCAGGAAAATCGCTCCAGCACTTATCGCTTTGACGCTTGTGGCGGGTTGCACGACGGACGGCTATCGGTCCCAAGCAGGGATTCGGCACATTGGGCGGCGCCGCGGCCGGCGGCCTGCTCGGCTCGCAGATCGGCGGCGGCACCGGCAAGCTGGCGGCTACGGCGGCCGGCACGCTGCTCGGCGCTTTCCTGGGCAGCGAAATCGGCTCCTCCCTCGACCGTGCCGATCAGGCTTACGCCGGGCGGGCGGTCCAGCAGGCATACGCGGCCCCGATCGGGCAGAAGATCGTCTGGAACAATCCCGAGAGCGGCAACTCCGGCGTGATCGTTCCGATCCGTGAGGGCCGTCAGGCAAACACAAACGCTTATTGCCGGGAATACCAGCAAACGGTTACTGTCGGGGGCAGAACCCAACAGGCCTTCGGCCAAGCTTGCCAGCAGCCCGACGGTTCCTGGAAGATCGTGCAGTAAGCGGCAGCGATCGACCGGGAAAAGTTGGTCTGTCAAGGCGCCCGCCACCGGTCCGGTTGGCGGGTGTTTGCCGTGGTGCCGGATCTCTTTTGACAGGATACTCTATCTCGTGGCCGTCATGCGCGACCCTTATCAGGTTCTGGGATTGACCAGGTCGGCCTCAGCCGAAGAAATCAAGCAGGCGTACCGTAAGCTCGCCAAGCAGTTTCATCCGGACCTCAATCCGGGGCGTCCCGATATCGAGCAGCGCTTCAAGGACGTCTCAGGCGCCTATAACCTGCTGTCCGATCCGGAAAAGCGCGGCCGGTTCGACCGTGGCGAAATCGACGCCAATGGCAACGAGCGTCCGCTTCACCGGGCCTATTCGGGCGGTGGGCGCAGCGCCGGAGCGGGCGGCAGCGATTTTGGCGGCTTCGATGCGGAAGATCTGTTCTCCGACCTGTTCGGCGCCGGCCGGCGGCGCGGCGGGGCGGGTGCCGCTGGCGGCGGCTTCAAGCAGCGCGGCACCGACATCGCCTATTCGGTCACCGTCCCGTTCACGGAAGCGGCGCTCGGCACCAAGCGGCGAATCAATCTTTCGACCGGCAAGAGCATCGACGTGGCGATTCCGCCGGGCACGGAAGACCAGCAGAAGCTTCGGCTGAAGGGCCAGGGCATCGCTGGCATGGGCGGCGGCCCCGCCGGCGACGCGATCGTCGAGGTCCATGTCGAGCAGCATCCCTTCTTCGTCCGCAAGGAATCGGATATCCACCTGGAACTGCCGATCAGCCTGCCGGAAGCGGTGCTGGGCGCCACCATCAAGGTGCCGACCCTGGACGGTCAGGTCGCGGTCAAAGTGCCGCGCGGCTCCAACACGGGCGGCACCCTGCGGCTGAAGGGCAAGGGCATCCCCGACGCGAAGAGCGGTATCGCCGGTGACCAGTATGTGAAGCTGAAGGTCGTGCTGCCCGATCCGCCGGACAGCGAACTGGCATCCTTCCTGGAACGCTGGGCGAAAGACCGCAGCTACGATGTCAGGAAGAAGGTCGGGCTGGGCTGAGGAAGCATCGGCGCTGCCGTAGGCCGGCGCTTCGCTCCTGAGGCGAAGGCCGACCTACGAAAGGCCTACTCGATGACCCGGATCGACGGCTTGGGCGGCAGGCCGGGTTCCTGTTCGCGGATGGCGCGGGTGGCTCGCGGGCGGGGCGCCTGGACCTGATGGGACGGCTCGGGCAGTGCGGTGCCGGTGTCGATCAGTTCACGCAGGCGCCGCTCGGCGCGTTCCACCGTGCCGAACAGACGCGTTTCGCCAGCGTCGATGGCGGCGATCAGAGCGCGCAGCATCTGCCGCATCCGCTCGTTCTCCCCTTCCAGCTTGGCGGCGGCCCCTCGGGCGACGCGCAACTCCTGCGCCTGACGCTCGACCACGGCGGCCAACTGCTCGATCTGGGTGATCAGGCCGCTGGTGCTGCCACGGTCGCGGCCGGCGCCTTCCAGACGTGCGAGGGTATTGTTGAATTCGTCGAACAGAGCATCGTCACCGCCACGATGATGATCTGCCGAGCGCCGCGAGGAGGAAGTTCCACCTTCAAGATCGCCCCCGCGAGGGCGGATTTCAAAACTGCCCGACACCGTCATCTCCAGTACCCGTAAGGCGGAGCCTCCGCCATTTGAGGACAATTTTGAGCTTCGATGGTCAACAAGCGGTTAAGTGGCGCATGTTTAGGCGTCTCCTTCCCGCCTTATTTTCGGCCTATGATGGAGATAGCCAAACGGCTTGACGTGGGAGCGGCAAACCGCGCTTATTCTAGCCAATTCAAATCAAAACAAGGAACGGGTCAGGCAAGGTCATGATTTACGCAACGGCGAGCACCTGGGCTCAGGATATAAAGCATCGGTTGAGTAATGTTCCGTTCAACATCGGTCCGCTGGCCGGCCTGATCGGGTTGGGGGCCTATGCCTGCTTTACCGTTGCCGGGATCATGCTGTGGCTCGATCAGACAAGATCGGCCTTTGCCGCCCTGGCTTCCTTAGTAATCTTTGTGATCGGCCTGATCATGTTCGGCTGCTCGATCCTGCTGCGCGCTTCCATCGGCGCAGGGCAGAGCACCGGCGGCGAAGCGGCCGCTGGAAATGACGCATCACGCCGCTGAATAGCGCAAGCGATGAGCGGCAAGCCCGGCGCCATTCATGGCGCCGGGCCTCGTCACTCCCGTGCCCATGCGGTCGAGCATCGGGTCGACAGCCCAAAGACGGCTAAGAGTCCAGGCATGAGCTGTACTTGTCCATCAGTAAAGTCAGAAGTAGTAGAATTACCACACCGCTTTCAGCGTAAGCGGAGTACTACCTCTTTCGGCATGAAGATAGGATCGGTTTATGTAAAGACTGGTAACTTTTGCATGCCCGTCATGCTTAACAGCAATTAAATCTCTGTCATTAATCTGTCTTTTACTCGGACGCGCTAATTTGGCTCCATCGCAACGGAGCCAGTTTCAATGCCAGTCAGCAGCTATCTATTGACACCGCCGCGCAGTCTTGAGCAGGTCATAGCCGATTTGGGCCGTGACAAATCCGACAGTTCCAGCCTGCGCCACGACAACAGCAACAACCCGCCGGACGCCGAGCAGGACGCCGAGGCGACTTCCGCCTCGGCGTCATAACCTGACCTGGACGCATCTGCCTGTCAGAACCGCCCCGCCCCGACGGCGCCGACATAAACGCTGTAGAGCGACGTCGTGGCGGTGATGAACAGCCGGTTCCGCTTCGGTCCGCCGAATGCCAGGTTCGACACCACCTCCGGAACCCTGACCTTACCCAGCAGATCGCCATTGGGCGAAAAGCAGTGGACGCCGTCGCCGGCGCTGGTCCAGACATTCCCATCGGTATCCAGGCGGAACCCGTCCGCCAGACCCGGTTCGATCGTAGCGAAGACGTGGCCGCCGGAGAGATCTCCCGATTCGGAAACCGTGAAGGCGCGGATGTGATGCGGCCCGTCGTCGCGATGGGATGCCCCGGTATCGGCGACGTAAAGTATCTGCTCATCCGGTGAGAAGGCGATGCCGTTCGGCTTGTCGAAATCGTCGGCCACCACCGCGACCTGACCCGTTTCCGGATCGATGCGGTAGACATGGCAGCCGTCCTGCTCCATCTCGGCCCTGTGACCTTCGTAGTCGGTCAGGATGCCGTAGGGCGGATCGGTGAACCAAACGGAGCCGTCGGATTTCACCACGACATCGTTGGGCGAGTTCAGGCGCCGGCCCTGGTGGCTGTCGGCGAGCACGGTGATCGAGCCGTCATATTCGGTCCGGGTGACCCGCCGCGCGCCATGTTCGCAGGTGACGAGACGGCCCTGGCGGTCGCGCGTGTTGCCGTTGGAAAAGTTGGACGGGCTGCGGAACACGCTCACCGCCTCCGCCCCCGGCAGCCGCCCTCCACCCAGCGCATCATCCGGTTGTTCGGTATGTCGCTCCAGATCAGATGGCCGCCATCGCCGAACCAGACCGGCCCCTCCGCCCAGCGCATCCCCGTATGAAGCTTTTCGACGAACACATTGCCGAGCGCGTAGCGCCGGAACCGGCTGTCGTGGATCTCGAACGGACTTTCCATCATGACTGTCTTCCTCCCTCATGTGTTTTTTCCTGGCGGTTTTTTGTTGCCATGGCAAACGATCCGCTGCCCCATGGGCGGCGTCAACATGAGAAAATTCAGACAGGATGTAGGGAGGAACCACGATGCCACGCTTCGCCGCGGACAAACTTGTCGGGTATGCCGAAGCCCTGCTTCAGGCTTCCGGCCTGACGGCGGCCCGCGCCCGGACCGTCGCGGAGATCCTGGTGGAAGGCGATCTGTTCGGCCACACCACCCACGGCCTTCAACTGCTGCCGGGCTACCTGAAGGAAATCGACGCCGGTTCCATGACGACCGCCGGCGATCCTGAAACCCTCGCCGACACCGGCCCCGCGATCACCTGGGACGGCCGGCGCCTGCCCGGTCCCTGGCTGGTGGTCCAGGCGCTCGATCTGGCGAGCCAGCGCGCGGTCCAGTACGGGACGGCGACGGTCGTGATCCGGCGCAGCCACCATATCGCCTGTCTGGCGGCCTATCTGAAGCGGGCGACCGACCGGGGGCTGGCGATGATCCTGGCAAGCTCCGACCCGGCGGGCGCCAGCGTGACGCCGCATGGCGGCATCGGCCGGATCATGACGCCCAATCCGCTGGCCGCCGGCTGGCCGACGTCCAAGGGGCCGGTGCTGCTGGATGTCAGCATGTCCACCACGACCAACGGCCTGACCAACCGCAGCCATGCCGAAGGCAAGCCCCTGCCCCATCCCTGGCTGATCGACGGCCACGGCAATGCGACCGCCGACGCGTCGGCCTATTTCGCCGATCCTCCGGGCGCCATTCTGCCGCTCGGCGGGCTCGATCTCGGGCACAAGGGCTACGCGCTGGGTCTGATGATCGAGATGCTGACATCGGCGCTGGGCGGCTATGGCCGGGCGGACGGCGCGACCGGCTGGGGCGCTTCGGTCTTCCTCCAGGTGTTCGACCCCGACGCCTTCGGGGGCCGCGACAGCTTCATCCGCGAGACGAGCTGGCTGGCCGATGCCGCCCATGCCACACCTCCCCGTCCCGGCGGCCCGCCCGTCCGCCTGCCCGGCGAAGGCGGTCTGAAGCGGCGCGCCGATCAGCTTCGCAATGGCGTGGAGTTGTATGACGGCATCCTGGAAGGGCTGGAGCCCTGGGCGGATCGCTTCGGCGTCGAGAAGCCGCAAAGCATCGCTCCCTGAGCGCCCTTTTGATCCTAATCTCCTTTTGATCCTAATCAATGAAAGGAGCCGGCAACGGGAGGATGCTGGTTTCCGGGGCTGGAACCCTGTGTGCCGCCCGCGATGGCGGGGATGCGAAAATCAAGAGGGGGAGAAACCATGGCGCTCAAAAACCTGGTCGTCGTCGTGGACCAAAGCGCTCAGTCCACAGCGCGGGTCAATGCGGCGATCCTGCTGGCCACCAAGCATGACGCGCATCTCACCGGCCTGTTCGTAGCCTCCCCGCCCGTCCTGCCAAGCTATGTCGCGGGCGAATTGGGCGAAGGCATCATCGCCATCCAGCGGCGCACGGCCCAGGAACACGCCGATGAAGCCGCCGGCCTCTTCCGCCGGGCGGTGGAACTGGCGGGCATCGGCGACCGGTCGGAATGGCGGGCGTTGCGCGGCAACCCCACGGAAGTGACCGGCATCGTCGCCCGCTATGCCGACCTTGTCATCGTCGGTCAGGTCGATCCCGAGCGTGACGGGGAAGTGCCGCCGGTCCATCCGGAAGACGTGCTGTTCGACTGCGGCAGGCCGGTTCTGGTGGTCCCCTATGCCGGCAAGCCGGCCAGCATCGGCGAACGGGTGGTGATCGGCTGGAACGCCAGCCGCGAAGCCGCCCGCGCGGTCAACGACGCCCTGCCGCTGCTGGAAACCGCTGAGAAGGTCAGCGTGCTGGCCGTCAATCCGAAGCCCGGCTTCGACGGGCTGGGCGACGAGCCGGGCGCCGACATAGCGCTCCATCTGGCCCGCCACGGCGTCATGGTGACCGCCGATCATTTCTCCGCCCGCGGCATGGACGCCGGCGACATGATCCTGAACTACGCCACCGACGTCTCGGCCGATCTGCTGGTGATGGGCGCATATGGCAGGTCGCGGCTTCGCGAACTGGTGTTGGGCGGCGTTACACGTCATATTATGCAGCACATGACCATACCGGTGCTGTTCTCCCACTGAGCGGCGCCGTTTTTCCACAGGGAACGGGACCGCCATGATTCTGGTTTTCGGCTCACTCAACATGGACCTCGTGATGACGGTCCCGGTTCTGCCGAAACCTGGGGAGACGGTCCTGTGCCCCGGCTATACGCTGAAGCCGGGCGGCAAAGGCAACAATCAGGCCGTTGCCGCCGCCCGCGCCGGAGCGCCGGTCGCCATGGCCGGATGCGTCGGTCCCGATGCCTTCGGCTCCGGTCTGGTCGAAAACCTCGTGCGCGCCGGGGTCGATACTTCCGGCATCCAACTGGTCGAGCAGCCGACCGGCTGCGCCATGATCTGCGTGGACACCGACGCGGAGAACTTCATCACGGTCGCCAGCGGCGCCAATCTGGCGGCGTCATCCGACCGGATCGCCGATCGCCAGACTGGGGCCGGGCACCACCGTGCTGATGCAGATGGAGGTCCCGGCGGAACAGAACTGGGCGCTGATCCGGCGCGCCCATGATCTGGGCTCCCGCACCGTGCTCAATGTGGCGCCCGCCGCCGATGTGCCGCCGGATATGCTGAAGCTGATCGACGTGCTGGTGGTCAACGAGCATGAAGCGGCGGAGATCGCCGACCGCCTCGGCCTTTCCACCAGTTCCGCCACCGGTCTCGCCCGCGATCTGGCGCGCACCTGCGGCGTCACCTGCGTGGTGACGCTGGGCAGCGCCGGCGCGCTGATGGCCGAGTTGGGCGGTGCTCTCTGGACGGCGGCCCCGCTGAAGATCAATCCCGTCGATACGACCGGGGCCGGCGACGCCTTCTGCGGCATCCTCACCGCGGCACTCGACGCCGGCGCCGAGCCGGCGGAAGCCTTGCACCGGGCCAGCGTCGGCGCCTCGCTCGCCTGCATGGCGCTGGGCGCGCAGGAAAGCCTGCCGACCGCCGAGGCGATCGATGCCCGCCTGCGCGAAGTAGCCGAACCGCTGCGTCTGTCCTGACCGGCCTCTCTCTGCTAACGTGTCATCAGCCCTGCTCGTACCCTGCCGGCAGCCTGCACGAAACCAGAGACGATACATGCCGATCATCAACCGAATCGCCGATTTCCACGAGGAGATGACCGCTTGGCGGCGTGACCTCCATGCCCATCCCGAAACGGCGTTCGAGGAGTTCCGGACATCCGGCATCGTCGCGGCGAAGCTGGAGGAATGGGGCATCGAGGTGCATCGCGGCCTCGGCGGCACCGGTGTCGTCGGCACGCTGAAGGGCGGCGGCGCCTCCGGTATCAATAAGTCGATAGCGCTCCGCGCCGACATGGACGCGCTGAACATGCAGGAACAGAACGACTTTCCGCATGCGTCCAAAATTCCGGGCAAGATGCATGGCTGCGGCCATGACGGCCACACCACCATGCTGCTGGGGGCCGCCAAGTACCTGGCCGAGACGCGCAATTTCGACGGCACGGTCCATTTCATCTTCCAGCCGGCCGAGGAAGGCAAGGGCGGCGCCCAGAAGATGGTCGAGGAAGGCTTGTTCGACCTGTTTCCGGTGAGCGAAGTCTATGGCATGCACAATTGGCCGGAAATGCCGGCCGGCACCATCGCGGTCCGCACCGGCCCGATCATGGCGGCGGCGGACCAGTTCGACATCAAGGTGCGCGGCAACGGCGCCCATGGCGCCATGCCTCACTTCAGCATCGACCCGGTGCTGGTCAGCGCCCATATCGTGACGGCGCTCCAGTCGGTCGTCAGCCGCAACACCGATCCCCTGCGCTCGGCGGTGGTCAGCGTCACCCAGATCCATGGCGGTTCCGCCTATAACGTGATCCCGGACGAAGTGACGATGAGCGGTACCGTGCGGACCTTCGAGGTCGCCGTGCAGGACATGGTCGAAGCGGGCCTCCGCCGGGTTGCCGCGGCCACGGCCGAAGCCTTCGGCGCCACGGTGGAAATCGACTACCGGCGCAACTATCCCGCCACGGTCAACACCGCCGAGGAAACCACCTTCGCCGGCCGGGTCGCGGCCGAGGTGGTGGGATCTTCCCAGGTGATCCACGATCCCGCCCCCAGCATGGGAGCGGAAGATTTCGCCTTCATGCTCAACAAGAAGCCCGGCTCCTATGTGTGGATCGGGCAGGCCGGCGGCCCGAGCGGCTGCATGGTCCACAATCCCCGCTACGACTTCAACGACGAGATCCTGCCGGTCGGCGCCAGCTATTGGGCCAAGCTGGTGGAAACAGCCCTGCCGCGAGTCGCCTGATAAATGCCCAATTTCCGTTTTGTCGTTTGGGCGAGCGTCATCGTCTTCGCCACCGGCTGCACGCCCGCGATGAACCTGCTGGCCGGTGAGCCCCTTTCCAACCCGGAAGGTGCGGCAGGCCGCACAGACCTCCTCCCGGCATCAATGGCCAATTCGAATGGAGCGGCGTCCAGGCCTGCGTTCAGGGCCGCACCACCCTCATCGCGCGGACCGAACAGGAATGGCAGGATATGTGGCAGTTGGCCGCCACGCCGGCTCCCGGTCCCCTGCCCCAGGGCTGGATGGGAATCGGGATCTTCCTCGGGATGCGCCAGACCGCCGGCTATTCGGTCGCGATCGAGGGCATCACCGAGCAGGTGACGACCGACCAGCGCTTCACCGAGCAAGGCTTGCCGGCCAGCCGTGAAATGGTGATCTCCTACGGCGAACGGACTCCGGCCCCCGGCACCATGACGGCTCAGGTGCTGACATCGCCCTATGTGATCAGGATCGTTCCCGCGCAGCGACTGGCCGACCCGATTCGTCCAGACACGGTAGACCGCGGATAGAACCGTCAGTCCCGGAGTGATGCCTCACCCCAACGTGACGGTTTCCCCCTCGCGGGCCGCGAAGACGGGTGACCAGACCGACCGCGCCTCCGCCTCGATGGCTTCCATATCGGCGTCGTCATGGTCGGGTTCGTGGTGGAACAGGGCCAGACGGCGGGCACCCGCCATCTGGCAAAGCTTGATGCCCTCGACCCAGGTAGAATGACCCCAGCCGGCCTTGCAGGCGAATTCCCGCTCGGTATAAGTCGCGTCGTAGATCACCAGATCCGCGCCGTCGATCAGTTCCAGAATGTTGCGGTCCGGCGCTCCCGGCACGTGCTCGGTATCGGTCACATAGGCGAGCGAGCATCCCTCGTGATCGATCCGATAGCCGCAGGCGCCGTCGGGATGGTTCAGCACCGCCGTCCGGACGGTCAGGCCGCCGTCCAGCGTCAGCGTATCGGCCGGGCGGAAATCCTCGAACGTCAGGTCGGCCCGCATGGTCCGCATCGGTACCGGAAAGAGCGGCGGGTCCATCTGCGTCGCCAGGACCGAGCGGATATCCGGACAGGCGTTGAACCGTCCCGCCATGATCCGGAACGAGAAATCCGGCTTGTAGGCCGGCTGGAAGAAGGGGAATCCCGCGATATGGTCAAGGTGGAAATGGCTGAGCAGGATGGTCGCCCGGCGGGTATCCCGTGACATCAGATCCTTGCCAAGGGACCGGAAACCCGTACCGCAATCCAGGATGATCGTGTGCTCGCCCGCCGTCACCTCGACGCAACTGGTATTGCCGCCAAACCGCATGTGGGTCGACGATGGGCAGGGTATCGTACCGCGCACGCCCCAGAAGGTCGCAGTGAACGCCATGGCAAACCGATGCTGGTTAAAAGGCCGAACGAAAGACTACCACCTTTCGCACAATACCATAGTGACGCCCATCACAACTTTCGACAACCAGCCAAATCAGTGTTGCCCGTGATCAGCCCTGCATACCGGATGCTTTCATGGCTTCCTCCATCACCGCCGGATCGATGAACAGGCCGGCGAGGAAGCCGAAAACATAGAATGCCGCCGCCTCGTCCCAGCGGGTGAAGGTGCCGCTCCAGACCGGCTGGCGCTGAATGGCCGCCGCGAAGGCGCTCATCAGCGCATTGATGAAGAGAAACCCGGCCAGCATCACGGGAAACAGCTCGCGCGGCCACAGCAACGCCAGCAGCATGGAAAAGCCGCCGAGAAGCGCCACACGGGTCATGCTGCGGATGTTTGGATCAACAGGTTCCGGATCACGTCCCCGGTTGGCATCCGAATTGAACATGGTTCGTTTACTCCAGCCGGTGGGAAAAAACCTCTCTGTAATCCAGATGGCATCGTGACGACACGATGCAAGCCCCCCGCATGCGCAAGCCCCTCGGCACGAAGGAACGATTTTCAGAAGCAGGCGATCAGCGCCCGCTTCAGATCTTCGGGATTGACCGGCTTGTGAAGCAGCCGGCACTCGACCTTCTGCGCTTCGATCAGCCGCTCCGGCGACGTGTCGCCGGTCATCACCAGACCGGCGATGCCGACATGGGAGCGGGTGCTGCCGGACCAGTTCGATCACCTGGGCGCCGGTAGCGCCATTGGGCAGGCGGTAATCGGTCAGGACAAGGTCCAGGGACTGATACCAGTCCTTCGGGACAGAATTTCGGCGACCTCCTCGAACGCGCCGGCACACACGACATGCATGCCCCAGTCCTCAAGCAGCATTTCCAGGGCGGTCAGGACGGCGTGATCGTCATCCACCACCAGGACGGTGCGGCCGGCCAGGATACGATCCTGCCACTGTTCCTTGCCGCGCCACGGCTTTTCCGGCTGCTTCACGGGGGCTTCGGAGATCGGGACGGTAACGGTGAAGATCGATCCTTCGCCGACCTTGGAAGTCACCTTGACCGGATGGCCGAGCAGGCGGGCCGTGCGGGCGACGGTGCCGAGACCAAGGCCGATGCCCCGGTTACGGTCGCGCGCCGGATTGTCCAGTTGCAGGAAGTCCTGGAAAATCGCTTCCGTCTGGTCTTCCGGGATGCCGGGACCGGTATCGGCGACATGGATATCGACCGAATTTTCTCCGCGTACGCATTCCAGAAATATGCAGCCCCGGCTGGTGAACTTCACGGCGTTGGAAAGCAGGTTGCGCAGGATCTGCTCAAGCAGCACCGGATCGCTGGATACCGCCACCGTCGCCGGCCTCACCTCGAACATCAGCTTCGCGGCGGAGGTCTGCGCCTCGAACTCGGCCGCGAGACGGTTGAGCAACTCGTCCAGGTCGAAGGGCTGAACCACCGGCTTGACGATGCCGGCATCAAGGCGCGCCGCATCGAGCAGGCCGTTGAGCATGCCCTGAAGCCCCTTGACCGACACATCGATCATGCCGACCAGATCGCGCGCATCGGGCGAAAGCGGCTTGTTGCCGAGCAGTTCGAGGAACAGCGATACGGCCTGGATCGGCTGCCGCAGATCGTGGCTGACGGCAGCCAGAAAACGGGTCTTGGCGGCGCTGGCTTCCGTCGCGGCATCGCGCGCCCGGCGCAGTTCCTGTTCAGCCAGCCAGTCCACCGTGATATCGCGGATGATGCCGACCATGCGTTCAGGTTTGCCGTCGGAACGCCGGATCACTTCGCCGACCGATGTGATCCAGGCGATCCGGCCACCGTTATGGACGACGCGGAAGATGTGGTTCCAGTCGGCCCTGCCGGCCAGCGCATCGTCAAGCCCGCGCCGGAAGGCTTCGATATCATCGGGATGCACCCGCTCCAGCAACGGCGCCAGCCGGGCGTCGGCTTCGCCGGGCTGGAAGCCGAACAGCCGGTCGACCAGCATCGACCGGATCATCGCCCCGCTGGCCGGATCATACTCGAACTCGCCCAGCGCCGCCGCCTGGGTGGCAAGCCGCAGCCGCCGCTCGCCGTTGCGGACCGCGCGCTCCGCGCGGGAACGCTCGACCGCTTCGCCGATCAGTTCGGCGACCCGCTCGGCCATATGGATCTCGTCGCTCGACCATTGCCGCGGCACGCTGTCGTGGAGGGAGCAGAGCGCCAGCAGACGGCTGGATCTGGTGAGCGGCACCGCCAGCAAGGCGCGCGTTTCGATCCGCTTGAAAGCCGGTATCCCCTCCGCCGTCCGCTCGTCGGTCATGACATCCTCGACCACAAGGGTATGGCCGCGCCGGAGATGCTCCAACGCCGCCTGCCCGAAATCGGCCAGCTTGATATCGCTCGGAAACTCGGGCGCGCCATCGACGTATTGGCGGTAGGCGCTGACATTCAGGGTTGTCGGGCTCGATCTCGGCGAAGACCATGCGCGAGGCGCCGAAATGCCGGCCGGTAAGGACAAGGGCGACCTCCATCATCTCGGTGGGGTCGACCAGCAGGCGGATCGCCTCGTTCAGGTCCGCCATCAGCCGCTGGCGGGCTTCCTGCTGCTTGCGCGAGGTGATGTCGGTTTCGATGATGCCCAGCCCGTCGGGCGACGGGTAGACGTGATATTCCGACCAGCGGCCGAACCGGGGATGAAACGCTTCGGCCTGGACAGGAACCTGCTCGCTTTCCGCCCGATGGGCGGCGGCCTGGAGCGGACTGCCGATCGCCTCGGGGAACAGTTCCCAGAAGGAGCGGCCGATCATGTCCTCCGGCGCCATGCCGCAGGCCTGCGCCGCCATGCGGTTGACGCGCGTGAAGCACCAGGCATGATCGACCGACATGAAGGCGTCGGTCAGGCTGGAAAGAACCGTGTTGAGCGTGGAACGCGCGGTGGCCGCCTCCACGGATTGGGCCAGCGCCAGGGCCGACGCCCGCAGCAGGGATGCGACGAGCCGGCGCTCCGGCGGTGCCGAATCCTCGGCCAGAAACGCCGCGAACTGTTGAGCCGGCCGGCCCAGCCGGTCCTTGACCGGGACAACCATGAGCGTCCCGGCAAGCGGCTTCACTGCAAGCGCCCACCGTCGGTCAGCCGGACCGAGTCGGCACCGGACGGATATGACTCCACCTCATCCGGACAGCAGGATTCGGAGCCTTCGATCCGGAACAGCGAGCCAAGCGGAAGCCCCGCCGGATGATCGGTTCTCAGTGTTGCCGCCAACAAGGCTCGAGCATGGCGGCTATTGGCATACAGCAGGGGTGATTTGGCCAGATCGTATGGCCATGTGATGCCGATAAGCATCAGAGGGACCTGACAATCGGCAGATGATCGCCATGGCTTCCGCGGGAATATCGGTCACGCGCAGTTCAGGAGCCATGTTCACGCAGCACGCTGAAGGCTATGGAGTCTTCCCATCCTGTTGCGAGTACTGCGCCACTGTCTCTCCTACGCAGGTAGCTTCCATGGTCCAAACCGGCAATAAAATAAGTCGAGTGATGAGAAAATCGTATCAGAATAGAAGGCTCTAACGCGATATCTTATAAAAAATTGTCTCAACTAATACGAATTTTATTGCTTTCGCATTACTGCCATTAGTTGCAGGAGCGACGTCCTTAAGGCGCACATCGGTCTTATGGTCGAACAGTTGGAGAAGCAGTTCCTCGACATCCTTGTCGCCTCCGCCGCCACAATCGTTGAACACGCGGGCGACCGCCTTTTTCTGGAAATCCGCGCGATGGTCATCATCGTCGCGGTATCCCATTTCACGCACGACGGCCAGCGCCGAACGGAACGGCGGCAGCAGGCCGTGGGAATCTTGGAGCGCTCGAAGGCGGCGCGCATGCCAAGCTGCCCTTCATCGAAGACCAGCAGTCTGGCATTCGCGACGCTCAGGCCGCAACGCACGGCGATGCCGGCAACGAACATTTCCACATCGCCGCTGCAGAGAACGCGGAGCAGCAGCGACGGACTGAGGCGATTGTTGGCGTGGAGATGCTTCACGAAAAGCTCGGCATCGCGAAAACGCCCGGAAAGCGGCTTCAGGAGCAGCAGGGTCGCCGCCTCCCGCCCATGTTCGACAAGGCCGCCGAGCACTCCCACCGGCAGATCGTGGCGCGCCGCCAGTTCGTCCCGGATTTCTTCGGAAACATAGTGGATCAGCTTCTCGATGACGGTCATCGGCAGATCGCCGCGCCCGGCCATGGACTCAGCGATGGCATCGATCGCGCCGAAGCGGTCGAGCGTCTTCTGGAGGGTCGGTTCCGTCAGGTCGGCGCCGGGATTGCGCACCAGCCGTTCGATCGCCGTGACGTTGCCGGTATCCACGATGGCGTCGGAAACACCGGCCGATACCTCGTCGCGGGCGGCGATGGCGACCTGCTTCTTGCTGTCCCGCTGCTGGACGATGCCGACCAGGAAATCGTCGGACAGCGCCGAAGCATGCCGCAGGATCGGGAATGCCACTTCGGCGACGTCGTGGGCCAGTCGCTGGGCCAGATCGTCGTTGAGCAGCGGACTGTTATAGATCTGCCAAGCCACCGCCTCCCGTACCGCCATCTCCGCGTCGATGGCGAGACGCTGGAGGATCTGGCGGACCAGATCCTGCTCCTTCGCGGCGAACCGGCCGGACTCGAAATCGGCAACCACCTTCGACATGGTTTCGATCCGCGCCTGGGGAGAGCGATCCACCAGCAGGCGCTTGACGTCCTGTTCAGAAAGTCCGGACCCGGTCATCGTCCTCTCCCGCCCGAAGGGCTGGTCTCCGCGCACGTCATAGTGAGTGTTTCATGTTTCCAACGCTTAGGTAACACGAAAGGGTTAACGGCTCAACATGGCAGGAGCGTTGGTCCGGGCAATGGACCGCGTGGATGAAACGCTTTGGGCCGTGGGTCCAGCCCGCGATCAGCGCCGATCGCGGGCTGGACCCACGGCCCAACGACTTCAAGCTGACCATTCAAACGCCGAGACCTGCAAAATGCGGAAGAGCCTCGGTGCCCGGTTTGCCGGCGCGTTCGGATCAGGCCTTGATGTTGATCATATGACCGCCGCCATTGCCGCCTGGACTGAGCGGAATTCTGAACGAGCTCCTTGGTGCTCTGCATGGCGTCCGTGACGACCTGTGCCTGGGTCTGCTGGCTCTTCTGGCCGATTTTCTGGCCGACGACGCCGAGTGTCGAGGGGTATTGACCGACTTCCATGGTAACTCTCCGCATTTTGCGAGATCGATACGGAAAATCTACCCCTTTCGATTTGGCAGGTCAATCTGCATGAGCGACGATTCTGCGCCACAAAATAACCCTATCGGATTATAAAAAGTTTTAAGATTCTATGCATTATGGTTATCCCAAAGCGATAGAACGGCAGAATTCCGCCGTGCTGTGTGGTTCACGATCCAAAAAGGGTCCATTGCGTGTCTGAAACTACCGAAGCCATTGGAAAAACCCGGATCTACTTTGAGCTGCATACATACCATGGCAGCTACTGGATGTGCGCCAAAGTCACGGATGACCAGGAAGAGGCGGAAATCGGCGCACGCAACGCGCAGGCGGATAAAGTCGGTTTCGGCGTCAGGGTAGCCCGCTGCACGGAGTATGAGGACTACGGCCATGTCAGCCGGACCATCCTGTACCGCGCCCTCTGGCGCGACGGCATGGTCGATCCGACGATACCGCTGATCATGCCGGTGCCGGGGGGAGACGGGATGTGCCGGACGCCGGCCGACCTGCGCGGCGACCGGGCGCGCGAGATCATCGCGGCGTCGCTTCAGCGCTATATGGACGACAACCGCCTGACGCCGATCGAACTGGTGCATTCGGAAGCGCATGCGCTTCGCCTGAACGATGCCGGCACGACCTTGCAGGGCGCTCTTCAGAAAGCCGCGATCAATCAGGTTCAGGGATCGGATGTGCCGGTCCAGCGCCGCTTCAAGGAACTGCTGGCGCTGACCGACCAGTTGCTGGCCGAACTGAGGGCCGACGCGAAGAAGGTGCCGGTGCGCGCCTGCGTATCGGGCGGCTACGGCTCCCAGTGCGCCGGGCTGGAGGCGAAGCATGGAGCCGCCACCTCCTATCATATCTTCCGCGCGCTGGCGCTCTATCTTGCCGACACCAAGGGCTGGATCGGCAAGCTCGACGCGCTTGGCCATCTGGTCGAAGAGAACCTGCCCGCCCGCTTCGTGATGCCGATCGACGCCATACTGGCGGAAATCGTCAACGCCACGACGACTCCCAACGAGTTGACCGGACCCGAGCATGCCGACCGCCTGACCCAGATCAGGGCGCTGGTGGACCTCCATGCCGGACGGTACGAGCCGCCGGCGAATCGCGCCTCGGACGGTATCCGGGCGCTCAACTGGCTGATCGGCCGGGGCCAGTGCCCCCGGACCCGCAGCACGATCGAGCGCCGGGTGATCCGCGAGCTGACCAATCTGGCGCCGCTGAAAGCGGAGCGGGCGCTGTGGAATCAGGCTCAGACGCTGCATCTGCTGATGGAGCTTTTCCGGAAGACGCCGCCGCTCGCCGACGATATCGAGATGCTGGAAACGCTGGAGCAGCGCGCCCTTCGCCTGATCAATCCGGAAAGCGTGGCCGAAGCGATCAGCCAGTGCCGCCTGCCGTCGGAAAAGGTGCGCACGCTGGTGCGGATCGTCGATCTGATGCCCTACGTCGCCAGCAAGGCCAAGATGACGGAGTTCGTGCGCGCCGCATGGTCGCCGGACGATCTGGTCCGCGAGAGCGGCGGCAAGGACCGCCCCGCGGCATTGCCCGTACTGGTCGGCATGCACCGGGATGTCTCGGGCGCCGACATGGACGCCGAAACCAAGGCGAGGCTGCTGGGCGATCTGGACACCACGCTGCTCGACATCGTCCGCACCGACGTGCTGAACGCACCCAACCGCAGCTTCATGGACCGCATCCTGCAACTGATGAAGCTGTGCGCGGCATCTCCCTTGCCGGAAGGCAAGGCGCGGGCCTGCGCCGTGGAAGCGGTCGGCCGCGCGGTCAACAGCCCGGAATTCCTGGAGCCGTTCATGAAGCGGTTCAAGGCGGAAGCGGAACGCAAACAAGCGCTGCTGTCGCTGCGCAACCTGCTGAAGACATCGGGGCTGGCATCGCGGTGATGCTTTCCTGAATTCCAGATCATTTGAAGTTCCGGCCATCGGGAAAGACCTGGGCGACTTCGGCATCTTTACGGTAGTCCTGCCGTCGGGCGCTTAACCTCGTACCGCTCGGGCGATGCCGCCGGCCATGTCGTCGGGCTGGAATATTCCGGCTCGGCGGTCAGTTCGCGCAGGCGGGGGCTCTGGTCGGTCAGGTGATCGGCCAGCAGGTGGATCACGCCGTCCTGACGCTCGACCCGGCCGGTGGCGGCGATCAGCCGGGCGGTCAGGATCACCTTGCGGAACCGCTCGAACACGGGCGGAACGACGATCAGGTTGGCGACGCCATATTCGTCCTCCAGCGTGATGAAGACGACGCCGCTGGCGCTGCCCGGCCGCTGCCGGACCAGCACGAGACCGGCGACGGACATCCTCGTGCCGTGGCGCACCTCGGCCAGACGGCTGGTCGGCAATATTCCGGATTGCTCCAGCCCGTCCCGCAGCAATGTGAGCGGATGGCACTTCAGCGACAGGGACAGGCTGGCGTAGTCCTCCACCACATGCTCGCCCAACGCCATGTCGGGCAAGGCGACCTCGGGCTCATCCACGACGGCACCTTCGATCCGGGCGAACAGCGGCAGCGGTTCCGGCCCCAGCGCCTGCACCGCCCACAGTGCCGCGCGGCGGTCCAGGCCAAGGGAACGCCACGCATCGGCCTGGGCCAGCAGTTCCAGCGATGACGCCGACAGGCCGCTGCGCCGCCGGACATCATGGGGGTCCCGGAACGGCAGCATCCAGACGGGCGGCCATCAGTGCGGCAGCCTCGGCCTGACGGAACCCCTTGATCTGCCGCAGCCCCAGCCGCAAAGCGTGAAACTTGCCGCCCTCCCCTCGGTCGGCTCCAGCGTGCAGTCCCAGTCCGAATGGTTGATGTCCGGTCCCCGCACGGTCACGCCATGCTCCTGGGCATCGCGCACGATCTGGGCCGGGGCGTAGAAGCCCATGGGCTGGCTGTTCAGCAGGGCGCAGGCGAAAACGTCGGGGTGGTGGCACTTCATCCAGGCCGAGACATAGACCAGCAGCGCGAAGCTGGCGGCGTGGCTTTCGGGAAAGCCGTAGGTGCCGAAGCCCTCGATCTGGTGGAAGCAGCGCTCGGCGAAGGCGCGGTCGTAGCCACGCTCGACCATGCCTTCGATCATCTTCTGCTCGAAGGTGTGGATGATGCCGACCTTGCTTGAAGGTCGCCATGGCGCGGCGAAGCTGATCGGCTTCCGACGGAGTGAAGCCGGCCGCGACGATGGCGATCTTCATCGCCTGCTCCTGGAACAGCGGCACGCCGAGCGTCTTTTCCAGCACCTGACGCAGTTCCGGCGACGGGTATTCGACCTTCTCCTTGCCCTGCCGCCGGCGCAGGTAGGGATGAACCATGTCGCCCTGGATCGGGCCGGGCCGGACGATGGCGACCTGGACCACCAGATCGTAGAAGGTTTTGGGCCGCAGGCGCGGCAGCATGGACATCTGCGCCCTGCTCTCCACCTGGAACACGCCCAGGCTGTCGGCCTTGCACAGCATGTCGTAGACGGCCTTGTCCTCCGCCGGGATGGTCGCCAGCGTCCAGGTCTTGCCGTAATGGCGGGCCAGCAGGTCGAAGCCCTTGCGCACGCAGGTCAGCATGCCGAGCGCCAGCACATCGACCTTCAGGATGCCGAGCGCGTCGATATCGTCCTTGTCCCACTCGATGGTCGTGCGGTCGGCCATGGCGGCGTTGACGATCGGGCAGAGTTCCGACAGCGGCCCCCGCGTGATCACGAAACCGCCGACATGCTGGCCCAGATGGCGCGGGAAATTGAGCAGTTCGCCCGCGACATCCAGCACCATGCGGAGCGTCGGGTCGGCGGGGTCCAGGCCATGCTCGCGCGCCCGCTCCTCGTCGATCCCTTCCCGCCCCCAGCCCCAGATCGATCCGGCGAGCCGGCCGACGGTATCGTCCGACAGACCGAACACCTTGCCGACATCGCGGACGGCGCCGCGCGCCCGGTAGCGGCTGACGGTGGCGGCGATGCCGGCCCGGTCGCGGCCGTATTTGGCGTAGATGTACTGGATCACCTCCTCCCGCCGCTCATGCTCGAAATCCACGTCGATATCGGGCGGCTCGTTGCGGGCGGCGGAAACGAAGCGCTCGAACAGCAGGTCGGAGCGCGCCGGGTCCACGGCGGTGATGCCCAGGCAGTAGCACACGGCTGAGTTGGCCGCCGAACCACGGCCCTGGCACAGGATGTCGCGCGACCGGGCGAACCGGACGATATCGTGGACGGTCAGGAAATAGGGCGCGTAGCCAAGCTGCTCGATCAGCGGCAATTCGTGGTCTATCGCCGCCTGGACCTTGGCCGGAACGCCCTCGGGATAGCGCTCCGCCGCGCCCAGCGCCGTCAGATGAGCCAGTTCCTGCTGCGCGGTGCGGCCTTCGGTGGTGATCTCGTCCGGGTACTCGTAGCGCAGATTCAATTGTTCCTTTTTTAACACCTTTACCTTTTTCTACTTAATCTACTTTAACTACCTTATACAACAAAACATCTAAAACCTCATCTAAAATAACTTAAACATAACACTTACACTATCTTAAATTAAAAACTACTACAATCCCATCAAATTTTTTTATATCAAACTCCAACAAATCAACCCCCTTCTTAAAATACTACCACAACAACCCATTATTATTCTCATTAAAACCCCACTACCAAAACACTTACAAATCTACAAAATATAACTAAATACCAATAACTTAATAAAATTCCTTATAATAAACCATCTCCTTACCTATAAAATAAATCATCTTTAAACACAAAAAAACCAAAACACACAACAAACCCTCAACAAATACATTACATATAATCACAACTTTAACATCAATAAACTTAACCAACTAAATATTACCACTAATAATAAAAACCAAAATACCAATCAACAAACTATTAATAAAACTTTTAATCAAATCTCCTTCCCAATATCCCTAAACCCACCAACCTTAAATCTCCTCCAACACTCATAAATACTCATCATAACACTAATCTTACCACTCTTCTCATCAACCCTAAACCTTCATCCACACTACTACTTACCCTACCAAAAACAAACCAACAACTCCTTCTTCAACTCACCACTAAACAAAACATAAATCATCTAATAAATCACCTCTAAAAAAACCACCAACACTAAAAATACCTCAACATCATCTTCCATACACTTTCTCCAACCTAAAATTTATTCCAACTAAAACACTAACACAACAAAACCACCACAACCTCTAAAAAAAAATTACACTACTTCAACCAATTTAAACAACCACCACACTACACACCCACACTCTAAATAAAAAAAACATCAACAACATAAACCCCAACACCACCATAACAAACAATCTCCTTAAACACCATTCCCTAAAAAAAACCAATCACCTTAACAATCCACATCAACTACAATCCATCACACAACCCCAATTCAATTCACACCCACTCCACCACTAACAATCATCTACACATCTTTACCATCCACCACCTCTATCAAAACATACTCCAATCTTCCTCCAACTATCCGCCTCGCATAACTCATCCAGCGAGAAGGCGCAGGCGGCGGCGATCTCCACCGTGCGGGCGACGGCGTCGGGATAGCGGCGGAACAGGCGGGCCATTTCCTCCGGCGCCTTCAGGTGCCGCTCGGCATTGGCGGCCAGCAGGTAGCCTGCGGTATGGAGCGTGCGGTGCTCGCGGATGCAGGTCAGCACATCCTGAAGCACCCGGCGGTGCGGCGCGTGGTAATGGACGTCGTTGGTGGCGACCAGCGGCACCCGGACATCGGCGGCCAGCGCCGCCAGATGCGCCAGCCGCCGTGCATCGTCGCCCCGGTAAAGATGGCTCGCCGCCAGATAGAGCCGCTTGCGGAACCGCGCGCGATAGTCCCGCAGGGCCGCGATGAAAGCCTCGTCCGGATGCTCCGGCGGCACGGCGATCAGGATCTGGCCCTCGTCATGCTCGTACAGGTCGGCGCGGGTCAGCTTCGCACTGGCCCTTGGGCGCGCGCCGGCGACCCACGGTGCAATGTCATCAAAATAGCTGATCGGCAATTCCAGATTGTGTATCCATAGGCCGTGTCCCATGGCCAGGGTGGGCCTTTCAGGAGCATGGCTTATAGGCCATGTAGTAGCCGTGGAGACGAGGACCTTTGCGTCGCGGATTTGACCGTCCGGGGCGAATGGGCTCAACGGTGTCGGCCAAGATCTCGATCAAGCGACGCAACAACTCCACAGGATTGGCGCGGGTCAGCAGACGGACCAGCGCGTCCTTCATCGCGCACAGCGCGATGTTGACCTGCTTGGGATGGCTATCGTCGCGGCGGCGGTCGTCAACGATCTCCTGAGCGGTGCTGGCCAGCACCAGGTTCAGGGCCAGAACTTTGGCCTGAAAATCCTGCTCAGGGCCGACTTGCCACTCCAGTTCTCGACTTCAACGCGGCACTTGAACCGCTTGTAGTTTTCTTCTTGCGCCCAGCGCAGATGATACAGCTCGGCAAACGCCTCGGTCGGAACGTCTTCGGCGTCGAGCAATGAGGTCATCAGCACCTCGACCTCACCAGTGGGCAGCGGGACGCGGATCAGACGCACCCGGATCGGGGTCGTAGGCAAACCGCGGGTCCGGCAGTCCGCCTGGACCTCGGCCTCAGCCTGAAGCGTCACCACGGCGTCGTCCTGCCCGGCGGCCAGGAAGTTGCGGACGACCGACCAGCTGTCGAGCGCGACGCCAGTCCAGCTTGCGCGTTTGCAGGGCCGCGAACAGCCAGAACGCCGGATAGCCCATATCAAGCAGCAGCAGGCAGCCCGCCTCGAGGGCGGCGAGATGCTCGACCAGAAGGGCGCGTTCGTCGCGATGATAGGGGGCGATCAGGGCGTCGAGAATGAGGCCGTTGAGTGGATCGTAGACCTGGGAGATCCGCGCCAGGGTCGCCGGAGCGCTGTGGGCGGGGACCATCTGACCGAACGTGGCGATGGCGTGTCGGGCAGGCGCAGGGTCGAGCCGTCGATAGCGCGCACGTCGAGACCGTGCCAGCGCCGGACGGCCACCTCATGGACCCAGCGCCGGACAAGATGTCGGTTCAGGTCGATGAACGCGCTCGGCTTGAGCTTCTGACGGGCTGCGCACAACGCACTCTTGGTAACAGCGCGCTCGGCCACGTCGGTGCCGTGCAGGACCTGAAAGAAGTCATCCAATTCCCGCTGGAGCGCGCCTTTGACCAGGTTCAGCAGGAACAGGAGCACGACAGGAAAGGGCAAGGTCCGGTGACGGGTGAAATCTGTTTCAGAGCGTCGATGCCGGGCAAGAAAGGCAGGATCGTTGATCAAATCACGAAGTGATTGAATGAGATCACAGTGTATGTTGAGGGATTCCCCCGATCATGTCCGGAGCACCACCTTGCTTCTCGCACATATCAACCTCTCGCGATGCGGGTCAACTTAGGTCAAGCTTATCTTAATCCCCATGTTGTTCAATGAATACTTTTACGTCTTCTAATTTGATGACATTGACCCACTAGCAGCCGCGACAGCCTGCCATAGGCCCTGCGGTCGGTCGGCAGGCACAGCAGGCTCGGCCCGTCGGTCAGGTCGAGCCGGCAGCCGACCACCAGCCGGATACCGGCGCCCTTGGCGGCGACATGGGCGCGCACGACTCCGGCCAGGCTGTTGCGGTCGGTCACCGCGATGGCGGCATGGCCCAGCGCCGCGGCGCTCAGCGCCAGTTCCTCGGCATGGGAGGCGCCGCGCAGGAAAGTGAAGTTGGTGGCGACCTGAAGCTCGGCATAGACCGGACCAGCACCGGAGAGCCGGGGCGGTCACGGGAACACCCCGTGCAGATACCAGCGCGCCGCGCGGTCCTGCTGGTAAAGGCCGGCGCGGTAGACCCAGAAGCGTTGGCCGGCTGTGTCCTCGACGCGGTAATAGTCCCGCATTTCGGTCAGTTCGCGCCACCATTCCGGCTCCAGCCGCTCCGGTCCTTCGGCATGGACGACCTTGTGCGGGATATCGCGCCAGCGGAACATCAGCGGCGGATCGTCCGGCACCGGGGCCATGACGTGGATGGGTTCGGGACGCGCCAGCAGACGGACGGGGCGGAAACGGTCGGACGGCCAGGGTGCCTGACTTGCGCCCTGGTCCGGATCGTCGAGGGCGGCGGCCGGTTCGACGTTGTTCTCCGGCCACCAGCTTTCCCGTGGCAGCAGACGCCGCACCCTGGGCAGCCCGAAGCGGTTGCCCAGCCGGTCGACCAGTTCGGCCTCATCCTCACGCTCTCCACCAGAAGAGAGGCAGCGGGAGCGCCGATCCGCATCGCGATCTGCGCCGCGCCAAGCGGTTCGGTGGTCGCGGCGAGGATCATGATTTCGACGCCGGGGCCGGGTTCCACCCGATCCAGCTTTTCGGCGAACAGGCGGGCGAGATGGAGGGGTGCCCGCACCGGGCGGCTGGTCCCGATGCTGGACCGCTCGACCCGGCCATCGACCCGGAAGAACCCCAGGTCGAGCCGTCTGGCGCCCTGCCCCGCCCGCTCCATCCCGGCGCACAACTCATCCAGCAGATGGCGGGTGGCGGTCGTCAGGTTTTCCGGCGTCGAGATCGGCTCGGCGAAGGCGGCGCGGGCGATATGGGGCGGGACAGGCCGGCGCGGCGAGATCGGCTCCGGCGAGATCGCCAGCGCCAGATCCAGACGCCGGGTGACGATGACGCCGAATTGCGCGGTGATCCCGGCGCGCGGCATCGCGTAGAGATCCCCGATCCGCCGCATGCCGACCCGGCGCAACCCGGCCGCTATTTCAGCCGGCAGCCTCAATCCCTCGACCGGCAATCCCGCCAGAGCCTGACGGCCATGCCCCGGCCGCACGATGGCGTAGCGCTCCGCACCATGACGCGCCATTGCCCAGGCGGCACCGGGCGTATCGGCGATCGCGGCGCGGGTTCCATAGCCGAAGCCGTCCAGCCGGCCCGTCGACATCCTCCAGCAACGCCGCCTCGCCGCCGAACAGATGGCCGCAGCCTGTGATGTCGAGGAAAATGCCGTCCGGCGCATCCAGCCCGACCCACGGCGTATAGCGCCCGCACCAGTCGGCCAGCCCGTCCAATGCCCGCGCATCGGCCGGGAAATCGGCATCGACCGGCCTGATCGCGGGTTCCAGCGCGCGGGCGTCGGCCAGTGTCATGCCCGGCTGGATGCCCGCCGATTCGGCCGGAGCATTGGCCGCCGCGACGATCATCCGCCCGCGCTCCCCGGCGACGGTGACCAGCGGCAACTCCCGCAAGGCCGGCTCGCGCCGGGCCAGACGATCCGTCGCCAGCCTGGGCAGCCACAAGGAGAGAACCCGCCGCGCCATCGATACTCCACCCTCGCCCCCTGCCTTGCGCCGCCACGGTCAAAAGCCATGATCTGGAACAAAACAAGAACACACTATGCGCGAACGAAGGTCAAGGGAGGTCGGCGGATTTCGATACACTTTAGGAAGGGGTATGGTGCAGGGATACGGGACTAGAGGATACAGGGCGGCGCTCACGCCGCCCTGATCGTCGCGATCAGCGTTTCGACCTCCCGGCTCAGCCGGTCGGACTGGCGGGTCAGGTCGTCGGAAGCGGACAGCACCTGGGTAGCGGCATTGCCGGTTTCGCTGGCGGCGCGGGTGACCTCGCCGATGCTGCGGCTGACTTCCGTCGTGCCATGGGCCGCTTCATGGACGTTGCGGGCGATCTCACTGGTGGCGGCAGCCTGCTGATCGACGGCGGCGGCGATGGTGGAAGCGATCTCGTCGATGCCGACGATGGTGTGGCCGATGTGGCGGATGGCATCGACAGCGCCACCGGTAGCCGTCTGGATCGTATCGATCTGGCCGGCGATCTCGTCGGTCGCGCGGGCCGTCTGGTTGGCCAGTAGCTTGACCTCGCTGGCGACAATGGCGAAACCCTTGCCGGCTTCCCCCGCACGTGCCGCCTCGATCGTGGCGTTCAGCGCCAGAAGGTTGGTCTGACTGGCGATATCCTGGATGAGCTGGACCACTTCGCCGATCCGGGCGACGGCGCTCGCCAGACCTTCGACGGTATGGTTCGTGCGCTCCGCATCGGCGACGGCGGCGCGCGCCATACCGGCGCTTTCGGCGACCTGCCGGCCGATCTCGCCGATCGAACCGCTCAGTTCCTCGGTCGCCACGGCCACGGTCTGCACATTGGTCAGCGCGTGCCCGCTGGCGGCCGCCACCTGGGTGGCCTGCGCGCTGGTCTGTCCCGCTATGGCGGTCAGGCTCTGGGCACTGGTCTGCATCTGACGGGCGGCGGCGCCGACGGCATCGACGACACCTTTGACGGTGTGGTCGAAGGTTTCGGCCAGACGGTGCATTTCGGCGCGCCGCGCGGCTTCCGCTTCCAGCTTCTGCCGCTCGTTTTCCGTCTGAAGACGGAGCCGTTCCTGGGCATTCTCGCGGAAGGTGATCAGTGCCCGCGCCATGGCGCCGATCTCGTCGTTCCGCGCGCGCGGCGGAATGACCACGTCGAGCCGGCCATCGGCCAGCCCGGTCATGGCGGCCGTCATGTCATGGAGCGGCGCGATCACCACGCTGCGGAGCGTCAGCAGCAGAAGCACGCACCACGGCCGCCACCATGCCGGCGGAAAGCGCCATCTGCCGGATCAGCGCCGCCTTCAGGTCCGCGTTGATGCCTCCCATGCTCCAGGCGACGGTGAAGAAGCCGACGACGCGGTTGTCCTTGCCGAACCGGGTCGGAGCGAGGACGACGAAGTGATCGCCGGTGTCGTAATGCACCGATTCGCCCCGCATCAAATCTTCGCGCTTCGCGGCGAACGCCGCTTCCAGGTCGAAGGGAACGTGGTCGGGCGACGCCTTCGCGGTCAGCAGTTTGCCGGTGTCGTCGAACACCGCCAAAGCCGCCGCTTCGACCCGCTCATTGGCGGCGACACCTTCCAGGAAGGCGTCGATGGCCGGCACCTTGCGCCACCGCACCACCTCCGCCGCGTCGAGAACCAGCCGCTCGGACAGTGTCAGCGTGCCATTTTCCGCCGTCTGCCCGCAGATCCCTGGAGGCGGACAAGGTCTGTACCGACACCAGGAGGGCGACGCCCGCCACCACAACCGCCGCGACGGCAAGGGCGAGCCGCCGACCTATGCTGACGGTCGCCGAGCGCGCCGCCGCTGAACCGCTGACACTGTCCATGGCTCTGAACTCACTTCTTCGGCAGATAGGGGCTCCAGGGCTTCGGCTCGACCAGCCCGGAGGACTTCCAGACGGTCTGCATCTGGCCGGAGGGGAGGATTTCACCGATCACCACCGGCTTGTGCAGGTGCTGGGTTTCGCCGTCATAGACCACGTCGTAGCCCGACAGGGAGCGCACGGTCAGGCCCTTCATGGCTTCGCGCACCTTGCTCACATCGGTCGATCCCGGCCTTCTCCACGCCCTTGACCCAGAGCTGGAAGCCCATGACATGCGCTTCCATCGGGTCGTTGACGACGCGCAGGTCGTCCTTCATGAAGGACTGCCAGCGGGTGATGAAAGCGGCGTTCTCCGGCGTATCCGCCGACATGAAGTAGTTCCAGGCGGTCAGGTGACCGACCAGCGGGGTCACGTCCAGACCGGCCAATTCACCCTCGCCGACCGAGAAGGCCACGACGGGGATCTGGGCGGCGGTGATCTCCTGCTTCGCCAGTTCCTTGTAGAAGCCGATATTGGCGTCGCCGTTGACTGTGGAAACGACGGCCGTCTTCTTGCCCTTGGACGCGAAATCCTTGATCTCCGTCACGATCTTCGCCCAGTCCTGATGACCGAACGGAGTGTAGTTGACGATGATGTCGCTTTCGGCGACGCCCTTCGACTTCAGGAAGTTGACCAGGATGTCGTTGGTCGTGCGCGGATAGACATAGTCGGTGCCGGCCAGATAGAAGCGCTTCACGGAACCGCCATCGGCGCTCATCAGGTATTCCACAGCGGGAATCGCCTGCTGGTTGGGTGTGGCGCCGGTATAGACCACGTTGGGGGACTGTTCCTGGCCCTCGTACTGGACGGGATAGAACAGCAGGCCGTTGTGCTTCTCGAAGACCGGCAGCACGTGCTTCCGCGATACGGAAGTCCAGCAGCCGAACACCACGGCCGCCTTGTCCTCACCCAGCAGCTTTTCCGCCGATGTGGCGAAGGTCGGCCAGTCGGATTTCGGGTCGACGACCACGGCTTCCAACGGACGGCCCAGCACGCCACCCTTCTTGTTCTGCTCATCGACCAGCATCAGGATCGTATCCTTCAGCGTTATTTCGCTGATGGCCATGGTGCCGGTGAGGGAATGCAGAATGCCCACTTTGATGGGCTCGGCGGCGGCTGCCGCGGAAATGAAGCCAAGACCGGCGATAATGCCTGATGCGAGGCCAAGAAGACGATGACGGATGCTGGACATGATGTTTTGCCTGTTTCCCTTCGCACTGAATAAACAGATCTGTTCGCAGCAAGAAAATCCGGTTTGCACAAGGATGAGGTCAGCAGCGACAAGACTGATAATCACCCATGCCAACTAATTCTAGCTCTTACTTATTTTAATAAAATTATTGCAAAACTGTAGCATCGTCAATGTCCGGTACATGACAATCGTACATGCTCATTACTTGTGCAGAGTTGAGCGCACTGGTTTCAGGCGGCGGGCAACCCACATCATTTCAATGAGAAACATCCTTGCCGTTGCCGCCCTGCTGCTGCCGATAGGCGCGGCACTGGCGGAAAGCCCGGTGGACGGTCCGGACCGGCAGTGGACCGGAATGTCATCGCCCCGTACCGGTTTCCGCCGCCGGCCGAGCGGATCGATCCGCCGGATCGGGGACGGGCGGAGCTTTACCGGGATCAGCTTCGCGAAAGCCAGAACAGGCGCGAACAGTTGAACCGCCAGGGCAAGCTCGATACGCTCGGACGGCGTGAGTTGCAGGACCTGCGCGGCGAAACGCGCCGGATGGAGCGGGCGCTGGAGCGCTAATCTTCCGGCGTCGGTTCAGGACGGTCGCGGAGCGCGTCGGCGATGGCGCGGCGGAGCTGGCGCGCTTCGAACGGCTTCCGCAGGAAGCTGGAGGCTTCGGCCTGCTCGGCCTGGGCCGCATCGATCTGGCCGGAGATCAGCAGCGCCGCGATACCGAAGCGCTGGCGCAGTTCGCGCGCGGCGGCGATGCCGTCGCTGCCGTCGGCCAGGCGCACATCCATGACGACCAGATCGGGACGGTGCTCCTCGGCGAGGCGCAACGCCTCGGTCCGGGTGCGCGCTATGCCGCACACCTGATAGTCCATTCCCGCGATCAGCCGCTCCAGATCCAGCGCGATCAGCATCTGATCCTCGACGATCAGGATCTTGCAGCCATCGGTCATAAAAGCCTCCCACACCCAGGCGAAACCGAAGGGTCCGCCATGCCCGCACACTCCAACGCCAGAGGCCGCAGGTCGATGGCAACGAAGGGGTAGTGATTGGCCGCAAGATCGAATGCCTCGCCCTTTGACGGATCAACAGGAACCAATGGAGGGTTGCAGGGGTTGGGCGGACACAGTTCATACCAAGGGTGCTCCCCATGGCGTCGTCCGCCGCTTCCACTCAAATCATCGATCTTCTCCGACCTCTCCGACCTGACCGCGCTTGGCGGCGACACGCTGGATGCCCTGCAACGGCGGGTGCTTCCGGCCTACCTGATGCGGCACCGCTGGTACGGCGCCAAGGATGCGGGCGCTCCGGCGGTGACGCTGCTCGACAGGTCGGTGCTGGATACGGCCGAGGGGCCGGTCCTGCTGACCACGCTGCTGGTCCGCCCGCCCGGAAGCGCCGAGCAGCGCTACTTCCTGCCGCTGGCGATCGTGAGGGACCCGGAGGCGGATGCCGGCGATCCCGCCGTTCTGGCGAAGGTGCGGCAGGGTGTGCTGATCGACGCCTTCGCCCGCGACGCCTTCGTCACCGCCCTGATCGAGGGCATGCGGGAAGGACGGGAGACCGGCGGGTTGAGGTTCCGGCGGAGCGGCGGGGATCTGGGCGAGGTCTACCCGATCGAGCGGTCGCGGACGGAGCAGTCCAACACCTCGATCCGCATCGGCGGGAAGGCCATGCTGAAGGGCTTCCGCAAGCTGGAACAGGGCACCCACCCGGAACTGGAGGTCGGGCGCTTCCTGACCGAGGTGGCCCGCTTCCCCAACACCCCCGCCTTGCTGGGATCGATCGAGCGGGTCGATGAAGACGGCGGCGGGGCCACGGCGCTGTGCGTCGTTCAGGCGCTGGTTCCCGAGGCGGAAGACGCCTGGGGATATGTGCTGGAGCGGACCCGGACGCCGGCCGATCCGGAGTTGCTGGCGCTGATCGGCAAGCTGGGCCAGCGGACGGCCGAGATGCACCACGCGCTGGCGGCTCCGTCGGACGATCCGGCTTTCCGGCCGGAGCATGTCACGCAGGCCATCGTCCACGAGTGGGTCGAGGCGGTGCGGACCATGGCGCGCAAGACGCTGGATTCGCTGGAACGGGCGCTGCCCCGGCTTGACGCCGAGGTGCGGACGAAGGCCGAAGGCCTGCTGGCGCGGCGTGAGGAGTTGATCCGGCGGTTCGACGATCTGGCTCCCAAGGGGCTGGATGTCTGCCGGACGCGGCTGCATGGCGACTACCATCTGGGTCAGGTGCTGGTGTCGCGCGGCGACTTCTTCATCATCGATTTCGAGGGCGAACCGATGCGCCCGCTGGCGGAGCGGCGGGCGAAGCATTCGCCGTTGCGGGACGTCGCCGGCATGCTGCGGTCGTTCGCCTATGCGGCGGCTACCGCCAAGCCGGAGCGGCCCGAGGAATGGACGGCCGCCGTCACCGATGCCTTCATGGAGGCTTACAAGGCCGCCATCCCAGGGGCGGCGGGGTATCCGAAGGACCCCGCGCATGCCGACGCGCTGCTGAGGCTGTTCCTGTTCGAGAAGGCGCTGTACGAGGTCGGGTACGAGTTGGCGAACCGGCCGGACTGGGTCGGCATTCCGCTGGGCGGCGTGCTGGAACTGCTGGACCGGAAGCCTGCTTCCGCGACCCCGGCGCTGGACCGGTTGGCGGAGCGGCTGGGGCTCGAGCTGGAGTACCAGAGCGCCACCGGCGAAACCGTCCATATCCCCGACCATGCCAAGCGCGCCATGCTGACCGTCCTGGGCTATCCCGCCGCCGATGAGCGGGAGGCGGAGCGCCGGTTGCAGGCGCTGGAAGACGCCGAACTGGCGCGCCCGCTGCCGCCGGTTGCGGTGGTCAAGGCCAGCGCCGGCCGGATCGAGGTTCCGGTATCCTTCGTCGCCAGCGGCGCCCGGCTGCGCTGGCGCATCGCCGAGGAAGGCGGTGCGCGCGAGCATGAAGGGGCGGTCAAGTTCTCCGACCTGGAGTTGCTGCGTACCGGCCACCATGAGGAGCGGGCGATCGAGCGGCGGCGGCTGGTGCTGGACGTTACCCTGCCGCCTGGATACCACCAGTTCGGCATCGCGGGTGGCGGCATGGACGAGGCGGTGATGCCGCTGATCGTCACGCCTGACCGGTGCTACCTGCCCGACGCGCTGACGCGAGGGACCCGGCATCTGGGGGATTTCCGCCCAGCTATACCTGCTGCGCTCCCACGACGACTGGGGCATCGGCGACTTCGCCGATCTGAAGAAGCTGGTGGAGGACGCCGCCGAGATGGGAGCCGGGGTGATCGGGCTGAACCCGCTGCACACCATGTTCCCCGACAACCCGGAGCACGCCAGCCCCTATTCACCGGCAAGCCGGCTCTACCTGAACATCCTCAACATAGACCCGGCGAAGGTGCCGGAATATGCGACATGTGAGCGCTGCCGCCTGCTGACCGAGGCCCCGGAGTTCAAGCGCCGGCTCCAGGCCTGCCGCGATGCGCCGCTGGTCGATTACGCGGAGGTGACCGCGCTCAAGCTGCCGGTGCTGGAAGTGATGTTCCAGCAGTTCGAGGAGCGGGCGCCGGATGAGCGCAAGGCCGCGTTCACAGGCTTTCCGCAAGGAACAGGGCGAACCGCTGGAGCGGCTGTGCCGCTTCCTGGCGCTGCGCCAGCACTTCGCGCCGGATCAAGGCGGACTGGAGGACTTGGCCGAAGGAATACCGCGATCCCGACGGCTCGGCGGTCGAGAAGTTCGCGCGGGAGCATGCCCGTGAAGTCGACTTCATGGCCTGGGCTCAGTGGATCGCCGACGAGCAGTTGGCGGAAGCCGCGGCGGCGGCGAAAGTCCAAGGGGATGCCGGTCGGGCTTTACCGCGATCTGGCGGTCGGCGCCGACAGCGGCGGGGCCGAGACCTGGGCGAACCCGAAGCTGGTGATCGGCACCGCCCATGTCGGAGCGCCGCCCGACCTGTTCAATCCGGCCGGTCAGGACTGGGGCCTGCCGCCCTTCAATCCGTTGGCCTTGCGGAACGAAGCCTATGCCGGCTTCATCGATCTGGTGCGGGCCAATATGCGCCATGCCGGGGGCTTGAGGATCGACCACGTCATGGCGCTCCAGCATCTGTACTGGATACCGGAGGGCAAGCCGGCGTCCGAGGGCATGTATATCGGCTATCCGATGGACGACATGGTCGGCATCCTGGCGCTGGAAAGCCAGCGCAACCGCTGCATCGTGGTCGGCGAGGATCTGGGCACCGTGCCGGAAGGCTTCCGCGAGAAGATGGAAGCGGCCGGCATCCTGTCGTACCGCGTGGTCTTCTTCGAATATGCCGAGGACGGCGGGTTCGTCGGTCCCCAGGACTATCCGAAACTGGCCCTGTCCACGGCGGGCAGCCACGATCTGGCGACGCTGCATGGCTGGTGGGAAGAGCACGACATCGACCTGAAGGAGCAGCACGGGCTTTATCCCGGCGAAGGCGAGGCGGACAAGCAGCGCGACCTGCGCCGCCGCGACAAGCAGGCCCTGCTGGATGCCCTGGAGGAGGCGAAGCTGGCCCTGCCCCACGGCTTCACCGCGACCTCGCCCTATGCGGGCGGGCTGTCGGAGGCGGTCCACCGGTTCCTCGCCCAAACCCGTTCCGCCATCGCAATGGTCCAGATCGACGAACTGACCGACGAGCCCCATCAGGTCAACCTGCCCGCCACCACCGACCAGCACCCCAATTGGCGGCGCAAGCAGTCGTTGAGCTTGGAGGAACTAAACGGCAACCCACGCGTTGTCGCGCTGGCACGGATCTTCCGGGATGCCCGCCCGCCCGTCTCCCCCGCTCAAGAGGCCGACATCCATGAGTAATTCCCCCAAGAACTCCGGCCTGACAACCGCCGGGGGCATCCCCGTTCCGAGGGCGACATACCGCCTTCAGTTCAACAAGGATTTCCAGTTCGACGCCGCCGCTGATCTGACCAAATACATGGCCCGGCTCGGCATCAGCCATCTCTATGCCTCCCCCTATATGAAGGCGCGGCCGGGCAGCACGCACGGCTACGACATCGTCGATCACAACACCATCAATCCGGAGCTGGGCGGCGAGGAAGGTTTCCGCCGGCTGGTCGCCAGCCTGAAAGAGGCCGGCCTGGGGCAGATCGTGGACTTCGTGCCGAACCACATGGGCGTCGGCGGGTCCGACAATGCGTGGTGGCTGAACATCCTGGAATGGGGCCAGGATTCGGCCTACGCCGGCTACATGGATATCGAGTGGGACCCCGACCGCCGCTTCCTCCAGGGCAAGCTGCTGATCCCGTTCCTGGGCGACCAGTACGGCAAGGTGCTGGAGGACGGCGATCTGGCGCTGAAGTTCGACGCGGACGAAGGCAGCTTCGCGGTCTGGGCCTATGACACCCACAAGCTGCCGATCTGCCCGCTGAACTACGCCGAGATCCTGGGCCACGAGCAGGCCGACCTGGAGAAGCTGGGCGACGCCTTCGCGCCCTGCCCACCTTCCGCCCCCATGTGGAGCGCCGCGCCCAGGAACTGAAGGCCGAGCTGGCGAGCCTTGTCGCCGAAAAGCCCGACGTGGCGGCGGCGATCGAGGCCGGTCATCGCGAAGTTCACCGGCACGCCGGGCAAGCCGGAGAGCTTCCGCCCGCTGCATGACCTGATCCAGCAGCAGAACTGGCGCGCCGCTTACTTCAAGGTGGCCGCCGACGACATCAACTACCGCCGCTTCTTCAACATCAACGAGCTGGCCGGACTGCGGATGGAGCAGCCGGAACTGTTCGATCTGGCGCACCGTCTGGTGCTGGACCTGGTGGCGGACGGCACGCTGGACGGCATCCGGATCGACCATATCGACGGTCTGGTCGATCCCAAGGGCTATTGCATCCGCCTGCGCGAGAAGGCGCCCAAGCCGTTTTATCTCGTTGTCGAAAAGATCCTGGCGCACCATGAACATCTGCGCGAGGACTGGCCGATCGAGGGGACGACCGGCTACGAGTTCACCAACCTTGTCGGCGGGCTGTTCGTGGACTCCGCCAACGAGGAAGCCTTCAGCCGCATCTATACCGACTTCACCGGCCTGACCCAGCCTTTCGAGGACATCGTCCACGAGTGCAAGATCAGGATCATGGAGCACGAGATGGCGAGCGAGCTTAACGTGCTCGCCCGCGACGCCGCCCGCATCGCCCGCTCCAACTGGAAGACGGCCGATTTCACCAACAACATCCTTCATTCGGCCCTGAAGGAGATCGTCGCCCGCTTCCCGGTCTATCGCACGTATATCGACGGATCGACGCCGGCCGACAGCGACCGGCGCTACATCGACTGGGCGATAGCCCAGGCGCGGCGGGCGGCCGATGCGGCTGACCCCAGCGTGTTCGACTTCCTCCAGGCGCTGCTGAGCGGCGATCTGGTGGCCGAGCCGCGCAGCGGTTACAGCCGGTTCGCCGTGATCCGGCTGGCGATGCGCGTACAGCAGTACAGCGGGCCGGTGATGGCCAAGGGGCTGGAGGACACCGCCTTCTACCGCTACAACCGGCTGGTCTCGCTGAACGAGGTCGGCGGGCACCCGGATATGTTCGGCGTCACCGTCAGCGCCTTCCATTACGCCAACGCCGAGCGGGCGCGGCGCTGGCCCCATGCCATGCTCGGCACCTCCACCCACGACACCAAGCGGGGCGAGGACACGCGGGCGCGGCTGAACGTGCTGTCCGAGATGCCGGACGAGTGGGAGCGCCAGATCAAGACCTGGAGCCGGATGGTCCGCGCCCGGCGCGGCGACATGGCCGGCACCGCCCCGCCCGACAAGAACGACGAATACCTTCTGTATCAGCTTCTGGTCGGGTCGTGGCCCGCCGAACTGACGAACGTTACGCAGCCGGACCCATCGCTGCTGAAGGGCTATATCGATCGTGTCGAAGGCGCAATGATGAAGTCCATCCGTGAGGCCAAGGTCCATTCCACCTGGGCCGCCCCCAACACGGAGTATGAGGAAGCGGTCAAGGCCTTCGTCTACGAATGCCTGGACGTGTCGCGCCGCAATCCGTTCCTGGAGGCGTTCGTGCCGTTCCAGGCGCGGGTGGCGAAGCTGGGAGCGATCAACGGCCTTGCCCAGGCGCTGCTGAAACTGACCGTCCCCGGCGTGCCGGATATCTACCAGGGTTCGGAGATGTGGAACCTCAGTCTGGTCGATCCCGACAACCGCCTGCCGGTCGATTACGAAACGCACCAGCGGGCGCTGGAGCAGGTGGAAGGCCAGCTTGAGGCCGACCCGGCCAGCCTGCCCGGCTTGATGGATCACTGGCAGGACGGCGTCATCAAGCTGGCGGTGACGCTGAAGGCCTTGAAGCTGCGGGAGGAAAAGCCGGAGCTTTTCGCCTTCGGCGGCTACGAGGCGCTGACGGCGCAGGGCGAGAAGTCCGAGCAGATCTGCGCCTTCGCACGGGTCCATGAGGGTGACAGCGTCATCGTCGCGGTGCCGCGTCTGGTCGCACGGTTGGAAGACGAAGCGGGCGAACGGGTTGGCTGGGGCGATACGGTGGTGACATTGCCGGCGTCGGTCACCGGAGAAGGCTCGGGCCGCTGGCGGAACCTGCTGACCGGGGCGGTGGTCGAGGCGGAAACCCGCGAGGATGGGGCGGTGCTGGCGGCGGACAAGCTGCTGGGGGGCTTCCCGCTGGCGCTGCTGGTGGCGGCTTGAGGTCATCTTCGATGACACCGCGAAAACGTCGCTAAAGGTCATCGAAGGTTACTATATCCGGGCGGAAGGTCACTATTTCGTTCCTCTCGCCGGCCGGAGGTCACTATCGCGGCCTCCGGCGGCAGGGATAAACCCAGCCGGAACGTGGCGGGTAGTGGCGGGGAGGTGGATTGCCTCCGCCCCTGGTGGTGTGATTCACATCGTCAAAGATCCGCGCGCATATGGCGGTCCCGGTATACCAGCGATTTGTCTAGGAATTCAATCCAAGACTTGCCGCTGAGATTGCGGGCCTGGCGGGCTATCGCGCCAGCATCAAAAACCCCGGAAAAGTACGTGAATGTCATGATTTGTCATGACGAGGCGGTCCGGAACAAGGAAACCACCAACCGCGATGGTTGCAGCTTCACCTGCGGCATGAAGACACTGGTGTGCATGCCGTACATTTTCTACCCTGCGAATGCGGACAGCGGCCGGGACTGGCCCGGCCGCCTCCGCCACTGAGGGAGTAGAACGATGCAGAAACATCGGTTCGCTCTCCGGATCTGGTTCAAGGCTTTCGGGATTGAAACCCTGATCACCTTGAACTTCTAGACCTGGAGCCGGCGGCGGGACTGCACCTCCCGTCGCCTACCCTCCAAAGATAATCCAAACCGGAATGCTCTTCAATGCCCTCGTGGGTATGTCCGTGATCGGATAGCGCGCTTACCATGCGGTGCGGGTCCGTCACTTCAATCCGGCTTTGTCGAAACGCTTGATCAAGCTTCCTTTGCGAGCATGACGTGAGCGTAGCTCAGCGATCCGCTTCCCGAAGGCCGCCGAGGTGCCGTTCTTTTCCGCAAGCGCCCCAAGATCCTGAAGCAGTGTCACGGCGCGGTCGTAGCCGGGAGCGTTGCGCTCTTCGATCAGTTGTTCGACTTCCCGCCATGCCGAATCGCCGCGCCGGGAAAGCGCGTCGAGGCGGCGGGACCGCGCTTCGGCGGCTTCCCGCTCCTGGCGCTCGCGCTCACGGGCGTCGCGTTCGGCTTTCAGCCGCTTGCGCTCGGCGGCGCGGCTTTCAGCCTCGCGGCGGAGGTCCGCGACACTGCGCCGCGCGGATGACGCCGTGGCGGGGGAGGCCGGCAGCGCCGAGCGGAAGCGGCGGCGGAGTTCGCCCGACACGAGGGATGCTTCACCCTGGATAACCCGCGCAAGCAGCGCCGTCTTTTCGGATGACGGCAGAGTGTCGATGAAGCTTTCCAGCGCTTCCGGCGTCATCGGATCGGGTTCGGAACCATCGTCAAGCGACGTGGCGGCGTGCAGCAGGTCCGGATCGATATCCAGGAAATCGGCGAAAGCGCGCAATGGTCCGTCCAGCCGGTACAGCCCTGGCGGGCGGGGCGGTTCCAGATCCTCGTCCTCGACAGCCCCGTTCTGAACTTCCCGCAGCCACGCGATATACAAACAGCGGTTGTCACCCTCCATCAGGGCGGCCCGAAGGGGCGCCAGCGTCCCCATCCAGCCGGACCCGTCGTCGTCCATGTCGAGTTCCAACTCGTCGGCCTGGAACACCAGAACGACGTTGTCGCCCGCCTCCTCGATCTCAAAGGTCCATTCGGACAGGTAAGGCTCGGCGGCTTCCATGTCGAACAGGTGGCGCGGGCAAGCGAATCATCAGGGTCCGGGTCATCCAGAACCCGGTGTAGACATGAACGTCGAACCACTTCTTCACCATTTCGAGCGGCGACGCTTTCAGGTCACCATATTCGTAATGGTTCGAAAAACTGGTAGCCGTGATCTGCGCCCGGCTGGAGATTCCCCGAAGCAACTCCTGCTCGCCGTAGGTGAGCGGGCGGTCGAGTGCCAGGAATTCGTAGTACTGGTATTCGCTCATGCTCCCCCCTGCCCTATTTCGTCGCTTGGTTCCGCATGGTGAACTGATTGGGCGGCGAGATGGCTATAGCGCGGCGGATGATCAGACTGCAATTCTCCGAAAGCCAAATCGTTGGGCATGCGGAAAATAGGACAGCGTCACCGTTTTCGCCGTTTTGCAGATAGTTCATATCGTCAAAGATCCGGACGCGGATGGCGATTCTGGTATACCAGCGATTTTCTAGGAATTTAATCCATAATTCGCCGCTTGGGGGCGCGGATCAACGGGCAAGCGGTGATCTGCGGGAGTGGTCTTCACGCTGACGCCAAAAACTCGCGGGGAAGTACGTGAATGTCATGATTTGTCATGACGGGGTGGCCGGAGGGTCGGTGCATAGCCGTATATGAAATCAACTTATCGGTTCAACACGGAAGCTACCAACCGCAATAGTTGCACGCCCATCTGCGGCATGAAGACACTGGTGTGCATGCCGCATGTTTTCTACCCTGCGAATGCGGACAGCGGCCGGGAATAGCCCGGCCGCCTGCCGCCACTGAGGGAGTAGAACGATGCGCAAACATCGGTTCGCTCTCCGGATCTGGTTCAAGGCTTTCGGGGTTGAAACCCTGATCACTTTGACCTTCTAGACCTGGAGCCGGCGGCGGGGAGTTCCATTCCCCGCTGCCTACCCTCCAAAGATAATCCAAACCGGAACGCTCTTCAATGCCCTCGTAGGTATGTTGATGACTAAGCGGCCCAGTTATCAATTACGATCAACACATCTACATTAAATAAAAAGTTAACAATATAGAAAATTAATAATATAAATGGGTAACTTCATTATACATCATATACGCAACTATGAAAGTTTTTTGGTAAAAAGTTTCCTCGAATCTTATGGTCTGAATGGAACATCAGAAAATGCTAAGTGAAACATTTCCATATCCATGTTTTACTAGCAACATTGCAATACTTGAAAAAAGACTTTCCTTCATTTTTTCTACTGTCCCTAATTTGAACACTCATAATTGGCAAAGTATGCCCATAATCTGGCTTAAATTCGAGCATAAGGAATAAGAACATTATCCTTTATACGGAAATTAATCTTTGGATCATCATTAGGTTCTTTAAAATATAAACGAAAACTAGATAAGCGCCATTCATTTTCGTCAGAAAAAGCATGATGTATTATAGAAGTCACTTGCCTCTCAACATATGCATGAAAAGAGTACTTTAACGCCTCTTTTATGCCTTTGTAATCTACTTTTTCAACATGGAGAATAGTTTCGTTTAGAAATGCTTCTAGAAGAAGAGAAAGGATGTTTTTAGCGATGACTGGATCGTAGTTTACTTTGGTAAGGTTTGTATGGTGGAATCCTATATCTTGCAGCCATGCACGATCAAAGCCGATTGCAACTCCTTGGCCATATCCACGCCATTGGCTCAGACTATCCTTTAATGAACTAAACTAGCACCATAAGCATGAGTAGCATTATGACCTAAAACCTCCAGGAATCCAGATATTATGCTTCTTGTTTCGTCAGAGTATCTTCCATGCTGGAAAAATCCTTTCTCTTCAACAATTTCACGAACAATATTCTTTCCATATAGTAACTCTGTTGAGTTGTTCAGATAAGCAAAATTTGATCCCCACAGACATCCATTTTTATAATGCTTTAAAACCCTCTAAAGTAGTGTAATGATAGAGAACTGTAGTGTTTTGATCATTATTAGTGGGAAGCAAATTCTTAGCCATCATACAAAATTTTGAATATGCAGATACCCTAAAAGAAGCATATGGATCATGTAGGTTGTTATTCAACTCAACTGGCAGTAGAGCTTGATCCATAATTCTCTCCTATAAGCGTCACGAATGAATAGTGCATTTAATTTTGCTTTGCAAATAATTTTTATAATTTATGAATAATTAACATTTATCATTAAAGACTAGTGCAGACTGCGAAAAAGCCTGCCCCACGCCAACTGCGAGTAGGATTATGGACTTCCAGCAGCCTGAACTATTTATAGTTCGCAGTGTTAGTTCGTGTACGAAGATTGTTGTGGTCATGATGATATCTCCATGCTAAGCGACATCCGCGAAACGCCCTATTCCGGATCTTCAGCGGAAAGCAGCGTAATGTTCCGCACGTTCCGAAGTTCATAGCCGCGACCGATGCGGTAGAGATCTCCTTCGCAGGACACGGCTTTTCGCTCGACGTTCGCTATGGACAGCTTTTGATAGTCCGCGTGACCAAGGCCGGTCACCTTTGCTGTTTTGGGCTTGCCATCGACCAGCAAGCTCAACGCGGCTCCACCCATTTCGTCATCGGGGCCACGCCCGAGGCGTGTCACCCATCCGATCAGCGCCTGCTCAAGCAGCGGTTCACGGCTGCGGAATTGGCGGGCGGCTTCGTGGAGAACTTTGCCGGCGGTTCGCGTGAAGTCGATGCGAATCTGGGGCGGATGTCTCCTCACCGTGAAGGGGGCGCACCTTTGCCCACGTCAAGCCGATATCGACGGCGCCGACAGTCTCGATCAGACCGGCGAGGGCTTCGCAGAGGTTGGAACTGATGCCGTTTTCCACACGGCTTTCGAAGGCCTCGAACCCGTCCGTCGCGATGGCTTCGGTGACGGCCTCCCTGGCGGCCCTCAGAGCGCGGACCAGGGTAAGCGTGACCAAGCGCTCGTATGGCTCTTCTTCGAACTCGGGCAGGAGCGGCAACTGTCCGCCGCTCACCGAACGCAAGGCTGGGTCAACCGGCGACAGCAGGGTAGCCACGTAGCTCCCGCGTTCGCTCTGCCCCATGCGTACGTTGTTCATGTAGTCCAAAGCCATCTGGGGCTTACGGCTGTGGAATACGGGTCGGGGCGATTGAGCGGCGCATGCGGCGGCCAGCAGCAGCTCCCGAGCTTCGGTGTAGAGGGCGACGCCTCCAAGCAGGGGGATGGTTCCGTCGTGAGACGCTTCCATGGCCCTCACGCGGATGACGTCGGAACCGGCAACGCTCAAGTCGGCGAGGATCGACGTTTCCGCCCGCTGCTCGACTTCGGCCAGGACATGGACGGCTTCCGCCATGCGGGCCAGATAGTCGCCGATGTCCTCGCGGAGGGGGAGCAGGATTTCGAAGCTCTCGCCGTGAGCATCCCGCACCAGGATGAGGGCTTTGTCGCCGAGGCGTCCCTCCTCCCGCCATCCGCGCGCATGGAGGTAGGCGCGCAGGTCTAGATGCGACAGCGCAGCGAACGCCTCTCTGTCCCGCACGAGCACTTTCATGGCATTGTCCCAGCCTGGATACGCCTCATCATGGCAGTCAAACTATCCGGGGTAAACATCTGCGAACGAGGCAGGTGTACGGTTACGGTCGTTGAATTGGGCGTTTCAGGCTTTCCCGAAAGTGTGTGCCAGTAAGCGCAGCGGCGCAGACTCAAAGCGTCCTGAGAGCATTCGAGCCATTCGACCTCGTTCTCCGGCATCACCAGGACAATGAGGATGCGGGCCGTGATGGTTTCAACCCGGAGGTCATCGTAGTTCTTGATTGGAAGGGGAAAAGCTACGTGATCCGCCTTTAGCACATCCTGGCTGGTCGCCTTCAACTGGAACTCGATCCTTGGGCGCTTGCCGATGCGGCTCATTATGATGCCGTCAATGCTGTCGTCATCAACCTCCGGCTTGGAAACCTGGAACCCGGCGTAAGCCGCCACGGCCTGAACATAGGCGCGCGAGAGGCATTCCATCCGCTGGGTGATATTCATCATGCTGGGCCGCCGGACAGGAGGAATGCTGACGCGTAAGGGGAAGCTGGTATGCCTTGTCGAGCGGAGATAGCGCCGATAGGAACGTGCCAGTTTCGTCCATCTGATACGGGACTGCATACGGTACGGCGCCCGGTTGCTCCTTCTGTCATGATGTCGCACGCGGATAGTCTCGGCGGGGTTCGCTGACGGTTCGAGCGAGTTGGAAATGGAAAGTGTCACCGAGTAACGGGCTGTTGGGCACGGCCCAACCTACGGGTGACGTGATGCGGGGGTGGAGATCTCAGCGCGGGGGAATTGGTAACGTTGGCTGTGCGGCGAGGTAGGGCTTCAGGTCAGCCCAGGGGATTTCGACCTTGGGCATGCTGGCGGAATAGGGGCCTACTTCGTAGACCGCGAAGCGGATTGTCAGGGCTGTTTCGGTGATTTCCCAGTTTTCCGGGTTGGTGGCGGTGTTCATGAGGGCGCTGGGTGCCGTTGGGTCCAGGGTCCATTGATCGCGCTCGGCCTGGGCGGTCAGGTCGGTGAAGCAGCGGTTGGACAGGAAGGTTTGCCAGCCCCGGTCGGGGTGGAACAGGTCGGCGGGGGATAGTTCGCGGCCTTGGGGCAGGAGGTGGTTGGAGGTCTGGGCGCCTTCGGTTCCGTGGGCGGCGCCGTGGGGGTAGACGTAGCCTTCGCTCGACATGCTGATCAGCGCGGGCGAGGCGGAGTGGATCGTGAAGGTTTCCAGGATATCGACTTCGGCGTCGTCGTCGGGGCCGCGTAGGGGCTCGGGGGCGTACTTGGCCGCTATGGCGGCGTTCCAGCGTTGGGCTTCGGGCGTGGCGGGGTTGTCGATCTGCGGGTAGCGCTGGACGGTGATGGTCCAGCCGGGCGCCATTCCGGCCTCGTCATCGTCGGGGGATTTCTGGAAGCCGAAGCGCTCTACCGGGATGAAGGTGAAAGGTCCGCGTGTTACGGGGACCGTCTTCAGCGTGGTCAGGCGCTCCTGGTAGGCGTCGCGCATGCATTGAAGCGCCGAGCGGGCCGGGCGCAGGTTCCGGCTGTGTATTTCAGCCAGCTTCGCTGGTTGTCGCGGAGTTGCTTGCGGCCGTCCTCCGACACCGCCGCGCGGGCGCGGGAGTATTCGGCGGCCATGGCCTCGTCCAGGGCTCGACAGGGCGCTGTCGGCGCAGATCAGGCGTTCGGCGGGCTGGGTGGCTTTGGCGCAGTCGAAGCTGGCGGCGTGGGATGTTGGAGCCCAGGCGAGAAAGCCGGCAAGGGCGGCCAGCGGGACGGGAACTCGCATGGGTGGGCCAGCTTTATGAGGATCGGGCGGGGATCATAGCGCAAGTTTCCTGGCGGGGGGAAGGCTGGAGATTTTCAGACCTCGAATACTTAAGTATTCACGTAATGTTACTTTACTGTAACCAATATTTATTGGATTATTTGGTCTGTTTTGAGGTAATCATGTGGGTGACGCCGGGCGCATCGCAATCATGAAGACGGGGGAAACGGAATTGAGTTCTCAGCCAACATCGCCGGCACAGGGGTCGGCCAAGGTTCTGGGTAAGCGCCCGAATATTCTCATCATCATGTGCGATGAGATGCGGTACCCGACGGTCTACGAATCCGAAGAGTTGAAGGAGTACCGCAAGGAATATTTGAAGACCCAGGAACTGCTGCGGCGGAACGGCCTGGAGTTCCACCGCCACTACGCGGCGTCGGTCGCCTGCGTTCCCAGCCGGGCTTCGCTCTATACGGGGCAGTATCCGTCGCTGCATGGCGTGACCCAGACGACGGGTGCGGCGAAGAGCGCTCCCGATCCTTCGGTCTTCTGGCTGGACCCCAACAACGTGCCCACGATGGGCGAGTATTTCCGGACCGGCGGGTACAGGACGTTCTGGCATGGCAAGTGGCATGCCTCCGACGCCGATCTGCTGACGCCCGGCACCCATAACCCCATCACCAGCTACGACGATCAGACGGGCGTGCCCGACCCGAAGAAGGTGGCGCAGTACCGGGCGACGGACAGGCTGAACCCGTATGGCTTTACCGGCTGGATCGGGCCTGAGCCGCATGGGGCAAGCCCGCTCAACAGCGGTTCCTCGGCGTCCAATGGCGCGCCGGGACGCGATGAGAGTTTCGCCCGGCAGGCATCGGAGCTGATCGAGGCGCTGGATGGCGACACCGACGATACGCCCTGGCTGGCCGTGGCGTCCTTCGTCAATCCCCATGACATCACGCTGTATGGCTTCGCCGCCAATCTTGGGGACAAAGCGGCGGAAAGCGCAGAGGGGCAGATCACGTTCGAGTTCACCGTGGACGACACGGTTCCCCACCATCTGTTCAAAACGGAGCTTTTCGATCAGACTCTGCATGAGGACCTGAGCACCAAGCCCTCCTGTCAGAAGAGCTATCAGGAGCACGTATCGCAAGTTCCTGCAGCCGATCGTCGATCGCGAGTATTATTCGCGCTTCTACTATCAGCTCCACAAGAACGTCGATCAGGAGATGATGAAGGTCTATCAGGCTCTCAGGAACTCGCGGTTCTATGAGGATACCATCGTGATCTTCACCTCGGACCACGGCGATTTGCTGGGCGCTCATGGCGATCTGCACCAGAAATGGTACATGGCCTATGAGGAAGCGGTCCATGTGCCGCTGATCATTTCCAATCCCCGTGCTCTTCCCCTTGCCGCAATCCACCCACACGCTGACCGGACACACCGATCTGCTTCCCACTCTGCTGGGGCTGGCCGGGCTGGATGCCGGTGAGCTGATCGCGAAGATGGAGCCGCGCTATACCAACATCAGGCCTCTGGTCGGCCGTGACCTGACCGCCCTGGTGCTTGGTCAGGACGGTGCGGCGAGCCTCGAAGGGCCGATCTACTTCATGTCGGACGATGATCCCAGCCGTGGCCCGGATCAGGAAACCTGGACCGGCGTCGCTTACAACTCGGTGGTTCAGCCGAACCATATCGAATGCGTGATTACCCGGCTGGGCGGTGACGGATGTCCCGGCCCATGTTGCAAATGGGCGGGCGCTGCTGATTAACGATTACGCCGCCTCGCCCTTGCAGGCAAGGCCGCCGTCACTGGTGGCGGGTGCCAAGCGTGCCGCTTGATGAGCCAGCAGGGCGGCTTTGAGCGTCGGCAGCTGCTTATAGGCCATCAGCCGTCGGAAGCCTTTCTTGGCCTCCATCATGCCGGCAGCGGTCCAGCGCAAAGCCATCGAGGCATCCCGCCAGCGCTTCACGTTGCGGGTGACCTGCCGGATGGTGCCGTTCATGTTCTCGATGATGTTGGTGCAGGCCAGAGAGCGACGTAATTCCCTGGGCAGGCCCAGGCGGACGACACACAGGATCTCATCCAGTCCCTCCAGGATGGTGGCGGCGATGCCGGGCCACTCCTTGTCCAGCCGGCGCGCCAGGTTCCGGATCAGCTGCTCGGCCTGGCGGCATCCTCCATCTCCCAGGCCTGCCGGAGAGCCTTGCGCACCGTCGCGTGCGCCTCCTTGGGCAGACGCTCGGCGATGTTCCGGGCCTTGTGAACCTGGCAGCGCTGGATCGGCGTGTTCCTGCCAAAGGTGCGGCGGATCGCCTTGGACAGCGCCTTGGCGCCGTCGATGATGAACAGCCGCACCACCGCCGGGTCGAGGCCGCGCTCGACCAGGTTGTCGAGCAGCGCCTGAACCGTGGCGGCATTCTCGGTGGCCCCCTCGACCAGTCCCAGCGGGTGCTTCTCGCCCATGGCGTCGATGCCGACCGCCGCGACCAGGATCAGGTCCTCCTGGACGTGCAGGCCGTCGATCTGGATCGCCAGCAGATCCAGAGACGACAGATCGCTCGCCAGCCAATCCTTCAGTTTCGCGCTCGACAGCGCCACGAACTTGCGCGACACCGCCGACTTCGAGGTGCCGTCACCCTTGATCGAGGCGACATCGCCGTCGGGCAGGCGAACCGAGCGCCGGAACCGCCGGGTCGAGACGTTGATCAGCATCTGGTTCATCGCCCACGGCCCAGCCAGTCCTCGCGCTGGCCGGCGGCAAGGCTGGGAAGTTCCAGTTCCTGCTGGCCATCACGGCGTCCGAACCCGCGGCCGTTCGATGTCGATCCGACCGCCATGAAAGGCCACCGGGCTCCGGGCCTTTCCCCACCGCGACCCGCCGGTCCTCATGGCGCTGGTGGCGCTCGCCGCACAGGTCGGCGGCCTCTTCCTCCAGAAGATCCTGGAATGCTTCGATCCCCGCCAGCAGACAGAAGTTCTCAAAGCTGCTCTGAACCTCCTGGAAGGCCGCCTTCACAGCCTCACGCTCCTCGCTGGCCGAACCAAGCGCTACCATCGAAGTCGTTTCACGGATAGTCTTCATCACGGGCGTTGCTCCTCTACGTGGATTCAGCACCCCGAGCCTACCGGCTCAGGGGAGCGGTAATGGCGGGAAGATCTGGAAATACGCGCGGTATTTCGACAATCCGCAGTTCTGGAGCACGCCGGGATATCCGAATGATCCAAATGTGAAAGCGGAAGACGTGGTCGTGACGCCGCCGCTCCGGACAATTGTCGAATGAGGCTGGAACCGAGACGCTGTCCTACACGCGGTCGGTGAAACACCGATCCGGTGGCGGATCAGTTCGAGATGTATTGCGTGACCGACGATCCGCTTGAACTCTCCAACCTGATCGGAAATGCGGACTACGCCAACGAGCAGGCGATGCTCGCCAAACTGCTGGTGGAGCAGTCCGCAGCCAAGCGCCTGCGTCCGGTCAGCGGCAATGTTCCGGGGCAGCCGCGTGCCGTTGAATGAGGCGGCGGCGGAGGAGGCGGCAGAGGCGTAATTAGCAAAGTCTCGCCGGATCAGGCGGATTGAGGGGGGTCCTGCCGGGACGCCCCCTCATCCGTCCGCGCCTACGCGGCGGGTAGCAATTCCTTGGTGTAGAGGGTCTGGCCCTCCAGGTCCTTCAGGCTGACCAGCATGATGCCCTCTTCGCTGATATCGACTTGGCCGAAGAACTGGAGGCCGGCGCTGGGGGGCAGGTTGGATTGGCCTTCGGGCGGGGCTTTGACGAACATCAGTTGGGGGCCGAAGGTGTTGTCCAGCTCGTTGGGGCCGAAGGTGCCGGCGTTGAGCGGGCCGGAGACGAACTCCCAGAACGGCTCGAAATCCTGGAACTGGGCCTTGTCGGGATCGTAGAAGTGGGCGGCGGTGTAGTGGACGTCGGCGGTCAGCCAGACCGTGTTCCGGATGCCGTTGCGGCGGATGAAACTCAGCAGATCGGCGATCTCAAGCTCGCGGCCAAGGGCGGGGCCGTTGCCCTGGGCGATGGCTTCGGAGCCGGTTTTGGCGGCGCCGTTGTCGTAGACGATCACGCCGATCGGCATATCGGCGGCGATCACCTTCCAGGTGGCGTTGGACGCCAGCAGGGCCTGCTTCAGCCAGCGGATCTGGTCGCTGCCGAGGAACTGGGTCTCGGGGCCGGGTTGGGTTTGCGTGTTCGCGGTGTTGGGGCCGCGATAGCTGCGCATGTCGATCCGGAAGACGTCGAGATGCGGGCCGTAGGAGAACTTGCTGTAGATGCGGTCGCGGTTGTCGGGGTTCTGGCGGATGGGCATGTATTCGAGGAATGCCCGCATGCCGTTGGCGGCGAGGACGGCGACGCTCTTCTCCTTGTAGCGCTGGTCGGCGTCCATGCGCTTTTCCCAGTACCAGTTGTTGGTCACCTCGTGGTCGTCCCACTGGGCGAACATCGGGACTTCGGCGTTGAACCGGCGCAGGTTCTCGTCCATCAGGTTGTAGGCGTGGTTGCCGCGGTAATCGTCGAGGGTTTCGGCGACGTGGGCTTTGGCGGGCGTGACGAGGTTCTTCCAGACGCCGCCGCCGGGCAGTTCCTTGGTTTCCGACAGGGGGCCGTCGGCATAGATCGTGTCGCCGGAATGGATGAAGAAATGCGGCTCGGTCCGGCGCATGGACTTCGTAGATCCTCATGCCGCCGAAGTCGGGGTTGATGCCGTACCCCTGCCCTACCGTGTCGCCCGACCAGACGAACCGGACGGCGCCGTTGGCGGGCGGTGTGCGGAACTGGCCGGTGACGGGTTCGCTGACGCTTTTCAGGTCGGACAGGTCCTGGAAGCTGACGCGGTAGAAGATGCGCTGAGCGGAGGGAAGGTCCGACAGGTCGAGGTGGGCGGTGTAATCGGTGTCGGCGATGGCAAGGGGACCGGAGATGCGGCGGGCGTTGCGGAAGCTCTCGGTGGTGGAGACTTCCACGATCATGCGGGCCGGGCGGTCGGCGCGGCTCCAGACGATGGCGCGGCCACCGGAGAGGTCGCCGGCCTGGACGCCGTAGGGCATCGTGATACGGCGGCTGTCGGCGGTGATGATGGCGGGGGCCTGGGCAAGCGCGCGGCCGATGGGGGTTGCCACGGCGATCAGGCTGCCGCCCGCAGCGGCGGTGTTATAGAGGAACGAACGGCGGGAAACCCAACGCTGCGCTGATCCATCCTTCGACATATCCTGGCTGCTCCATGTCCCGATTGTTGGTTGGGCCGATGGTAGTCAGGGCATATGACACTTTTCCGTGCATGTTTGTGACATGTCGGCAGTGTATCGGTGTGGATCAGTCTCCGTGGAGGGGCATGGTCACGGTTACCGTGGTGCCGTTGCTGCCGTCGATCACGAGATCGCCTTCGACGCGGGCGGCGAGCGCCCGGATGAGGTTCATGCCGAGGCTGTCCGCCGCGTCGTCCCGCATGCCGGCGCCGTTGTCGGACACTTCCAGCTTGAGGCGTTCCAAGGGCATGACCGTCAGGGACACGCGGATTTCGCCGCGCTCGCCGTTGGGGAAGGCGTGCTTGAAGGCGTTGGTCACGACCTCGTTGATCAGCAGGCCCAGTTGGATCGCCATGTCGAGGCCGAGGACGACGCGGTCGGTTTCGACCGTCAGTTCGGGGCCGGCGCCGGACGCGGTGAAGGACATGCGCAGATGGGCGCAGAGGTCGCGGACATAGCCGGCAAGATCGACGCGGGCGAGGTCTTCGGACTGGTAGAGCTTTTCGTGGATGATGCTGAGCGAGTGGATGCGGCTGCGGACATCGTCAAGCTCCTGCCGGACAAGCGGGCTGGTGGATTTGCGGGCTTTCAGGCTGACCAGACTGGAGATGATCTGGAGGTTGTTCTTGACCCGGTGATAGACCTCCTTCAGCAGCACTTCCTTTTCAACGACGCTGGCGCGGAGTGCGGCGTTGGCTTGCAGCAGTTCTTCTTCGCGCTGGCGGAGGTCGCTGAGGCTGCTCAGAAGTTCCTGGTTCTGGCGCTGAACTTCCTCGACCGGGTCCATCGGCTGCTGACGGGTCAGTTCGTCCATCAGCTTGTTGATGAACTCCGGGACCGGGCGGTCGAGCGGGCGCTGCACGATGCGGGCGAGCACGACGGAGGTGCCGGTTTCCGACGTGTTGATCTCCAGGCGGTCCATCAGGCGCTGGGAGCCCAGCAGGCCGAGGCCCATGCCGGTGTTCGAGCGGTAGCGGCCGGCCAGGATGTCGTCCAGCTCGGCGATGCCGGGGCCGGCGTCGCTGACCTCGATCACCATGGAGACGCGGCCGGAGGTTTCCTCGATCCGGAATTCGGCCTTGCCGCCGCCCGCATAGGCATAGGCGTTGCGGCACACTTCCGACACCGCCGTGGCGATGCGGGTCTGGTCCTGGACCTCGAATCCCAAGCGGGCCGCGACCAGCCGGGCGCGCTGGCGGGCGTGGACGATGTCGCGGTCATGGCGGATGTGGACGGTGAAGAGCGGCCAGCTCAAGCTTCGCTGGTCTTCACCACGACGATCAGGTTGTCGTCCCGCACCCGCTTGAAATCGCGGTAAAGCACGGCCGCGATCATCGTCGGGTGCCTTGTCGCCAGACCCGGGTAGCTGTCGATATCCCATTTGGTGCTCAGACCGTCCGAATGGAAAACCGCCAGCAGATCGCCACCATACACATACTCGTATTCCTTCACTTTCGACACATTATGCCCGACGACACCGTTTTGCGATACTGTCCGGGTTTGCCCGTCCCGCCACCTGATGAAGCCGGAGATGTTGCCGACGCCGGCGAACCGGATGCGGCGGTCGTGCGGTTCGACCCGCACCACTCCGATGACGGCGCCGCGCGTCCCGCGCAGCGCCTTGTGCAGATCCTCCAGCAGCGGTTCGGGCAATCTTTCCTTCGACCGCAGGAACTCGGTCCGGGCGGCATCCGCCGCTTCCGCCGCACCCAGCCCGTGGCCCAGACCATCGCACATCAACAACAGCGTGGCGCCCCGTTCGGTCACACGCGCAGCCCAGCCATCTCCGCTTACGGCCTCTCCGATGCGCGGAAGGCACACGGCGCCCACTTCCAGGCCAGGATAGGCGGGACGCGGCTGATATCCTGTGGTGCGGACGCCGCAGACGATGGCGGTGCCCAGGCCCGGCTTGGAATAGATGTCGAAATGGTCGGACTGGCGCTGGATGGCGCCCAGGCCGGTGCCGGTGCTGTCCGCCGTGCTGACGCCGTCGCGCAGGCAGTCCTGGACATTCGCCATGCCGGGACCGCCGTCGAGCGCCAGGATGTTGACCTCTCCGCCGTGGTCGTGGGAGCGGGCGTCCAGGACGATCTCGCCGCCGCCGCCGTGGCGGAGGATGTTGGTGGCGGCCTCCGTCACGACGATCGCCAGCCGGCCGCAATCCCGCTCGCTGAAGCTGGCGATGGATGCTAGCTGGATCGCCTTGCGGCGGGCCTCCGCGATCTGACTCTGTTCCCGGATCGGTACCGGGATTACGGCCGTTCCGTCCATGATGCGACTTTCACTACAGTACCCTCGCCCGGCACGGACCGGATCTCGAACTCCTTGCACAGGCGCTTGGCTCCGCCCAGGCCAAGACCCAATCCGCCGCCGGTGCTATGTCCATCCTTCAACGCCTGAGCGATGTCGGGAATTCCCGGCCCTTGGTCGGTGAAGGTGATTTCCACCTTGCGGCGCGTCATCCGCCCCACGACCGCGATCAGGACCTCGCCCCCGCCGCCGTAATCGAGCGTGTTGCGCGCCAGTTCGCTGGCCGCCGTCACCATCCGGGTGGTCTCGATCCGCGACGCGCCGATGATCGCCATGGCGGTGGCCACGGACCGGCGGACCCGGCTGACATCGGCGCCCGTGCGGATCGGGATGGTTTCGGCGGAATTGTCCCCCCGCCCTTCTTCAGGCCTCATGGAGGCGCTCGGCCTCCTCACTGAAATCCCGGTCGGCACCCCGGCGGATCAGTTCCATGCCGCGATCGACGTCGAGCGCCGTCCGCACGCCCTGAAGCGACATGCCGAGTTCCACCAGCGTTATGGCGACCGCCGGACGCATGCCGACGATCACCGTCGCCGCGTCCAGGATGCGGGCGATGGCGGAGATGTTCGCCAGCATGCGGCCGATGAAGCTGTCCACCACGTCCAGGGCGGAGATGTCGATCAGCACTCCCTTGGCGTGGGTCTTGGCGATCCGCTCGGCCAGATCGTCCTTCAGCGTCATGATCATCCGGTCTTCAAGATCGACCTGGATGGTCAGAAGCAGGCAGTCGCCGATCTGGAAGATCGGGATGCGGTTGGGTTCAAGGAAGTGGGTCATGGATGCGGCTGCCGGTCAGCGCGCGTGAAGCGGGCTTGGTGGCGGTGAAGGTGACGCCGGTGCGCTTCAGCGCATGGGCGAAGGCGCTTTGCAGGTCGGCCTTGGTGGCGACCTGGGGCAGCTCGACGCCCAGATGCACGATGGTCTGCGCTATCTGCGGGCGGATGCCGCTGATGATGCACTCGGCCCCCATCAGCTTGGCGGCGGCGGCCGTCTTGAGGAGATGCTGGGCTACCAGGGTGTCCACCGTGGGCACGCCGGTGATGTCGATGATGACGATCTCCGCCTTGCTCTCGACCACGGCTTCCAGCAGGTTTTCCATGACGATCTGGGCGCGGGCGCTGTCGAGCGTGCCGATCAGGGGCAGCGCCACGATGCGGTCCCAGAGCTGGACGACCGGCGTGCTCAGCTCCAGCATTTCCTGCTGCTGGCGCTGGATGATGTCTTCCCGGCCGCGCAGGTAGATGTCGTTGGTGTAGAGCCCCAGCTTGTCGAGCAGGACGGTGGCGGACCAGGCTTCGGTGACCAGCGTATGCGGGTCGTCCTTGTACTGGTCGCGCAGGCATTCGAAGATCGGCTGCTTGAGGGCCAGGATGAATGTGGCCGTCTCGGTCGGGGTGAAGCCGTGATCGACCCGGAAATTGGTCACCTCGGTCAGCATGTCCCGGACATCCTGCCACTGCTCGCTCTCGATGTCGAAGTTCAGGCCGTTCTTCGTCGCGGCGATCAGGTGGTTGAGGAAGCTGCGCGACTGGCGCCGGAGTTCCGCTTCCCGCATCAGGTCGGCGCGCAGCACGCCCACCTCTGATTGGGCAGCGATCCAGTCCGTGAGGATGCGGTCCTGGTACCGGCTGAGCAGGCCGGGCAAGTTGCTGCCGGAGGATTTGGGCATTCTGGTGGTCTTCTCGTTAGTTCATTTTTTGGGGCGGATGGACCGCCAGAGCTTGCCCGATGGCGGTCCGCAGGACCTCGGGCTGGAAAGGCTTGCTGATCAGGAAGGCGGGCTCAAGCTGCTCGCCGGTCAGCAGACGTTCGGGGAAGCCGGTGATGAAGACCACCGGCAGGTTGGTGGAGCGCAGGATCTTCTGCACCGCCTTGATGCCGCTGTCGCCGCCCTTGAGCTGGATATCGGCCAGGATCAGTTCGGGCAGCGTCTCGGCGGCTAGGCGCAGCGCTTCCTCCTCGCGCGCGGCCTGACCGCAGACCTTGTGGCCCATGTCGGTGACGAGACCGGCGATATCCTCGGCGATCAGGGGTTCGTCCTCGATGATGAGGACGCGGACGGAGGTCTGGGTCGCAAGCTCGGCGCGGGCGGCTTCAAGCTCGGCGCGGATTTCGCCGGGTGAGGCGTTGAGGATGCGGCTGACCTCGTCGAACGAGAAGCCTTCCAGCGACACCAGCAGCAGGACCTGACGCTGGCGCGGCGGCAGCCGGCCGACGCCCTGGAGCACCTTGCTGTCGCTTGGGTCGGGGACCGCTTCCGGGAAGGTCTCGTCCACCAGCGACCAGACTTCGTGGAACAGGGCGAAGAGTTCGAGCCGGATATTGCTGGAGGGATCGATGCGTTCGGGTTCGGCGAGATAGGCTTCCAGGCATACCCGGACATATTCGTCGCCGCGATCCTGTGACCCCAGCAGGGCGCGGGCGTAGCGCCGAAGGTATGGGAGGAACTTTACAATCTCTGCGGAGGATTCCGGCATTCTGATCTCAACGGTTCATCTGGACGATGTCTGGACCCGCCTTGTCGCAAGCGGGATCAGGCGGGATGAAGAATCGGACATTCCACATACCACGATCACTCGGGCCGTGGATCGGGGGTATTCGGCTAAGCCCCTTTACGCAACGGACCGGGCTTACGGTCGCTGCGGCAACGCGTGAAGCGCTGAAAGGTTGCGGAGCGGTTGAGATTTGGTGACCGCTTCGATTGACACCGGCGGCGTTGCGGCGCAAACGTCGGGCATTCGGGTAGTCGTGATATTGGCTGCATGATCTTGGTTGAAGGAGCCGCCTTGCCTGTTACCTCCGAGGTGGAGCTGTACGATCCGGTAAAAGCTTTTCTGGAAGCACAGGGCTATGATGTGAAAGGGGAAGTGCGGAGCTGCGATCTGGTGGCCGTGCGCCCCGGTGAGCCGCCCGTGCTGGTGGAATTGAAGCTGCGGTTTTCGCTGTCGCTGGTGCTTCAGGGTATCGACCGGCTGGCGCTGTCGGACCGGGTTTATCTGGCGGTGCCGAAGCCGTCGGGGCGGCGCGTCGCCGGGCCGAATGCGAACGACGCGACCGTGCGCAAGCTGTGCCGGATGCTGGGGCTTGGGCTGCTGACGGTCGATCCGGGGGCCAGGGTGGCGGACCGGGTCGAGCTGGTGGTGGAGCCGGCTCCCTACCGGCCAAGGCTTAACGCCAAGCGGGCGAAGCTGCTGCTGAAGGAGCATGAGCGGCGGATCGGCGATCCCAACCGGGGCGGGTCGGCGAAGGTCAAGATCGTCACCGCTTACCGGCAGGAGGCGCTGCGGTGCGCTCAACTGCTGAAGGATAACGGGCCGATGGCGGTGGCGGCGCTGCGGCGGGACGGCGATGCGCCCAATGCGGCGGGCATCCTTCAGAGGAACGTCTATGGCTGGTTCGAGCGGGTCAGCCGGGGCGTCTATGGTCTGACGGAGGAAGGGGTGCTTGGGCTGGAACGGTTCACGCCGGAACCTGTCGCCGGTATTCCGGCGGACGAAATTTCCGCCTGAGAGGCCTGTTGAGCGGCTGAGAGGACGCCTTCAAAGAAGAGCCCTTATAGGGGGAGATATAGGGCGATGGCCAGCACCGATTTCGCCGAGAACCGCCGCAGGATGGTGGACCGTGATATCGCGCGGCGCGGGATCACCGATCCGGGAGTGCTCGCGGCCATGGGCAAGGTCCCGCGCGAGGCCTTCGTGCCCGACAAGCTGCTGGAATACGCCTACGACGACTCGCCGCTGCCGATCGGCGAGGGGCAGACGATTTCCCAGCCCTATATCGTGGCCCTGATGATGGAGGCCGCCGGGGTGAAAGCCGGAGACCGGGTGCTGGAGATCGGCACGGGCTCGGGCTACTCGGCCGCGGCGCTGGCGGAGATGGGGTGCGAGGTTTTCACGATCGACCGGCACGCCGATCTGGTCCGGTCGGCCGCGGAAAGGTTGCGGCGGCTGGGGTATTCCGGGATCAGTTTGAGGAGCGGCGACGGCACGCTGGGCTGGCCGGAGGAAGCGCCGTTCGACGCGATCATCGTGACGGCGGGAGGTCCGGAAATTCCGGACACGCTGTCGCGGCAGTTGAAGACCGGCGGGCGTCTGGTCATCCCGGTCGGGAAGGAGGAGCGGTTCCAGAGGCTGATGGTCCGGCGGCGGACGGGAGAAGACAGCTTCGAGGATGAGGATCTGGGCTCCGTCGCCTTTGTGCCGCTGATCGGCGCCCATGGCTGGAAGCGGGGGGATGCCGCCAGCCGGCCGATACGGTTGACTTGATCCGGGCGGCGGCGGAACCCCTGCCCGATCTGGACGATCCCCGGTTCGGCGCGATGTTCGACCGGATCGCCGACCGGCGGGTCGTGCTGCTGGGGGAGGCGAGCCATGGCACGTCGGAGTTCTACCGGGCACGGGCGCGGATCACGGAGCGGCTGATCCGCGAGCATGGGTTCAACATCGTCGCGGTCGAGGCCGACTGGCCGGATGCCGCCCATGTGGACCGCTATATCCGCCACCGGCCGCAGGGCGGGCTGGACGAGCCGGCCTTCTCCCGCTTTCCCACCTGGATGTGGCGGAACGAGGAGGTGGAAGGCTTCGTCGAGTGGCTGCGCCGGCATAACGGGACGATCCCCGATGCCCATGACCGGGTGGGCTTCTATGGGCTGGATCTCTACAACCTGCGATCCTCGATCGCGGCGGTGCTGGATTATCTGGACCGGGTTGACCCTGAAACGGCCCGGCTGGCGCGTGATCGCTATGGCTGCCTTTCGCCCTGGCAACGCGACCCGACCGCTTATGGGGAGGCGGCGCTGGGCGCCGGCTTCAAGGCGTGCGAGAAGGCCGTGGTCGAGATGCTTCAGGAATTGCTGAAGAACCGGCTGTCGTATTTGAAGCGGGATGGCGAGGAGTGGCTGGACGTTCAGCAGAACGCCCGGCTGATCGCGGCGGCGGAGGAGTATTACAGGACGCTCTACTACGGATCGACCAATAGCTGGAACCTGCGCGACCGGCATATGTTCGAGACGCTACAGGCGATCCTGGCGGCGCGCGGACCACAGGCCAAGGCGGTGGTCTGGGCGCACAACTCGCATATCGGCAACGCCTCGGCGACGGAGATGGGGCGGTATGGGGAGTTGAACATCGGGCAACTCTGCCGCGAGGCTTTCGGTTCGGATGCGGCGCTTGTCGGCTTCGGCACGGATCGGGGAACGGTGGCGGCGGCATCGGACTGGGATGGGCCGGTGGAGATCAAGCAGGTCCGCCCGTCGCTTGCCGGACAGCTACGAGCGCCTGTGCGCCCGGACGGAGATCCCGAGCTTCCTGCTGGACCTGCGCGCTGACCGTAATGGAGCGCTGGTCACCGACCTGAAGCGCCAGCGGCTTGAGCGCGCCATCGGCGTGATCTACCGTCCGGAGACGGAGCGGCAGAGCCATTACTTCCACGCCACCCTGCCCGACCAGTTCGACCTGTGGGTCTGGTTCGCGGAAACGACGGCGGTGAAGCCGCTCGCCGGTGTCGAGCGGCATGATCTGGCGGAGACTTGGCCGTTTGGGTTGTGAGCATTTATTAAAGCGGAAATGGAAATGAGCTTCTATTGACTCCGAGATTTACCGCCGCTCTGGCGACGCTCACCGTCCTGCTGGCCGGCATTCCCCCCACCCTCGCCGCCACGACCGCGAGCGGTTGCCGGGGATCATGGGGCGGGATGACCGGACGCCGCTGGATACGCAGGAGTGGCCGTGGGCGGCCATCGGCAGGGTCAACCGGAGTACGGGGGGCTTTTGTACCGGGACGCTGATCGGGCCGCGGCATGTGCTGACCGCCGCCCATTGCCTGTACGACAAGCGCACCGGGAGGCGGGTCAAGCCGGAGGATCTGCATTTCCTGGCGGGGTACAGGCGGGGGGAGTTTCTGGCGCATTCGGCGGCGCTGTCGGTGGTTGTTCCGGACGCATATTCCTATGGGACCGGAAGCGTGCGGGCGGATTGGGCGATCGTGGTGCTGGAGAAAGCCGTTCCGATCAAGCCGGTGCCTATCCGCGATCAGGGGCCTGCCGGCCGGGGCGGTCCTGATGCGGGCCGGGTACAGTCAGGATCGCGCCCATCTGCTGTCGATCCATGACGGCTGCGCGCTGGGCAAAGGTTCCGCGTCCCCCGGCCTGCTGACGCATACCTGCGACGCGACGCATGGCGACAGCGGGTCGCCGTTGTTGATGCGGGAGCGGCAAGGGCCGGCTATCGTGGGCATCGACGTGGCGGCGGGAACGATTGCCGGTGACATGGTCGGCTTCGCCGTTCCGTCCACCAGCTTTTCAGAAACCGCACGCGCCACGCTGGCGAAGAATAAATAGCACGCCAAGCGCGAGAAACCACAGGAGGGAACGAGCCATGTCGAGGCGCATCGACTATTATTTCACACCGATTTCACCCTGGGCCTTCCTGGGATCGGAGCGGTTCCACGCTATCGCCGCCAAGGCCGGCGCCGAAATCGCTTACAGGCCGGTCAATTTCGGCACCATCTTTCCGGCGTCGGGCGGACTGCCGGTGACGAAACGCGCACCGCAGCGGCAGGCGTACCGGCTGGTCGAATTGCGGCGCTGGGCCGACCATCTCGGCATCCCGCTGAACCCGACGCCGACCACCTTCCCGCAGCCGGACGAGTTGGCGGCGCTGACGCTGATCGCCGCGGACGAGGCCGGGGCCGACATGAAGACGCTCAGCACCGCTTTGGGCCGGGCGATCTGGGTGGAGGACCGCGATATCTCCAATCGCGAGACGCTGTGCGAGATTGTGGAAAAATGCGGCGCCGATCCGGCGCTGGTCGAGCGGGCCGGCAGCGACGACATCCGGGCACGCCGCGATGCCTATACCCAGCAGGCGCTGGAGGCGGGCGTGTTCGGCGCACCGTCATATGTGCTGGATGGAGAAATCTTCTGGGGTCAGGACCGGCTGGACTTTCTGGAGCGCGCTCTGGCCGGAAGGTGAGGCAGCGCTGATATCAGCCGGTGCCGGGGGAAACGGGTTTCCGTCCCCCGGTGCGCTCAGTTTCAGGCCGCTACCCGGCGAAACTGGCTTTCGATTTGATCAAGACCGCTGCGAAATTGTGCAAGCGCCGCATCCGCATGCACTTTGACTAATTGCCAGGCATCATCGGATGCGCGGCGCACATCTTCGATCTTGGCTTCCGTCCGATTGCGAATACCGCGCACCGCATCCAAAGCCCGCTCAAGAGCGAACCTCTGATCCCCGGAAGTACGTTCCGCCAAGGCTCGCAGGTTGTCCAGTCGCTCGGTGAGCATTTTCAGCTCCGAGGCCGCAGCGAGTTCGTATCGATCTCTTCCACGGATTCCCATCGATTCCCCCAACAGTCCCGCATAGTTCTTAAGATATCTATGCATTATACTCAGGCCAACCCGCACCGGTACTGCCACCGCATTCGCCGAGTGGGATTTTCCACTGTCCGCAACATTGTTGCTCGGCATCTCCGTTACAAGTCCCTTTGCGGCAAAAACTTCGCTGACACAAATCATTAACGTGCTTTTTTTGGAAACATTCCAGAACTCGTTGATCGTACCCAATAAAAGCCCAATACTTTTTAAAGAGACAGCGCTTAGCCGCTGTCACAAAGATTGCTGCAATGCACAAAAAGAGGTCAGGTATGTCGGTATTCGCGCAGCAGGACTTCGATGGGCACGAACAGGTCGTGTTCGCATCGGACCCTGAAACCGGTTTGAAAGCCATCATCGCCATTCACAACACCGCCCGCGGCCCAGCCCTGGGCGGTTGCCGCATGTGGGCTTATGCCAGCGAAGATGAGGCCGTGCGGGACGCGCTGCGCCTGTCGCGCGGCATGACATATAAGAACGCGCTTGCCGACTTGCCGTTCGGCGGCGGCAAATCGGTGATCATCGGCGATGCGCGCAGCCAGAAGACCCCCGAACTGATGGCGGCCATGGGGCGCGCGGTGGACCGGCTGGCCGGGCGCTACATCATCGCCGAGGATGTCGGAACTTCGGTCGAGGACATGGCGGTCATCCGGGGCGTCACCCGGCATGTCGCCGGCTTGCAGGAAGGCGGCAGCGGCGATCCGTCTCCCGCCACGGCGCGCGGCGTCTTCATGGGCATCCGGGCCGCCGTCGATTACCGGCTGCGCCGCAACAGCCTGGACGGGCTGCGGGTCATCGTCCAGGGCTTGGGTCATGTCGGCTGGGACCTGTGCCGGCAACTGGCGGACGAAGGCGTGCGGCTGTCGGTCAGCGATATCCGGCGGGAGCATGTGGAGCGGGCGGTCGAGAGCTTCGGGGCCACTCCGGTCGATGCCGACTCCGTCTTCGACGTGGAGGCGGATGTCTTCGCGCCCTGCGCTCTGGGAGCGGTGATCAACGACAATACCCTGCCCCGGCTGAAGGTGGCCGTGGTGGCGGGTTCCGCCAACAACCAGCTTGCCGAGAACCGTCATGGGGCCGCCCTGGCTGATCGGGGCATCCTGTATGCGCCGGACTATGTGATCAATGCCGGCGGCGTCATCAACATCAGCCATGAGTTCGGCCCATCCGGCACCGCCTATGACCGTGCCGCCGCCTTCGCCCATGTGGACCGTATCCACGATACGCTGATGACCATCTTCAAGCGGGCCGACGCCGAGGGCATCCCGACAAATGTCGCGGCCGACCGGATCGCGGAGGAACGATTCAAGCTCTCAAGGGTTGCATGACCGGATCAGGGCGCGCCATGGCGTCGAAAAGGATAGCGGAGCCGTGGCGCCCATCCGACAAAACGCCTTGAAAAACAAGGCGGTGGGCAATGTCCAGACTAGGGGAGGACTGTTCGCGGAGATTTACTCGGCGGCGATAGCGGCTTCTTCAGGCGGCTCGCAGTTATTGGCGCAAGTCATCGTCTTGCGATGATCGGCGACCATTTGCCGGACATAGGGAACGCATTTACCGCACTGGGGCTTGCACCCCATGCAGTTAAAGAAGCCGGCTGCTGTGCATACGCCCTGAGAGAGCGCCTGCTTGACCTTCTTCTCATTAATTCCGTGGCAGATGCAGACATACATGATCGTTTGAACCCAGCCGATGATGCTCAATGGTTAGAGCAGTTGAGAATGAGTGTCAATCGCTATATTCACCCGGCATCGCTGGGAGCCCTGAGGCTCGTCGTCCGCCACCGATCCAGTCTTGAATGTGTGTGTTTTTGGCCTTGTCCCTTGGATGTTGCCATCGCAATCACTAGCGAAAGCTAAATCATAGGGACCGAATGAAAAAATAACCCAAGGGAGGTTGGAGCAACCATGGGGAAAATTGCCGCACCACTGACACTCTCGCCATCCCCCATTATAGGCCTTGTTTTTGGCCTTCTTTTTAGCCGGTATCTCCCTTGGGAGCGCCGCTCGTCGGCGCAGACGGCCATCGCGGTTTCCTGCGGCTCCGTCGGCATCGAGTTTCAGGTGTGCGAGAGCGGGGTCAGAGCCTGGGAAGCCGCCACCGGGCACCGCGTCAATCTTGTCTCCACCCCGAACGACAGCAACGAGCGCCTTGCCCTTTATCAGCAGTTGCTGGCCGCCAAATCGGGCGACATCGATGTCTTCCAGATCGATGTGGTGTGGCCCGGCATCCTTTCCAACCACCTGATCGACCTGCGCGACGTGGTGGACCAGAAGACGCTGGACCAGCACTTCAAGGCGATCGTGACCAACGATGTCGTGGACGACCGGCTGGTCGCCATGCCCTGGTTCACCGATGCCGGGCTGTTCTATTACCGCAAGGACCTGCTGGAGAAATACGGCCGCGAACTGCCGGAAACCTGGCAGGAAATGACCGAAACCGCCCGCTTCATCCAGAAGGCGGAGCGGGACGCCGGCAACAGCCGCATGTGGGGCTATGTCTTCCAGGGCCGCGCCTATGAGGGCCTGACGGTCAACGCGCTGGAATGGCTGGACAGCTTCAATGCCGGGACCATCGTCGATCTGGATGGCAAGATCACCGTCAACAATCCGCGCGCGGCCGATGCGCTGACGCTGGCCGCTTCCTGGATCAACGACATAACGCCGCAGGGCGTGCTGAACTACAGCGAAGAGGAATGCCGGGGCGTCTTCCAGTCGGGCAATGCCGTCTTCATGCGCAACTGGCCCTATGCGTGGCCGCTGATGAACGCGAAGGACAGCCCCGTCAAGGACAAGATCGGCGTGGCGCCCCTGCCGAAGGGCGGAGAGGACGGCAAGCACACCTCCACGCTGGGCGGCTGGCAGCTTGCGGTATCGAAGTATTCGAAGAACCCGGAAGTGGCGAAGGATCTGGTCCGCTACCTGACCAGCAAGGAGGAGCAGAAGCGCCGCGCGGTGGTCGGCGGCTTCAATCCCACGATCGACGCGCTCTACAAGGACGAGGACGTGCTGAAGGCCAACCCCTTCTTTGGGGAGTTGTACGAGACCTTCGTCAACGCGGTAGCCCGCCCGGCCCGTGCTACGGGTGTCCGCTACAATCAGGTTTCCGCCGAGTTCTGGAACGCCGTTCACGCCACGCTGTCGGGCGATGGCGACGCCAAGACCAATCTCGCGGGGCTGGAGAAGACGCTTGAGCGCGTCAGCCGTGGCGGACGCTGGTGAGGGGAGAGCAAACCAATGACGACGGCATTCGATACCAACCGCCTCCCCGCCCCTCGCGCGGCGCCGGCCGCCCAGTCGAAGGGCTCGGCCCTGACCCGGCAGAGGCGGCGGGCGGCGCTGATATTCCTGGCGCCGATGGTGATCGTTCTGGCGCTGGTGGCGGGATGGCCGCTGGCGCGGACGATCTATTTCTCGTTCACCGACGCGACGCTGTACGACCTTGAGTACCACGAGTTCATCGGCTTCCTGAACTTCTACTATCTGGCGATCGATCCGCAATGGTGGCGGGCGGTCTGGAACACGGTGTTCTTCGCCGTGGTCTCGGTGTCGATCGAGACGATACTGGGCATGGTCATCGCGCTGACGCTGAACGCGCATATGCCGGGCCGGGGATTGCTGCGGGCCGCCATGCTGATCCCGTGGGCGATCCCGACCGTCGTTTCGGCGCAGATGTGGGGGTGGATGTACCATGACCTCTACGGCGTGATTAACGAGATCTTCCTGGGCGTCGGGCTGATCGACCGGCCGCATGCCTGGATCGCCGATCCCGCTTTGTCGATGTACGCGGTGATCGCGGTGGATGTCTGGAAGACCACGCCGTTCATGACTCTGCTGATCCTGGCGGCGCTGCAACTGCTGCCGGGGGAAGTCTATGAGGCGGCGAGGGTGGACGGGATCAACCCGGTCAAAGTCTTCTTCAAGGTCACGCTGCCGCTGATCAAGCCGGCGCTGATGGTGGCGATCATCTTCCGCACGCTGGATGCCTTGCGGATCTTCGACCTGATGTATGTGCTGACGGGGAATTCGCGGGCGACGGCGTCGATGTCGGTCTATGCCCGCCAGCAACTGGTGGATTTCCAGGATGTCGGCTACGGCTCCGCCGCTTCGACATTCCTGTTCCTGATCATCGCCGCCTTCACCGTGATCTACATCACGGTCGGCAAGGTGAACTTCGACCAGCCGGGAGGGAAGTGAGCCATGAAGGCAAGAAGAATCGCCGGCCGCGTCCTGTTCTATCTGCTGGTAGCATGCCATCATCGTCTATACGGTCTTTCCGTTCTACTGGGCCATCGTGTCGTCGCTGAAGGCGGGATCGGCGCTGTTTCAGGTGGAGTTCTGGCCGGCCAATCCGGCTTGGGACAACTACGCCGGGGTGTTCCGGGGGCAGCCCTTCGCGCGGAATATCCTGAACTCGGTCGTCGTGTCGGTCGCGGTGGTGGCGCTGTCGCTGTTCCTGGCGGTGACGGCGGCGTATGCGCTGGGGCGGGTGCAGTTCCGGGGGCGCAGCACGCTGCTGATGGTGGTGCTGGGCGTTTCCATGTTTCCGCAGGTCGCGGTGCTGTCCGGCATGTTCGAGCTGATCCGCTGGCTGGGGCTGTACAACAACCTGATGGGCCTGATCCTGTCCTACATGATCTTCACCCTGCCCTTCACGGTCTGGGTGCTGACCACCTTCATGCGTGAATTGCCGAAGGAGCTGGAGGAAGCGGCCGTCGTGGACGGGGCCAGCCCCTGGGTGATCATCACCCGCGTCTTCCTGCCGCTGATGGGGCCGGCCTTGGCGACCACCGGGCTGCTGGCCTTCATCGCGGCGTGGAACGAGTTCCTGTTCGCGCTCACCTTCACGCTGTCGAACGACATGCGGACGGTGCCGGTCGCCATCGCGCTGATAACAGGGACCAGCCAGTTCGAGCTGCCCTGGGGCAACATCATGGCGGCCTCGGTCATCGTCACCGTGCCGCTGCTGGTGCTGGTCATGATCTTCCAGCGGAAGATCGTTTCGGGCCTGACCGCCGGCGCCGTGAAGGGCTGAAGGGCTGAACATCGGGAGGAAACACGAACCATGGCCAATGTCACCCTGCGCGGCGTGCGCAAGAGCTTCGGCGGGATAGAGATCATCCACGGCGTCGATCTGGATATCGAGGACAACGAGTTGACCGTCTTCGTCGGACCAAGCGGCTGCGGCAAGTCAACGCTGCTGCGCCTGATCGCGGGCCTGGAAGACATCACCAGCGGCGAGATGACGATCGACGGCGTGCGGGTCAACGATCTGCCGCCGAAGGAGCGCGGCATCTCCATGGTGTTCCAGAGCTACGCGCTCTACCCGCATATGAGCGTCTACGACAACATGGCGTTCGGGCTGAAGCTGGCGAACGGGTCGAAGGACGCGATCGACGCCAAGGTGCGGGAGGCGGCGCGTATCCTCCAGATCGAGAACCTGCTGACGCGGAAGCCGAGGGAGCTTTCCGGCGGGCAGCGGCAGCGGGTCGCGATCGGGCGGGCCATCGTGCGGGAGCCGAAGGTGTTCCTGTTCGACGAACCGCTGTCCAACCTGGACGCGGCGTTGCGGGTGCAGATGCGGATCGAGCTGGCGAAGCTGAAGGAGGACCTGTCGGCCACCATGGTCTATGTGACGCACGATCAGGTCGAGGCGATGACGCTGGCGAACAAGATCGTCGTGCTGCGCGCCGGCTATGTCGAGCAGGTGGGATCTCCGCTGGAACTGTACCATCATCCGCGCAACCTGTTCGTCGCCGGGTTCATCGGCAGCCCGAAGATGAACTTCCTGGAGACGGTGGCGACGGATATCGACCGCGATACCGCCACCGTGAAGGTTCCCGGCGGCGGCACGCTGACGGTTCCCGCCCGGACCGCCGGCATGGCGCCGGGGGCCAAGGTGACGCTGGGGGTTCGGCCGGAGCATCTGGTGGCCGGCGACCAGGGCGATGCCGTGATGGAGGGCCGCGTCTTCGTGGTCGAGCGGCTGGGCGGCGAGACCTATTGCCATGTCAGGGTGGAGGGCGATCAGAGCGTCGTCATCCGGACGGACGGCGACAGCCCGGTCAATCCGGGAGAGCAGGTGCGGATCGGCATTCCCGCCGCCCACTGCCATCTGTTCGACCGCGACGGCATCGCGCTGGACCGGGTCGAGCGGCATCCGCTGGCCGATCTGGAAATGCCCCGGCATGCGGTGGGCTGAACCGGCTTCGGGTCAGCGAGGTTGATCGGCGGGGGTGGCTGGGCTATGCGGGGTTTCAGCCTGAGCAGGAGCCAGAATCATCGTGTCCGACCCCCTACCGCCGACCGCCGCAGGCGAACCGCTGGGCATGACCGGCTATCTGGCGCCGGACGGCTTTCTTGACGATCTGGTGGCGGAACTGGGCGAGGTGGCCGTCGGTCCATGACCGGCTGGTCTTCGCCCCCGGCCCGCCGCGTCCGGTCGCCTGGGTCGAGAACATCTGGTACGACCCGGTCCGCCTGCCGGTCGCGTCGATCAAGTCGGCGGCGCGGAGCCTGCGCGGCATTCAGCGCAACTGGGCGCTCTACCCGGTGCGCCACCATGGCCGCGCCAAGCTGATCCAGGAACAGCTTCCCCATGTCTCGGCCAAGCCGCTGGTTTTCCCGGCGACGGCGCCGACGGCTCCGCTCGGGTCGTGGATGATGGAGGACGAGCATACGCTGATAGCATCGGCCCATTGCTCCAGCCCGTTCCGCAATGGCGAGGTCGAGTTTATCGAGAACAGGACAGCGCCGCCGAACCGCGCCTATCTGAAGCTGTGGGAAGCGCTGGCGATTGCGGGCAAGATGCCGGGGCCTGGGTCGGTCACCGTCGATCTGGGGTCGAGCCCCGGCGGCTGGACCTGGGTGCTTCATGAGTTGGGCGCCCATGTCATCAGCATCGACAAGGCGCCGCTGGCGCCGGAGATCGCCGCCCTGCCCCGCGTCGATTTCCGGAAGCAGAGCGCGTTCGCGCTGACTCCGGCCGATCTGGGGCCGATCGACTGGCTGTGTTCGGACGTGATCTGTTATCCGGAGCGGCTGCTGCGTCTGGTGCGGACCTGGATCGACAGCGGGCTATGCAGGAACTTCGTCTGCACGATCAAGTTCCAGGGGCCGACCGACCACGCGATCACGCGCGAGTTCGCGGCGATCCCCGGCAGCAGGGTCGTCCATCTGCATCACAACAAGCACGAGCTTACCTGGATGCTGATCGACGGCGGGGTTCCCGCTTAGCGTCGGCCGTTATTAGTGCCTGACGCCGTCGAAGACCCATTCGGCGACCACCAGTTCCGCCTGACGCGGCATCGCTGCCGGGTGGTGGTAGCGGAACACGGCCAGCGCCGCTTCGAACGCGTAGCGTTCCGGCTGGCCGCACTGGCGCAACTCGGTATAGGCGCGGCGGACGGCGGGACGGCAGCAGGAGAGATCGTCGCCGCATATCGAGGCTGAAGCGGTGGCTTTCTTCAGGGACTCTTTGCTCATGGCTCGCTCCGTTGAGGTGCGCCCTTGAGCGGGACACCGTAAAGTTCGAGCCGGTGGCCGAGCAGTTCGAACCCCAGTTCACGGGCGATCCGCTGCTTGACGGCCTCCAGCTCATCGCTGTTGAACTCGATCACTTCCCCGGTCTGGACGTTGATGAGGTGGTGGTGATGCTCGTCGCGGGTTTCCTCGAAACGGGCACGGCCATCCCCGAAATCCAGCCGCTCGATCACACCGGCGTCCTCAAGCAGGCGGACGGTGCGGTAGACGGTGGCGATACTGATCTTGGAGTCGATATCGGCGGCACGGCGATAGACCTGCTCGACGTCCGGATGGTCGGTCGCGGCTGACAGCACGCGCGAGATCACCCGCCGCTGGTCGGTCATCTTCAGCCCCTTGTCCAGACAGAGCTGTTCAAGGCGAGACAGCATATAGGCTTCGTTTCTAGGCGATCTGGTCATGGTCCATCCAGGCTGTCACGAGACTTCATAACCACTTGCGCCAGTCGCTTTCGCAGTAATGACGCCATGCACGCAAATCATAGGCTGAGAAACCGCCGCCGCGCCAGTCCATGAAAGCCCCTGGACCGGTGCGGCGGATTCCCGCATGGCAGCACTGCAATGGATGCGAAGCCGTCGGGCGTTGACGGGCGCCTTGACCGCTGATGAGTCAAGCGTGATGACAGCCCTACCCGAACAGCGCGTCGATGGCGGACTGGTTCAGGGGATGGGGTGCCGGTTCCTCCTCCTCGACCGGGATCGGCTTTGACTTCCGGCCTTGGGTTTGGGCGGCGGTGGCGGCGCGGCGCTGGGGGTGGCTACGGCGAAGCCGGACATGAGCTGATCGACTTCGTTCTGGTCGATGCCGGTCAGCGATGGGCCGTGGAGGAGGTGGGCGTCGGGGCGGTCGTCCACCGGGTCCGGCGGCAGGTCGTCGCGGGGGATCTTGTCTTCGCCCCAGATCGCGATCATCGATCCGATGCGCTGCTCGATGTAGCGCAGGACGTTGATGACCTTGGTGGTGCGCTGGCCGGTCAGGTCCTGGAACGAGCAGGCGGTGAAGATTTCCATCACCTCCGCCTCGATCTTCGAATGGAGGTCGGCCGCGTCGTCGCCGCCGTCGCGGAGTTTGCCGATCATCTCCAGGATGCGCTCGGACGATGTCAGGATTTCCGACGAGGCGCGCTCGGTCGAGACGATGATGGCGTCAAGCTCGTTCGACGCGGTGGAGAACCGGTCGTTGCCGTCTTCCGTCGGGCGCAATGCCGCGATTTCGCGCCGGGCCTGGGAGATCGACGCGCTCATGTCCTGAAGCTCGTGGCGCAGGACCTGGACGCGGTTCACGAGATTGTTGGCGTCGGCCTGCTGCCGCCACAGGTCGCGGAGGTCCGAGACCAGCACGCGCACTTCCTCGGCGACGCCGGTCTGGGCGCGCCGCGTATGCTCACGCAGAAATTCCCGACCGCGCGGGGTGCGGGAAATGAATTCTTCAATCTGCTGGAACTCCGCTTCCGGCAGATGTCCGGGCTCAGTCATCCTCATCCTCCAGCCGGCCGATCCCGCCCCATGGGATCGAACAGGTCAGTCTACGCAATTCTATCCGAAAGAGGTAATCAGTATTATCCATGGACCGGCAAGTGGAATGTTTTTCAGGTCCGGCGTGAAGACGGCTTTTCCGCATAGGTTGCAGCGGATATCTCCGCCGTTCCGCCATCAGCGTCCCTTGGTCGCGCCCGAATTAAGTCACAGTTTTAAGCTTTTTTAAGAGACCATCGATAGGTTGCATGCACACATCTGGAAGCTTGGAGTCGAACGACGTGCAGGAGCTGGATCTGAGGGTCGAGCGGCAGAGTTCAGCATTGGGCGCGCTGGCGCGCCACGCCTGTTTCGCACGCGCGGATCTGGAGGAATGCCTGCGCCAGATCAACGAGGTGGCTATCGCGACGCTCGACGTGGCGCGGTCCAGCATCTGGTTCCTGGCCGAAGACGGCTTGTCGCTGACCTGCGCCGACATGATCGACGCATCGGGAAAGATGCAGGCCGACGGGCTGGTCCTGAAGGCGGCGGATTATCCCCGGTACTTCCAGGCGATCCTGGAGGACCGCGTGATCGCCGCGGCCGACGCCCAGGCGGACCAGCGCACATCGGAATTCACCGACGGCTACCTGATACCGCTGGAGATCTCGTCGATGCTCGACGCGCCGATCCTGTTCGGCGGCCGGACGGTGGGCGTGCTCTGCATCGAGCATGTCGGGCTGCCGCGCGGCTGGCCGCGCGACGAGCAGGTGTTCACCGCGTCGCTGGGCGATTTCGTGGCGCTGGCGCTGGCGGCGGATGAGCGCAACTGGACGGAAACGGCGCTGCGCGCGGCGGAGGAACGGTATCGCGGCATCTTTGAGAACGCGATCGAAGGGCTGTTCCAGATGACGCCGGAGGGCCGGTTCATCGAGGTGAACCCGGCCATGGCGCGGATGCTGGGGTTCGACGATGCCGCGGGGTTCCTGGAGGCCCGCGCGCCGGTCGGCGCGCCGCTGTTCGTCGATCCGGGACGGCGCGCCGAACTGATGCAACTGGTCGCGGCTCAGGACCGGGTCGTCGGGTTCGAGGCGGCGCTGTTCCGCCGGGAAGGCCCGCCGATCTGGGGCAGCTTCAGCATACGCACCATCCGGGGGCCGGCGAACGAGGTGCTGCGGCTGGAAGGATCGGTCGAGGACGTGACGCTGCGCCGCAGGGCCGAGGACAGGCTGGCCCATGTGTCGCTGCATGACGGATTGACCAACCTGCCCAACCGCGCCCTGTTCATCGACCGTCTCGCCCAGTCGCTGGCGCGTGTCCGGCTGGCCGGCACCGGTTCGACGACGGTGATCCTGATCGATTACGACGGGCTGAAGCTGATCAACGACAGCCTGGGCCATGCCGTCGGCGACCGCCTGCTGGTGGAGATGGCGCGCCGCCTTTCCGCTTGCCTGCGGCCCGGCGACACCCTGGCGCGGCTCGCCAGCGACGAATTCGTCGTGCTGGCCGAGGGGCTGGCGGACCGCGACGCGGCGCTGGCCTTCGCCGAGCGGCTGGGCGCGGCCTTTTCCGTGCCCTATGATCCCGTGCCCGACCAGGACGAGATCTTTCCGACCGCCAGCATCGGCGTCGCCTTCAACCAGGGACGGCGGCGAAACGCCGGACGATCTGCTGCGCCATGCCGGCACGGCGCTGCATCAGGCCAAGGCGCAGGGCCGCAGCCGCTGCCTTGCCTTCACGCCGGAAATGCGGTCGGAACCGCTGCTGATGCTGCGGCTGCAAAGCGACATGCGGCGGGCGATCGAGCGGGACGAGTTCGTTCTGTTCTACCAGCCGGTCGTGTCGCTGCCGGACCGGCGGCTGACCGGGTTCGAAGCGCTGATCCGCTGGAACCACGCGCAGCGCGGGCTGATCCCGCCGGCCACGTTCATCCCCATCGCGGAGGAGAGCGGCCTGATCACCGATCTGGGCGACTGGGTCACCCATGCCGCCTGCCGTCAGATGCGGGTCTGGCAGGACCGGGTTGGGCCGGGGACGCCGCTGACGCTCAGCATCAACATAGCGCCGGCCCAGCTCGCCCATCCCGACGCCTGCGCGCTGATCGACCATGCGATGTCGCATAGCGGCGTCGATGTCCACCGGATGAAGCTCGAGGTGACGGAAACCGCGCTCGCGGGCGACGACGACCTGATGTCGCACCGGCTGCGCGGCCTGCGCGAACGGGGATTTCAGATCCTGATCGACGATTTCGGGACGGGCTACTCGTCGCTGAGCCGCCTGCACCGGTTCCCCATCGACGGGCTGAAGATCGACCAGTCCTTCATCAGGCCCATGCTGTTCGACGGCGACAGCGCCGCGATCGTCCGCACGATCGTGGCGCTGGGCAAGGCGCTGGACCTCGAACTGTACGCCGAAGGGGTGGAGGACGAAGGGGCGGCGGTGGCGCTGAGCCGGCTGCAATGCGAGTTCGCCCAGGGCTACCTGTTCGCCAAGCCGCTGCCGCTGGAAAAAGCCGACGCCCTGATCGAGGAAATGCTGCTTACCCCAGCCGAACCGCGGTCCCATTGATGCTGACCATCAGCATGCCGTTTTCCTTGCCGAGCACCTCGTAATCGAGGTCGATGCCGACCACGGCATCGGCGCCGAGGCGCTTGGCCGCATCCTGCATGTCGGCCATGGCATGTTCGCGGGCATCCTTGAGGGCGTTCTGGTAGCCGCCGGACCGGCCGCCGACGATGTCGCGGATGCCGGCGAAGAAGTCACGGAAGACGTTGACGCCGATGATCGCCTCTCCCGTCACGACACCGAGGTAATCGATAACGCGGCGGCCTTCGACCTGATCGGTTGTCGTGATGATCATGAATATCCTCCTTGAGATGGTCTGGGAGATGGCGGGCCGTATGGGGCTTTGAGCAGCCCTTGAGATGGCGGCGAGGCGCCGGGGATCAAGAGTATTGAAGTATGCGCGCCGGCTGGAAGCGGAAAGGACGGGACATATTGCCGCTGCGGCACCGCGCGAGACTGCTTTGACGGTCGAAAGACTGGTATTAAAAGAAATACCCCTGCTTAATTTGTGGTTTAACGCCGCGATCCTGGCCGGGGAAGACAATCGAATATCGCTCGGTCGAATGCCGCTTGGCGCTGGCGCCCAACTAGGGAGAAGCACTCTGATGGAAAAAAAGCAGCTCACGCCCAAACCCGGAGATCGGCTTCTCAATACCGCCACGCGCCTGTTCTGCCGTCATGGGATCAACGCCACGGGGATCGACAAGATCCTGGCCGAGGCGGGCGTCGCCAAGATGACGCTGTATAACCAGTTCGGCTCCAAGGAAGGCCTTGTTTTCGCCGTGCTGGAACGGGAAGGCGAAGCCTGGCGGTCCTGGTTTCAGGCGGCGGTGGACAAGCTGGCGGAACACCGGCGGACAAGCTGGTCGGCATCTTCGACGTGCTGGAGAACTGGTTCCAGCAGGAAGGCTTCTACGGCTGCGCCTTCATCAACGCGGTGGCCGAGCACAACAAGGAAGACCCGCGCATCCGCACGCTGGCCCAGGCCCATAAGAAGAAGGTTCTGGCCGTCATCCGGTCGCTGGTCGAGCAGGCCGGCGTGAGCGATCCGGAAGCGGTGACGGAATCGATCGGCATCCTGGTGGATGGCGCGATCATCGCGGCGGTCATCACCGGCACGTCCGAGCATGCGCGCCACGGCGCGGACGCCGTCCGCATGATCCTGGCATCGCAGCTTCCCGCATCGCAGCTTCCAGTCCGGCAGACCGCCGCCAGTCACGCCCACGCGGCTTGAACGCGGCAAAAACGGTGCCATTAATCCAAAAACGGTGCCAC
>CAWKET010000007.1:0-43080 GCA_963848585.1 uncultured Alphaproteobacteria bacterium | reverse complement strand
CGCCGACCGCTTCGGATCGATGAAGGTGATCCTGCCGGGAATGCTGCTCTACGCGCTGGGCCTGTTCGCCACGGCGCAATCGTCCTCCGCCGCCGAATTCATGCTTGGCAATGGTTTCCTGATCGGCATCGCCCTCTCCGGCACGGCCTTTGGCGCCGTCTACGGCGCTTTCAGCCGGATCTTCCCCGCCGAGCACAGAAGCTGGGCGATGGGTGTCGCCGGATCGATCCGCGGCTTGGGCCAGTTCTGCATGGTGCCCTTCGTCCAGAACCTGCTCGACGGCATGGGGTGGATCTCGGCCCTGATGGTCCTGTGCGCGGTGATGGCGCTGATGTCGCCCCTGGTGTTCTGGCTGCGTGACGGCAACGGCGCCATCCGGTGGCCGGAAAAGGGAGAACTGACCATGGGAGAAGCGATCCGCGAGGCCTGCGCCCACAGGGGTTTCTGGCTGCTCAACCTCGGTTTCCTGGCGTGCGGATTCCAACTGGCGTTCATCGCGGGTCACATGCCGGCCTACCTGATGGACAAGGGAATGGGACCGCGCGAGGCCGGCATCGCCCTGGCCCTCATCTCCCTCGCCAACATCATCGGGACCTATCTGTCTGGCTATCTCGGCGGACTGATGCGCCGTAAGTATCTTCTCTCGGGCATCTACTCGTCCGCTCCGCCGCGATGCTCCTGTTCGTGGCCCTGCCGGTCAGCGAAGTCACCGTCTACGCCTTCTCCTTCGTCATGGGCCTGATCTGGCTCGGCACCGTGCCTTTGACCAACGGCCTCGTCTCCCAGATCTTCGGCGTCCGCTACATCACGACCTTGTTCGGCATCGTCTTCTTCGGCCACCAACTCGGCGCGTTCCTGGGCGTCTGGCTCGGCGGTTATGTGTTCGACCTCACCAAGTCCTACGACCTCCTCTGGTTCGGCTCGATAGCCCTGGGCCTGCTGGCCGCCGCCCTTCACATGCCGATCAACGACGCCAATGTCGTCCGAGACGAACCGCTGGGGCAACGGGCATGAAACACTCGGGCATGGTGAGGCGCTTCGCGCTGCGCGGCCTCCCGCCGGAACGGCCGCTGCGATCGTTGTCTACAGCTTCACGGCCTATCTCGACCCCACGGTTTTCCTGCCCATGCTCAGCGTGTTCGCTTTCTGCCAATGATGCGACCGGCTTTCCACCAAGGCTGAGATATCACCGTCCTCAGACGGCACTGTTGCGGGAATCGGAGGCTTGCCTGTCTTTTTTCCGCAGCTCGCATTGTTGACCAGCACTTCCAAAGGAATGGGCCAGTGATCAGCTCATCTTGAAGTGCCCGGGGGACCTGCTCGATGGTCAGATAACGCCGCCGGTTCAGCAATTCCGAGGCGCGGGTCCTCGAGCCGAGCAACCGGACCAGGTCCTTACGTTTCTCCCGGTGTCCACGATTCGAGCGGCGACGACATCGGAAGCGTCGGCGGGTTCTCGATAGCCCAATGCTTACGAGCGTAAACCTCGACCACAAGGGCCAGCAGGTCGATGCGATCTCCCGCCGGCGTACCCGGTTCCGGCTCGTATACAATAGTATTGCTTCATTTTCAGCCAGCGCCCATGGGAGTCGTCTTCAATCCCGGTTTCGGCCGAATGCCAGTCACGGCATCCTCGCAGATTTTTGGTTCCCAATAGTGTCGGTCTAGCCAGCCCTGCCACACCTGGTCACGTTTCTTGGGAGGCCCGACGACCTTGAGATCAAGACCCGGTTGAGCCTGTAAGCTACGAGAACAATCAATCGGTATTCACCGCCGCCAATATCAACCATGATACGACTATCGGCGACGAAGTCGGCCGCCGCTCGAAAATCCACTTTCACAGCATCCGGCCCCTTCAAGGGGGGGGAGGCGGTTGAGACAATCCGCCCCCGCTATGCGGCGAGCCATGTCCTCCGAGGCGCCCGGCCTCTCCATGCTGTTGTCCAGAATTCTTTGAGGGCGGGAAGCGACAGGATCGCCAGCCTGTTTGGATCAAGTTCCCAGATATGGACAAGGGGGAAGTTCCCAAATATACAACCAAAAGGGTCGCCTGTCGGCGCACGCCGTCACAAGGTCCCCATCGGGCCAACAATCGCCCGAAAACCCGCCGCATCCCGTGTCGGATACCTGACATGATCCCGACAGACCCAACGCCGCGCGTTGCCAACATGACATTGAGCAATTACACACTACGCCGCAAACCACTGAAAAACATGAATTTTCCAATTACCCCCTAACTGGCCTCATTCTTGCTCCTGTCCTCCGCAGAGCCTCCGGGACGTCTTTGGCTGTACGGGAAGGATTGGACCATGAATGTAATCTCGCTGGACAGTATCTTCGGCTTGGGCGAAATGAAGTCCCAGCCGGCGCCCGAAGCGTCGGGCTGCACTACATCCAGTTGCGGCTCATCCGATGGCCCTTCGGACATGGCCCCCGAAGTGTGGGAGAAGGTCAAGAACCATCCCTGCTACAGTGAAGAGGCTCACCACTATTACGCCCGCATGCATGTCGCGGTGGCTCCGGCCTGCAACATCCAGTGCAACTACTGTAACCGCAAGTATGACTGCGCCAACGAAAGCCGTCCCGGCGTCGTCAGCGAGAAGCTGACCGCCGAACAGGCCGTCCGCAAGGTCCTCGCGGTCGCCGCCGAGATCCCGCAGCTTTCCGTGGTCGGCATCGCCGGCCCCGGCGACAGCCTCGCGGCCGGCGCCAAGCAGACGATCCAGACCTTCGAACAGCTCTCCCAGCTCGCCCCCGACATCAAGCTCTGCCTCTCGACCAACGGTCTGGCGCTGCCGGACTATGTCGACCGCCTGAAGGGCCTGAACATCGACCACGTCACGATCACCATCAACATGGTCGATCCGGAAGTCGGTCAGCACATCTACCCGTGGATCTTCCACAACCACAAGCGCTGGACCGGGATCGAAGCGTCGCGCATCCTGCACGAACGCCAGATGCTCGGCCTGGAAATGCTGCGCGACGCCGGCATCCTGGCGAAGATCAACTCGGTGATGATCCCCGGCATCAACGACGAGCACCTGCTCGACGTCAACCGCGAGGTCAAGGCGCGCGGCGCGTTCCTGCACAACATCATGCCGCTGATCTCCGACGCGGCGCACGGCACCCATTTCGGCCTGACCGGCCAGCGCGGCCCGACCGCGCAGGAGTTGAAGGCGCTTCAGGACAAGTGCGAAGGCGACATGAAGCTGATGCGGCACTGCCGCCAGTGCCGCGCCGACGCCGTGGGCCTGCTCGGCGAGGACCGGGGTGACGAGTTCACCGCCGAGAAGGTCATGCAGATGGATGTGGACCTCGACGGCGGCGGCTTCACCAAGCGCGAAATCCTACCGCGAGCATGTCGAGGCCGAACGGGCGCTCCGCCACGAGTTCAAGGCCGCCGCCATCGCCGATGTCGCCCACATGGCCGGCGAGAAGCCGATCCTGATCGCCGTCGCCACCAAGGGCGGCGAGCGCATCAACGAGCATTTCGGCCACGCCAAGGAATTCCAGATCTACGAAGTCAACGCCAAGGGCGCCAAGTTCGTCGGTCACCGCCGCGTCGATCTCTACTGCGAAGGCGGTTCGGGCGACGAGGACGGTCTGGGCACCATCATCCAGGCGATCAACGACTGCGTCGCGGTGTTCGTCGCCAAGATCGGCGGCTGCCCGAAGAAGTCGCTGGAAGAGGCCGGGATCGACCCGGTGGACCGGTTCGCCTTCGAATACATCGAGGAATTGGCCCTGGCCTACTACGCCGACTACGCGGCGCAACTGAATTCCGGATCGATCGTCGAGAAGATCGGCGCGGACGCGGTGCTCCGGCAGGGTGCCTATACCGCTAAGCGGGCCTGATCCCGGCCAGTAAAAGCATAAGGCTATATGCTGCGGTAATTCACCACCTTGGCGAGACGGCCGGGTGGGGCGACAGTCAGACCAATACAACAAGCGACGCCGGCTGCGAGACCGGCAATCAACAGGAGAAGACCCATGGCTCTCAAGATCGTCAAGAACGACTGCACTGTTTGCGGCGCCTGCGAAGCGGAATGCCCCAACGAAGCGATCAGCTTCAAGAAGGGCACCTATGTCATCGATCCCGTCCTGTGCACCGAATGCGAAGGCAAGTTCGACGCCCCGCAGTGTGCTGCGGTTTGCCCGGCCGATTGCTGCGTCGCGGCCTGATCCGGCTGATATCGGCAACTCGATCCGCCATGCCCGGACCTGATCTCGGGCATGGCGGGCGGGAACAGATGATCCGAGTGTTCCAAAGCGGGACGGGAGTTTTTCGAGAGTGACGCTGCCCGACATGACGCCCAAGGACCAGATGACGCTTGAACGGACGCCGTCCGGTCGCGCGCCGTCGCCTGGGCACGAGTCGGCGGCCATGGACTCCGATATCGAAGACGACTGGCTGTCGCGGCGCTACTATGGCGGCGACTTGCCCGCCGAAGCCGAGCGGCGAGCTTCATCTGGCCGGCCGGCACTACTGCGACGACGCGCTCGCCGAAGCCCATCTGGCGAAGGCGGCGGAGATCGCTCCGGGGCACCGGGCGGTCGATCTCGGCCATTACAAGTATTTCCTCTACAAGGCGCGCCTGCCGCAGGCGCTGACCTGCGCTTACCGGATGCTGGAGCACGCCAGCGCCGGCCTCGGGCTGAACCATTCCGACTGGCGGCAGGTTACGCGCGGTCATGCCGATTTCGACTCGCTCGATCCGGCGCCGCGCTTCTTCCTCTTCACCGTCAAGGCGCTGGGCTACCTGCATGTGCGCCTCGGCCGTCATGCCGAAGGGCGGGTCATCCTGGAAAAGGTGCTCGAACTCGACACGGCGGACAAGATCGGCGTCCGGCCCATGCTGGCGGTGCTCGACCGGCGGGAGCGGGAAGGGGAGGATGACGAATTATGACAACTCCTGACATGGACGAGGCCCTGGACTGGCTGGGCCGGCCGGTCGATTGCAAGACCTGCCGCTACGCCGACCGTCTGGCCGAAGGCAAATGCCAGCCGCTTAAAGCCTGCGTCCACGACCGCTACGCCAAGCGCATCCAGCGTTTCTTCCAGTGGAACGAGGATCTGGCGGTCGAACAGCTCGACCATCCCTATTTCGAGGTCCGGGCCATCGCGGTGCGCCACGCTCCGCTGTTCCATCTCCCGCGCCTGATGGACGACATCGACGAGACGGTGCGCAGCAGCGTCGCCCGCCGTCTGCCCCGCCGGCTCCTGCTCAAGATGCGGAACGACCACGACCGGGAGGTCCGGATCTCGGTCGCCTCCCGTCTGGAAGACGGCGATCTCGCCCCGATGATGCGCGATACGGACTACTCGGTCCGGCTGCGGGTCGCCCGCCGCGTGCCGGAAGGCATGCTGCCCGCCATGATGCGCGACGAGGACCCGGAGGTCCGGCTGGAAGTGGCGCGCCGGATCGGGCTCGACTGGCTCGCCAGCATGGCCTGGGACGACAGCCAGCGGGTGCGGCTCCATGTCGCCCAGCGGCTTTGTCCGGAAAAGCTGATCGCCATGGTCAACGACAGCGACTGGTGCGTCCGCTACGTGGTCGCCAGCCGGATAGCGCTGGAATATCTCGACCCCCTGACCGAGGACCCGGTGGACGAAGTGCGGGAAATAGCGCTTCGCCGCCGCGCCGGCCTGCTCGTCCAGGACGACCTGACGTGAACGCGTTCCATTCACCTTTCCCCGGTTCCCTTCATCCGCCGGAGACGTGCGCCATGGCCAACCGTAATCCCCACGATTCGAACGAGTTGCTGGAACCGCCGGTCTTCGAGATCGGGCAGAAGGTCCGCAGTCTCCAGAATGTCCGCAACGACGGGACATATCCGGGACCGGCCGTCGGTGACGTGCTGATCCCGGAAGGCGCCGTCGGCTATGTGATCAGCATCGGCTCGTACCTTCAGATGTATCACATCTACAGCGTCGATTTCTTCGAGCAGCGCCGCGTGATCGGCATGCGCGGGAAGGAGCTGGAGATGGTCGATGCCCACGGCAACGCGCCTCAAGACTTCTCACCCCCACTCAGCATCGCGGAGCGCAGTCATGACCGAGCAGAAGACCGCCGACACCGCCGTTTCGGATGAGACTTCGAAATCGTCGCGCCGGGTCGGGGACGCCCGGCGGTTTCATCCCCCCGCGTGAGCCGAAATACGAGTGGGGCATCGCGGTCAGGACGGTGACCGATCTGCTGAACGACGGCAGCCATCCGGAAAGCCCGGAAGGCAGCCTGCTGATCCTCAAGGACGCGATCGGCGAGATCGTCCGCGTCGGCTATGCGCCGGAAGCCAACAACACTGCCGGTCTATCTGGTCGAATTTCCCGGCGGCAAGCTGGTCGGCTGCCTGGAGGAGGAGATCGCCCCGGTTCTGGGCGTGCGCAGCGCCGCTCCCGGCCGCATGTAGCCGTGATGCCGGATTGCGCCGTGCGGCCGTGTGTGCGAAGTGACCGTCTGATGCGAGGTGTGCCATGATTTATCTGGACAACAACGCGACGACCCGGCCGGCTCCGGAGGTCGTGGCCGCCATGCTGCCCTACCTGGGCGACCTCTACGCCAACCCGTCCAGCGCCCATGGCGCCGGCATGGCGGTCAAGCAGGCGGTCGGGCAGGCGCGCGGCAACGTGGCCAGCCTGATCGGCGCCAAACCGGCCGAAATCACCTTCACCGCCAGCGCCACCGAAGCCAACCATCTGGCGATCCTCGGCACGCTCCGCGCCCGGCCGGAGCGGCGCCATGTCGTGACGACGGCCGTCGAGCACCCGTCCAATCTGGCGCTGTTCCGCGATCTGGCCGCCCAGGGCTATCATGTCACCATCCTGCCGGTCGATGGCGACGGCCGTATCCGCCGCCACGATCTGGCGTCGGTGGTGTCCAGCGATACGGCGCTGGTTTCCGTCATGTGGGCCAACAACGAAACCGGCGTGCTGATGCCGGTCGTGGAAGCGGCGGAAATCGCGCGTTCGCGCGGCGCCGCCTTCCATACCGATGCCGTCCAGGCGGTTGGGCGGCTGGAGATCGATCTGAAGGAACTGCCGATCGACCTGCTGACCTTCTCCGGCCATAAGCTCCACGGCCCCAAGGGCATCGGCGTGCTGTTCGCCCGCAAGGGCTTCGCTCTGACGCCGATGATCCTCGGCCATCAGGAACGCCGCCTGCGCGGCGGCACGGAAAACGTGCCCGCGATCATCGGGCTCGGCGTTGCGGCGCTGCTGGCGCGGGACGCGCTGGCCGGACAGTCGGGTGCGGCCATCGCGGCCTTGCGCGACCGGCTGGAGGCGGGCGTTCTGGCCCGGCTGCCGGGTGCCCGGATCAACGGCGGTGGCGCCGCCCGCATTCCGAATACCTCGAACATCAGCTTCATCGACCGCACCGGCCGCCCCATGGAGGGCGAGGCGCTTCTGATGAAGCTCGATCAGGCGGGTATCCAGGTCAGCATGGGGGCCGCCTGCGCCGCCGGCGGCATGGACCCCAGCCATGTGCTTCTCGCCCTTGGGCTGAACGCGGACGACGGCGGCGGCAAGCCTGCGCTTCTCGCTGAGCCGCTACAGCAAGGCCACGCGATATCGACGCCGTTCTCGATGCCCTGCCGGGCATCGCCGCGCGTCTCGCGGCATGACATGCGCGCAGCACGGCGCAACAGTGACGTTTAGTGACCTTTGATGACCCCTGGAGAGTTTCGATGAAAGTTATGCTTCGCAAGGCTGGTGGCCAGTACACGATCTACGTCGCCAAGAAGGACCTGGAGACGCCGGTCGTGTCTTCCGAAAAGCCGGCGTGCTGGGGTGGCAAGATCACTCTGGAAAACGGCTGGGTGCTGGAGATGCCGGACCTTCCGGAAGACACCCGCCTGCCGCTGACCGTCGAAGCCCGCAAGCTGGAGGGCTGATAGCCATGGCCCTTTCCATCACCGGCATCGACAGCATCACCGCCCAGGCGACCCAGCTTTACGCAGCCGGGACCAAGCGGGACGCCGTCGTCAAGGCGCTCAAGCAGAAGTATCAGGGCCTGACCATCACCGGCTGCTCGGAGAACGACCTGACCGAGGAGCCGTTCCGGGAAGAGCCGGCCTACCTGCTCTATCTGGTCGACAGCAAGGACCATTGCTGGAAGATGACCCGCGAACCGGCGAATGCGACCGGCATCGTGATCGCTGAACGCGAGGAAGCCGCATGACCCATGCCGCCCCCGACGAGGTTGAGGACACCGACGGCGAAGATGCCGAAGGCGAATTCGAGCAAGAGGACATATCGCTGACCCAACCGGACATCGGCAATGCCGAAGTCCGGGTGATCGAGCGCATCCTGACCACCGCCAGTCTCAATGACGGGCGGCTGACGGAAGCCTTCGAGGAGGCGTTCGCGACCTACGTCGGCCGGCGGCACGCCATAGCGGTCACCAGCGGCACCATCGCCATGGTGCTGGCGCTCCGGGCCTACGGCTTCGGACCCGGCACCGATATCCTGTGCTCGCCCTATGGCTGGCATCAGACGGTCCATGCGGTGGCCCTGGTCGGGGCCAACCCGGTGTTCTCCGACATCGACTACTGGTCGCACACGCTCAACCCGCTGAAGGCGGCGGAGCGGATCACGCCCGCCACCAAGGCCATCATCGGCGGCAACACCAATGGCCATCCCGGCCCCCTGGGACGAGTTGCGGGCGCTGGCCGACGAGCGCGGGCTTGTCCTGATCGAGGATTCGACCGAGGCGATCGGCTCGACATATCACGGCCGCATCGTCGGCAGCTTCGGCGACTGCGCGATCTTCGACTTCTCCGAACCCGGCCCCCTGCTGTGCGGCGAGGGCGGCATGATCGTCACCGACGACGACGAACTGGCATCGCGCCTGCGCTACCTGCGGAAGCGCGAGCCGGAGCATCTGAAGTCGGTCGTCATCAGCCACAACGTGCCGTGGCAGTGCAAGCTGAGCAACCTCAACGCCGCCCTCGGGCTGGTCCAGCTCAAGCGGATCGACGAGATCCTGGAGAAGCGCCGGACGGTGGTCGGCTACTATGAAGCCGCCATGCAGAGCTTCGAGGGCATCAAGCCGCCCTACCACGCGCCGGGCGTCACCGTCGTCCAGCCCCACACCTACGCGGTCCATCTCGGCACCCGCTTCTCGGTCAGCCTGCGGAACGCGGTGATCGAGGACATGCTGACCCAGGGCGTCGATACCGCGTCGTTCGGCGTGCCGCTGCACATCCAGCAATTCTATGCCGAACGCGGCGGACGCCGCGGCGACTGCCCGGTGGCGGAGAAGACGGCCGACCGCGTCATCGTGGTGCCGTTCCATCACGCGATCGAACAGGATCGAGGTCGAGTTCATCGTGCAGCGCCTCAAGGAAGCGACGATCAACTCGGGCGCCGGCGCTGCCATTTACTGAAATCCATTACTGGATCATTGAAGGGATCAAGACCATGACCACCCCCCAAACCGTGCTGGCCGAGATCGCGGGCGGCCTGAAGGCCCGGCAGGTGATCCCCTTTCTGGGCGCCGGAGTGTTCGACCTGATCGAAGGCGCCAGCCCCATCCCGCGCTCGCCGGAAGAACTGGTCGCGGCGATCACCGCCAAAGCGGCGGTCCCCGGCCGCATCCGGCGTCAGCTCACCGCGTCCGCCCAGTATATCGAAAGCCACAAGCACCGCCGGACGCTGGAAACCATCCTGACCGGTCTGTTCAAGGCGGGCGCCGAACCGACAGTCCTGCACAAGTATCTGGCCGGCATCCCCGAACTGCCGCTGATCGTCGATACCTGGTACGACGACACGACGGCCCGCGCGCTGGCCGAATCCGGCCGCTCCTGGGGTCAGATCCAGGGCATGAGCCATCCGCAGTCGCTGGGTGAATGGGTCCGCTATTTCGGCTCCGACAACGAACCGTCCGATGCGGCGGCGGCCGAGGCCTGGAACACCGTCCTCTACAAGCCGATGGGCGCCGTCACTCCGGCGGGCAACTATCTGGTTTCCGACAGCGACTATGTCGAAGTCCTGACGGAGATCGACATCCAGTCGCCGATCCCGGCGGTGGTGCAGAACCTGCGGGCCGGCCGCAACTTCCTGTTCCTCGGCTGCCGCTTCGACGGCGAGATCGGCCGCACCTTCGCCCGCCAGATCATCAAGCGCTCCTCCGACCAGCACTGGGCGGTGCTCCCCGGCGAGCTGACGAAGAACGAACAGAAGTTCCTCGACACCTACAAGATCACCCCGATCGACATCACCCTGGCCGAAGCCGTGGCGGTGCTCGCGGCGGCGTAAGCGCCGGTCTCCGGCGCGGTCAAACGCGCCGGGACAGCACTTCGATGGTTCGTTCGACCGCGGCGGTCAGGTTGTCGATGAGTTCCTCATCGATCGTCCGGCCGTCGTCGCTTTTCGCGGCCACTTCCAGCACCGCCGCCAGTTCGGCGATCCTGGCCGCTCCCAGATTGCCCGCCACGCCCCGCAGGGTATGGGCGGCGATCGCCAGCACCGGCCGGTCCGGTCCGGCGCAGGCCCCCATGACCCGGTCGAATTCCGTCCGCACATCCCGGCAGAACGCCACAAGCAGTTCCGACAGCATCTCCTCGCCGACCACCGCGCGGATTTCCTCGATCTGGCTTTCGTCGATCAGGCCATCATCGATCCCGGCAGCCGAGAGGGCAAGGGGGCGGGTTGCGGCGGAGCCGGCGCCGCATGGACCCTGGTCCGGCTGACCATCGCCCGAAGCTTCGCCTGATCGAGCGGCTTTGTCAGGTATCCGTCAAGACCGGCCGCCATGTGCTGGTCCATCTGCTCGGTCATGGCGTCGGCGCTGAGGCCGATGATCGGGATCATCGAGGCCGGCCCGCCGAGCGCCCGGATGGCGCGGGTCGCTTCCGGACCATCGATCTCGGGCATGTGCATGTCCATCAGGACCAGATCGTAGCCCATGCGGGTTGTCGTCGGACCTCAAGCCCGTCTCGGCCACTTCCATCAGGGCCAGACGCCCGTCCGGAACCGATACGATCTCGTGTCCGTCCTGCTCCAGGATGCGCTCCACCAGCATCCGGTTGATCGCATTGTCCTCCGCCAGCAGAACCCGGCGGGTCTCCTGCGCCGCCGCCGCTTCGTCGGCCTCCGCCTCGTCGGCATAGGCCGGCGGCTGGCAGACGCGGGCGGGGATGCGGACCAGGAAGACGGAGCCTTCGCCCGGCATGCTGGTGACCCGCACCGATCCCGCCCATGGCCTCGACCAGCCGCTTGCTGATCGCCAGCCCAAGCCCGGTGCCGCCGAAGCGGCGCGTCGTCGTCTCGTCGGCCTGGACGAAGGGCTGGAAGATCCGGCGCAACTGCTCCGACGTCATGCCGATCCCGGAATCCATGATCGCGAACTCGATCATGCCGTCCGGCCCCGGCGACACCCGGACGTCGATGCGTCCGTCTTCGGTGAACTTGCAGGCGTTGCCGATCAGGTTCGACAGCACCTGCCGGATTCTGGTCACGTCGCCTTCGATCCATTCCGGCACATCGGGATCGCTGCTGACGAACAGCGAGGTTTCCCGGTCGCGCGCGGTCTTCGCGAACAGCATGACGATGTCGCGCGCGAGCGACGCCGGGTTATAGGGGGTGCGTTCCAGCGTCAGGAAACCGGCGTCGATCTTGCTGAAATCCAGAATGTCGTTGAGCACCCGCAGCAGGTCCTGACCGGACCGCCGGATGATCTCGACATAGGCGATCTGCTGCTGGTCCAGCGTGTAGCTCTTGAGCAGGTCGGCGAAGCCCAGGATGGCGTTCATCGGGGTCCGCAGCTCATGGCTCATGGTCGCCAGGAAGCGCGACTTCGCCTCTCCGGCGGCAAGCGTCTCCTCCCGCTGCCGCTCCGCCTCCCGCCGGGTTTCGTCCACTCGCGCCGGGCGTCGTGAAGACGCCGTCACGTCGGTGACGGTGGCGACCACCAGATCGCCGGATGGAGCGGCATTCAGCCGCAGCCACCGCTCACCGTTTTCGGCCTGATGAAGCGTTTCGGAGGTGCTGGGCGACCCGTTCCGGGCCGCGCGCTGGCAATGGTCGCGCAGAATCGACCAAAGCTCCGGCGGCAGGTCCCGCGCCGCCCGGTTTGTCCGTGTCGGCCGCAGATCCCGCATACCGTCGGAACCGTTCCCGGTCGGCTCGAAGATGGCGATGGCGTCCGGAGAGGTGCTCTAGAACAGCATCCAGCAAGGTATCAGGACCGGTATCGACCTCGGTCATGCCGTACCGATCCTCACATTGTGCTCCCGGAGCGGATGCAACGTCGCGAATAGAACTGAATTCTCACACAACCTATCATAAGAGCTTTGGCATCAAAGGCAACTGCCGTCGCGAAACACGACAAGCGACCCTTTGTCCATGATTGTCCAGTTCTCGTCACGCGTCAGCGGCCGTGTCGCCACCATGCTGACGACATCGCGGGCCGTGGTTTCCTGGGCGAAATCCACGGTCAGGTCCTCGTCCAGCAAGGTCGCGTTGCCGAACGGATAGCGGCGCGTCAGCCAGGCGAGGTTGGTGCTGCAGAAGCAGAACAGCGACTGTCCGTCGCACAGCAGAAGATTGAACACGCCCCTGCCGTTCAACTCCTCCGCCAGTCTCCGGATCTCGCGGCACAGGGCCTTGTGCGCGGGTGGCCTGTCCCAGCGCTCGCGCAACTGGTCCAGCATCCAGCAGAAGGCATGCTCGCTGTCGGTCGTCCCGACCGGCCGGTAGACCGACAGCGGCAGTTCCTTGACGCCCTTGAGCTGGCCGTTATGGGCGAAGCTCCAGTACCGGCCCCACAGTTCCCGTATGAAGGGATGCGTGTTCTCCAACGCCACCCGGCCGCGATTGGCCCGGCGGATGTGGCAGATCACATTGGTGCTCTTGATCGAGTAGCTGCGGACGAACCGCGCGATCTCCGACTCGGCGCTCGGGCGCGGGTCGTGGAAGCTGCGGCACCCCTTGCCGTCATAGAAGGTGATGCCCCAGCCGTCGGAATGCGGCCCGGTCTGGCCGCCCCGGCGCATCAGGCCGGCGAAGCTGAAGCAGATATCGGTCGGAACGTTGGCGTTCATGCCCAGAAGCTCGCACATGCCAATGGCCTTACGAAAATCCGGCCCGGCTGTCGAGAGGCTTACTGGCGCGGGCAGCCCTCGATCGATCCTTCCACCGGCTCCGCCAGCCCGATCCAGGCTTCCACCAGCGCCGGTTCGAACCCCGTTTCGCGCCGCTCCCCCACCTGCATCAGCGGGCGGCGGATCAGCAGCGGCGTGGCGATCATGCGCTTTCAGCGCGGCTTCCTCATCGAAGGACGACGGGTCGATCTCCCCCGACTTCACGGCCGGGGCCGCCTTGTTGAACCAGTCCGCCACCGGCCGGTCGCCGAAGAAGGGGCGCAGGCTTTCGGCGGTCCATGGCTCGGCCAGCAGGTTGCGCGGCTCCACGGTATGCCCGGCCTCGGTCAGCAGGCGCTTTTGCCGGGCATTGCCGGCGCAGCCGGGCTTTTCATAGAAGATCACCGTGGCCATGTCGTTCGATCTCCCCTGAATTTGCTATCGATTATGACGCGCGGCAGGCGGGCGACAGGGCCAGAAGCAGATCGGTCTGGCGCTCGATCTCCTCCTTCACGTCCTTGTCCAGTTTGCGCAGCCAGCGCGACGGGATGTCGCTCGCGCCATAGGTGGCGCCCGCCAGCATGCCGATGATGGCGCCCGTCGTATCGGCGTCTCCACGGAGATGTCCCGGCCCATGTTGCAAATGGGCGGGCGCTGCTGATTAACGATTACGCCGCTTCACCCGTGCAGGCAAGGGCGCCGTCACTGGTGGTGGGTGCCGAAGGTGCCGCTTGATGAGCCAGCAGGGCAGCTTTGAGCGTCGGCAGCTGCTTGTAGGCCATCAGCCGTCGGAAGCCTTTCTTGGCTTCCATCATGCCAGCAGCGGTCCAGCGCAAAGCCATCGAGGCATCCCGCCAGCGCTTCACGTTGCGGGTGACCTGCCGGATGGTGCCGTTCATGTTCTCGATGATGTTGGTGCAGGCCAGGGAGCGGCGCAGGTCCTTGGGCAGGCCCAGGCGGACGACACACAGGATCTCGTCTATCCCTTCCAGGATGGTGGCGGCGATGCCGGGCCACTCCTTGTCCAGCCGCCGCGCCAGGTTCCGGATCAGCTGCTCGGCCCTGGCGGCATCCTCCATCTCCCAGGCCTGCCGGAGAGCCTTGCGCACCCTGGCGTGCGCCTCCTTGGGCAGACGCTCGGCAATGTTCCGGGCCTTGTGAACCTGACAGCGCTGGATCGGCGTGTTCCTGCCAAAGGTGCGGCGGATCGCCTTGGACAGGGCCTTGGCGCCGTCGATGATGAACAGCCGCACCACCGCCGGGTCGAGGCCGCGCTCGACCAGGTTGTCGAGCAGCGCCTGAACCGTGGCGGCATTCTCGGTGGCCCCCTCGACCAGCCCCAGCGGATGCTTCTCGCCCGTGGCGTCGATGCCGACCGCCGCGACCAGGACCAGGTCCTCATGGATGTGCAGGCCGTCGATCTGGATCGCCAGCAGGTCCAGAGGCGACAGATCCGTCGCCAGCCAGTCCTTCAGTTTCGCGCTCGACAGCGCCACGAACTTGCGCGACACCGCCGACTTCGAGGTGCCGTCGCCCTTGACCGAGGCGACATCGCCGTCGGGCAGGCGAACCGAGCGCCGGAACCGCCGGGTCGAGACGTTGATCAGCATCTGGTTCATCGCCCACCGGCCCAGCCAGTCCTCGCGCTGGCCCGCGGCAAGGCTGGGAAGTTCCAGTTCCTGCTGGCCATCCGGCGTCCGAACCCGCGGCCGTTCGATGTCGACCCGGCCGCCATGAAAGGCCACCGGGCTCCTGGCCTTTCCCCAGCGGCGACCCCGCCGGTCCTCATGGCGCTGGTGGCGCTCGCCGCACAGGTCGGCGGCCTCGTCCTCCAGAAGATCCTGGAACGCTTCGATCCCGGCCAGCAGACAGAAGTTCTCAAAGCTGCTCTGAACCTCCTGGAAGGCTGCCTTCACAGCGTCACGCTCCTCGGTCGCCGAACCAAGCGCTATCACCGAAGTCGTTTCACGGATATTCTTCATCACGGGCGTTGCTCCTCTACGTGGATTCAGCACCCCGAGCCTACCGGCTCAGGGGAGCAGCGCCCACCTCAGATCTGCAACATCCGCCGGGACATTCCCGTCTCCCCCTGGTTGACGGTCTCGACGATGCAGGCTTCGACGCTGTCGGTCCGGAAATAGTAGTGGAACACCGTCTGGATCGTATCGACGATGTAGGCGGTGGACAGGCCGGAGTAGGGGGCGAAGCGGAATACCCGGTGCTGGGCCACAAGGTCGTTGGCTTCTTCCCGACATTCCTTGATGCCGCCGCCCAGGATCAGGCGGCGGACCATCCGGCCAAGGCACAGGACGGACGCGTCCGACAGCGGGTTGTTGTGGGTGATGTGCGACTGTTCCAGGCTGCGCTGGACGAAGGCTTCGTCATCGCCCAGCGTGGACAGGACGACCGGCAGGTTGCGCATGGCCGCACCGTTGCCGGCGCTGGTTTCCGACAGCGGCGCCTCGATCTCGCCCTTGATCATGTAGTTGCGGATGCCGCGCCTTGTCGTATCCCCGACATCGGCGGGAACGCCGCGCAGCCACTCGGCGTAGCAGTTGGCCACCAGCTTCAGGTCCCAGCCGCCGGACTTGATGATGGCGCGGCCGAGCCAGACCGACATTTCAGTATCGTCGGTCACCTGTCCCGGTGCCAGCCGCAGCCAGCCGCCGCCCTTGATGTGACGGTGGATGCCATATTCGCGGGCGATCTCGCTCTTGGTCATGAACTCGACGGTGGCGCCCAGGGCGTCACCGCAGGCCAAGCCCAGGTACGCGCCCAGAGCGCGGTCCTTGATCTTCGGATCGATCATTGGCCGTGACGTGCTTTCCAGTGAGGATGTCTAAAATACCGAGGACGTGACCAGATAGTCGCCGCCGACAACAAGGTATTCGCCTTCACCCTGGAATGGATAGCGTGGCAGGAGGTCGCGGAAGAACACCAGCTTCACGCGCGGCACCCGCGCTTCAAGGATATGATCGCCGAACTGGCCCGCGATATTCCGGTCATTGCTGAAGGAAACCAGATTGTTGAGCCGCAGTATCACCGTCCGGCGGCCGGCGGTGCGACTATCGCACCGTCCGACGATATGGTGTTCCTCGAAATCGTTGACGCCACGGTACAGCGTCAAATGGGCGCAACCGGGGCCGAGCAGCCGCGCCACCGACCATTGGCAGAACTCGAACAGCAGGTCGAGCTGCTCGTGAATCATGTTGTTGTGGAAGCGGGTGGAAAGCTTCTGTTCCGAGTAGTTCGTCCAGGCTTCGGAAGACAGCCTCTTCAGCGGCTCGCCATGGTATGTCGGCAGCAGGCCGAACCGGCTTTCGGCCCAGCCCTTCAGCACCGCACCCTCCGCCTTGTTGCTGCAGAACATCCATCCCTTCAGCAGGCGCAGATATGACGAGCGGAACCGCTGCCGCCCGTCGGCGCCGGGAGCGCCCCTGAAGTCGGGCGAGATCCCGAAGGTTTCGGCCATGTAGTCCTGGAAGAGGGCGGCGGCATCCTCGGCGGACCGGCGTGTCCTCCAGGAGCCTGAACAGCCCGGCATGCTGTTCCCGCGTGCCACTTATATGGAGCGGTGTCGGCGACGCGTTGAACGCGGTCGAGCCGAGAAACGCGGGCGACACCCTGACCATGCCGGCCCGGTATTCCCGCTGCGCCACTGGAGCGGGTTCACCCGCCTTCTTGTTGTCGGTATTGTCGGACATGCCCACACCTTTATTGTGGACATAGAATAGCGTGTCGCCGCCCCCTTGTAACGATGATGTTACGGAAAGCCGCCCGAGCCGCCCATGCCCGGTGCGATCGTGACAAAGCGGCCGGTGCCGGGCTCCCATTCCCCCTCCCGGTGTGTCAGACACGACAATGTGTAGGGGTTTGTCAGGTATCACACAGCTTGGTCACGCCCTGCGACAAACCGTCAAGCTGAGGGAAACATCAGCAAAATCAACGCATTTGAAGAAAAATTCCGACTTGGCACGGGGAGTGCAATGAAGGTCCTGTGCTGCGGCCCTCTACCCGCCGCGACTGGACCACGAAACGGCTACTTCAGCCTGCCAAGGAGCGAAAACTGATGACCAAGAAGCTTCGCCAGATTGCTTTCTACGGGAAGGGCGGCATCGGCAAGTCCACCACCTCCCAGAACACTCTCGCAGCTCTGGTCGAGCTGGATCAGCGGATCCTGATCGTCGGCTGCGACCCGAAGGCCGACAGCACCCGTCTGATCCTGCACGCAAAGGCCCAGGACACCGTCCTGCACCTCGCCGCCGAAGCCGGTTCGGTCGAGGACCTGGAACTCGCCGACGTCCTGAAGATCGGCTACAAGAACATCAAGTGCGTCGAGTCCGGCGGTCCGGAGCCGGGGGTTGGCTGCGCCGGCCGTGGCGTCATCACCGCCATCAACTTCCTGGAAGAGAACGGCGCCTATGACGACGTGGACTACGTGTCCTACGACGTGCTCGGCGACGTGGTCTGCGGCGGCTTCGCCATGCCGATCCGTGAGAACAAGGCTCAGGAAATCTACGTCGTCATGTCCGGCGAGATGATGGCGCTGTATGCCGCCAACAACATCTCCAAGTGATCTTCCCCCGCTCTGGCGGACACCTCAGCAAGCTCGGTATGATCCGAGCGGAGGTGATGGATGGCGAGTATTCGACGGGCATTCACGGATGAGTTCAAGGCCGAGGCGGTGCGGCTGGTGACGGTCGAGGGTCACTCGGCGCGCCAAGTCGCCAGGGACCTGGGCATCCACGAGTTGCTGCTGCGGCGTTGGCAGCGTAAACTGGAAGCACGCCAAGCCCGAGCCGCAGGAGTGAAGCCATCTGCGACAGTCGCGGCATCGATCATTGTTGAGCAGGAGGAGATCCGTAAGCTGAAGCGCGAGAATGAACGCTTGCGCATGGAACGTGATGTTTTAAAAAAAGCCATCGCCATCTTCTCGGAGACACAGAAATGACGTTCCAGTTCATCCGAGACCATCGCGAATACTTTCCAGTGCGTCTGATGTGCCGGGTTCTGGAGGCCTCGCCCAGCGGCTTCTACGACTGGCTGCGGCGGCCGGAGAGCCCAGCGGGCGGCCGAGGATCGGGCCCTGGTCGAGAAGATCCAGGCGGTCCACAGCGAGAGCCGACGGACCTACGGCAGCCCGCGCGTGCACGCCAGCCTGAAGGCCGCGGGCTACCGGATCGGCCGCAAACGGGTGGCCCGACTGATGCGCGAGAACGACATCCGGGCCAAGACCAAGCGCAAGTTCAAGGTCACCACCGACAGCCGCCACGATCATCCGGTCGCGCCCAACCTGCTGGACCGGCAGTTCACGGTCGAGGCGCCGAACACGGTCTGGCTGGCCGACCTCAGCTACATCTGGACCCGCGAGGGCTGGCTGTACCTGGCCGTCGTGCTCGACCTCTTCTCCCGCCAGGTGGTCGGCTGGGCGATGGACGAGCAGATGCCCCAGGAGCTGACGCTGGCGGCCCTGGACATGGCGCTCAAGCGGCGCCGGCCGCTGCCCGGCCTGATGCACCACTCCGACCGCGGCAGCCAATATGCCGCCGGTGCCTACCAGAAACGGCTCGCCGAGCACGGCATCGTCTGCTCGATGAGCCGCAAGGGAAACTGCTGGGATAACGCGCCGATGGAAAGCTTTTTCCACACCTTGAAAACCGAACTGGTGCATCATCGCGACTACCTGACCCGCGACGAAGCCCGGCGCGACATTTTCGAGTACATTGAGGTTTTCTACAATCGCCAGCGGCGGCACTCGACCCTGGGCTATCTCAGCCCGGCCCAGTTCGAGGTCACTGCCTTGGCCGCATGAGCTAACAATGGTGTCCGCCAGAGCGGGTGAAGATCAAGGCATCCTGAAGTACGCCAACAGCGGCGGCGTCCGTCTCGGCGGCCTGATCTGCAACGAGCGCCAGACCGACCGCGAGTACGACCTCGCCGACGCCCTGTCGAAGCGCCTCGGCTCCAAGCTGATCCACTTCGTCCCGCGCGCCAACATCGTCCAGCACGCCGAACTGCGCCGCCAGACCGTGATCGAATACGCTCCGGACAGCGCGCAGGCCGACGAGTATCGTCAGCTTGCCAACAAGATCCACAACAACTCTGGTAACGGCGTCATCCCGACCCCGATCACCATGGAAGAGCTGGAAGACATGCTGATGGACTTCGGCATCATGAAGACCGAAGAGCAGGCTCTCGCCGAGCTGCAGGAGAAGGAAGCCGCCGCCGCCGCCAAGGCAGCCGCTTCCGCCTGATAGCGCCTTTCTACCACTGACACTACCCCGGGGGTCGCGGCCGCAAGGATTGCGGCCCCCGAAAAATTCCACGATGCGCTTCGCCTGAAGCGCGATCGTCACTGCAGCGCGGCTGACGCGCTGAAGACCACGCAAAGCGCGCGCGGCGCGCAACGGACGAGCAGCAGGAGGCCGGCATGAGCTTGGCGAACGAACAGACCAAAGAAGCGACCCAAGCCCTCATCGATGAGGTGCTTGAGGCTTATCCCGAGAAGTCGCGCAAGCGCCGCGCGAAGCATATCGGCATCCAGAAGGCGGAAGCCAAGGATTGCGACGTCAAGTCGAACGTCAAGTCGATCCCCGGCGTCATGACCATTCGTGGTTGCGCCTATGCCGGTTCCAAGGGCGTGGTGTGGGGTCCGATCAAGGACATGATCCACATCTCCCACGGCCCGGTCGGCTGCGGCTACTATTCCTGGTCCGGCCGCCGCAACTACTACATCGGCGTGACCGGTGTGGATAGCTGGGGCACCATGCATTTCACGTCCGACTTCCAGGAGAAGGACATCGTTTTCGGCGGTGACAAGAAGCTCGGCAAGGTCATCGACGAGATCAACGAACTGTTCCCGCTGGTCAACGGCATCTCGATCCAGTCGGAATGCCCGATCGGCCTGATCGGTGACGACATCGAGGCCGTCGCCCGCAACAAGTCGGCCGAGATCGGCAAGCCGATCATCCCGGTCCGTTGCGAAGGCTTCCGCGGCGTCTCCCAGTCGCTGGGCCACCACATCGCCAACGACACCATCCGTGACTGGGTGTTCGAGAAGTCCGAGCCGCGCGCCGAACTTGAGACCACTCCGTACGACGTCACGATCATCGGCGACTACAACATCGGCGGCGACGCCTGGTCCTCGCGCATCCTGCTCGAAGAGATCGGTCTCCGCGTGATCGCCCAGTGGTCGGGCGACGGCACCCTGGCCGAGCTGGAGAACACTCCCAAGGCCAAGGTCAACCTGATCCACTGCTACCGGTCGATGAACTACATCGCCCGTCACATGGAAGAGAAGTTCAACATTCCTTGGATGGAATACAACTTCTTCGGCCCGTCGCAGATCGCCGAGAGCCTGCGCAAGATCGCGGCGCTGTTCGACGACAAGATCCAGGCCAATGCCGAAGCCGTGATCGCCAAGTACCAGCCGCTGATCGATGGCATCATCGCCAAGTACAAGCCCCGGCTGGACGGCAAGAAGGTCATGCTGTATGTCGGCGGCCTGCGCCCCCGGCACGTCGTCGACGCCTACCATGACCTGGGCATGGAAGTGACCGGCACCGGCTACGAATTCGCCCACAACGACGATTATCAGCGCACCACCCACTACACCAAGGAAGGCACGCTGATTTACGACGACGTCACGGCTTACGAGTTCGAGAAGTTCGTCGAGAAGCTGGACCCCGATCTGGTCGCCTCGGGCATCAAGGAAAAGTACGTCTTCCAGAAGATGGGCAAGCCCTTCCGCCAGATGCACTCCTGGGACTACTCCGGCCCGTACCACGGCTACGACGGGTTCGCCATCTTCGCCCGCGACATGGACATGGCGATCAACAACCCCGTGTGGAACCTGACCAAGGCTCCCTGGGCCTGACATCAATCAAGACGGCGGCGCCATCGCGGCGCCGTCCCTATGGACCCCGCCGCCGCCGTCGCCGTCCGGTAATCCCGGCCTGGAATTTTCTGGAGACCAACATGCCTCAGAATCCCGAAAAAGTTATTGATCACCTTCAGTTGTTCCGCCAGCCGGAATACAAGGAAATCTTCGCGAGCAAGCGGGCGAATTTCGAATTCGGCCACGCCGATGAAGAAGTCGCCCGCGTCGCCGAGTGGACCAAGTCCGAGGAATACAAGGAGAAGAACTTCTCCCGCGAAGCGCTGACCATCAACCCGACCAAGGCTTGCCAGCCGCTGGGCGCCGTGTTCGCGGCCGCAGGGTTTCGAAGGCACGCTGCCGTTCGTCCACGGTTCGCAGGGCTGCGTCGCCTATTACCGCTCGCACCTGACCCGTCACTTCAAGGAGCCGAATTCTGCGGTTTCCTCGTCGATGACCGAAGACGCGGCGGTGTTCGGCGGCCTGAACAACATGATCGACGGTCTGGCCAACACCTACAGCCTGTACCAGCCGAAGATGATCGCCGTCCTGACCACCTGCATGGCCGAAGTCATCGGCGACGACCTGCAGGGCTTCATCGTCAACGCGAAGAACAAGGACAGCATTCCGCAGGACTTCCCGGCCCCGCATGCCCACACCCCGGCCTTCGTCGGCAGCCACGTCACCGGCTACGACAACATGGTCAAGGGCATCCTGAACTACTTCTGGGATGCTCCGGACGCGGCGGCCCGCGTCGAAGACGACGGCATCAACATCATTCCGGGCTTCGACGGCTACGCGGTCGGCAACAACCGTGAACTGAAGCGCATCTTCGGTCTGTTCGGCATCAACGCCACGATCATTTCCGACGTGTCCGATGTGTTCGACACCCCGACCGACGGCAAGTTCCGCCTGTATGACGGCGGCACGACGATCGATCAGGTCAAGGCCGCGAAGAACGCCAAGGCCACGATCTCCCTGCAGGAATACTGCTCGCCGCAGACCCTGTCCTACATCAAGGACAAGGGCCAGGACGTCACCAAGTTCAACTACCCGGTCGGCGTCGCCGCCACCGACGAGTTCCTGATGAAGCTGGCCGAGCTGACCGGCAAGCCGGTCCCGGCCGAACTGACCCTGGAGCGCGGCCGTCTGGTCGATGCCATCGCGGACAGCCACACCCACATCCACGGCAAGCGTTTCGCCATCTTCGGCGATCCGGACACCACCTATGGTCTGGCGCGCTTCCTGATGGAAATGGGCGCCGAGCCGGTCCACATCCTCTCGACCTCACGGCTCCAAGAAGTGGGAGAAGCAGGTCCAGAAGCTGCTCGACAGCAGCCCGTTCGGCGCATCGGGCAAGGCTTACGGCGGCAAGGACCTGTGGCACATGCGCTCGCTGCTGTTCACGGACCCGGTCGATTACATGATCGGCAACAGCTACGGCAAGTATCTGGAGCGTGACACCAAGATCCCGCTCATCCGCCTGACCTACCCGATCTTCGACCGTCACCACCACCACCGCTACCCCACCTGGGGTTACCAGGGCGGCCTGAACGTGCTGGTCCGTATCCTCGACAAGATCCTCGACGATATGGACAACCACACGAACATCGCCGGCGAGACCGACTACTCGTTCGACCTGATCCGCTAACTACGCCGACCCCGGCGGCCCCATTATCGGGGCCGCCGGGCACTACCCAGACTAAAGCATTGAACAGACTGTGGCATTTAACAGCCGTGCGCCTCTGGGGCATCCGCGAATGCCGCCATCGGCGCCGCTTCCGGACGGGGGATTGAGATGCTGGTCGATAAGGTGCAGGAAGTCTTCAACGAACCTGGCTGTGCCACGAACCAGGACAAATCCGCCAAGGAGCGCAAGAAGGGCTGTACCAAGTCCTTGAAGCCCGGCGCCGCAGCAGGCGGCTGCGCCTTCGACGGCGCCAAGATCGCTCTACAGCCGATCGCCGACGCCGCCCACCTCGTCCATGGTCCCATCGCCTGCGAGGGCAATTCCTGGGACAACCGCGGTTCCAAATCCTCCCATTCCCAGCTTTACCGCACCGGTTTCACGACCGACCTCAGCGAGCTCGACGTCATCCACGGCGCCGAGAAGAAGCTGTTCAAGGCGATCAAGGAGATCGTCCTGAAATACGACCCGCCGGCGGTCTTCGTCTACCAGACCTGCGTCCCGGCCCTGATCGGCGACGATATCGAAGCGGTCTGCAAATTCGCCGCCGACAAGCTCGGCAAGCCGATCATCCCCGTCAATGCGCCCGGTTTCGTCGGCAGCAAGAATCTGGGCAACAAGCTGGGCGGCGAGACGCTGCTCGACCACGTGATCGGCACCCGCGAGCCGGAATACACGACCCCCTACGACATCAACATCATCGGTGAATACAACCTCGCCGGCGAGTTCTGGCAGGTCAAGCCGCTGCTCGACAAGATGGGCGTCCGCATCCTCTCGATGATCTCCGGCGACGGCAAGTATAACGAAGTCGCCTCGGCCCACCGGGCCAAGGTCAACATGCTGGTCTGCTCCCAGGCGCTGGTCAATGTCGCGCGCAAGATGGAAGAGCGGTACGGCATCCCCTATTTCGAGGGCTCGTTCTACGGCGTGTCCGACATGAGCGACACTTTGCGCAATATCGCGAAGCTGCTCGTGGAGCGCGGCGCTCCGGCCGATCTGATCGCCCGCACCGAGGCCATCATCACTGAGGAAGAGGCGCGGGCGTGGCGCCGGCTGGCTCCCTATAAGGAGCGGCTGACCGGCAAGCGCGTCCTGCTCTTCACCGGCGGCGTCAAGAGCTGGTCGATGGTCACGGCGCTGGAAGGCGCCGGGCTGGAGATCATCGGCACCAGCGTCAAGAAATCGACCAAGGAAGACAAGGAACGGCTGAAGAAGATCAAGGGCGAGGAGTTCCACATGTGGGAAGACCTCAAGCCCCGCGATATCGCCGCCATGCTGCGCGACGCCAAGGCCGACATCATGCTGTCGGGCGGACGCAGCCAGTTCATAGCGCTGAAGGCCAAGGTTCCGTGGCTGGACGTGAACCAGGAACGGCATGTCGCCTTCGCCGGCTATGAGGGCATCGTGGCCCTGGTCGAGGAAATCGACAAGACCCTGAGCAACCCGATCTGGCGTCAGGTCCGCCTGCCGGCTCCCTGGGACGCGCCGGTCGATGCGCCGGCTCCCGCTCTTACCGAAGCCGCGGCGGAATAGGGGGAAGCGAGATGTTCAAGGCTCACCAGTCCAACAAGGCCGCCGCGATCAATCCCCTGAAGATGAGCCAGCCGCTGGGCGGCGCTCTGGCCCTGCTCGGGATCGACAGTTGCATGCCGTGCTTCCACGGCAGCCAGGGCTGCACCGCCTTCGGGCTGGTGCTGATGGTGCGCCATTTCCGCGAGGCCATCCCGCTCCAGACCACGGCCATGGATCAGGTGCAGACCATCCTTGGCGGCCATGACAATCTGGAAGCCGCCGTACTGACCATGTACGAGCGCAACAAGCCCGAAGTCATCGGTGTCTGCAGCACCGGCCTGACGGAGACCAAGGGCGAGGACATGCAGGGCGCGCTCAACATCTTCCGCAAGAAGTATCCGGAGGTCGTGAAGAACTGCGATGTCGTCTTCATCAATACGCCCGACTTCACCGGCGGTCTTGAGGACGGCTTCGCGAACACGGTGACCGCCGTGATCGACGCCATGGTCGAGCCGGCGCCGATCAAGGTGAGCAACCGGGTCAATGTGCTGGCCGGAAGCCATCTGACCCCCGGCGATGTCGAGGAAATCCGCGACCTGATCGAAGGTTTCGGCCTGACGCCGGTCATCCTGCCGGACCTGTCCACCTCCATGGGCGGACGCCAGCCCGACGACTTCAAGGCGACCACGCTGGGCGGAGTGACGGCGGCCGAGATCAAGGGCATGGGGGCGGCCGTCCTGACCCTGGTGATCGGCGAGCACATGCGGAAGCCGGCCGAGGCGCTGGAGCGGAAGACCGGCGTGCCGTTCAAGCTGTTCGACCGGCTGGTCGGGCTGGAAGCGGTGGACGCCTTCATCACGGACCCTGGCGGAACTCAGCGGCCAGCCGGTGCCGGCGCGCGTCCGCCGCCAGCGCGAGCATCTGGTCGATGGCATGCTCGACGGGCATTTCTACTTCAGCCGCAAGCGGGTGGCGGTGGCGCTGGAGCCGGACCTGCTCTACGCCTATTGCGGCTTCCTTCAGGAGATGGGCTGCGAAGTCACCGCCGCCGTCGCCCCCACCCAGTCGGCGATCCTGGAGAAGATCCGGGCATGGTCGCTGCTGGTCGGCGACCACGAGGATTTCGAGACGCTGTCGCGCGGCGCCGATCTCGTCGTTTCCAACAGCCATGCCCGGATGTCGGTCAGCCGGTCCGGGACGCCGCTGGTCCGGGCCGGTTTCCCGACCTTCGACCGCCTCGGGGCGGGGCATCGGGTGGTCGTGGGCTATCGCGGCACCCGCGACCTGCTGTTCGAGATCGGCAACATCTTCCTGGCCAACGACCACGAACATTCAATCCAGGACTGGGGCCTGGACGGCACGGCGGAGGGACACCATGCCGGTTCGCATGCGACGGCTTAGGCTTGTCTCCACCACACCCCAGACAGGGACAGCACCGGACGGCCACGTCAGGCCGGCCAAGCGAGAGGGAACGATGAAGATTGCTTTCTGTACCCAGGACATGGCGCGCGTTGACGCCCATTTCGGCTGGGCCAAGAACATCGCGATCTACGAGATCGACACGGCCGGCTACCGGCTGCTGGAAGCGGTGCAGTTCAACGGACAGATGTTCGAGGACGGCAACGAGGACAAGCTGGTCCCCAAGATCGCCGCGATCGAGGATTGCGCCATCGTCTATCTGGCCGCGATCGGCGCCTCCGCCGCCGCGCGCATCGTCGCCAAGAAGATCCACCCCGTGAAGGTCGAGCAGCCCGAGGTCATCACCGATGTCCTCGACAAGCTGGTCGTCCTGCTGAACGGCTCGCCGCCACCCTGGCTCCGGAAGGCCCTGCACAAGGGCGCCGAAGTCGCCCGTAATTTCGACGAGGAATAAGTGAGCAGCATGTCCGAAACGATCGCAACCACTCCCGACCAGGCAGTTCTCGACCAGGAATTCCTGAAGACCCTCGTCTCCCTCATCCGCGCCGAGGACACCTATGGCGCCTGGGAAGGGAAGAGCGACGACATCCTGCTGCGGCCCTTCATCCTGACGAAGGAAGAGCGCCGCCTGATCCCGATCATCGGCGATCCCGATCCCGATACCATCACCCGCATCGAGCAGTTCTACAAGGCGGTCGGCCTGACCATCGAGAAGCGCACCAAGCTGATGGCCACCCCGCTGATGAAGATGAGCCATGAGGGCTTCGGGCGCATCGTGCTGCTGACCGGCCGTCTGGTGGTGCTGAGCAAGCATATGCGCGACATCCACCGCTACGGCTTCCCGTCGATCGAGGCGCTGGCCACGGAAGGCACGAAGTTCGTCACCGAAGCCGTCGCTCTGATCGAAGAGCACCGCGTCGTGGCCGACCTGTAAGGGGAAGCGACATGAGCGACGTCGATACTCTCAAGGAAGAGATCAAGAAGCTGAACGCGCGGGCGACCAGCAAAAAGATGGACCTTCACGATCTGTCGGAAGAACTGCCGATCAAATGGGAGACGATCCTTGATGTCGCGCAGGAAGCCTACGATGCCTACAAGCTTCTCACCGAGAAGCGCGCCGAACTTAAATCTCTGACTTCTTAAAAATCACTATCAACCAAGACCTAATCAAGCAAGACACGCGAGGAGAGTTCACGATGAGCGAATTTGTCCAGGGTAAGACGAAGGGTGGCGGGGCGTGGACTCCCAAGTTCGTGGAAGACCTGAACCAGAAAGCCTGCATCGGCTGCGGCCGCTGCTACAAGGTGTGTCCGCAGGGCGTGCTGAACATGATCGGCATCACCGAGGACGGCGACATCGTGGACGCCCAGGATGACGATGCCGAAAAGAAGGTGATGAGCATCGCCAACGGCGACAACTGCATCGGTTGCCAGTCGTGCTCGAAGGTCTGCGGCAAGAACTGTTTCACCCACTCCGCCAAGGCCGCGTGACATGACGGTCGAGATGCGGGAACCGATCTCCCTCGCCGATGCCGCAGCCGTCTACGGTGCGATGATGGCGGGGGCGACCGATCCAGCATATCCCGACACCCATGTCTTCGCCTGCATCGTTTCTGTCCGCGCCACCGGCTGCGCCGATCCCCTGGACGACGCCGTCGGGCTCTCCCCCGCCGATCTGGACCTGCTGCTGGCCCGGCACTTCGCCGGGCTGGAAGCGGGATACGGACGCCGCCCGCTATATCAAGGCGCGGCGTGGCCGGCGGGTGGGCAAGGGCGTTTCGGACCTCGTCCTCGCGGAGGAGGTGGACGATCTGCGCACCCTCCTGCTCGATCACCGCACCGCCGATCTCCCCGAGACCTCCTGGATGGCATCCGCCGTCGCGCGGGCTTGTCTGTTTTCCGACCATCTCTGGCAGGACCTCGGCCTGACCAGCCGCAAAGACCTCTCCGGCCTGCTGACCCGGCATTTCCAGCCGCTGGCGTCGAAGAACACCGGCGACATGAAGTGGAAGAAGTTCTTCTATAAGCAGCTCTGTGAGCGCGAAGGCCTGAACCTGTGCAAAGCGCCAAGCTGCGGCGTATGCGCGGATTACAAAATCTGCTTCGGCCCGGAAGAGTAACAGGTCTTTCAATTTCGTAGGTCGGCTAAAGCGAAGCGGCAGCCGACAAGCAGGCGCGTCTATGTCGGCTGCCGCTTCGCTTTAGCCGACCTACGGCTGCACTACCGGTCGTTGGGATCACTCCGCCTCGGCCACCCGCTCCGCCAGAGCCGCGATCACGCCGTATCCAACCGTATCCGCCGGGTCCAACTCGCGCAGCTTCGCCAGCATTTCCAAAGCCTCATCGACCCGCCCACGCCGGAGCGTGATGAAGGTCAGGGCCTTCAGCGTGAAGAGATAGAAGTGCGCGGGGCCGATCACGGCGCTCCAGTCGGCATTGCTCAGGGCCAGCCGGCGCCAGTCCGCCGGGAAGCAGCCCTGGCGAGCCGCCGCGTCCAGGCCGATCAACGCAACCCGTTCGGCCTCATCAAGACGGCGCTGGTTGAAATAGAACTTATAGAGCGCGTAGAGCACCGGCAGGACGCGCGGTCCCAGGTTATGGGCCTCCCACAGCATCCGCTCGGCCCTGGCGAGATCGCCGGCGAGCCTGGCCTTGACCGCCTCCTGCAGGCGGACGTCGATGTGTTCGGGTACGTCGCCGAACGCCATCCGGCCATCGGGTATCTTGAATTCGATCGGACGCATGGCGAGTCCTCCTGGCCAGCTTGGTCGATATCCGCTAATACCATAATTTTTTTATGGGTATGAAGCGCTTTTCAACGATTCCAGAAACTTGTCGGGTTTTCGACGCGGCTTTGTCGGCAAGGCGCCACGCTCCAGCGGACCCGAAAATAAAGATCTAATGAAATCAATTACTTACGCGATGGCCCGAAAATTGCTCTGCTTGCAGGTCTGACAAATCCCGTCTGAAGGAGACAGGTTTCATGGTGACGTTGACGGATTCGGCTGTGAGCACTCTCCAGCGCGTCCTGGCCAATTCGGCGGCCGCTCAGGGACTGCGCATCCAGGTCGCGGACGGCGGCTGCGCCGGCCTCAAATACCAGATGGGCCTGGAAGCCGGCGCCGGCGAGGATGACACGGTGCTGGAATATGGCGACGTCAAGGTCTTCATCGATGCCGGCAGCATGGTCCATCTGAACGGCGTGATCGTCGATTATGTCGAGAGCGTCGGCGGGGCCGGGTTCAAGTTCGACAATCCCAACGCGACATCGACCTGCGGCTGCGGGTCCTCCTTCTCGACCTCGTCATGCAGCTCCAAACCCGAAGGCGCCTCCGCCGAGGCCGGCCATTCATGCGGCTCGGGCCACATCATCACTGAGCTGACGACGACATCACGCCTCCGGACATCAAGCTTCCGGCCACCAAGCCGGTACAGGAGAACAGACCAATGTGGAACTACTCTGACAAGCTCAAGGAGCACTTCTTCAATCCGAAGAATTCCGGTGTCCTTGAAGAGGCCAATGCCGTTGGCGAGGTCGGTTCGATTTCCTGCGGCGACGCGCTGCGTCTGATGCTCAAGGTCGAGCCGGAAACCCAGGTCATCCAGGACGCCCGTTTCCAGACCTTCGGCTGCGGTTCCGCCATCGCGTCGTCCTCGGCCCTGACCGAGATGATCATCGGCAAGACGGTCGATGAGGCGCTGCTGGTCACCAACAAGGACATCGCCGACTACCTTGAAGGCCTGCCGCCGGAGAAGATGCACTGTTCGGTCATGGGCGCCGAGGCGCTTCGCGCCGCCATCGCCAATTACCGTGGCGAAGAGTGGGTCGATGACCATGACGAAGGCCAGTTGATCTGCAAGTGCTTCGGCGTCGATGCGCCGATGATCGAGCGCGCGGTCGAGGTCAACGGCCTGACCACGCTGGAGGAGGTCACGAACTACACCAAGGCCGGCGGTTCCTGCAAAACCTGCCATGAGGCGATCGAGGACGTGCTGGAAGCCGTGCTGGCGAAGCAGGGCAAGAAGCTGGAGCCGGCAGCCGGCGCCGCCTCTCCCGCTCCCGCCGTCATCGGCCTCGACCAGATCGCCCCGCTGGCGCCGCGCCCGGTCGCGGCCAAGCCCGCCGCTCCGGCCAAGAAGCTCAGCAACGTCCAGCGCATGCAGATCGTGATCGCGGCGCTCGACGAGATGCGGCCCTATCTGAAGGCCGACGGCGGCGATGTCGAGCTGGTCGATATCGACGGCAAGAACATCTATGTCCGCCTGTCCGGAGCCTGCTCCGGCTGCCAGATGGCGTCGGTGACGATCGAGGGCATCCAGACCAAGCTGGTCGAGAAGCTTGGCGAGCTGGTCCGCGTCATTCCCCACACCATGATGGCGGCGGAGTAAGCGACGATGGGCATTTATCTGGACAACAACGCCACCACCCGCGTCGATCCGGTCGTCGTCGCCGAGATGCTGCCTTTCTTCACCGAGCATTTCGGCAATCCGTCCTCCATGCACGGCTACGGCGCCGCCGTCGGCGGCAAGATCGAGTGGGCGCGGGGAGAAGTGCAGAAGCTTCTCGGCGCCGCTTTCGACACCGAGATCGTGTTCACCTCGGGCGGCACGGAATCCGACAACACCGCGATCGTCTCCGCGCTGAAGGCCTATCCGAACCGCCGCGAGATCGTCACATCCGTCGTCGAGCACCCGGCCGTCCTCAGCTTCTGCGACTATCTGGAAAGCAAGGAAGGCTACAAAGTCCACCGCATCCCGGTGGACGGCAAGGGCGACCTCGATATGGCGGCCTATGAGGCGGCCCTGTCGGAAAACGTCGCCATCGTCTCGATCATGTGGGCCAACAACGAGACCGGCACCATCTTCCCGGTCGAGCAACTGGCGGTCATGGCGAAGAAGGTCGGCGCGCTGTTCCACACCGACGCGGTGCAGGCCGTCGGCAAGATCCCGATGGATCTGGCGAACTCGGAAATCGACATGCTGTCGCTTTCCGGACATAAGCTCCATGCCCCCAAGGGCATCGGCGCGCTGTACCTCAAGCGCGGCGTCCGCTTCCGCCCGCTGTTCCGGGGTGGTCACCAGGAGCGCGGCCGCCGGGCCGGCACCGAAAACGCTCCGGGCATCGTCGGCCTGGGCAAGGCCTGCCAACTGGCGCGCGAAGCCCTGTCGATATCGAGCTGGGTCAGGTCGCGGCGCTGCGCGACCGGCTGGAAAAGGCGCTGATCGAGGCGATTCCGAGCTGCTTCGTCACCGGCAACCCGGAAAACCGTCTGCCGAACACCGCCAACATCGCTTTCGAGTTCATCGAGGGCGAGGCGATCCTGCTGCTGATGAACGAGTTCGGCATCGCCGCTTCCTCCGGTTCCGCCTGCACGTCCGGCTCCCTTGAGCCGAGCCATGTGATGCGGGCGATGGGCGTTCCCTACACCGCAGCCCATGGCGCCACCCGGTTCTCCCTCTCGCGCGACACCACGCAGGCGGAAATCGACAAGGTGATCGAAGTCATGCCGGGGATCATCGAGCGGCTGCGCAAGCTGTCGCCCTACTGGACCAACCAGGGCGCCAGCACGGCGTTCCAGCCGGTCTATTCCTGACCGGATACATTTGTTCGAACTGACTTCTCAAGGAAGGGAGCCGCGGACCGCGGCTTGTCCCGTGGCTCCCCCCTTAGTCTTCTTTCATCTCCCCGTGTCCGCCTTTGAGGCTTCCGTGATGCTTGAACCGCGCCTCGTCACGATCAACGACACCACGCTGCGCGACGGCGAACAGACCGCCGGCGTCGCCTTCACCATCGATGAGAAGATCGCCATCGCCCGCGCCCTGGACGCGGCCGGCGTCCCCGAGCTTGAAATCGGCATCCCCGCCATGGGCGAGGAAGAGCGCGACAGCATCCGCGCCGTCGTGGCCGCCGGTCTCAGCCGTGCCCGCCTGATGGTCTGGTGCCGCATGCGGGCCGACGATCTGGCGCTGGCGAAGGACTGCGGCGTGTCGATCGTCAATATGTCCATGCCGGTGTCCGATCTCCACATCCAGCGCAAGCTCGGACGCGACCGCGCCTGGGCGCTCCAGCAGATCGACCGCCAGATCCGGGCGGCGAAGGATCTGGGCATGGATGTGAATTTCGGCGGCGAGGACAGCTCCCGCGCCGACATGGATTTCATGCTCCAGGTGGCGGAAACCGTGCAGGCGGCGGGCGGCCAGCGCTTCCGCTTCGCCGATACCATGGGCGTCCTCGACCCGTTCGAAACCTTCGCCTGCATCCAGCGTCTGCGCGCCAACACCGACCTGGAAATCGAGATCCACGCCCACGACGATCTGGGGCTCGCCACCGCCAACTCGCTTGCCGCCGTGCGCGGCGGGGCGACCCACATCAACACGACGGTCAACGGGCTGGGCGAGCGCGCCGGCAACGCGGCGCTGGAAGAGATCGTCATGGCGCTCCGCCATCTCTACCAGCTGGACAGCGGCGTCGATCCGCTCCGCCTGCCGGCGATTTCCGAACTGGTGGCGGCCGCTTCCAACCGGCCGGTCCCGATCAACAAGAGCATCGTCGGCGGCGCCGTCTTCACCCATGAGTCCGGCATCCATGTCGATGGGCTGATGCGCGATCCGCTGACATATCAGGGTATCGATCCGGCGGAACTGGGACGGCGGCACAGCATCGTGCTGGGCAAGCATTCCGGCTCCGCCGCGATCAAGCTGGCCTATTCCGGCCTTGGCATCGATGTCAGCGACACCGAGGCGCAGGCGATCCTGCCGCGTGTGCGCAGTCTGGCCGGCTCGCTCAAGCGCCCGCCGACATCCGACGAACTCGTCCTGTTTCACCGGGAAACCGTGCTAGAGAGCTCGCCTGAAGCGGCTGTCTTCGTTTCCTGACACAACAAACGCGGGAGGTTCCCGGCATGACCGGACTGAGCGATGCAACCCCCGACCATTCGGCGCCCGATCACTCGGCCCGATCATTCAGTAGGCCCGACCAGGGGCCGAGCGCAGTATCTGGCAGTTGCTGTGCGAGGATGTGGCCTGCGTCGCCGAGCGCGACCCCGCCGCCCGCGGAACCTTCGACGTTCTGACCTGCTATCCCGGTATTCACGCGCTGATCGCATATCGGATCGCCAATGCCCTGTGGCACCGTGGCGCACGGTGGCCCGCTCGCTTTCTTGAGCTACATGGGGCGCATGATCACCAACATCGATATCCATCCCGGCGCCACCATCGGACGCCGCTTCTTTATCGACCATGGAGCGGGCGTCGTGATCGGTGAGACCTCGGTGGTCGGCGACGATGTCACGCTCTACCATGGCGTCACCCTGGGCGGCACGAGCTGGAACAAGGGCAAGCGCCACCCGACGCTGGAAGACGGCGTCATGTGCGGGGCGGGCGCCAAGATCCTGGGGCCGATCACCATCGGCCGCAACGGCAGGGTAGGGGCCAATTCGGTGGTGACCAAGGATGTCCCGGCCGAAATGACGGTGGTCGGCATCCCCGGCCGCATCGTCAAGCCGGTCGAGCGCCGCTTCACCGATCATGGCATCGACCTGGATCACCACCTGATGCCCGACCCGGTCGGCCGGGCTCTCGCCTGCCTGATCGACCACATTAACAGGATCGAAAGCCGCCTGGACCAACATACCGCCGACGAAGTCACCGGCGCGCTGGACGAGGCTCTGGAAGGGATCATCTGCGCCCGGTGCGGCAACAGTTGCGACCAGCCCGGCTGCACCCTGCCGGGATGCGAAAACACTTCCCTGCGGACCTTCCTGCAAGCATTGAAATTTCGATCTGAACCTCCAGCCCCCAGAGGAATATCCAGATGAGCAGCTTTTGTGACGAATTGGACGATCTCGACACCGCCGAGGATTTCCTGCGCTTCTTCGAGATCGAGTTCGATCCCGCGCGTCGTCCATGTCAACCGCCTGCACATCCTCCAGCGGTTCCACGATTACCTGACCGAGGAAACCAACCTCGACACGCTTCCCGACGACCTGCTGCGCGACCGCTACAAGGCGCTGATCTCCCAGGCCTATGCCGACTTCGTCAAGTCGGACGCGATCGCGGAGAAGGTGTTCAAGGTCCACAAGGAACAGGCCGACCGGCACAACGCCAGCTTCGTCTCGCTGGAGAGCCTGACGCTCTCCGGCGTCCGGTGACAAAGCCGACAACCAATAATTCCTGTCAGGTAGCCGACAAGTCCCGTTATCCGGTCCAATCCCTGACAAGGCTTCTAAAAATACTCATTCAAATCAGTGACTTAGATGCAGGGACCAGCGGTTTTCGAATTGGCATGGTCCCTGCATTGAAGGGAAATCCAGCAAGCCCCTTCCGGGGCGATAGTCGAGAGGATAGCGGGATGCACATCGTCGTCTGTATCAAGCAGGTGCCCGACAGCGCCCAGATCCGGATCCATCCGGTCACCAACACCATCATGCGCCAGGGCGTGCCGGCGATCATCAATCCGTACGACCTGTTCTCGCTGGAAGAGGCGTTGCGGCTGAAGGACCGGTTCGGCGGCCGTGTCACGGTCCTGACCATGGGGCCGCCGATGGCGGAAGCGTCGCTGCGGAAGGCGCTGTCGTTCGGCGCCACCGACGCCGTCCTGCTGACCGACCGCAAGTTCGCCGGTTCCGACACCCTCGCGACCTCCTATGCGCTGACCTCGGCGATCCGCAAGCTGCACGAGGAAGAGCCGGTGGACATGGTGTTCTGCGGCAAGCAGACGATCGACGGCGACACGGCGCAGGTCGGTCCCGGCATCGCGACCCGCATGAACATGCAGCAGTTGACCTATGTCGCGAAGATCGAGGACGTGAACCTGGAGAGCCGCGAGATCACGGTTCACCGCCGGTCCGAAGGCGGCGTGCAGGTGCTGAAGAGCCAGTTGCCCGCCATGATCACGATGCTCGAAGGCTCCAACACGATGCGCTTCGGCACCATGGACGACATGTTCCGTGCCGCCCGGACGCCGCTGAAGAACTGGAACAAGGACACCTGCGTCGAGGACGAGACCAAGGTCGGCCTGAAGGGCTCGCCCACCGTCGTGTCCAAGGTGTTCGTGCCCAAGCCGCGCGCCCAGAAGGCGAAGATGGTCACGGCCGAAGGCGGTTCCCCGGCACTCGCCGCCGCCGCGGTGGACATGCTGTTCACGACTTATCCCAAGCTGGCCGACGATCTGGCGGGATAGAGGGGCGGCGCCCGGCCCGGCTGCCGGCACCCCTCGATCCGACCCGATTTCGCATTGGTCCGCTGAACCCCCTGATTTGAGACTGTGAGGCTGACATGAGCCAAGCGCCTGCCAATCCACCCCCCGCAAAGAAGGCCGCCGGCGGCCGGAAGCTTGAACTTCCCGAAGAGTTGAAGGTCTATAAGGGCGTCTGGGTCATCGTCGAGCAGGAGCGCGGCAAGGTCCACACCGTCTCTTACGAACTGCTCGGCGAAGCGCGCAAGCTGGCGGACAAGCTGGGCGTCGAAGTGGGCGCCGTGATCCTGGGCGCTCCCGGTCCCTTCATCAACGAGATCTCGGGCGAGGCCATCTCCTACGGCGCCGACGTGGTCTACACCGTGCTCGACCCGGTCCTGGCGGAATACCGCACCGAGCCGTATTCCAAGGTGATGACCGACGTGGTCAACACCTTCAAGCCGGAAATCGTGCTGCTGGGCGCCTCCACCCTGGGCCGCGATCTGGCCGGCGCCATCGCCACCACGCTGCTGACCGGCCTGACCGCCGACTGCACCGAACTGGACATCAGCGCCGAGAACCGCAGCCTGGCCGCCACCCGCCCGACCTTCGGCGGCACTCTGCTCTGCACCATTCAGACGCTGGCCTACCGGCCGCAGATGGCGACGATCCGCCCGCGCGTCATGCAGATGCCGGAAAAGGACCTCACCCGCACCGGCCGCATCATCGAAGTCACGCCCAATCTGGCGGAAGAAGTCTTCGTCACCAAGGTGCTGGACTTCATCCCCGACCGCGACCAGCAGGAAGCGCAACTCGCTTTCGCCGATATCATCATCGGCGGCGGCAAGGGCTTGCAGAAGCCCGAGAACTTCAAGCTGATCTGGGATCTGGCCGAGGTGCTGGGTGCGGAAGTCGGGGCTTCCCGTCCGTGCGTTCAGGCGGGCTGGGTGTCGGGCGACCGGCAGATCGGCCAGACCGGCAAGACGATCCGTCCCAAGCTCTACATCGCCGCCGGCATTTCCGGTGCGATCCAGCATCGCGTCGGCTGCGAAAACTCCGACGTGATCCTCGCGATCAACTCCGACCCCAACGCACCGATCTTCGACTTCGCCCATCACGGCATCGTCGGCGACGCGCTGCAAATTCTCCCGGCTCTGACGGAACAGTTCCGCCAGCGTCGTCTGGTCAACCGCAAGGCGAGCTGACCACCGCCAGAGGAGTGCCTGACATGGTTGAAAAGTTTGATGCCATCGTCGTCGGCGCCGGTCCTTCCGGCAACTCGGCGGCGTATACCCTGGCCAAGGCTGGCCTGAGTGTTTTGCAGATCGAGCGCGGCGAATATTCCGGCTCCAAGAATGTCCAGGGCGCCATCATGTACGCCGACGCCCTGGAAAAGATCATCCCCGACTTCCGCGAGGATGCGCCGCTGGAGCGGCATATCATCGAACAGCGCATCTGGCTGCTGGGCGACGACAGCTATATCGGCACCAATTACCGGTCCGACAGCTTCAACAGCGAGAAGCCGAACCGCTACACGATCATCCGCTCCCAGTTCGACCGGTGGTTCAACGAGAAGGTCCGGGAAGCCGGCGCCCTCGTCATCTGCGAAACCACCGTCACCGAACTGCTGCGTGACGCCAACGGCAAGGTCTACGGCGTCCGCACCGACCGCGTGAACGGCGAAGTCCACGCCGACGTGGTCGTCATGGCCGACGGCGTCAACGCCCTGCTGGCCCGCCGCGCCGATTTCCAGAAGGAACTGCCGCCGGAGAACGTGGCGCTGGCGGTCAAGGAAATCCACTTCATCGATCCGGCCCTGATCGAGCAGCGCTTCCAGGTCAAGGACGACGAAGGCGTCGTCATCGAGATCATGGGCAAGGTCACCGGCGGCATGGTCGGCACCGCGTTCCTGTACACCAACAAGGAATCGCTGACGATCGGCATCGGCTGCCTGATCTCCGACTTCAAGGAAAAGGGCATCACGCCCTACAAGCTCCTTGAGGACATGAAGAACCATCCCGTGATCAAGCCGCTGATCGCCGGCGGCGAGGTCAAGGAATACGCCGGCCACCTGATCCCCGAAGGCGGCTACAAGGCGGTTCCGCAGTGCTACGGCGACGGCTGGATGGTGGTCGGCGACGCCGCCCACCTCAACAACGCCGCTCACCGCGAAGGCTCCAACCTCGCGATGACCAGCGGCCGCTTCGCCGCCGAGACGATCATCGAGCTGAAGAAGCAGGGCAAGGCGCCGGTCGCGGCCAACCTGGCGCTCTACAAGAAGAAGCTCGACGACAGCTTCGTCCTGAAGGACCTGAAGAAGTACCGCAACCTGCCCGGCATCATGCACATGTCGCCGCAGTTCTTCGGTGCCTACCCGGACCTGCTGAACGGCGCCGCCCATGACCTGTTCACGGTCGATGGCGTCGATAAGAAGACCAAGGAAAACAAGATCCTGAAGTCGTTCGTCAAGAAGCGTTCGGTCTTCGGTCTGATGGGTGACGCATTCAAGCTGGCGAGGGCTTTCCGATGAGCATAATCAAGGTTGAAGACAAGCTTTACCAGAACCGGTACATCGTCGACGAGAACCGGCCGCATATCCAGATCAAGGACGCTGACGTCTGCGCCACCCAGTGCAAGACCCAGCCCTGCACCTTCTGCTGCCCCGCCAACTGCTATTCGGCGGAAGAGGACGGCAAGGTCAATCTGGTGACCGACGGCTGCCTGGAATGCGGCACCTGCCGGGTGATCTGCCAGGACAACGGCAACATCTCGTGGAACTACCCGCGCGGCGGGTATGGCATCAGCTACAAGTTCGGCTGATCGCTGGGGCGGTGAGGGCGAGGTAAAGAAAAAGGGCTTCGGGAGGTCAGATCTCCCGGAGCCCTTTTTGCTGAGCCATGGCATAGCCTTCAGTCAGACGGTAAGGGCTGCTTATGGGCTGCGTCGAAGCGGTCGCCATTCCGCAGGCGTTCGATCAGCGACAGGAGGCCGGGACGTCCGTTTTGCGCCAGCCATCCGCGAACTTCATGGCCGACCATTGGGTAGACGACCATCGGATGATCCGGATTGCCTTCAATGGCGACTTGAACGTCGCCGTACCGGACAACAGCACGACCCAATCGCCGTTGGAAATCAACTCGGTCAGCTCAGGCCGGGGCAACCCACGTTGCTCCACCGTCTGCCAGACTTCCTCGGAATGCATCGGTTCGCCGCTTACGGCTACGGCCAGTCCTTCATCGAACCATGATGGCAGGTCGCCCAGAACCCAGCGCGTAAGCCAGCCGAGGCGGGCGTTCATTTCGGTATGCGACCACTCGTGACTGACGATGTGAACCGTCAAGCCCCGAGGGGAGAGCAACATCTGATTCCCGAAGGTCAGCGCCCGCTGTCGGCCGCCGCCGAAGCTTTCGAAACACGTCTGCGTCGAGCAGGCCACTATTTCCGGCGTAGAAATGGCAACTCCATAAACTTCGGCGATCCGGCTTTTTGCTTCGGCGACATTGTTGACGAGTCCGCGTCGAGCTTCGTCCGGCATGGCGCTGTCGACGTAGATGTTCGCGGCGATTTGCTCCATCCCAAACAATTTTGGGTTGAGAGCCTTGACGTAGCCTACCGCTGAGCATCCATGAGGTCGGTCCTGCTGATCGCCGGCATCATCAGCCACATCTACATCGGCTAGATCGGGATGGAAGGCGCGTTCGACGCGATGGGCAGCGGTCAGGTAGACGTGAACTGGGGACGCGAGCACCATAGCCTGTGGCTTGAGGAAGAGCTGCGGAAGGGGAAGGCGGCGGGCAAGCCCCCGACGGTCGGACGGCAGTTGCCGGCGGAGTAGGCGAAGTGCGATGACGTTGCCAATTTTTGCCAGCCCCGGTATGATTGGTGGAAACCAACCGGAGGCGCCTGCGATGCCGACGCGCAATGTCAATCTCACCGATCACTTCGACCGTTTTGTCGAGATCAATGTTCATTCCGGTCAGTACCAGAATGCGAGCGAAGTGGTGCGCGAAGGTCTGCGCCTGCTTGAATTGCGTCAGCGCGAGGACGAATTGCGGCTCCAGCGCCTGCGCGACGCGATCGCGGTCGGGGAGGCGGCCCTGGAGCAGGGCGACTATGAGGATGTGGAAGACGACGACTTGGGCGAATATCTGGCGGGACTTGGCGAAAGCGCGCTCCGGCGGACGTCCTCGAACTGAATGGCGCGCCTGCGGCTTACCGGTCCCGCCAAACGGGATATCGCGTCGATTCTCGACTGGAGTGCGGAGCATTTCGGCGATGCCGGCCGACGGCGTTACGAGGCTCTGATCGAAACCGCGCTGCGGGATGTCGCCATTGAGCCCCTGCGGCGCGGAAGCCGCGAACTTCCCCCGGCTTTTGGGCAGGGGTATCGAATGCACCATTTGCGCCTGAGCCGTGATCGGGCGCGGACGGCGGGAAGCGGAGTGGGAGTGCCGCGTCACCTGCTTGTTTATCGCGTCGTTCCGCCCGAGATGGTGGTGATCCTACGGGTACTGCACGACTCGATGGATCTGTTGCGGCATCTTCCATCCGATCTTGAGGATTGAAGACGCGAACTCTTTGGGTCCGCGCGTGAAAGGAATGCGAATGCGTCAAGTGCCGCAAACGCTTCAGGAGCAGACGGAAGTCAGGATCTGGCGCTGAGCCGTCCGGTCGCCGTCACCCGCGAGAAGGCGAGAGCACGGTGCTGATTTCGAGCGAGGAGCATGAGCGCCTCAAGCGCCGCGACCAGCAGGTGCTCGGCCTTGAGGATTTCGCCACCACGGACATTGCCGCCCTTGATGTGTCGCGCCCGCCGGCCGATCCCAATTCTTCGACCCTGAACTGACGGACTGAATGCCACTTTTCGAAGATCAGCTTCGCGTTCCGACGCGAATCTCGAAGCGGCGTCCTTCGGTATGCCGTCCGATATGTTTACCGCTCACCAAGGCGCATCGGGATCGAAGGTTTCGAATTCCACTTTCCCGAAACCGCGGCGGGAGAACCGTTCCAGCCGCTCCCGCAGCCAACCAACCGATCAAAAAATCACTCTGACACCTTTTCTCTCTCTCTCTCTCTCTCTCTCTCTCTCTCTCTCTCTCTCTCTCTCTCTCTCTCTCTCTCTTAAGAAAAGCCAATAAGATAGCTTAGAGTGCCTCATCAAAAGATTGTAGCTGGGTTTCAATGAAAGCGCACTAGGCTGACGCTTGTACGACTACTAAACTCGGGCAATGCGATCAAATTCTAAATTGACGCACTATCGAATACATGTGTCATCAGCGGTTATGTCGATTTTCGAAGTTGCTTCACTTTAACATTTGGTAACTATGCCGAAGTTGACATCGGATGGAAGGCAGACGCTGTGACAATGGGTGACAAACAAGTAGCGTTCAGACCGCCGCCAGCTTGGCTTCTAAATCACTTAGGATCGGGTCGAGTGACTTGTATAGATCCTCATGGCTATCGAACTGTTCCGGAAGTTCTGGGAAATAAATTCGGTGTATGTCATCTACATCAATCGGGTAAAGTCCGCGGAATGCGCAAGACAATAGGCTACTGGCAGCGTCTAGGTAATTGCTCACGGTGTTGGCGAGTTTTGAGCAGTCAGGCGACGGCGAATGATCCGGCGACCAGGTGGCGGATGGCGGTCCAGGCGGATTGACCTTGGCGGGCCGCGGTTCCGGTGATGGAACGATATCCTGCATGGATGGCCGGGCCCCAGTCGGATCGGAAGCCGTTGGTGACCTTGCGGAAGACCACGGACGGGCGGATTTCCTGCTCGCTGCCGTTGTTGGTCGGCGGCACGCGGCGATCGGAGAGGAAGACGAAGAACTTGCCCGCCACGCCTTGATTTGGCGCTGCAACTCGGTCCGGCCGGATGGGCAGCGGGACCCGAGCGGCATCGAGGCGGCGCTCGGCCTTGGCGGCGTAGGTGGCCAGCGTGCTGTCCTTGAGTTCCGGTCTTCGTTTGCCGACCCGGATGGCCCAGCGCAGATGATCGCGGATCTTCGGGGCGACCACGCTGTCGCCGCAGTCGATGGCGTACTGTACGTCCCTGAGAACGTGGGCCAGACAGACCTGATGGACCTGCCCCAGTTCCTGCTGCCCGGCGTAGCGGTCGGAGATCCACACCTCGGGCTGATGCCCGCCCAGGATCCCGGCGGCCACTGCCGGCGCGCTCGGCGCTATGGTGTGCAGGACGGCCTTGTTCGGAATGGAACACCCATTGCCAGTGGGTCACGCCGTTGACCGGGTCGTCGTCTCGTCCGAGGCGATCACCGGGGCGCTCAGCAGTTTGGCCTTGATCGCCGCAGGCCTGCCGACGCCGCCCATGCGCCGGAAGGCATTGGCAATGGCGCCTTCGGAGATGTCCAGTCCGAACAGTTCCTTCAGCATCCGCGAGAGCCGCTCGAAACCGACATGATGGCTATGGTGAAGTAGGCCAGCAGCGAGCGGATGCCTGGGACCGAACGGCGTACCCGGTGCCATCCCGGTGGGCGGTTCGGCCCGATACCGCTTGCCACATCCGCGGCATCGACCGCCGTATAGCTCCACCCGCGTCACCATCGGCCGAACCTCGGGCAGATCGATATGGTCGTAACGGTGACGACAACGCTGGGCGATCCGAGCGTCGCGTCCCGCAATGCCGGCAGGTTTCAGCCAGACAGCGCTGGGTCCTGTCCGGATCATCGGCCAGCGGGCGAGACATCCTTTGCGGGAAGGACGCGTTGCCCACCCTTGGCCTTGCCGGACGCACCACCGGGGCCGTCCTTCGAGGGCGGAATATGCGAATTCTTCGAGGTCTTGCGCGGCTTCCCGACCAGCGCCTCAAGTTCCGCAACCCGCGCAGCCAGCCGCTCGATCATCTCCTCCTGCGCAAGCAGCAGGTCGTTCTTCTCAGCCTCACTCAGGCGATAACGCGGCGGCTTCTCCATCCAGACGTTCACTCATATTGCGAGCTCCAGCGCAACCCTTTTTGGCAACCCCGTGAGCAATCACGCGTCTAGAGCACCCTTGCCAGAATATCCAAACGATCCTACTTCAGATCGAAGTTCTTTTTCAATGTGGACAGATTTTGGTCTATCCCAATACTTAATTCTACAGGACTTTGTGCGATCGTAGAGATCTTGCAAACGCGTCGCATAGATAACGTCTTTCGATGTTGCTCTAAGGGTGGCAAGCGACGTAACCTGAACATTGGTAAGATTTGCAGCCTCGATCGCTCCGCTTTGGAAGCCTGTCTCACATAACAATATGCCGCGGTCTGCACCCAAATCAGCGACGATTTCCCTCAATGCCAAGACATGGAGCTTCGTGACGGCATTCTTCCAGTGTTTGCATTCCACGACCCAAGTAATCGTAAATCCGGCAAAATCTCCATTTACAACAACATCAATGTCATGTTTAGTCCGAACACCTGAGAGAGTCACGTCCGTCGATGCCGATAGACCAAGTGACCGAAAAAAAATTGCAGCCTCTTCTTGATAATCTTTCCAAGACGGCATTGCTCGTCATATCCTTTCCCGATTTAGACCAAAACTGATATACTGCGCATGCAAATATAGATCGGTTGTCGCAGTGCCCACATTGGGTCTATTGCCGCATACCATACAGGTACTAAGCGTTAAAACCTTGCCACTAGTGGCCCGCGTATAACGCTTCGTTCAAGGGCTTACGGTTAAGAGACCAGCCATTCAGCCGCTTTTATGACGTACAGGCTGAACAGTCCGTTTGATGCAGGCTATTAATGGGGTGCATCAGGCGGGCAATCACGCTTACCGCCGGGATGAAATGGCAGAACACTGTCCTTGCGCCAAGCTATAAACAATACGATTTATCATTGATCATGCACTAAGCTTTCTTCACGAACTCGGACTTCAAATTCATCGCGCCGATGCCGTCGATCTTGCAGGAGATGTTGTGTCCATCGACTGCATCAACCAGGCGGATGCCTTTTACCTTGGTCCCGCCCTTGACGACCAGTGACGAGCCTTTGACCTTCAGGTCCTTTATCACGGTCACGCTATCGCCGTCGTTGAGCACGTTGCCGTGGGCATCCTTCACGCTCTGTTCCAGCGAAGCTTCCGCGTTGGCATCGCCTGCGGCGAGTTGAGGATTTCATTCGTGGAAGCACTCCGGGCAGATCCATAGGCTGCCGTCCTGATAGACGTGTTCGGAGTTGCACTCGGGGCACTTCAATTCGCTATCCATCATTTTCCTCGTCGGTCGGGAGCACACCGTAGGGCACTGCCGGAACGATAGGAAATGCAAGTTGCTGGCGGGCGGCGATTGCGACGGCATGGCGCAGACCGTCGGCGTCCCGGTGGGTCTA
>CAWKET010000006.1:0-13329 GCA_963848585.1 uncultured Alphaproteobacteria bacterium | reverse complement strand
GGAGGGATGGAGGTGCCGCCGATGGCTCAAGCAGCCGTTATACCCCAGCAGCCGGGCTCACGGCCGGACGCGCAGACCGTGGCGGTGGCGCTTGAAGGGGTGAGGATCACCTTCGATCTGCCGGACGGCGGGATCTATCAGGCGGTCGATGCGACCGATCTCGCGGTGCGCGGCGATGAGTTCGTCGCGATCGTCGGGCCGACCGGCTGCGGCAAGTCCACGCTGCTCAACGCCGCCGCCGGATTGCTGAAACCGTCCTCGGGCACCGTGAAGATCTTCGGCGAACAACTCTCCGGGCTGAACCGGCGAGCCGGATATCTCTTCCAGCAGGATAGCCTGATGCCGTGGAAGACGGCGATCGAGAATGTCGCGATCGGGCTGGAGGTGGCGGGCGTCTCCAGCAAAGAAGCGCGCGACCGGGCGCGGGAGTGGCTGGGCAAGGTCGGGCTGAGCGCGTTCGGCGACCGCTATCCGCACATGCTGTCGGGCGGCCAGCGGAAGCGCGTCGGGCTGGCCCAGGTGCTGATCCGCGACCCGAAGATCATCTTCATGGACGAGCCGTTCGGGCCGCTGGACGCGCAGACCCGCCTGATCATGGGCGACCTGCTGCTGGGCCTGTGGTCGGCCGACCGCAAGGCCGTCATGTTCGTCACCCATGATCTGGAGGAGGCGATATCGCTTGCCGACCGGGTCGTCATCATGTCGGCCGGACCCGCCGCCCGCATCATCGGCGATTACCCGATCGAGATCCCGCGCCCGCGCGACATCAGCGAAATCAAGCTGGATACCCGGTTCCTGGCGGCTCACCGCGAGATCTGGCACGCCCTGAAGGAGGAAGTCCTGAAAGGCTACCGGCAGAGCAACGGAGGGGCATGACGATGAAACGGGCGAAACTGCTCCTGCTCCAGGTGCTCGTCGCGGTCGTCGTGGTGCTGTTCTGGCACCTGATTTCCGCCACGACGCTGTTCGGCGATCCCAAGACCATGCGGTTCTTCTTCTCGACCCCGGCGGAGGTGGGCAGCCGCATCGTCCAGTGGGTGACGGGGGGAACGATCTGGTACCACCTGGGCATCACGCTGCTGGAAGCGGCGCTGGCCTTCGTGATCGGGTCGGTCGGCGGCATCCTGATAGGCTTCTGGTTCGCCAGGCGGCCGCTGGTGAACGCCGTGTTCGACCCTTACGTCAAGGCGGCCAACGCGCTGCCCCGCGTCGTCCTGGCGCCGATCTTCGCGCTGTGGCTGGGCCTGGGCATCTGGTCCAAGGTGGCGCTGGGCGTCACGCTGGTCTTCTTCATCGTGTTCTTCAACGTCTACCAGGGCGTCAAGGAAGTCAGCCCGGCCGTGCTCGCCAACGCCCGCATGCTCGGCATGAACGAGCGCCAGTTGCTGCGCCACGTCTACCTGCCGTCGGCGCTGAGCTGGATGTTCTCGTCCCTGCACACGTCGGTCGGCTTCGCGATCGTCGGCGCCGTGGTCGGCGAGTATCTGGGATCGTCCGCCGGCCTCGGCTACCTGATCCAGCAGGCGGAAGGCGTCTTCGACGTGACGGGAGTCTTCGCCGGCATGTTCGTGCTGACGGCCTGCGTCCTGGCGATCGACTGGCTGGTGACGAAGGTCGAGAACCGGCTGCTGGTCTGGCGTCCGCAGCCGGCGCTGGCATCCAACTGATCCATAAACAAGAAATATGCGAATGAGGGAGCAACGATGAAGTTAACAGGTATTCTGGCGGCGGCGGGCATGCTGCTGGCGCTGGCGGGCACCGCCGACGCCCAGGAAAAGAAAGACATCACGCTGGGCGTCGGCGGCAAGCCGCTGCTGTATTATTTACCGCTGACCATCGCCGAGCAGAAAGGCTTCTTCAAGGAGGAAGGCCTGAATGTCTCGATCAACGATTTCGGCGGCGGCGCCAAGTCGCTCCAGTCGCTGATCGGCGGTTCGGTCGATGTCGTGACCGGGGCGTACGAGCATACGATCCGGATGCAGCAGAAGGGCCAGGATATCCAGGCCGTCGTCGAACTGGGCCATTTCCCCGGCATCGTGCTGGCCGTCCGCAAGGATCTGGCGGACAAGGTCAAGTCGCCCGCCGACTTCAAGGGCCTGAAGATCGGCGTCACGGCACCGGGTTCCTCCACGGCGCTGGCGGCGCAGTACGCGCTGGTGAAGAACGGCCTTTCCGCGACGGACGCGGCATTGATCGGCATCGGCAGCGGGGCAAGCGCGGTCGCCGCCATGAAGCAGGGACAGGTCGAGGTGATCTCGCACCTGGACCCGGTCATCTCCAAGCTTGAGACGGACGGCGATATCTCGATCCTGATCGATACCAGGACGGAGGAAGGTGCCAGCAAGCTGTTCGGCGGCTCCAACCCCGCCGCCGTGCTCTACGCGAAAACCGACTTCATCAAGCAGAACCCCGAGACCATGCAGCGGCTGACCAACGCCTTCGTCAAGTCGCTGAACTGGATCGCCAAGGCGAGCCCGGAAGACATCGCCGCCGCGGTGCCCGCCGAATATCACCTCGGCGACAAGGACCTGTATATCAAGGCGGTGCAGGGCTCAAAGGAGAGCTATTCCAAGGACGGCATCATCACGAAGGAAGGCATGGAGAGCATGCTCAACATGCTGAAGACCCTGGAGCCGGAATTCGCCAGCGCGCAGATCGACCTGGGCAAGACGTTCGATCCGCAGTTCGTGAACAAGGCCGCGAAGCAGTAACGTTTGTGGGAGGTGGGGTGAGCGGGGTTTCGGGAAGAGACAAGGATAGTTGATGCCCCGACCCCCTCACCCTAACCCTCTCCCCCAAGGGGGCGAGGGGACTGTCTCCTGTATGGTGCTTTTGTGTAACTTGTTGAAGTAGCTGAAAATCTCGGAACAAGGTTCCCTCGCCCCCTTGGGGGAGAGGGCTAGGGTGAGGGGGTACAGGCGTCAACTTACCCTGCGGCGGCAAGCGCGCTACCGCTCTTCGAACCGTTCGGCCGGCTGAGCGTCCGCGATATCCACGCCCCCGTCGCAGCCAACGCCTTCAGATCGACGCCGCTTTCGATGCCCAGGCCGTTCAGCATATAGACGACATCCTCGGTCGCGACGTTGCCCGATGCGCCCTTGGCATAGGGGCAGCCGCCCAACCCCGCCACCGAGGCATCGACCACCGCCACCCCGGCCTCCAGGCAGGCGTGGATGTTGGCGAGCGCCTGCCCGTAGGTGTCGTGGAAGTGGACGGCGAGTTTTTCCAGCGGCACGACCCCCGACACTTGCTCGACCAGCGCCCGCGCCTTGCCCGCCGTGCCGACGCCGATGGTGTCGCCGAGCGAGATCTCGTAGCAGCCGAGATCGAGCAGCGCCTTCGACACGCGGGCGACTTCCGCGACCGGGACTTCGCCCTGGTACGGACAGCCCAGCACGCAACTGACATAGCCGCGCACGCGGATGCCTTGGGCCAGCGCCGCTTCCGCCACGGGGCGGAAGCGCTCCAGGCTTTCGGCGATGGAGCAGTTGATGTTCTTGGCGCTGAAGGCTTCCGACGCGGCGCCGAAGATCGCGATCTCCTCGACGCCGGACGCGATCGCCTGCTCCAGCCCCTTCGTGTTGGGCACCAGCACGGGATAAGCCACGCCGGGGCGGCGCCGGATGCCGGCCAGCACCTCGGCCGTGTCGGCCATCTGCGGAACCCATTTGGGCGACACGAAGGCCCCGGCTTCGATCACCGGCAATCCGGTGTCGGACAGCCGGTCGATCAGCTCGACCTTGACCGCCAGCGGCACGATGGCCTTCTCGTTCTGGAGCCCGTCGCGCGGGCCGACTTCGACGATCTTGACGCGGTTCGGCAATGCCATTGTCACGCCTCCTCGAAGACGATCAGTTCGGCGCCGTCCTCGACCTGATCGCCGACGGCGTAGCGGACCTTCCCGATCCGTCCTTCGGCGGGGGCCTTGATGGTATGCTCCATCTTCATCGCCTCCATGACGATCAGCGGCTGGCCCTTGGCGACATCGGCGCCCGCCTCGGCCAGCACCGCGATGATGCGGCCCGGCATCGGGGCGATCAGCTTGCCGCCCGGAGCCTCGGCATCTTCCGCGCCCGCCAGCGGCTCGATCAGCGTCAGGCGGTGGCTGCCGCCCTGGTGGAACACCGTTATGTCGGCGCCGCGCCGGACGATGGTGGCGCTGGTGCGCCGCCCGCCCAGATCGGCCGTCAGGGTGCCGTCTTCCGCCAACTGCCCCGAAGCCTCGATGGCGCCGCCGGGAAGTTCGAGCCGATAGCCGTCGCGCCGGTAGATCAGATGCACCGGACGGTCGGTCCCGCCGTCGCGCAGCGTCAGCGTGTCGTGGGCGTCGTCGTTCAAGCGCCAGCCATCGTTGCCGGCCCAGGGGCTGTACGGGTCGCCGGACCCAGCCGCCCGCGCCCGCGCCTTGGCCCCGCGATCCAGCAGCACGCCCAAGGCGGCGAAAGCCAGCACATCGTCACCGGCGGGAGCGGGTTCGGGAAGCAGGTCCGCCTGATGCCGCTCGATGAAACGGGTGTCGAGATCGGCCGCCAGAAACGCCGGATGCGAGGCGATGGCGAGCAGGAATTCCGTATTCGCCCCCAGCCCGACCACCTGCGTGTTCTCAAGCGCCGTCCGCAGCCGCCGCACCGCCGAGGGACGGTCATCGGCCCAGACGATCAGCTTGGCGATCATCGGGTCGTAGTGGATCGAGATGGCGTCGCCCGCCCGCACGCCGGTATCGACGCGGACATGAAAGCGTCTCACGCGGGAAGACCAGATGCTCCAGCCTGCCGGTCTGGGGCAGGAAACCCTTCTGCGGGTCCTCCGCGTAAAGCCGCACCTCGATCGCGTGGCCGTGGATCGAAAGCTCGTCCTGGCTCAGCGGCAGCGGCTCGCCGGACGCCACCCGAAGCTGCCATTCCACGAGGTCCTGGCAGGTGATGTATTCGGTCACCGGATGCTCGACCTGGAGACGGGTGTTCATCTCCATGAAGAAGAACGAGCCGTCCTCATCCAGCAGGAATTCCACCGTGCCGGCCCCGACATAGCCGATCGCCTTGGCGGCGGCCACGGCGGCCTCGCCCATCCGGCGGCGGGTATGCGGGTCGAGGTTCGGGGCGGGAGCCTCCTCCACGACCTTCTGGTGCCGGCGCTGGATCGAGCAGTCGCGCTCGAACAGGTAGACGCAGTTGCCTTGAGTGTCGGCGAAGACCTGGATTTCGACGTGGCGCGGCCGGGTGACGTAGCGCTCGATCAGCACCCGGTCGTCGCCGAACGAATTGATCGCCTCGCGCTTGGCGCCGTTCAACTGGTCATCGAACTCGGCGGCGTTCGGTCACGACGCGCATGCCCTTGCCGCCGCCGCCGGCCGACGCCTTGATCAGCACGGGAAAGCCGATGCGCTTGGCCTCGGCGCGCAGAAGCTCCGGCGACTGGTCCTCGCCGTGGTAGCCCGGCACCAGCGGCACGCCGGCCTGTTTCCATCAGCGCCTTGGCCTCGGACTTGCCGCCCATGGCGCGGATCGACGATGCGGGCGGGCCGATGAAGACGACCCCGGCATCGGCGCAGGCCTCGGCGAAAGCGGCGTTTTCCGACAGGAAGCCGTAGCCGGGATGGATCGCCTCCGCCCCCGTCCGCCTTGGCGGCGTCCAGGATGGCTTCCGCCCGCAAGTAACTGTCGCGGGCCGGAGCCGGGCCGATATTGACGGCCTCGTCGGCCATCTCGACATGCAGCGCCTTGGCATCCGCGTCGGAATAGACCGCGACCGTGCGGATGCCGAGCAGGCGGGCGGTGCGGATGACGCGGCAGGCGATCTCGCCGCGGTTGGCGATCAGGATCTTGGAGAACATGGGTCTACCTCGCCGTCCAGGCCGGCTTGCGCTTTTCAAGGAATCCCGCCAGCCCCTCGCGCCCTTCGGATGAGGCGCGGATGGTGGCGATCCGTTCGGCGGTATCGTGGATCAGACCGGCATCGACGCGGCCGGTGGGCGACCGCGAAGATAAGGTCCTTGGCGGCGCGTTGCGCTGCGGGTCCGCCCTCGGACAATCGCGCCAGGATGGCATCAACGGCGGCATCAAGCTCACCAGCCGGCACCACCTGATGGACCAGGCCGATCCGCAAAGCCTCAGCCGCGTCGAACCGTTCCGCCGTCAGGAAATAGCGCCGAGCCGCCCGCTCGCCGATCGCCGCCACCACATAGGGCGAGATCACGGCCGGGATCAGCCCCAGCCGCACTTCCGACAGGCTGAACGCGGCGGCATCGGACGCTATCGCGATGTCGCAGCAGGCGACCAGCCCGACGCCGCCGCCGAACGCCGCTCCCTGCACCCGCGCCACAGTCGGCTTGGGCAGGAAGTTCAGCACCCGCATCAACTCCGCCAGAGCGCCGGCGTCGGCCAAGTTCTCCGCGTGGCCGTAACCGGCCATCCTCTGCATCCAGCCCAAGGTCGGCCCCGGCCGAAAAGCTCTTGCCCTCCGCCCGCAGCACGACCGCCCGGACCTTGTCGTCGTCCCCCAGCCGGCGCAGAGCGTCGGTCATGTCGGCGATGACCGCGTCGTTGAAGGCGTTGTGAACGTCGGCGCGGTTCAGGGTGACGGTTGCGACGCCATCCTCGCGGATGTCGGTCAGAATGTGGTTGTTATCCATCTTGCTTCCTCCCCCCTCTCAGTCCCATCACATCCGGAACACGCCGAACTTCGGCGGCGGGATCGGGGCGTTGAGGGCGGCGGAGATGCCAAGCCCCAGCGTCATGCGGGTGTCGGCGGGATCGATGATGCCATCGTCCCACAGCCGGGCGCTGGCGTAATAGGGATGGCCCTGGTGCTCGTACTGGTCGCGGATCGGGGCCTTGAAGGCTTCCTCGTCCTCCGCACTCCAGGTCTTCCCCTGCGCTTCCATGCCGTCGCGGCGCACCTGCGCCAGCACGCCGGCCGCCTGCTCTCCCCCCATCACGGAGATGCGGGAGTTCGGCCACATCCACAGGAAGCGCGGCTTGAAGGCCCGGCCGCACATGCCGTAATTGCCGGCGCCGAAGCTGCCGCCGATCACGACCGTGAACTTCGGCACCTGCGCGCAGGCGACGGCGGTCACCAGCTTGGCGCCGTCCTTGGCGATGCCGCCGGACTCGTACTTGCGGCCCACCATGAAGCCGGTGATGTTCTGCAGGAACACCAGCGGAATGCCGCGCTGGCAGCACAGCTCGACGAAATGCGCGCCCTTCGAGCGCCGATTCCGAGAACAGGATGCCGTTGTTGGCGATGATCCCGACGGGATAGCCGAAGATATGGGCGAAGCCGCAGACCAGCGTCGTGCCGTAAAGCTGCTTGAACTCGTCGAACTCCGAGCCGTCCACGATGCGGGCGATCACCTCGCGCACGTCGAACGGCTTGCGGGCATCGGTCGGGATGATGCCGTAGAGGTCTTCCGCCGGATACAGCGGGTCGGCGGGCTGCCGGGTTTCCACCCCCAACTGCTTCGGCCGGTTCAGATGGCCGACGACCCGCCGCGCGATGCTGAGCGCATGGGCATCGTTGAGGGCGTAGTGGTCGGTGACGCCCGAAGTCCGGCTATGGACATCGGCGCCGCCCAGATCCTCCGCCGTGACGACCTCGCCCGTCGCGGCCTTCACCAGCGGCGGGCCGCCGAGAAAGATGGTGCCCTGGTTGCGGACGATGATCGACTCGTCCGACATCGCCGGGACATAGGCGCCGCCCGCCGTGCAGCTTCCCATCACGACGGCGATCTGGGGAATGCCCTGCGCCGACATGTTGGCCTGATTGAAGAAGATCCGGCCGAAATGGTCGCGGTCCGGAAACACCTCGTCCTGGTTCGGCAGGTTGGCCCCGCCGCTGTCCACCAGATAGATGCAGGGCAGGTTGTTCTGCTGCGCGATCTCCTGCGCCCGCAGGTGCTTCTTGACCGTCAGCGGGTAATAGGTGCCGCCCTTCACCGTGGCGTCGTTGGCGACGATGACGCATTCCCGCCCCGACACCCGGCCGATGCCGGTCAGGATGCCGGCCGCCGGGATCTGCTCCTCATAGACGCCGTAGGCCGCAAGCTGGGACAGTTCCAGATAGGGCGTGCCGGGATCGAGCAGTGTCCGCACCCGGTCGCGCGGCAGCAGCTTGCCGCGCGAGAGGTGCCGGTCGCGCGACCGCGCCCCTCCGCCCTGCTTGATCTCGTGGACCTTGTCGCGCAGATCGGCGACCAGCGCCGCGCATCGCGTCGGCATTATCCGCGAACGAAGCTTCCCGCGTGTCGATGCCGGTTTTCAGGATGGTCATCGCGGCGCCTCAGTTCGTTTCTTTGAAAAGCTCGCGGCCGATCAGCATGCGCCGGATCTCGCTGGTGCCGGCGCCGATCTCGTAGAGCTTGGCGTCGCGCAGCAGGCGGCCCGTGGGATACTCGTTGATGTAGCCGTTGCCGCCCAGCACCTGGATCGCGTCGAGCGCCACTTGCGTCGCCGCTTCCGCCGCGAACAGGATCGCGCCGGCCGCATCCTTGCGCGTCGTCTTGCCGGAATCGCACGCCCGGGCGACGGCATAGACATAGGCGCGGCAGGCGTTCAGCCGCGTGTACATGTCCGCGACCTTGCCCTGGACAAGCTGGAACTCGCCGATCGGCGTGTCGAACTGCTTGCGGTCATGGATATACGGCAGCACCACGTCGAGGGCCGCCTGCATGATGCCGACCGGGCCGGCGGCCAGCACGGCGCGCTCGTAGTCCAGGCCGGACATCAGGACGTTGACGCCCTTGCCGACCACGCCCAGCACGTTCTCTTCCGGGACCTCGCAGTCCTCGAACACCAGCTCCGACGTCGGCGAGCCGCGCATGCCGAGCTTGTCCAGCTTCTGCGCCGGGCGGAAGCCCTTGAAGCCCTTCTCGATCAGGAAAGCGGTGATGCCGCGCGGTCCGGCGGCCGGATCGGTCTTGGCATAGACCACCAGCGTCTCGGCGTAATGGCCGTTGGTGATCCACATCTTGGACGCCGTTCAGCACGTAGCGGTCGCCCCGCTTGTCGGCGCGCAGGCGCATCGAGACCACGTCCGAGCCGGCCCCCGGCTCCGACATGGCGAGCGCGCCGACATGCTCGCCGGAGATCAGCTTCGGCAGATAGCGGTGCTTCTGCTCGTCGCGTGCCCCAGCGGTGGATCTGGTTGACGCAGAGGTTGGAGTGCGCGCCATAGCGACAGCCCGACCGAGGCCGAGGCGCGGGTGATCTCCTCCATCGCGACGCAATGGGCCAGATAGCCCATGTCGGCGCCGCCGAACTCCTCCTTGACCGTGATGCCGTGGAGACCCAGCTCGCCCATGGCCGGCCACAGGTCGATCGGGAACTCGTCCTTGGCGTCGATCTCCGCCGCGCGCGGCGCTATCTTCTCTTGAGCGAAGGCGCGCACGCTGTCGCGCAGCATGTCGATATCGTCGCCAAGGCCGAAGTCCAGATCAGGGTTCGCTGTTACCGGCATTTTAGAACGTTCCTCCCCATGGGGTCTCGCCGGGGCATTGCCACCCGGCCTCTTTAATTACGAACATACGTTTTTATAACATCGTCTGCAACGCTGAATTTGGTTTCAATCGTACTGCAAACCGGTGATTATGCTGGCTTAACGCCATGGTTCGCTATACAAACGTTCGTATCCAATGCGGTTCCCACGGCCGCGAGTTCGCGGATGGAGTGTAAGGAGAGCGCGGCACCATGGCACGCACCGTCGGATCGAACGGCCCCAAGACGATGGAGGCGATCCGCAAGGCGGGGCTCCGGCTGATCTACAGCCAGGGCTACGAGGCCATGAGCCTGCGGCGGCTCGCGGCCGAGGTCGGCATCCAGGCGGGCTCTCTCTACAACCATATCACCACCAAGCAGGATCTCCTGTTCGACCTGATCAAGGTCCACATGGACGAATTGCTGGAACGGCTCGATCAGGCGCTGGACGGGATCTCCGATCCCGAAGACCGGCTCCAGGCCTTCATCGCCTTCCATGTGGGATACCATATCGCGCGAAAACGGGAAGTCTTCATCTGCTATTCCGAACTGCGCAGTCTGGAGCCGAAAAACTACGAGATCGTCGTCAGCCTGCGCCAGCAATACGAGCGCAAGCTGATCGGCATCCTGGACGACGGCGTGGCGGAAGGCCGCTTCACCGTGGCCGACACGACCGTCGCCGCCTACGGCATCCTCGCCATGCTGACGGGGGTCTGCACGTGGTTCAGGCCGGCGGGCCGCCTGACCAAGGAGGAAGTGACCGGCATCTATACCGGCATGGTCCGCCACGGGCTGGTGAGGGCTGCCGACCATGCGACCAGCACAGGACAACATACGGACGCCGATCCGATTAAGCGCCACATCGTAGGTCGGTCTAAGCGAAGCGGCAGCCGACAACAGGCGCGTCATGTCGGCTGCCGCTTCGCTTAGACCGACCTACGAAGAGCCGGTTGAGAGGGAGCCAAAGCATGAGTGACGCTCAGGAATGGCGGGCGGTTTACGATTTCTGGTTCCCGCCCGGTCTGGACGATGCAGGCCCGGAAACCCACAGCCGGATGTTCGGCTGGTGGTTCGGTGGCGGCGCCAACGGAGAATTGCCGCCCTTCGCTCCTCTGGTGGAAGCCGCCAAAGCCGGCAGTCTGGATCATTGGCTCTCCACACCTCTTGGGCGCCTGTCGCTGATCATCGTCCTGGACCAGTTTCCGCGCGGCTTGTTCGCCGGCACGCCCGAAGCCTATGCCGGCGACCCGGCAGCCCTGCGGATCGCCGAGGAGGGTTTAAGGAACGGCCACTACGACGCCCTGACCAGACCTTGGGAAAAGACGTTCTTCTTCATGCCGCTGAGCCATACGGAAGGTCCCGGCCACCTGGAACGGCTGAGCCGCGTCGCGGCTCTGGCGGAAACAATCGCCGCCGAGGTGCCCGAGCCCCTGCGACCGCTCTACCGGTTTTCCGCCAACCAAGCCTGCGGCCATCTCGACGTGATCTCGCGCTTCGGCAGATATCCGCACCGCAACCCCGTTCTCGGACGGGTTTCCACGCCAGAGGAAGCGGCGTATCTGGAAAAGGGCGAGTTCGTTCATAACCGCCGGCCACCGGATAGCTGACGGCCGCTGGCGCCGGCTATACGCACGGGGCGGGAGTGACCGACACACCCTGCTCAAGGGCGGCCACCCGCTGACGCTCCAGCGCGCTGACGAAGCCCGGCCGCGCCGACAGCCGTTGCCAGTATTGACCGACCGCGACAGGGAAATGGTCGGCCAGCCCGATAAGCTCCGCCAGCATCAGCGCACAGCCGACAGAAATGTCGGCCACGGTGAAGCGGCCCGCGCACAGATGTTCCCGATCCGCCAGCGCCCTGTCCACCGCCCTCAGCCGCGACAGGAACCAGCGGGTGTAATCATCGACCACCTGGGGCAGCTTGCGTTCGTCCGGCTCGAAGCGGCCGTAGCGGAGGATAAGCGTCTGCGGGAAAGTCAGGGTCGCCTCTCCGAAATGGACCCAGTTGAGGAACGGCCCGAATTCCGCCTCCTCCGGACCGACCGCCAAAGTCCCGCCGCCATGGCGGACCGCCAGATAGTGGCAGATCGCGGAGGACTCCGTCATCCGCATGCCATCGTCGAAGAAGGCCGGCACGGTGCCGAGCGGGTTGATCTCCAGATAGCTCTTCTGTTGCACGCGCGGCGGGAACGGCAGCATCTTCAGCTCATAGCCCAGTCCCAGTTCCTCAAGCGTCCAGAGCGGGCGAAAGGATCGGGCGCTCATGCAGTGGTAAAGCGTGATCATGCGGGCTTTCCCTTCGAAGCCGCCATCTTCTTCGGCGGCCTGTTGACGGAGCACGCGCCGCATGACCTTGCCGGTCACCGTCATGGGCAGTTCGGCGACGAAGGCGACCTCTCGCGGATACTCGTGCGCCGCCAGCCTGACCTTGACGAACTCCTGGATCTCGCGGGCCAGTTCCGCGGAAGGCTCCACCCCGGCGCGGAGCACCACATAGGCTTTGACGATCTCCGTCCTGATCGGGTCCGGCACGCCGATCACCGCCGCCATCGCCACGGCCGGATGGCCGATCAGGCATTCCTCGACCTCGCCCGGCCCGATGCGGTAGCCGCCGCTGGTGATGACATCGTCGTCGCGCCCGACATACCAGAAGAAGCCATCCTCATCCCGCCGCCCCAGATCGCCGGTCACCAGCCAGTCGCCGATGAACTTGTCGCGCGTGGCCTCATCGGCTTGTTCCAGTAGCCCAGGAACATGACCGGGTCCGGCCGGTGGATGGCGATGGCCCCGACGGTGCCGGCCGGCACCACATCGCCCCGCTCATCGATCACCTCGACCCGGTGCCCGGGGATCGCCCGCCCCATGGAGCCGGCGCGGAAGCCCAGATGAGATGCTGCATTGCCGACGACGAGGTTGCATTCCGTCTGGCCGTAGAACTCGTTGATGGTGACGCCGAACACCGACCGGCCCCATTCCAGCAACTCTCCCCCCAGCGTCTCGCCGCCGCTGGCGACCGTGCGGAGCTTCAGCCCCTCCCCCGTCACGCCGGCCCGGCGCATCAGCTTGATCGCGGTCGGCGGCAGGAAGACGTTGCGCACATTATGGCGCTTCATCAGCTCCATCGCCTCGTGCGGGTCGAACTTGCGGAACCGGTGCGCCAGCACCGGCACGCCATGATGCCATGCCGGCATCAGCACATCGAACAGCCCGCCGATCCACGCCCAATCCGCCGGAGTCCAGAACAGGTCGTCCGGCTGCGGGAAGAACTCATGCGGCAACTCCACGCCCGGCAGATGCCCAAGCAGCACCCGATGCCCATGAAGCGCCCCCTTCGGGCTGCCCGTGGTGCCGGAGGTGTAGATGATGACGGCGGGATCGTCCGGCCCGGTATCGACAGGCGTGAACACATCCGAAGCCCCCGCCAGCGCCTCCTGAAAACCGATGGTCCCTTCCGGCGCGCCATCGATGCAGAGCACCAGTTCCAGAGCCGGCAGGCGATCACGCAACGGCGCCACCTTTTCATACCCGGCCCTGTCGGTCACCAGCACCCGGGCGCCGCTGTCGCCCAGCCGGTATTCCAGCGCCTCCGCCCCGAACAGAGCGAACAGCGGGATCGTGATCAGCCCCGCCTTGAAGCCGGCGACATGGGCAATCGCCGTCTCCTGCGACTGCGGCAGCAGCACGGCCAGCCGGTCACCGCGCTGAAGCCCATGGGCCACCAGCACATTGCAGAGCCGGTTGGTCAGCGCCCGCATCTCCGCGAAGGTATGGCGGCGAACCGTGCCGTCCTCCTCCTCCACGATCAGGGCCACCCGGCCGGGATCATCGGCGTGCTTGTCGCAGACATCGACGCCGATGT
>CAWKET010000005.1:0-48745 GCA_963848585.1 uncultured Alphaproteobacteria bacterium | reverse complement strand
AGACGCAACGGTCGGTGATGTAGAGGACGGGTTGGCCCCGGCGAACCGCCAAGGGGCCGCTGAAGGTGCGGTGCTCGACCCGATCGACGAACTTCGACACGCCGCCCGCGGAGAAGGTGCCGACAAACACCACCTTCTTGGCGTTTTGGCTGATGTTGATGAAACCGCCGGCTCCCGCCAGCCGGGGGCCGAACTTGCTGACATTGACGCTGCCTTTACGGTCGGCCTGCGCCATGCCGAGAAACGCCATGTCCAGCCCGCCGCCGTCGTAGAAGTCGAACTGCGCCGGCTGATCGACCAGCGCCTGGATGTTGCTGGCGGCACCGAAATTGAGCCCGCCCGCCGGCATGCCGCCGATGGTCCCCGGCTCAGTCGTCAGGGTCAGGTATCCCAGTGTCTGCTCCTCGTTGGCGACGTTGGCGATACCTTCCGGCATGCCGATGCCGAGATTGACGACGCTGTTGGGCGGAGTTCGAACGCGGCGCGGCGGGCGATGATCTTTCGCGGTCCCATCTCCATGGGCGCTATCGCGCGCATCGGCACGCGGATCTCTCCGCTGAACGCCGGGTTATAGGCTGTCCCGAAGGTCTGCCAGTGATGCTCGGGCTCCGCCACGACGACGCAGTCCACCAGGATGCCGGGTATCCGGACCAGCCGGGGGTTCAGGCTGCCGCTCTCCGCGATCCGCTCGACCTGGACGATGACGACGCCGCCGGAGTTGCGGGCCGCCGTCGCGATCGCCAGCGCTTCAAGGATCAGCGCCTCCTTCTCCATCGTGATGTTGCCGTCGGGGTCGGCGCTGGTGCCGCGCAGGATCGCGACATCGATCGGGCGCGCCTTGTAGAACAGGTATTCCTCGCCGCCGAGGTCACGATCTCGACGATGTCCTCGGTCGTGCCGGCGTTGATCTTGCCGCCGCCGTGGCGCGGATCGACGAAGGTGTCGGTGCCGACGCGGGTCACGGTGCCCGGCTTGCCGGCGGCGATGTCGCGGAACAGGTGGCTGATGACGCCCTGGGGCAGGTTGTAGGCCTCGATCTCGTTGTCGATGGCGAGTTTCTGCAGCTTGGGGCACCAGGCCCCAGTGGCCGCCGATGACGCGCCGGACCAGCCCCTTGTGGCCGAAGTGGTTGAGGCCGCTTCCCTTGCCGTCGCCCTGGCCGGCGGCGTACACCAGCGTCAGGTCGCGGGGACGGCCCTGGTCAAGGAAGTGCTTCTCGATCGGGATGGCGATGGCCTCGGCGAAGCCGATCCCGACGAAGCCGCCCGTCGCCACGGTGGCGCCGTCGCGGATCAGGCGCACGGCTTCCTCGGCGGTGACGATCTTGTCCTTCGGGATGATCGTTCCGCCACTCAGCAGTGGATGGCCCTTCTGATCCGGCATCGTGTTTCCTCCCGCCATTTTTTGTTCGTTCAGGCTGAGGATATCAAACCGGCTGATGTCGTAGAGTTCCCCCCGATATGGCCATATTGCCGCCGCCAGCGGCAGCGCGGAGTGGTTACTTCAGCGGCCAGAACAGCAGCAGCAACGCGCTCCCCATGACCACCACCATGATGCTCAGCGGCAGTCCCAGCCGCCAGTAGTCGCCGAACTTGTACCCTCCCGGTCCCATCACCAGCGTATTGCACTGGTGGCCGATCGGCGTCAGGAAGTCGCAGGCGGCGCCGATGGCTACCGCCATCAGCAGGGGGTCGGGGTTCAGGCCCAGTTTATGGGCCAGACTGGCCGCGATGGGGGCCATGACCAGCACCGTGGCGGCGTTGTTCAGGAAGGGCGTCAGCAGCATGGCGGCCAGCAGCATGAGGACCACCGTGCCCTCGGACGGCAGCGTCGCCGCAAGGCTGGCGAGGCCGCCCGCTATCAGGTCGGAAGCGCCGGTGCTCTGGATGGCGTCGCTGACCGGGATCAGCGCTCCCAGCATGACCAGGATCGGCCAGTCGATCGCCTCGTAAGCCTCGCGCAGCGAGAGGTGGCGGGTCACCACCATGATCACGGCCGCCGCGAAGAAGCCGACCGCGACGGTGACGACCTCCAGCGAGATCAGCAGGATCGCGATCATCAGGATCGGCACCGCCAGATTGAACCGGCGCGGCTTGTCGAAGGCGAGATTGCGGTAGGCCAGCGGCAGGCAGGCGAGGTCGGCCAGAACGGTCGCCATCGCGTTGCTCGGCCCCTGCACCACCATGACGTCGCCGACCTGTATGGGGATCTGGCGGAGCTGGGTCACAAGCTGGCGGCCGCCGCGGCCGAGCGCCAGGACGTTGACGCCGAAGCGGGAGCGCAGGCGGAAGTCCTTGATCGTGCAGCCGATCAGCGGCGACGACGGCGCCACCACCGTTTCCATCAGGACCAGTTCTTCCCACGGCTCCATGCCGCCGCCCTTGGCGGCGCCGCCGCCGGTCGCGATCTCCAGCTTGCCGGCGGCCAGCAGCTTCTTCAGGTTCTCGGGGTCGGTCTCGACGATGATGATATCGTCCTGGAGCAGCCGCCAGTGCTCCCCCGGAATGTATCGCTGGCCCTTGTCGCGGATCAGGGCCGCGACCGTGACGGCGCCGCCCGACAGGGCTTCCAGATCGCCGACGGTGCCGTCGATCAGGGGAGAATTCGGCAGCATCCGGACTTCCGTCAGGTAGTCGCGGATATGCAGCTCGCCTTCCGCCGACGACGTGGGGGAACGCCGTTCCGGCAGCAGGCGCCAGCCGAAGATCAGGAAGATCAGGCCCGTGACGGCGATGCCGGCGCCGACCGGGAAGAAGTCGAACATGGAGAAGGGATGGCCGGTCAGATCCTCGCGCACGCGGGAAACGATGATGTTCGGCGACGTGCCGATCAGCGTCATGACCCCGCCCAGCAGGGAACCGAACGCCAGCGGCATCATCAGCCGCGACGGCGACGCCTTGATGCGCCGGGAGAACTGGAGCGCCACCGGCATGAAGATCGCCAGCGCCCCGATATTCTTCATGAAGGCCGACAGCGCCGTGACGGCGGTGACCAGGACGGCGGCCTGCCGGGTGGTCGTGGTCAGCCGGTGGACCAGCGGCTCCAGCAGCCGCTCCACCGTGCCCGACAGGCTGAGCGCCTTGCTGATGACCAGGGCGCTGGCGACGACGATCACGATCTGGTCGCTGAAGCCCGTGAAGGCCTTGGCCATCGGCACGACGCCCGTCACGATGGCCGCGAGCAGCGAGATCAGGGCAACGACATCGTAGCGCAGGCGGTCCCAGATGAAGAGACCCAGGGTAACCGCCAGTACGGCCATTGACAGGAACTGCTCGTGGGTCATGCCTTCTCCCTCGCGGTGCGACCGGCCAACAGGACTCGCGGATGAGCAATTCAGCCAGACTTCATGCCCTGAACGGTTCGACCTGTCTATGGCGGTCCGCCGCTCTCGTACCATGTCCGGCCTCATCCGGCCATCATCGTGATGGCGCGCCGCATCGAGGGAGCTTAGTTCGGTTCGATTTCAATGTGCGTTGGATTTGCTGAATGGCGTCCATCCTTCGGTAATTGTCGAGAGCCGGCGGTGCCGGTCAGGGCGAACCTGGGGTGGTGGATGGTCCAGGCTTCGAAGGCGCCATCAGGGCCTTGCGGGGAGACTTGGCTGCCGGTGCCCTGGCCGCGGATGGCGCGGTCGCCGGTGCAGGCGTCCATGATCCGAGGCGATCGCTCCGGCGCCGATCGCCAGCAGAGCCAGGGCGATGAACGGAGAGAGTATCCAGGTGACCACGCCCCACCAGGGCAGAAGGCCGCCGATAATTCAGCGCGAGAGGGGCGCCCAACCAAAGCAGCGCCGCATTGAACTTACCCATGGGCCAGCTCCATTTCCATCAATATTGTCACATATTTTATATAAATTGCGCCTCGCTGTCTCCCCCTTTGGAAGTTGGAATTTAGTGGTATGCGATTGTTGTATCGGCTGACGCCGGAGAGACAATGCCGATCGCCGTTTCCGCTTCAGGCATGGGCCATTCAGGCATGGGCCAGGAAGGCCGTTGGCGAAAACCGGGACGAGACGGTCGGACGGCAGCCTGATCGTGACCGTCGTGCCCTCGCCAAGCCGGCTCTCGATCTGCCAGATCGCCGCCATGGCGTTCGACCAGCGCCTTGGTGATGAAAAGGCCCATGCCGCTGCCCTGGTACCGGCGCGACGCGGTACTTTCGATCTGGCTGAACGGCTGGCCCAGATCGCCGATCTTCTCCGGCGGGATGCCGATCCCGGTATCGGTTATCGCGATCGACATGTGCCGCTCGTCCTCGCCGACGGCGATCCTGATCCGGCCGCCGCTGGGCGTGAACTTGACGGCGTTGCCGATCAGGTTGATCAGCACCTGCTTCATGCGCCGCCGGTCCGCCATCAGCAGCGGTGTCGCGTCCGGCAGGCGCACGTCGAATTTATGGGTGGTTCCCGGTACCGATCCGCGCGCCAGATTGACCGCCTCGCGGATCAGCATCGCGACGTCGATGGTTTCCTCCTGAAGGTCGACCATGCCGGCTTCGATCCGGGCCATGTCGAGAAGATCGTTGACCAGTTCAAGCAGGTGATGGCCGCTGCGGTTTATATCGGCGGCATATTCCAGATACTGGTCGCTGCCGAGCGGGCCGAACATTTCCGTTTGCAGCAGATCGCTGAAACCGATGATCGCGTTGAGCGGCGTGCGCAACTCGTGGCTCATGCAGGCCAGAAAGGTCGATTTCGCCCGGTCGGCCGCCTGCGCCGCGTCGCGCGCTTCGCGAAGCGTGGCCTGCATCCGGCGCTGTTCGGTCACGTCCTGGCAAATCCCGAACAAGGCTATCACCTTGCCGGTCTCGTCGGTCTCGCACCGGCCTTCGATCCAGGCCACCCATTCCCGGCCGTCATCGTTGCGGACCCGGATTTCCCACTGGCTGGTCTTGCCGGAAGTCAGGCAGCCGATGAAGGCATGAATATAGGGACGCCGGTCGTCGGGATGGATGCGGGAAATCAGGTCCTTCAGGCTGGGGCTGTGATCGTCCGGCGACGTGCCCATCAGCAGGTGGGTGCCGGCCGACCATTCCAGCTTGCCGGTCGCGATATCCAGCCGCCAATGGCCCATGCGGGCGATCCGCTGCGCTTCGTGCAGTTCCCGCTCCCGCTGGCGGAGGGCCCGTTCCGACCGTTTGCGCTCCGTAATGTCCACCAGCATGTTGATGGCGCCGGTAAGCCGCCCCTCGGCATCGCGCAAGCGGGGTCGGATAGGGGATGAAGGGAATCCGGGTGCCGTCGGGACGCTCCGCTATGGCTTCGCAGCCCCGGACCGGGCGGTTCTCCTTCAGTGCGATGGCCATGGGACACTGGTCATGGGGAAGCGGCGTGCCGTCGGGCAGGTAGAGCCGCCATGACCCGCACCAGTGATCCTCGCCCCAGCACCGGCCTGCATCCCCACAGCTCGCGCCGCGGCTTCGTTGTAGAAGGTGATCCGGCCAGCTTCATCGGTCGTATAGACCGCCACAGGCATCGCTTGGAGCAAAGCATGATCCGCAATGCCCTGGCCCAATCCGAGAAAATCGAAAGCCTGGGAATCCACTGATTGTCCCCCGCGCACGCGATCGTTTTCATTGTCTTTTATCGCAGCCCATGCGCGCTATCAGGCTTTCAGTGACTCATGCCAGTGCACATGAGCTTTTGCTTAAAATTTATAATACATCCATCCTCAATTGGTTGCCGATTTCTTGTTACCAAAATGGTCATATGAACGCGTCAGGAGTATTAAGCCGGATTGAACGATCATGCCGGCCTGAACACGGCGCGGATCGGGGCGCGTTCGGCGGTGCGCAGTGCGTCGTGGAGTGCCGCCTCATCGGTGAAGCGGCCGCGCAGGCGGCGGCCTTCGCAGAATACCTCGACGCGGTCGGCGGCGAAGGGCCAGGGGGAGAGCGTCAGGTCGGCGGGGTCGCCCTGGGGTGACCGGATGTGGAGTTCGGTGACGTCGGTGCCGGTCGTGGGGACGTTGGGGATGCTGGACTTCATCGGTGATGCCCCAGCAGATCTCCAGCGACATGCGGTCGGTCGCGGCGACCAGCCGGCGGTTCCGCCCGATCGCTTCGGGCGTCACATCGGGGTTGAGCAGGGGATCGGCCGCCAGGGCTTCGATGGTGGCGCGCTGGAACTCCTCCTGCTTGTCGAGAAAGGAGCGGACCAGTCGGGCGTCTTCCGGCGGCGCTTTTTCGAAGTTGAAGAAGGTGGTGTAGATGGTCTTGGCGTGAAGTGAGACGAGCAGCGCCGGATAGCGGCCGAAGGCCAGCGCCTGTCGCACTCCGTTCGTCCAGAGCTGGGTATGGGTCGCGGGCTTCATTTCCAGGAAATTGTGCGGGCGGCCGGTATCGGGGTTGAGGGTGGGTGCCGCTTCCCACGGCAGCCAGCCGATGTCGTGCAGTGCGGCGCCCAGGCAGACTTCCTCGAAGGGGGCGGGACGCGCGAAGGCCTCGTTGCCCCAGGCGCGCACCAATTGGCCGGAAAGCCAGGAATGGCTCGGCTGCGGGATGGCGATCACATCGGCGTCCTGTCGGTTCTGAACAGCATGGATCGGGCTCCTCGGTTTTCAGCTTTTCCTGACAACCGGCTGGCCGGGTAAATCGTCATGGCGTACAAAAGCCCGGCAAAATTGAATATCAAGCGCAGCTCGATATTTGCCAGCCATGTCAACGCCGATATCGTGGGTCATCATGACTTTGCCGGATTAATCATGGGAGGTGAGAAAGTCCCAGGGCATCGATTTTAGTAACCAAACAATGATAGGCTCCGCCCAGTGTTTACTTGTCAGTGGGCGGCCATGAAAAACCTGTTCAAAAATATCGGATCGATCGGCGGCTTCCTGCTCTGCGCATCGGTCCTGGCTGGCTGTGCGGAGACATCGGACCCTGTACTGGAAGCGGCCAAGACGCCGCTGATGCTGGGTGAAAGTTCGGCGGACAGAGTGGTTTCCCTTCAGACAAGGACGATGCTGGCCGGGCTGGCCTGCGGTCCGGCATGGGGCGACCCGCAAGCCTTCGCCCGCTATGCCAGCTTCACCGTGCGCAATGCGGACATCCTCCGCCGGTCCCAGCGCGAACTGGCGGAGCGGATGGGCGGCATGGCGGAGTTCGACCAGATGCACACCCGCATTTCCAACGGGGAATCGATGCGCATGCTGCGGATGGGGAACTCCAACTACTGCGCGGTGATGCGGGAGCCGTTCTACACCGCCGTGGCGCTCGACCCGGAAGGGCTTACCAGGGAAAGTCTGGTGGCTCAGGTAAGCCTGCGCTGAGCCATAAGGACGGGTTGGAGCTGGCGGAGCATTTTCTCCGCCGTGCCTGTCCTTCTGTTTATTACACTGATGTGTCGGTTTTATGTACGATGGGTGGGGTTGTTGAGCCCCGCCCACCGTGCTCCAATCAGATTTCATCGAACCTGGTGGATTTGTGCGAAGACTAGAGATGTCTTCAAACAAGATAAAATTACCGTGAGAGGCCGATCGGCATGAACCGGATTCACATGGCTTTACTGGCAGTCCCGGCACTGTTGCTGTTGTCCACCCAGAATGCTTATGCATATCTTGATCCCGGCACCGGAAGCATGATCCTGCAAGGCCTGATCGGCGGCATTGCGGGCGGGATGTTTGCGATCCGCCTTTACTGGGGCAAATTGAAAAGCCGGTTCGGGCGAGCACCGGTGTCGGCGTCGCCGCGCGATGCCGAGGATGCGCCGAACGATAAGGCCCGCTGACGGATGACCGCTGTCGAGCCCGGTTCGTTCCGAGATCCTTCCGGCCAGGTGTTTGAAAACGATGGCCGCATCTTCCGCACCATCACCGCCCGCGCGCTGGCCGACTACACCTTCGTCCGCGACAGCGGCGTGCTCCGCCGGCTGGTCGATGGCGGCCGTCTGGTGGCGGCCGAGGAGGTCGATCCAGCGCATCCTGGGTGAGGGCGCGCATGGGGCGCCCATCGTCGTCGAGCATCCGCGCATCCCGTTCGTTTCTTATCCGTACGAGTGGCCGTTTCCAGCATTGAAGGCGGCGGCGCTGTTCCATCTGGATCTCCAGATCGAGCTGCTGGCCGACAACGTCATGCTGAGCGACGCCAGCGCTTATAACGTCCAGTTCATCGGGCCGCGTCCGGTGCTGATCGACCTGCTGTCGCTGCGGCGCTACCGCGAGGGCGAATACTGGGTGGGGCTCCGGCAGTTCTGCGAGCAGTTCCTGAACCCGCTGCTGCTGCGCGCCGTGCTGGGCGTGCCCCATAACCAGTGGTATCGCGGCAGTCTTGAGGGCATTCCGACATCGGACCTCAACCGGCTGCTGCCGTTCCACAAGAAGCTGTCCTGGCAGGTGATGACCTATGTCGTGCTTCAGGCGCGGCTGGAGGCTTCGGCCAACGACAAGGGGACGGCGGATGCCGGCGCCATCCGGCGGAAGGGGCTGTCGAAATCGTCGCTGCTCGGCATTCTGACCCAGCTTCGCGGCTGGATCGAGAAGCTGAAGCCCGCCGATACCGGCAAGACGGTCTGGGGCGACTATGCCCGCAACAACACCTATACGGACGCGGCGGAAGAGGCCAAGTGCCGCTTCATCGCCGAGTTCGCGGAGGCGGTCAGGCCGAAGCTGCTGTGGGACCTGGGCTGCAACAGCGGCAACTATTCCGCCGTGGCGCTGGGGGCGGGAGCGCAAGCCGCGGATCGGGTTCGACTTCGACCAGAAGGCGCTGGAACTGGCGTTCGACCGGGCGGTGTCGGAGAAGCTGAACCTGCTGCCGCTGTTCCAGGACGCCGCCAATCCCAGCCCGGACCAGGGCTGGAAACAGGCCGAGCGGCGCGGCATCCAGGGGCGGGGCGATGCGGATGGCTTGCTGGCGCTGGCTTTCGAGCATCATCTGGTGATCGGGCGCAATGTGCCGCTGGACCAGACGATCGGCTGGCTGACCGGGCTGGCGCCGCGCGGCGTGATCGAGTTCGTGCCGAAGGACGACCCGACGGTTCAGCGCATGCTGGCGCTTCGGGAGGACATCTTCGACGGCTACTGCGTGGAGGCCTTCACGGCGGCGCTGGGTGCGCAGGCGCGGATCGTGCGGGAGGCATCCATCGCCGACAGCGGCCGCCGGCTGTTCTGGTATGACCGGAGCTGACGCTTCGGGGAGTACGGGGGCCGGGAGTACGGGCGTGACCAGGAAATTGTCGGAGTTTCCGCTCTATCCGCTGCTTCTCGCGGCGTATTTCCCGCTGTACCTGATGTCGGCGGATCTGGGCATGACCAATCTCGCCGACGTCGTCAGGCCGCTGGTGGTGTGCGTCGTGCTGGCGCTGGTGGCGACGGCCGTGCTTGGGCGGGTGCTGCGCGATGTCCATCGGGCGGCGCTGTGGGTCGCGATGGCGTTCATCGTCATCTTCGATTTCCGGCTGCTTCAGCAGATGATCGACGGGGTCTTCAGCTTCTGGATCAAGGAGCTTCCGGGGATCTACGCGCTGGCCGGCATGGTGGCGGTGGCGGTGCTGATCGGCTGGCGGGCGCGTCCGGGGCGCAACGTCACGCGCATCGCCAATGTGGTCGCCGCCGTGATGGTGGCCTTTCCGGCGATCACGCTGGCCCAGCGGGCCCTGGTCGTCAATACGGCGGTGGCGGGAGGACAGGCGGCGGAGCGGGGGGATGCGGCTTTCGAGGCGGTCCAGGCGGGGGGAGAGCGTCCTGATATCGTGCATATCGTGCTGGACGGCTATTCAAGGGCGGATGTGCTGGCGCGGTATTACGGCTTCGACAACTCCGGCTTTCTGGACGGGTTGAAGGCGATGGGGTTCGCCGTGGCCGATGGCGCCACATCGCCCTACAGCCAGACGCTTCAGAGCATGACCAGCATCTTCACGGCGTCTGATCTGGACGGCGTCGGCGGGGACCGGACAGGGGGCGGAACTGCGCGACGCCTTGCGGGACCGTCTTCGGCACAATCCGGTGATGGGGACGCTGTCGCGGCTGGGTTATCAGACGGCGGCGCTGGATATCCGCTACGATCCCGTCCGGATGGACCAGCTCGACCGGATGCTGGACAGGCATACGCTCAGCAATTTCGAGGTCACCGGGCTTCGGCAGACGGTCTTCTACCCGATAGCGCTGAAGGCGGGGCTTCGGGAGGCGAGCGTGCCGCCGGAGACATTCACGAAGCCCTATGAGCGGGAGCTGACGGGGCCGTATTTCCTGTATATGCACCTGCTGACGCCGCATCCGCCGTTCGACATGACGCGGAACGGCGAAGTGCTGCCGCCGGAAGGCGGCTTCTGGAGCATGAACGACGGCTCCCACTATACCAAGCACCTGCCGGAGCGGGAGGAATCCTACCGGCGCGGCTATGTCGAAAAACTGATCTACACGAACAACGGCATCCTCTCCCTGGTCCGGCGCGTCATCGGGGAGGCGTCAGCGGCCGACCATCGTCATCGTCCACGGCGACCACGGCGGCGGCAAGCATTTCGACCACGACAGCGCCGAGCAAAGCTGCATGGGCGAACGCTTCGCGCCGCTTCTGGCGGTCTATTCCAGCGACGGAAGATTGCAGCGGGCGCTGCCGCAGGACATCAACCTGACCAACCTGTACCGCGTGGTCTTCAACACCTATTTCGGCACGGAGATGCCGATGCTGCCGGACCGCAGCGTGTTCATCGGCTGGAAGCGCCCGGAACAGCGGCGGGTGATCTCGGCGGAGGAAATGGCGCGGAGTTGCGGGCGGGAGTGAGCCCGAGGGATTCATACCCCGCGCGCGGCGGCCATCGTCCGGCACTGATCCTGATTCGCACACCCTGATCCCGTAAAGAGGGTAAGCGCCGCCTTGCCGATGGGAATTTCCCCGGCAGCCGCAAGAACGATGTCTACCACTTTCGCAGGAATACTCAATTTTAGTTGATTTGCAGATACCTTGGCGATGCGCGGGATTTGGTGAATACAAAGCGACATAAATCCCACCCATTGTAGTGCGCCGTGCCGCCAAATGGTTACTCGCCTTAAGCAGATTTGCATTTTATTTAATATATCGTGACCCTAACTCGCAAGTCGAACTGCGGCGTTGCGTGTCGCAGGCAAGTTTTGGGCAGCGGGAATAACAACCATCCTTATAGGGCACTTCTGCTTATGAGGACTATCATACAAGACAACGACAAGCAGCTTGCCCATTATGCCGCCATTCTTTGGCAGCGTAAGTATCTGATCTTCCTTTTTGTTTCCGTATCGATAGTATTAGGCTACTGGGGCGTCAGGCAAGTGACGCCGCTTTACACGGCGGAAGCCGTGGTGGCGCTGAAGACGCGTCCCCAGACGCTCATCGATAACGCCGCTCCCGCCGCGATCGCGCGGCCTGATATCGCCAGCGTCAAGACCGAGGCTGAATCCCGTGCGTTCGACATTCCTGGTTGGTCAGGCGGTCGACCGGATGGATCTGGTCAACGACCCTGAATTCAACCTCGCGATCTCCGAGGAACTCTCTCTCCGCGACCGCTTCCGGCTGATCATGGCCGGCGGGCTCGCCATGGCCGCCGACGCTCTCAAGCCGTTCGGCATCGAGTTGCCGGGTGTCGATCCGGATGCCGAGGTCGATCCGCGCAGCGCCGTCATCAACGGCATCGTGCGCCAGCTTCAGGTCAGCAGCGCGCCGGATGCCTACACGATCCGGGTGCAGTTCGTCTCCGAAGTTCCGGAAAAAGCGGCGAAGTTCGTCAACGAACTGGTCGATCTGTATCTGGCGAACCAGATCGCGGAAAACCAGAAGGACGCCACCCAGGCGATGGTCTGGCTGGAGCAGCGCGTCAACGGCGTGCGGGCCGAGCTTGATCAGGCGACGTCGGCGCTGGCCGATTTCCGGCAGAAGAACAACCTTGTCCCGGTCGGGCCGCAGGCGCAGTTGGCGACCCAGCGCATCATCGCGCTCAACACCGAGCTTGGCACCCTGAAGGTCGCCCGGCTGGAAGCGGAAGCGCAGCTTGCCCAGGTCAAGCAGCTTCAGGCGTCCGGCCGCACCGACAGCATGGAGATCGTCACCCGCAACCCGACGATCCAGATCCTGCGCCAGCAGGAAGCCGATCTGGCGGCGCAGGTCGCCAACCTGTCCCAGTCGCTGGGTGCCCGTCACCCCGATCTGGTCAAGCTCACCCAGCAGCTCAATCAGACCCGGCGCGAGCGGGCGATGGAAGTCGCCAAGATCGTGCAGGGGCTGGAAAGCCGCGCCAACGAAGTCCGGGCGCGGGAGCGGAGCGCGCAGGCTGAAATCGACAGCCTTCGTCAGGAAGCCAACCTGAGCGGCCGCGGCGCCGACGAACTGGCTCAGCTTCAGCGCGCCGCCGACGGCAAGGCGCTTCAGCTTGAAGCGCTGGAGCAGCGGTTCAAGGAAGCGACCAGCCGCATCGATCTGGACCAGAGCGGCGCCCGCATCGTCACCAGCGCCACGGCGCCGCTCGAACCGTCGCATCCCAATAAGCCGCTGTTCCTGGCGGTGGCCGCCCTCGGCTCGATGCTGCTCGCCATGACGCTGGCGATCCTCTACGACCACCTGACGCCCGGCTTCCGCTCCGCCCGCGAGATCAAGAACGAGCTTGGGCTGAAGATGCTGGGGGCGGTGCCGAAGGTCCGGCTGGGTGGCCAGAGCATCGCCGATCTGGTCCTGCTGAAACCGCTGGAGCCGTTCGCCGAAGCGATCCGCACGATCATCACGGGGCTTGCCCATGACCGGCCCGCCGGGGGCAGGGCGAAGCAGATCCTGGTGACCTCGTCCGTCCCCGACGAAGGCAAGACCTCCCTCGCCATCGCGGTCGCCCGCACGCTCACCCTCAGCGGCACCCGCGTCCTGCTGCTCGACTGCGACCTTCGCCGCCCGTCGGTGGGTGCCGCCTTCCGGTTCGGCAATGCCGGCGGGCTGGTGGAGTGCATCGAGAAGGGCATTGGACCTGGAGGAGGCGATCAGGACCGATGAGGCGACCGGCCTGCATGTCATGCCCGCCGGGCACGGCATCCAGAACCCGCAGCGCTTCTTCGCCTCTTCCTCCGCCGTCGGCGGCGCTCTCAAGCGGCTGATGATGAACTACGATTTCATCGTCATCGACAGCCCGCCGGTCATGGTGGCGTCCGACGCGGCGCTGATCGCCAGGGGCTGCGATACCGTGCTCTACGCGGTGGAGTGGGAAAAGACGCCGCGCAGCGCCGTCAAGGCGGGCATCGAGAGCCTGACGGCGCTCGACATCGAGGTGTCCGGCGTCGTGCTGACCAAGGTCGATTATTCCAAGCAGCGCTATGCGGGCGACATGTCGGCCTATGCATACCGCTACAAGGACTATCACAACATCCCCGCATAGGAGCGTCGAATGCCGGCCAATAGACCGGAACGCGCGCAAGCAGAACAGGACCGTCAGCTTTTTGTGATCTGGAAGAGCTTTCAGCGTCGGCCGGAAACACTAGCCTCTTACTTCGGGATCAAGGTCGAATATGTAACAAGCGGGTTTTCGTCCAAAATACTCAAAGGGCTGGACTATCTCGTCAAAAGCGCGAAGACCATCCGGCCTGCTTCACCGGAACCGGCCTGAAGTGGTATGGGTCCAGGCGCCGCCCACCTTCATCCCGCATCTCGTGCTGGCTTGGCGCCGCGTGATGGCGCCGTCCATGGTCGTCATCCTGGACTGCCACAACGCGGTGATCCGGCCGCCATGGTCGCGCGTCCCTTTTCTGGGCTGGGCGCTGAGATCGGCCGATCTCAGCCTCGCCCATAACGCCGATGTCGTGGGACCGCTCCAGGCGCTGGGTGCGCCGGGCGACCGCGTCATGGTGCTGGAGGACCGCAGCGCCGGCCTGTCCGAAGCGTCCCGCCGTCAAGGCGGAGCGGGTGGAAGGGGCGGCACCGCTGGTTCTGGTGCCCTGCTCGTTCGCCAAGGACGAGCCGATCGCGCAACTGCTGGAAGCGGCGCGCCGGACTCCCCGGCGTTCGCTATGTCGTCACCGGTAATCCGAAACGCGCTCATGAGGATCTGGTCACCAAAGCGCCCGCCAATGTCGAATTTCCAGGATACATATCAAAGCGGGACTTCGATGCCCTGCTGCATTCCTGCGACCTTCTGATTGGACTGACGACGCTGGAAGGCGTGCAGCTTTCCGCCGCCAACGAAGGGGTCGCCGCCGGCAAGCCCATGGTGCTCAGCCACACGCAAACACTGCGCTCCCTGTTCGCGGGGGCCAGCGTATTCGTCGATCCGCTCGATGCGGCATCGATCGCGAACGGTGTCGAAGACGCGCTCGGCCGGCGGGCGCAACTGGAAGCCGGCATGCGGGAACTCCGTCTGAGGCGTGATGAGCGGTGGCTCGAACAGGCAAGGGAGGTGAACGCCTTCATAACGAGAGCGAAGCAAGTGCGGAAAGCTCCGGAGAAACCGGCAAGCCACGTACTTCCCGCACAGATCAAACAAGGGGACTGATAATGTCAACGCGGGTGTCCAAGCAGCAAAGGTCGGTGCTGATCATCGTTGAAAACCTCCCGGTCCCTCTCGACCGCCGGGTATGGATCGAAGCGCGTACGCTGAGCGCCGCCGGCTATCAGGTCATCGTCTGCTGCCCGCGCAGCGACAAGCACCCCGAGCCGTATGAATTCCTCGATAACATCCATATCTACCGGCACCCCTATCCGACCGAAGGCGTCGGTTTATGGGGTTATCTGGTCGAATACAGCTCCGCCCTTTTCTGGCAGTTCCTGCTGGCGTCCCGCATTCTGTTCAAGCACGGCTTCGATGTCATCCAGGCGTGCAATCCGCCCGACACGATCTTCATCGTCGGCGGCTTCTTCAAGTATGCGCTGGGCAAGAAGTTCATCTTCGACCACCACGACCTGTCGCCGGAACTGTACGAGGCCAAGTTCCAGAAGACGGGACCGCTTCACCGCATCCTGCTCAAGCTGGAGCGGCTGACGTTCCGGACGGCGGATGTCGTGATCTCGACCAATGACAGCTTCCGCAGGATCGCCGAGACGCGCGGTTCGGTCCCGTCCGGACCGCATCTTCATCGTGCGCAGCGGCCCGATCTCGAACCGCTTCCGTCTGGAAGCGCCGGACGAGCGTCTGGAAGAAGGGCCGCAAGCTACCTTGTCTCCTATCTTGGCGTGATGAACGACCAGGACGGCATCGATTACCTGCTGCGAAGCGGTTTCACACATCGTCAAGGAGCGCGGCGCACCGATGTCCAGTTCGTGCTGATGGGATCGGGGCCGGAGCTGGAAAATCTTCGATGAAGGCAGGCCGCCGACCTGGGTGTCGCCGACTACGTGACCTTCACCGGATGGGTCAACGATCAGGTCATCGTGCCGTGCTCAACACCGCCGATGTCGCGTCTGTCCCGACCCGTACAACACGTGAACGACAAGTCCGACGATGAACAAGGTCATGGAATACATGGCGCTCGGCAAGCCGATCGTTCAGTTCGACCTGACCGAAAGCCGCTATTCGGCCGGCGACGCCGCCGTTTATGCCAAGCGGAACATTGCCACCGATCTGGGCGACAGATCCTGGACCTGCTGGACGATCCGGAAAAGCGGGCGGCGATGGGTAAGCTCGGGCGTCAGCGGATCGAAACCGTGCTTGCCTGGGAACATCAGGGTCCCGTCCTGCTGAGCGCTTACGAGGCGCTGGGCTGGCCTTCCGGGATTTCGGTGGCCGGGATTTCGGTGGCCGGGAGCGAACGGCGGACGGACCCTATCGCCTGATGGTTCAATCAACGTTGACTGGTGGAACCGGGCAAGGGAGCGCCGGTAAGTTCCTGGCGCTGTTCGCCGACCCGGTGCGGCGGTATTCGATCCTTGAGCAGATCCTGCTCTCGGCCGACCAACTTCGTCTTCATGCTGCTGCTGGCGCGCCATTTTTCGCGCGACAGCTTCGGCTTCTTTTCCGGCTGCTGGGTGGCGTTCTACCTGCTGCTGAGCCTGCACCGCGCCTTCGTGGTCGTCCCCTTCGTGATCGAGACGGCGGACCATGCCCTGCTGCGGACGGCGGGGCGGACATGGCGGCGCTACAATGTGCTGGTGCTGGGCGTCTTCACGGCGCTCTGCCTGACCGTGGCGGGGGGCTTGAGCCTCTGGCCGGACGGGGGCTGGATGGCGGAGATGACGGTGGCGGCGACGCTGCTGATGATTCCGGGAGCGTATCAGGAATTCAACCGGCGCTGGTCGATCCAGATCGGCAACATCGGCGCCGTGCTGATGGCGGCATCCGTCTATTCCGCCGATCCTGATCTTAGGCGCGGGACTGGCGATCCGGCTGGAAAACATCTGGCTGGCGCTGGGCGGCCTGTGGCTTGCCACCGTGTCGGCGGCGCTGACATCGTGGTCGCGGAACCGCTCCTTCAAGGTGGACGGGGAGTTCCAGCCGCTCCGGCAATTCGTCGGCGAGCGGCTGGGATACTTCACGTGGTCGGGCATCAGCGCCATCGCGTATAACGGCTACAACCAGATCCCGCCGCTGATCCTGACCATCCTGTCCGGGCCGTCCGCCGTGGCGCTTTTCCAGGCGACCCGCACCTTCACCCAGCCGATGAGCGTCCTGATGATGGCGGTCGACAACTTCGACCGGCCAAGGGCGATCCGCAGCCTCAACGCCGGCGGCATGGGGCAGATGTTCCGCCAGTTGCTGAAGGCGACGCTGGTGCTCTTCGTCATGTGCTCGCCGATCTGGCTGGTGCTGGGGCTGTTTCCGGACCAGATCATCCACCTTGTCTATGGCGGAGCCTACGCGGACGGCGCTGTCCCGCTATACCTCTGGATCGCCTTCAGCGTCGTTTCGATCCTGGCGTATCCGGCGGAAACTTCGCTCTACGTGCTGAAGCGGCCGGAACTGGTCGGGCGTGGCCGGATCTGGGCCGGCGTCGCCAGCGTGGCCGTCTGCTTCGCGACCATTCCGGCTTTGGGGACCAACGGAGCGCTGCTGGGCGTCATCTGCGGATGGTTCCTCAGCGGTTCGTGGTCGTTCTGGAAGTTCCGCCGGCACATGAAGCAAGAACCCAGGCCCAGACGGCCAAAAGCACCAAAAAACAACGGCGGGTGCATGACATGGATGTTCCGCTGGGATTTCAACGCATCCTCAAGGGTGGCGTCGTAGCGATCTGTCTGGCCTTCCTGGGCGTCCTTCTGTGGGCGTCCAAGGCGGGCGCCGACCAGATGCCGCTGTACCTGCTTCCCCTGGGTTTCGCGGTCCTGATCTGGGTCTGCCTCTATGGGCAGGCGGTTATCGATGGCCGGCGTTGGGCCTGGATCGCGTTCCTGGCGATCTTCGTCACCATCACGGAAGTCAACCTGCGTACCCGGCCGATCGGGGCTGGCGGGCTGGACTGGCAGGTGGCGCTCAAGCTGAGCGTGTGGTTTGCCGGCGGCCTGCTCGCCATTGCTGCGGTTGAATGCGGTGTTCGAACTGCTGCGGACACCGATCGGTGGCGCCACCCTGTGCTACATGGGCTTCCTGTTGCTGTCGGCCGCCTGGGCGCCGGACCCCGCCGACTACGATCGTATCGAGCGTGCTGCTGTTCGGCACTCTGCTGTTCACGATGGCGATGGTCTCCGAACTGTCGGTCAAGGATATCCTGATCGGGCTGACCATCGGCTATTGCATGATCGTCCTGCCGTCGCTCGCCATCAGCCCCTTCGCCGTCAGCTTCGCCCCGGTCAACGCCGACAGCCTGGGCGAGGCGGACCGCCTGCGCGGGTTCGCCAACCATCCTGTATCCCTGGCGGCCATCTGTGCGATGCTGATGGTCTGCTGTGCGGCGCTGATGCACTACATGCCCAAGCGTCGTCTTATCCTGGGCGGCATCATCGTCCTGGCGCTGGTGACCCTGATGCTGTCCCAGTCGCGCATGGCGCTGGTCGCCGTGCTGGCTTCCGGCTTCATCTTCTGGCTGCGGGTACGTCCGGGCGCTTCCTGGCTGATCCCGATCGGCGTGCTGGCCGCCACGGCCATAACACTGACGACCGCATCCGTCGGCCTGGAGAATGTCCTGCCGAAGGAACTGGTCAAGCTGGTGTCCCGCTCCGGCGACGTCAACGAGCTTCTGACCCTTACCGGCCGGTCGTTCATCTGGGACTTCACGCTCCACCAGATCGCGGAAGCGCCGATCCTGGGCCATGGGCACAATTCATCCGAGACCATTTTCCTGGAGCGTTTCCAGTACTTCACGGTGACGCACGCGCATAACCTGATCCTTCAGTCGCTGTTTTCGGTCGGGATGATCGGAACGCTGTTCCTGGTCACGATCCTCGTCATCCAGCTCAGGACGTTTCTGGTCAGCCCCGACCTGTTCCGCGATGTCATGCTGGTGACCCTGCTGGTCAGCGGGATCACCGAAACCGCCTTCTACACCCGCTTGCCGGGCACGCTTGAGCATCATCTGGATGTTCACCATCGCCCTGGCCGCATACCACGTGGTCGAGCGGCGGCGGATCAACGCCGCTCTCTGGGCCGGCGTCGGCGGGATGGAGGAGGGGGTATCCGTTGCCGGCGGCCTCAGCGCGGATGAGGCATCCCGAAGCGTAATCCCGGCTGGCAGGAAGGGGTTGTCCGAAAGTCTCGCCGGTTGATGCATCGCTCTCCCTCCAACGCCCCAGCGAATACAGGAAACAAAACGGCGGGAAACGGGTTATTGTTATGGGAGTTTAATAAAAGGCATTCGTTTCTTGCGTCAGTCGCGGAAATGATCATGATCCGGATGTGGTGAAGACAACAGATGCGAGTTTGGACAAGCCTGCCCAGCAACTTCGATCCTGTTTACCCGTCCCGCACCATCCCGGCGCGGCGCCGCTTCACCCTTGTCCGCGCCGCCATCTCATCGCTCGGGCTTCCGGCAGCCCCCCGTTCCTTCCGTCCGGCCGCGGTGTCCCGGAACGGCCAGCGTTGCGTTCCCAGCGCACCGCCATAAGCCTGTCGACGCCATCGTGATCGATCCGTTCCTGCCGGCGGCGATGCCCCGGCGGTGACCGGCCGCGTCTCCGCGGCGTTTCCCCGATAGCATCCTGCCCCGCCAGCAAAACGGAATGGGCGGAAACGATCACAAAACGCCGGAAACCCGGCGGGTGTGCAACGTCATGCCCGTCAGGTCAGTTCGGACCGGCCGCCTCTGGCGCGCCGGTCCGGTCAGACTGAGAGCACTTTCAAAATGACTGATGCCAACGCCATACGATTCAACATCGCCTTTATCCTGTGGTGCGCGCTGTTTCTGGTGCTGGGAGGGGCCGGCCTTGCGGCGCTTTCCGCAATGGGCCGTCTGCCGGCGCCGCCCATCACGGCCACCAACTGCATCGATGAGAAATTCAAGTTCCTGCACGAAACCGATATCCGGAACCCCGGCCTGATCGCCGTCGGCTCGTCGGTGACGTGGCGGAACCTCGATTTCTCCGTCTTCGCGGAGCATTACGGCAAGGATATCGAACCGCTGAACGCGGCCCCCTGCTTCCTCTACGTCAATCAGACGGCCTATCTGACGGATTTCCTGCTGGACAACATGCCGAGCGTCAAATCGGTGATGTCGGTCTTCTCCATGCGGGATTTCTCCGCCTGCTCGACATCGCCGACGGAATTCTTCCGGCCGGAGGACGCCGAAAGCTATGTCTTCGACGGCGATCCCGGCATGGCATCTCTACCTGAAGAATTTCCGCCCGGTGTGCCTTCGTGCGGGATGTCATCGATCTGCCCGGCATGCGGTCGGGGGAGGACATATCGCGCTCCGCTGGTCATGGACCCGTATGGCTCCGGTCCCTTGACGCTGCCCGAACCGGAAATCCGCGAGAACTTCGAGCTTGATCCCACCTGTCTGGATCATCTGAGCGCCATGAGCGAAAACCTGTCCCGGCGCGGCATCGATTTCATCGTCGTCCTGCTTCCCCAGATGCCGGCGTGGCGCGACGCCTACGATCCGGGCGGTGTGCGCGATGCCGAATTCCGCTCGGCGGTCTCCCGCCGGCTCGACGGCACCCGGACGGTCCTGATCGATGCCCAGCAGGGGCTGCACCTGCGAAACGACCAGTTCACCGACCATGCCCACCTGCAATGGGATGCGGTGCCGCTGCTGATGCGCTACCTGATCACGCAACTGGACAAGTCGGAACTGAGCCTGACCCACGCCGGCGGGGGCTCCGCATCATGCTCTTTAATTCCTACGTCTTCATCGGGGCGTTCCTGCCCGTAACGCTGATCGTCTACCGGCTGCTCTGCCTGACGCGGCACCCGCGCCTGCCGTTCGCTGTGGCTGGTGGTGGCGTCCTTCTTCTTCTATGGCTGGTGGAACCCGATCCATCGTCCCGCTGCTGATGGCCAGCATCGTCGCCAATTACCTGATCGGCGTGCGGCTGACGCGCGCCGGGCAGGCTCCGCATTCGCCGGCGAAGCGGAGCCTGCTCATCGTCGGGCATCGCCGGCAATCTGGCGGTGCTGGCCTATTTCAAATATTCCGTCTTCATCGTGGAGAATGTCGGCGCGCTGACCGGCCTGGACTTCGGCATCCGCGCCGTCGTCCTGCCGCTCGGCATCTCGTTCTTCACCTTCCAGAAGATCGCCTATCTGGTCGATGCCGCCGAGGGCGAAGCGTCGGAATACCGGTTCCTGGACTACTGCCTGTTCGTGACCTTCTTCCCGCAGCTGATCGCCGGGCCGATCGTCCACCACAGGGAGATGATGCCGCAGTTCCGGCAGCCGGAAGCGATGCGCTTCAGCCATGCCGATTTCGCGCATGGGGCTGACCTTCTTCACGGCCGGCCTGTGGAAGAAGGTCGTGCTGGCCGACACCCTGGCGACCTACGCGACGCCGGTGTTCGCCGCCGCGGCGGAGCAGGCCCTGACGGCGGGCGAGGCCTGGACGCGGGGCCATCGCCTATGCGCTGCAGCTCTACTTCGACTTCTCCGGCTATTCCGACATGGCGATCGGGCTTGGCCTGCTGTTCGGCATCCGGCTGCCGTTCAACTTCGCCTCGCCCTACAAGGCGGTCAACATCATCGACTTCTGGCGGCGCTGGCACATGACGCTGTCGCGGTTCCTGCGCGACTACCTCTACGTTCCGCTGGGCGGCAACCGGAAGGGCAGGGCGCGGCGCTACGTCAACCTGTTCCTGACCATGCTGCTCGGCGGCCTGTGGCATGGCGCCGGCTGGACCTTCGTGATCTGGGGAGCGCTGCATGGCGTCTTCCTGATCGTCAACCATGGCTGGCGGGCGCTCAGGACCGCCCTGGGATGGACTTCCGCCGAAACGGCGGCCGGCCGCTGGGTCGCCCGTGGCGTGACCTTCCTGTGCGTGACGGTCGCCTGGGTCTTCTTCCGCGCCGAATCGGTCGGGGAGGCGACGGGGATGCTGCGCGCCATGGCCGGGCTGAACGGCTGGACGGCGGCACCGCTGAACCTTGCCGATCTCTACGAGTACCGGCACCAGATCCTGATCGCGGTCTTGCTGGCGGTGGCCTTCATCGCTCCCAACACGCAGGAGTGGATCATGGGCGAGGGCAGGGAGCGGCTGGCTCGCATGGTGCCCCGGTGGCGGTTCACGCCGATCTGGGCCGGGGTCGCGGCCGCCTGCTTCCTGTTCACGCTGACGCGGCTGTCGGCGGTCAGCGAGTTCATCTACTTCAACTTCTGACGCTTCAATGCTCCGCCACGGAAGGCGTCGGCGAAGGGGTGTCGTTCCACTCGTAGAGATCGGCGGGAGCGCCGCCGTTCATGACGAAGCGTTCGAAGGGATACACGTGGTGGACCGGGTGCTGGTCGTAGCTTTTGACCTTGCGGTAGTTGTATTCAAGGTTCCTGTCCAGCATCCGGCGCACGTCTTCCCTTAGCTCCTGATAGAAGATGCCGTCCTCGACCACGATGAACCGGGGACGGCTGTCGAGTATCCTCTGCATCTCGACGGCCGGTTCGACCCAGGGGCAGCCGTCGCGGCCGGGGGCAATGAAGTTCGGCAGGCCGGTGAAGGAGAAGCGCGTCGGGCTTTCGGCGCCGGTCAGGAAATAGATGGCGGGTTGGAATCCGACGACATAGAGCTTGTCTTCCGGCTGAAGCATCGGCTTGAGGTCGGCGGCGATGCGGCGCGGCGTGTCGCCCGCCCAGGTATCGCCCGCCAGACGGTCCCTGATGATGTAGATGCTGTGCATCAGCGGATGCTTGGCGACCGCGAAGACCGTGATTCCGCCGAGGACGGCCAGCATGACCGCCCTTGCGCGCCGGCGCGGCAGATGGATCAGCAGCCCGCGACGCCAGCGCCAGCCCGGTCAGCAGGCAGAGCGGCGGCAGGAATTGCAGGAAGTAGTGGTCCGATGCGATGCGCAGAAACAACTGGCACAGGATCACCGCGATAACCCAGATCCCCAGGAACAGGACGGCGCGCTTTTCCCGCTCGTCGACCGTCAGCCAGCGGGCGGATAAAGCGGCCACGACCGCGCCGATCCAGAGCGGCGCCTGCTCCGACATGGCGCGGAATCCGGCATCCCATGCGACGGCACGATCTATGCCGTAGAAGACCCGGTGCGCCTCGACATTGGCGGCGAACCAGGCATCCCAATGGCCCATGACGGTATAAAGCAGGATGACGGCGATGGTCGGCACCAGCGCCATGACGCCCAGCAGGATCAGCGGTTTGAGGCTGGCGCGAAGGTTGGGGACGAAATCCCGGAAGGTCGGGGTCGTCAGGATGAAGAAGCCGGCCAGAAACGCCAGCATGTCGAACAGCACCGACTGCTTGATCTGGATCGCGACGCCAAGGATCAGGCCGACGCCCGCCATCAACGCAGGCTTGGACGCTCACCCCTGCTCAAGGGGCGCAGCACCAGCAGGAGCGCCAGGACGGAGCAGGCGTTCTGGAAGATCTCACCCTGGAAGGCCATGCCGCCGTCGGCAAGGCTGAAGATCAGATAGCCAAGCCCCGCGACGATACCGATCGCCCGGCGCCCATCGGGGAACAGCAGGGCCGCGATGCGGCTCAGCATCCACGCGGTCAGACCGACCGTCACGCTGGAGCCGATACGGGCCGCGATCACCGGATCGATAGGCAGCATGGTGAAAGGGGTCGCCAGAGCGAATAGGCCGAACGGTTTAAGGTCGCAGACCGTTGTGTAGGGCATATGGCCGCGAGCGAATTCCGCCCCCATCAGGAGGTACATGCTTTCATCGTAATTGAGTACCGAATAGAGTAGAGCCGGCGATCTCAGAAGGATGGCGCCGACGATGAAACTAATCGCTACGAAACTTTCGTAAAGGAAATGGCTGTTTCGCTTCTCTGTTATGTTCATTCCTGCCGCTTCCAAAGAAAAATCCACATTTCACGAGATGGCCGCCCGAGAACTACCATCTGTCAACACCGTCCAAGACAAACAACCGTATTAGCCCTTAGATGCTGATATACTCATATCGAGCGACATTAGTTTGTTACAGGGACATGGCGGCTCCATGGGTGTTTCCATGGGAAACGGTCTGAACAGCTACAGCATTAGCTATCGCATAGGGTATCGAGAATAAACAATCGGTCAGAAATTTATTACGGAATAAAATTCGAAAACGTGAACAGTGCGATATTCACTGGACCAGCCGAGACATTTTTTCGACAGGTACTTCCGAAATGGAACAGTAAGCCCTAATGTCGGGTTTATCGCGGCATGAATTGCGGGCTGCTGGCATCGGATTGGAGATCTCCATCCGGATCGATCCCATGGCCGCCTTTGGAAAACCAAGGAACAGGAAATTCGTATGAGTTGGGCTGGACCGTTTCAGATCGAGATTGGCAAGACACGATACAGCAACCCGCCGAAGTACTCTCATCCCACATCACCGGACACTCGACTGAAGACACCATTCCTCTGGTGTGCTTTTCGCATTTGCGGTGGAATTTCGTCTATCAGCGTCCGCAGCACCTGCTGTCCCGGTTCGCAAGGGATTACCGGGTCTACTTTGTCGAAGAGCCGGTCAACAGCGAAAGCCGGACGGCCTGGCTCGATGTGCGGACAGAGGAAGGCGGCGTCCGCGTCGTCGTTCCCAAGCTGCCGGAAGGCCGCACGGTCGAGCAGACCAACGATACGCTGCGGACCCTGCTGGACGATTTCTTCGCCGCCGAAGGGGTCTTCGATCCGGTGCTCTGGTACTACACGCCGATGAGCCTGGACTTCACGGATCACCTGAAGGGCCGGGTGACCGTCTATGACTGCATGGACGAGCTTTCCGCCTTCAAGGGCGCCCCGCCGGAACTGATCGAGCGCGAGCGGACGCTGCTTGAGCAAGGCCGATCTGGTCTTCACCGGCGGCTACAGCCTGTGGGAAGCCAAGCGCTCGCTGCATCGCCAACGCCCACCCCTTCCCGAGCAGCGTCGATGTGGCCCACTTCGCCCAGGCGCGTGCCGCTATGGCGGAGCCGGAGGATCAGGAGGACATCCCGCATCCCCGGCTGGGCTTCTACGGCGTGATCGACGAGCGGCTGGATATCGCACTGCTGGACGAGCTGGCGGCGAAGCGGCCGGACCTGCAATTGGTCATGGTCGGGCCGGTCGTGAAGATCGATCCGGCGACGCTGCCCAAGCATCCGAACATCCACTATCTCGGCCCCAAGGTCTACGACGAGCTGCCGCAGTATCTGGCCGGCTGGGACGTGGCGCTGATGCCGTTCGCGCTGAATGAATCGACCCGCTTCATCAGCCCGACCAAGACGCCGGAATATCTGGCGGGCGGCTGCCCGGTGGTTTCCACCGCCGATCCGCGACGTCGTCCGGACCTATGGCGACACCGGTGTCGTCCGGATCGCCGGCACCGCCGACGAGTTCGCCGCCGCGATCGATGCGGCGCTTGAAGATGCCAAGGACCGGGACCGCTTGCTCCGCACCGCCGATGCCGTGCTGAGCGACATGTCCTGGGACAAAACCTGGAACGAAATGAAGGAGAAGATCGAATGCGCGCTTTGACGCCCAATGGTGCCGCTAAGGGAGCGTCGTCGCCATGCCGAAGCGGACCAGGTTCGCCAACACGCGTTCGGGTTTCGACTATCTGATCGTCGGCGCCGGCTTCGCCGGCAGCGTGCTCGCCGAGCGGCTGGCGGCCGGCCTGGACAAGCGGGTCCTGCTGATCGACCGCCGCCCGCACATCGCGGGCAACGCCTATGACCACTACAACGACGCCGGCCTGCTGATCCACCGCTACGGGCCGCACATCTTCCACACCAACTCGACCCAGGTGGTCGACTACCTGTCGCGCTTCACCAAGTGGCGCCCGTACGAGCACAAGGTGCTGGCCCATGTGGACGAGCAGCTGGTGCCGATCCCGATCAACCTGACCACGCTGGAACGGCTCTACGGCCTGAAGCTGACGCCGGAGGACGCCGAAGCCTTCCTCAAGTCCAAGGCGGAGCCGGTCGCCGAGATCCGCACGTCCGAAGATGTCGTGGTCAACTCGGTCGGGCGCGAGCTGTACGAGAAGTTCTTCCGGGGCTACACCCGCAAGCAGTGGGGCCTGGACCCGTCGGAGCTGGACAAGTCGGTGACCTCGCGCGTGCCGACCCGGACCAACACCGACGACCGCTACTTCGGCGACAGCTTCCAGAACATGCCGCTGCACGGCTACACCCGGATGTTCGAGAACATGCTCGACCATCCCAACATCAAGGTCATGCTGAACACCGACTTCGAGGAAGTCCGCAACGAGGTCCAGTACGACAAGCTGATCTACTCCGGCCCGATCGACGAGTATTTCGACTTCCGCTTCGGCAAGCTGCCCTACCGCTCGCTCCAGTTCCGCCACGAGACGGTGGACCAGGAGAACTTCCAGCCGGTCGCGGTGGTCAACTATCCGTCGGAAAGCGTGCCCTATACCCGCATCACCGAATACAAGCACCTGACGGGTCAGGTGAACCCGCGGACCAGCCTGACCTATGAGTATCCGGCGGCCGACGGCGATCCGTACTATCCGGTGCCGCGCCCGGAGAACGCCGAGCTGTACCGCAAGTATCAGGCGCTGGCCGACGCCACGCCGGACGTGACCTTCGTCGGCCGCCTGGGCACCTACCGCTACTACAACATGGACCAGGTGGTCGGTCAGGCGCTGGCCCTGTTCAACCGCATCGCTGAAGTCCGAGAAGACCGACACCGGTCTGGCGCGGGCCGCTCGCGGCATGGCGCGGATGAACGGCACCGTCCATGCCGAAGCCGCGCAGGGCGTCGGCGATTGAGCGCGGAGAACATTGGAATGCACAGACCTGAACTTTTCGACAGCTTCTTCATGGGCGGGTTCGAGTGCTCGACCCACCGCCGGCACGACGGCCGGCGGCTCGACCTGATCGACAGCGACCGGCCACGACAAGTTCTTCGCCGAAGACTACCGCACAATGACCGGGCACGGCATCCGGACGGTTCGCGATGGGGTGCGCTGGCACCTCATCGAGACCGACGCCCGGCCAGTTCGACTGGTCCAGCTTCCTGCCGATGCTGCATGCCAGCCGGGCAGCCGGGGTCCAGCCGATCTGGGACCTCTGCCACTATGGCTGGCCGGACGATATCGACATCTGGCAGCCGAACTTCGTCGATCGCTTCGCCAACTTCGCGGCGGCGGTGGCCTCGCTGGTGCGGGATGAGACGCCGGAGGTCCCGTTCTACGCGCCGATCAACGAAATCTCCTACTGGTCATGGGCCGGTGGCGATATGGCGCGGTTCAATCCGATGGCGCGCGGGCGCGGCACGGAGCTGAAGGTTCAGCTTGTCCGCGCCTCCATCGCGGCTATCGAGGCGATCCGCAACGTCGATCCGCGCGCCCGGTTCGTCCAGATCGACCCTGTGATCAACGTGGTGCCGAAAAACCCGCGTGACCGGGGCGGTGCCGAGGCGCACCGGCAGGCGCAGTATCAGGCGTGGGACATGCTGGTCGGAAAAATATGGCCGGGGCTGGGCGGCAAGCCGGAATATTTGGATACCGTGGGCGTTAACTACTACTCAGACAACCAGTGGTACCATAACGGCGCCATGATCGAACGGACCGACCCGCAGTACCGGCCCTTCCGGGAACTGCTGGAGGAGACCCACAAGCGCTACGGCAAGCCTGTCCTGGTGGCGGAAACCGGGGCGGAGGGCGATCCGCGCGCCTCGTGGTTCCAGTTACGTCTGCGACGAGGTCGCGGCGGCGCTGGAAGCCGGCGTGCCGGTGGAAGGCATCTGCCTCTACCCCGTGGTCGATTATCCCGGCTGGGCCGACGAGCGGCACTGCGCGACCGGCCTGCTCGGCCATCCCGACGCGGAGGGCAAGCGCGAGGTGCACGCTCCGCTTGCCGAGGAACTGGCCCGTCAGCAGGCCCGTTTCGGCCGGCTGACGGCGAATGCTTCAGTCAAGACGGACGCGGCCTGACCGGTGCATTGGCGTTGTTGGGCCGCTGGCTCAACCTGCGAGTGACGTCGGCCGGCACGTTTGTCATTCGTCGCTCACAGGTTGGGCTCAGGTTGGGGCCACGGCCCAACAACTGCTTCCGGCACCCTTCAGAGGATTTTTCTCATGCCAAACCGGCCCATCACAAGCCGGCCTCTTCCCGATAAGCCGCTGAGCTTTCTCATGCGGTATATCCGTGCCCGCCAATGGCAGTTTGGCGGGCTGTTCAGCGTGATCGTGGGCGCGGCCGCCTGTGCCGTGCTTGTGCAGTACGGGATGAAGCTGCTGGTCGACGCCATGGCCTCGCCCGACCGGGCGACGGCCGATGTCTGGACCCCGCTGGCCCTGTTCCTGGGCCTGATCGCCGTCGAGAACGTGCTGTGGCGGACGGGGGGCTGGCTCGGGTGCCGCACCGTGGTGGCGACCGGGGTCGATATGCGGCTGGACCTGTTCCAGCATCTGACCGGCCACCCGATGCGGTATTTCGGCCAGCATTTCGCCGGCTCGCTGGGCAGCAGGATCACGGCGACGGCCAATGCCGCCGGCATGATCCTGCGCAGCCTGACCTGGAGCATCGTTCCGCCCTGCACCGAGCTTATCGGCGCCGTCATCGTGCTGACGACCATCCACCCGATGATGTCGGTGGCGCTCGCCTGTTTCGTGGCGATCGTCGCGTTCGCCATCGTCTGGTTCGGCGTTCGCGGGCGGGAAGTCCACCACGCCTTCGCGCATCAGGCATCGCGCGCCGGCGGCGAGATGGTCGATGTCGTCTCCAACGTCTGGACGGTGAAGGCTTTTTCCGCCCGCCAGCGGGAGCGTGACCGGCTGGCCCGCGAGCTGGGTGTCGAGGCCGCTACCGAGCGCCGGAGCTGGATGTATCTGGAGAAGGCGCGCCTGCTTCACGACGCTTTCCTGTGGATCATGGCGGGCTCCATGCTGCTTTGGGCGATCACGCTGTGGCGGGCGGGGACCATCATCGCCGGGTGATGTCGTCATCATCAGCGCGCTGACCTTCCGCATCCTGCACGGATCGCGCGATCTGGCGCTGGCCCTGGTGAACACCTCCCAGCATTTCGGCGTCATCGCGGACAGCCTGGCGGTCATCGCGCAGCCGCATGGCCTGGAAGATGTCGGCGACGAGCGGCCGCTGCTGCCGGGCGGCGGTGCGATCGAGTTCAAGGACGTTTCGTTCACGCTATCCGGACGGGCGGCAGGTCTTCGAACGGTTCAACCTGAAGATCGAGCCGGGGCAGAAGGTCGGGCTTGTCGGACCGTCGGGCTCCGGCAAATCGACGCTGATCAGCCTGATCCAGCGTCTGGACGACCCCCAGGGCGGCGGCATCTTCATCGACGGTCAGCGGATCACGGATGTCGGTCAGGACAGCCTGCGCTCGCGGATCGCCGTGGTGCCTCAGGAAATCGCCCTGTTCCACCGGTCGATCATGGAAAACATCCGCTACGGCAGGCCGGATGCGACCGACGAGGAAGTCGATCGCCGCCGCCCGTCATGCCTATTGCGACGGGTTCATCCGGGACTTGCCGGACGGCTACCACACCATGGTCGGCGAGCGCGGCATGCTGCTGTCGGGTGGGCAGCGCCAGCGGCTGGGCATCGCGCGGGCCTTCCTGAAGAACGCCCCGATCCTGATCCTGGACGAGGCGACATCGGCGCTGGACACCCAGTCGGAGCTGGAGATCCAGTTCGCGCTTGAGGAACTGGTGCGCGGCCGGACCGTGCTGGCGGTGGCTCACCGCCTTTCGACGGTCGCGAACTTCGACCGGATCGTGGTTCTGGCCGATGGCGAGATCGTCGAGGACGGTCATCCGGCGGTGCTGCGGCGGCGTGGCGGCGTCTTCGAGGGAATGTGGCGGCTTCAGTCCCACAGCCTTGCTGAGGCCATGCACATGGACGCGGCCGAATAAGCCCCGTAGGGGTATTGCATTTCCCCATCTCCGATTGTTTTCAGGAACAGGCGGGGCAGCTACGGCTGCTCCGCCTGAACTGTTATGCATTTCCTGATCCCGGAAAGGCCACAGCCATCTGGATGGAACAGCGGAATATGAGGACTGGCGGACACGCTGTGCCCGAAGTGCAACGCTTGGTATGGCACATTGTTGACGTATTCAAGTGTCATCTTCCTGTGTGCTGACCTTAGAGTAGGTTCCGCCAGCGAAAAAATGGTCACCTGTCCCTTAGGGTCGCCCTCAGTGAGACGTGGATCACAGTAAATTATCGTTTGGTCGGATAAAGATGCACCGCCGCGCTGTTACATATGATGACAGCGCGGCGCTAAAGCATACAGGCAGGGTCAAAATGGGGAGTGACATGGCACAGTACAGACTGGAGAACATCCTCACCCAGGAAATTCCCGACGGCCTGCTGATGGACATCGCTTACCATTGGCAGGCGAACGATAACCGTTGCTGGACCCCCGGTCCTCTGGCATCCGGCATCGCGACCATGCCTGCGGGATGGGACGTTCCGATGGGAAATTCCGGTCTTCAAGAGCCCGCCGCATTGATGGGCGTCGGCGATCACCCCAAATCCAGCGCCGGCAGGTCGAACTGCGTCCGCGCCAGCTGGTAATACATTCCCGGTGTAGTTGTTCTCCTTCAGGAACTCCCGGTCCGTCAGTTGCTGGTGCGTGCCCTGTTCCTGGACCTTGCCGTCGCGGATGAAGCAGATGCGGTCGCTGTCCATCACGGTCGTCAGGCGGTGGGCGATGGTGATCGACGTGCGGTTGACCAGGACGCTCTTCAGTTCCTGGGTAATGCGGGCCTCGAACTCGTTGTCGAGCGCGCTGGTGGCTTCGTCGAAGATCATGATCTTGGGACGGCGGTAGAGCGCCCGGGCGATGCCGACGCGCTGGCGCTGGCCGCCTGACAGGCCCATGCCCTTCTCGCCGATGCGGGTCTGGTAGCCCAGCGGGAAGTTGATGATGAAGTCCTCGGACCCCGCCATCTTGGCGGCTTCCAGCACCGCCTGCATGTCCGGTTCCGGGTCGCCCAGCGCTATGTTCTCGGCGACCGTGCCGCCGAAGATGAAGGTGTCCTGAAGCACCACGCCGATGTTCCGGCGGAGCGAGTTCAGGTCCATGGTCCGGATGTCCTTGCCGTCGATCGTCAGATCGCCGGATGCCGGCTTGTAGAAGCCAAGGACCATCTTGGCGATGGTGCTCTTGCCGCACCCGGACGGGCCGACGAAGGCGACATGCTCGCCCGGAGAGATCGTCAGGTCGAAGCCATGCATGACCGACCGCTTCTGGTCGTTGGTGTTGTAGCTGAAATTGACCTTGTCGAATTTGATCTCGCCTTCGAGCTGGCGGACCTGGGTCTGGATCTTGTCCGGGCTGGAAATCGTGACATGCTCGGACTTCACGTTCAGCACGTCGCCGACGCGGTCGATGGCGATGCGGACTTCCTGAAGCTCGTTCCACAGATTGACCATCTGGGTCACCGGGCCGGTGACGAGGCCCATCAGCATGTTGAAGCCCATCAGCTCGCCGATGCTCATTCTCGCTGTTCATCACCTGATTGGCGCCGATCCACAGCACGGCGATGCTGGACGCCAGCGTCGCCAGCTTGAACAGGCTGTTGGACATCAGGCTCAGCTTCTGCTGGCGGAAGCTGCGGTTGACGTTCTCGACGAAGGCGTTTTCCCAGCGGGCGCGGGCGAAATACTCGTTGCTGGTCGCCTTCAGCGCCTCGATCCCGTTCATGGATTCGATCAGGTAGGACTGGGACTGGGCGTTGGTGATGAAGATTTCCTGAGCGATGGCTTTGATCTTGGGCGTGAAATAGACGACGATGCCGATATAGATCGGGATGAAGAACACCACGATCAGGCTCAGCGGCACCGAGTAGGCGAACATCATCAGGAAATACAGCACGATCATCAGCGTGTTCATCAGAACCGTGATGGTCGAGCCGGTCAGGATCGCGCGGATCTTCTGGTTCTCGCCGAAGCGGGCGAGGATTTCGCCCTTGTTCTTGGTCAGGAAGAAGTCCATCGGCAGGCTCAGCACATGCCGGTAGAATTCCGACATCAGCCGCATGTCCAGCCGCGACGTGGTGTGGGCCAGCAGCAGGCTCTGCACGACGGACATGGCCGTGGTCAGAACCGCCACCAGCACCATGCCGCCCAGCATCATGTTGAGCAGGCCGACATCGTGGTGGACGACGACGTTGTCCACGATGGTCTGGACGAACAGCGGCGACGCCAGACCCAGCACGTTGATCACGACGGCGGCCAGCACCGCTTCGCCGTAGTATTTCTTGTACGGCAGGATGTAGTTGACGAAGTGGCGGATGGAGGATTTGGCGTCCTCCTCCTTCTCGAACTTGACCGTGGGTTCCAGCGCTATCATCACGCCGCAATCGGGCCGCCGATCGACCACGCCGGCGACATCGGCCGCCGTCCAGGACGTCAGGAACTCGTCGCGCTTGACCTTGCGGATGCCGCCCGCCGGGTCGGCGATCTCGACCTCCTTGTCGGAGACCTTGAGCAGGACGATCCAGTGATAGCCCTGCCAGCCCAGGATGGCCGGCAGCCGCACGGTCTTCAGGCTGGCGTAGGGAATCGCATAGCCCTTGGCGCGGAACCCCAGCGTCTCGGCGCCCCGGATGATCGCGTCGGGAGTGGTTTCCGGCGTGTTGAGGCCGGTGACCTCCTGCATCTGCCCGAGCGTGAACTTGCGGCCGTAAAAGCCCATCACCATGGCGAGGCAGGCCGCCGCCGCGTCGGCCTGGGCGTTCTGGCGGACGACGGCTAGCTTGGTGGCTTCCTTGGTCTTGGACGTCGCCCGGAATTCGTCCTCGCTCAAGCCTTCCGCCAGCTTGATGCGAAGATCCACGCCCTCCGCGCGCTTGCGCGCCGCGATCTCGTCGGCTTCCAGCTGCTCGACATCGCGGGCGCGCTGGATCAGGCGCTGCTGGAGTTCCGGGTTCAGGTTGAGGATGCGCTCGACCGTCTGCTGGTAGATCACCAGCACGGTCACGTCGGTCACGGCGCGGGCGGTATAGGTCTGGATGCCGCGCGGCGTGCGGCGGGGCAGGGCTCCCATCTCGCCGAACAGCGTGCCCCGGCTGCAGCGCGACAGGGAAATCGGGTCGCCGGAGATGGGAGCCCGGATCAGCTCGATAGTGCCGCTTTCCAGGAAATAGAGGCGCGGGTCGTTGTCGCCCTGGTTGAAGACGGCGGCTTCGGCGCGGATGCGCTTGACGCCCATCTTCGACAGCATGTCGGAGAATTCCTCCGCCGTGTAGTTGGCCCCGCCGAGCAGCGTGCGCAGCCGCTCGCCGACCTCGACCAGACCGACATAGCGCTTGAAATGCTCATCGACGATCCTGCTTTCGCTGACCAGCAGCCGCGCCCGGTCGGCGCGCAGGCAGACCATGGTCATGGCCGTTTCGGCCACGACCTGATACGGCCACTTCGTCTCCTCCAGCAGGGAGGTCTGGCCGATCGTGGCGCCGGCGCCGATCAGGCCGACGCTGACCAGCTTGCCGCCGGTGTTCTCCTTCAGCCGCGCGCTGCCGTCATGGATCACATACATGCCGTCGGCGGCGGCGCCCTGGGTGAACAGCTTCTTGCCGGCGCGGAACCTGACGGACTTCCAGCAGCAGTTCGATCGCGCGCTTCTCGGCCGTGGGCAGGACGTTGAACAGGACATGGGTTTCGAGCACCGAGCGGATCGCTTCCAGTGCCGCCGTGTTCCTGACGGTTTCGATCATGGTGTCCATGTCAGCGCCCTCCCATGCCGGCAGACGAAGGGAGAGATAGGAGCGAAGGAGAGCGGTCATTCTTCTGCCACCTGAAAGAAGCGCGATGCGGGCGCGAAGAACAGTTCGATGAAGCGTTTCTCGCCGGTCTTGACCTCGCCGACGCCTTCCAGCCCGATTTCCAGGGCTTTGGAGACGGTGGCGGCGCGGGCGGTGATGGTTTCAAGCTCCAGCGCCACGGTGATCAGGTACATCGCGTTCGGGCCGCTGGGCTTGGTCGCGATGTCGGCGATGACGCCGTGCTGGATGCCGTATTCCTGATAGGGATAGGCGAAATACTTGATCTGGACCTTCTGGCCGCGCCGGATCTTGCCGATATCCTTGTTCTGCACCATGACATGGGCTTCCAGCGGTGCGGTGTTGCGCACCACGGTGAACATCGGCGTGCCCGGATTGATGATGGCGCCGCGCGGGATATTGACCGCCGTGACGATGCCATCCTCCAGGCTGCTGTAGATCGCCTTGTCCGCCTCGTAATGGACGCCGGGGACGAGGGTCCGGGATTCGGCGAGGCGCTTGTTCAACTCCAGGATCTTGTCGGAGATCAGCTTCTGGTCGCGCTCGCGCGACTGGCCCAGATTGGCGATTTCGTTGTCCAGCCGCTCCTGCGAGAAGGTCTCGTGCAGCCGCTGCCGCTCGCCCTTGGCCGTTTCCAGGGCGAGGCGGACATTCTGGATTTCGGCGTCGGCATTGCCGACGGCGCGCTGAAGATCGCTGACCCGGGCCTGGGCGCGCTGGAAATCCACCTGCGGAATGTCGCGGTTGGCGAAAAGCTCCTGCTTGACCGCAGGTCATGGCGGGCGTTGCCAAGGTCCTCATCAAGGCCGGAGCGGGTGCGCTGAGCGGTCTGGACCTGAATTTCGATCTGGCGGATACGGTTGTCGATGGCGCCCTGCTCGGTCGCCCGGCGCTGCGAGAGGTTGCGCCGGTCCAGTTCGAGCTGGTTGGAGCGGAACTCGAATTCCTTGAGGGACTCGCGCTCCTGAAGCTGGAGATCGTCGATCTGGCGCTGAAACGCCTCCTGCTCCGGCGTCGAGGCCGCCCGGATCTTCTCCTGGATCGTCGCCAGCGGATCGCCGGCCGAGACGATCGAGTTCTCCGCCACCTCGACGCTCTCGACCAGCCCGCCGCTGACCGCCTGGATCGTCACCGCCTGCCGCTGGAGCGTCAGCGGCGCCATCACGATGATGTCCTTCGACGCGAAGAAGGAATAGACCAGCATCGCGAACATCGAGATGAACATCAGGTACACCGGCCCGTGCAGGACGAAGCTCGCGTGCCGAATAGAGCAGCGTCGCCGCCGGAATCGAGTGCCGCTGCTTGCCGGAGCCGGCGGAATCGACCCTGACCGGCTCGCTCTTCCTGCCCGCCGGGGCCGTCGTCTTGGCAGCCATCACCTTGCTGGCCATCGTGGTATCCGCACCGCTCCCTTGGACCTTCAGACGCCGCCCATGAAACCGCCGGGTCAGGGGGATTCCACGGATTTAGGCAGACAATTTGGATCAAATGCCTTGGCGCGCATCATTGGGGCGTCTGCTGAAAGGATGATTAACGCGGGCTGAGACCGGCTATGCGGTTCCTGAACGATCGGCGTGCGGCTCAGACGTGCGGCTTGATCGATCCCTATCGGCAGGGAGAGGGCACGATCCGCCGCACCTGAAGATCGAAGCCGGCCCCAGCAGCCCATCGAACGCGAGCGGGTTCCCGCCGCGCCACCGCCAGCAGATGCCGGTCGGTCGGCTGGAGCTGGGCGAACGACCATCCCGACGCATCGTCGTCCATATCAGGGGCCAGCACCAGCCGGGCGGGCGAGGAGGCCGGCGCCTCGCCGTCCAGCAGGAACCAGAACTTGTCCAGCGGGATCGACAGCCCCATTCCCCGCGCCTTGATATAGGCTTCCTTGAGCGTCCAATATGTAAAGAACCGGAACGCCTGGGCATCGGGCGGCAAAGCCCGGATCGCCGCCGCCTCGGGTGCGGCCATGAAGCGCTCGGCGATCTCCAGCAGGTCGCCGCCGCGGTCCACAGCCTCGACATCCACGCCGATCTCGCCCTCCAGCGCCACGGCGCAGGCGACGAGGCCCCTGGTGTTGGAGAGATTGAAGCGCAGATGCCCAGCCTGCCGGGAATGCGATCTCCGGCCTTCCCCATTGATTTGCCCGGAACCGCCAGTCCACCGGGGCCACATCGGCGTAGCGGGACAGCACGGTACGGCACAAGGCGCGCGTGATCAGGTATTCATGCTGGGCACGCTCGTTGAGGAAGCGCGCGTGGCGGGTGCGTTCCTCCGGCGACAGCAGGCCCAGATATTCGTCGAGAGCCGCCGGTGGCGCTATGTCGTCCGTCAGAGTGTACCAGAGGTGGACGGTGCCGGGGCTGAGGGTCTGTGTCATGGCGGCACGGTAATCCGAAGTCGTGCCCGGCATGTCATGCGGCTGTTTCCGCCAAGGTTAGCAGGCCACAGGTAGAGTCGCTGAGCGCTGAAGTCAGGCGGCGCGCGGAACGTCGGGACCGCCATCCGGGCGGTCTGTCGGCCGACGCAATTCGATGATCTTCGCCTGTTGGCCGACACGCTCATCATCGCCGCGCCCGAAACGCACCGCATCGGCGATTTCGGATCGTTTGATCCCTATGTCGGCAAGCAACTCGTCCGGCATGCCGTTCAAGGTGCGTTCAGCACGGGAGATCGGGTCCAGCCCGGTCAACCGGGCCAGCACCGAAGCCACCTCGGAAAAAAGACCCTGCTGAGACGGCTGGGACTTGTTCTGTGTCAGGTTCAAAGTAACGAGGTTCATGTGCAACTCCTTGTTCTGAGCGGCACTTTGATCGCGTCAGCTTTCCAAAGAGTTGATAGGGGCGGATGGTTGAGACAAAAAAGAGGCATTGCTACATGTGCTTGGCAAGCCTCTAAGCCTGATCGGATCGCGACGTGTCCCGTGCCGCCAGATTGCTCGACCTGATCCAACTTCTCCGGTCGCATCGGCGGCCGGTCAGCGGGCATACGCTTGCCACAAGCCTGGGTATCAGTTTGCGCACCCTTTACCGCGACATCGCGACCCTGCAGTCGCAAGGCGCTGTCATCGAAGGCGAACCGGGATTGGGCTATGTCCTTCGCGCCGGCTATATGCTTCCTCCCCTGATGTTCACGGAGGAGGAGATCGAAGCGCTGGTGCTGGGATCGCGCTGGGTAGCGGGGCGCAGTGATCAGGGTTGGAAGCCGCCGCCAGGACGGCTCTCACCAAGATCGCGGCAGTCCTTCCCGTTGACGTAAGGGATCGGATCGACGGATCGCCCCTGCTTGTCGGGCCGGGGGAGGAAACGCGCAGGCAGCGGGCCGGACATCGCGGTGATCCGTCAGGCGATTCGGTCACAGTCAAAGGTCGAAATCGACTATCGTGACGCCGGACGCTGCCGAGACAAAACGGGTATCTGGCCCTTTGCGCTTGGCTTTTTCGACCGCGTGCGCGTGGTGGTGGCGTGGTGCGAGTTGCGCCAATCGTTCCGGAGCTTTCGCACCGACCGTATCGCTTCGTGGATCATGGCCGAGATCCGCTACCCGCGCCGGCGCCAGGATCTCCTGAAGGAGTGGCGGGAGATCGAGCGGATTCCGCCGCCATAGGCTTCGGGCGCGCTCCATCATGCTGACAGAAACTGACAGTCATGTGAGCCAGATTGCCGGTGCGGCGGCGGAGGGGCTGCCGCCGCGAACTCTGGGGACAAGCGATATGGCCGACTTCAATTTCATCCTTCTTTATGTGGACAACCCGGCTGCGAGCGGCAGCTTCTATGCCGACCTGTTGGGCAAGGCGCCGGTCGAAGCTTCCCCGACTTTCGTCATGTTCGCGCTCGACAGCGGTGTCATGCTCGGCCTTTGGTCCCGTCACACGGTGGAGCCGGCGGCGACCCTGGTGGGCGGAGGCGAGTTGGCTATAACCGTCGATGACGTCGATGCCGTCTACGCCGATTGGAGCGGCCGTGGGTTGCCGATCGTACAGGAACCGACCGACATGGATTTTGGCCGCACTTTCGTGGCGTTGGACCCGGATGGTCATCGCCTCCGCGTTTTCCGGCCTGCGGGACCCTGAAGCCGGGCAGGAACGGCGGCTTTCAAGCCCCGCCTTGCTTACGGTTTGCGGTGCACAAAGCATTAACCAATATTGGGCATGCTCCTGCGGATGAATGGGGCTTTGCCTCCGCCTGTCGGAGGTTCGGCCGAGTCGATCCAGGACAATCAACATGGCCAATTCTCAGCAGACCGAAGAAAAGCGGGAGTCGCTCTGGACGCTCGCCGCAGCCTTGAGCTTCATGCTCGGCGTGCTTGCCGTAGCCATGGCGCTCGACCATTCCGGCATATACATGAGCAAGCCGGCCCACGGCGCGGTGATCCATGATCGGGCTTTCCAGTCGGCCCTGACCAATTTCGATTATGAAATGATCAAGTCCCGGCCGGAGCTGTTCGGCAATTTTTCCGATGGCGATGTGCGGGTCCAGAACTGCCTTGGCTTTCTGACCGCCACCATCCGGCCGGATCGCCGGCATTTCTTTTCCGAACTCCCGGGTGCCGAAGATTATGCCGACTGCCTGCCTTTGCGGGCCGCCCGGCTGAGCGAGGGACCGGAATATCATCTGGCGCCGGCGGCAAGTCTCGGCAGGGTACTTGCCGAAAGGCTCGATCCATCGGCGCTGAAGGCGGTTTTGCCTGAATGGATCGGAAAGGTCCGGCGCCTGCGCGATGCGGCTGCCGACGAAACGGTGATCTCCGCGCATTCGGTAACGATGCGGCGTGGTGAGCAACGCGTCGCGATCGAGATCCTGGCTTCAGCGGATATCGCCGGCAAGGACGTGGAGGATCTGCTGGTCCGCATCACCGGATCGGGAGTGCCGCGCTACGTCGTCCTTATCCAGGACCAGGGCGGTTCTCTGAAGCCGATGGCCGAGCAGACCCTGATGGCGCTGACCAATCCGACCACCATGCCGACGGATTGATCCCGCCGCCGGTCATGGAATCATCAGGGCGGGCGACACTCTGGCGGTCATTGCTGTACGCCTTTGAAGAACTTTCACAGCATTTGTATACAGCCTTCATCTGCGATTGAAGGAAATCGGCATATTTCCTAGCATGCGCTACGCAAAAGCGAACATACTTCAGGCAATTTAGACTAAAATGTATACATCTATTAGCGAAAATCGCGATATAACCGTATAATTTCATCGACAAAGAGAAAAACCGCCAGCCAGTCCCGAGATAGTGAACAGACGCGGCAGTAATAGGCAAGGTATTGCGGATCATGCCTACTTCTTCTATCACGGAATGATCCTTGAGCAGGCGACTTCCTGAGCCGTGCTTGAAAGCTGAACCGGGGATCATGACCGACCTGAAACTCGCCGATCAGATCGACGACACGATCAACCCCCTGGTGGAGCGCCGGCAGCGCACGCTTCCGACGGCGGCACGGGTACGGTTCGAGACGATCTATAACGAGATCAGGGACCGCATCTGCCTCCTGCGCTATCCCCCCGGCCACACGCTGGGAGAGTCCGAACTGGCGCGGGAGTTCGGCATCAGCCGCACACCGATCCGCCGCGTCCTTCAGCGGCTGGAATATGAAGGGCTGGTCGAGAGCCGCCAGGGTATCGGCACCATCGTCACCCTGATCGACCTTGAGGAACTGCGCGAGATCGACGCTTTGCGGATGAAGCTGGCCGAAATCAGCGGGGAAATGACCCCGCTGCCGCGCACCCGCGCCGATATCGACCGCATGAAGCAGTTGCTGGAGCGCTGCCGCAGGATCAGGTCGCGGGTGGATCTGGAAGAATTCGGCCTGCTCAACATCGCGGTCCAGAAGGAGCTTTCAGGCTCCATCGGCAACCTGCCGCTCCGTGAAATCAGCGACCGCCTGTTCTACCAGACCGCCCGGATGTGGCTGCAACTGCTGCCGCTGATGAACTGGCCGGAGGAGGTCGACGCTTTCTCCAACGAGATCGCCGACCTGATCCAGGCCATGGAATTGAACGACCTCCGCAGCCTCCACTTCGTCCGCCGCAACCACATCTCCATGAACCGGCTGCGCATGAAGGGCTATTTCGGGCATTAGCGGGAACGATGTGCCGGGACTGCGGTTGCAGCCACGAGTAGGGACCGCAATCCAAAGGGCGGCAGACTTGGACTCCCCGGCAAGAAATCCCCAAGTCGAGCGGCGTGGCGGTCGGGTACTCCTCCACTCCATGCGGCGATCCAGGCAGCCATGAAGCGGTTTCGCGCGCCGCGGTCTCGCGGAAGCTGGCGGCACTCAAAGGGTTTGAATTCGCAGGCGAGTACGATAGCTTCAGTAACGTACTCCGGCGCCGTGTACTTCATCCCCGACGAGACGATCCTAGGCTTCGAACTGGCCCGGTCGCTCGGAATTTCCAGCGAGCACGACCTGTTCGGCGGCGTGGTGCCCCACCCATTCGTCGCGACCAAAGCCATTTCCCACCCGCTGATCCAGCCCGGCGCCCGCGCGCCCGCCGGCTGGTCTCCTGAATTCGGAAGCCGGGTCCAGGATGCCGTCCTGTCCGGATACACCGTCTTCACCGCCGAAGATGCCAAGCTCGCCTGCTCACGCCTGTTGGAACAGGGACCGGCCCGCATCAAAGCCGTTCGCGCCAAGGGCGGCCACGGTCAGACCGTGGTTTCCGATATGGCGGAACTGGAAGCGGCGCTCGACGGCATCGATCCGGCTGAACTGGCGGACCACGGCCTTGTTCTGGAGGAAAACCTGACCGGCGTGACCACCCACAGCGTCGGCCAGATCCGCGTCGGAGATCTTATCGCGACCTATTACGGCACCCAGCGCCTGACGCCGGACAATAACGGCATGCAGGTTTATGGCGGCACCGATCTGGTGGCGGTGCCGGGTGGTTTCGACAGGCTGTTGAAGCTCGACCTGCCCGAAGCCGTGCATATGGCGGTGGTTCAGGCATGCCGATACGACACCGCGGCGGAAGCGTGCTTCCCCGGAATCATCCTGTCCCGCCGGAACTACGACGTGGCGCAAGGCGTAGGCCCCGATGGCCGCCGCCGTTCCGGCGTGCTGGAGCAATCCTGGCGTCTCGGCGGCGCCAGCGGCGCCGAAGTGGCCGCCCTGGAGATTTTCCAGGCGGACCCGGATCGTGAAAGCGGTCCACGCGGCCTGCTTCGAGGTTTACGGAGCGGGTCACGAACCGCCCCCGGACGCCACGGTGTATTTCCAAGGACACGACGCCAAGGTCGGCCCCCTTACCAAATATACGGTCGCGAGGCTTCATGACGACACGTGACGAGCGGATCGATATCCCGGTTGGAGACGACAGGATCTCCGGCACCTTCGTCAATCCCGCGACCGTCATGCCGGGTGTTCTCTTCGTCCATGGCTGGGGCGGGACCCAGGAGCAGTATCTTAACCGGGCAAGGGAAATCGCGGCGCTCGGCTGTGTCTGCCTGACCATCGACCTTCGGGGCCATGGAGACAATCAGGAACAGTATGAGACCGTGACCCGCGAAGACAATCTGCGCGACATGATCGCCGCTTACGACATGCTCGCCAGCCACCACGCCGCCGACCCGTCGGCGATAGCGGTCGTCGGCAGCAGCTATGGCGGCTATCTGGCGACGATCCTGAGCTCGCTGCGTCCCGTGCGCTGGCTGGCCCTTCGCGCCCCGGCGCTATACCGGGACGAAGACTGGCACCTGCCGAAGTGGCGGCTCAATAAGGAGGAACTGGCGGCCTACCGTCAGACCCGCGTAACCCCGGACCACAACCGGGCACTGGCGGCCTGCGCCGCCTTCAAGGGCGACGCGCTGCTGGTCGAGTGCGAGCATGACAGCATCGTGCCCCATCCCGTGATCGCCAATTACAGGGCGGCCTTCGACAATGCCCACTCGCTGACCTACCGCGTGATCCAGGATGCCGATCATGCGCTGTCCGAAGAGCCGTGGCAGCAGTCCTACACCTCGCTGCTCGTCAAATGGGCGATGGAGATGGTCATCGGCGCGCGGGAGAGCGGAAGCGCTCCGGAAGTCCACACCCAGTCCTCCCCCTCGCCTCAGCGCAATCCGCCTCAGCCGGCATAAGAAATTTCATCTCCCGCCTGCTTTGACAGGATGGTGACAGGTTTGGCTGGTAAGGTTCGGCTAACCAGGGGACCGCCCGCTTTCTGGTCCGACAACGAATAAGCCGGAGGAACCACCAATGAGCACCGTCCCCAAGCCTCTCTGATTGTTTCTCCCGTGATCGAAATCACCACGACCATCGCTGGGTCGCGGCAAGCAACACGCCTGTCCACGTCATGGCCTGAACAGGCACAGCCAACAAACAAACTCATATAGGGATAGAACGTCATGCTGCTGAACAAGCTGGGCTCCTTCCGCTACCTGCTCGCCGCCGTGGCGCTTGCGACAGGCACGATGACGGCATTGCCCGCACCCGCACAGGTCAAGGGCCTTGAACTGATCGCTCCGGCCAGCCCCGGCGGCGGCTGGGACCAGCACGCCCGCGCCGTGCAGCAGATCCTGCAGAAGCTCGACCTCGCCAGCGGCGTCCAGGTGGTCAACATTCCGGGCGCCGGCGGCACCATCGGCCTCGCCCAGTTCGTCACCGCCAAGAAGCGTTCGCCGTCGCTGCTGGTCGGCGGCCAGATCATGGTCGGCGCCATCGTCACCAACAAGTCGCCCGTGACGCTCGATCAGGTGACCCCGCTGGCCCGCCTGACCGGCGAGTACACGGCCATCGTCGTCCCGACGGAATCGCCCCTCACCTCGCTGGACCAGCTTGTCGAGAAGTTCAAGACCGATCCGGGTTCGGTATCCTGGGGCGGCGGTTCGGCGGGCGGCAGCGACCAGATCCTCGCCGGCCTGATCGCCAAGCAGCTCAAGGTCGATTCCCCTGTCGTGAAAGCGGTCCACGCGGCCTGCTTCGAGGTTTACGGAACGGGTCACGAACCGCCCCCGGACGCCACGGTGTATTTCCACGGAGACGACGCCAACGTCGGCCCCCTTATCAAATATACGGTCGCGAGGATTCGATGACGACACGTGACGAGCGGATCGATATCCCCGTTGGAGACGACAGGATCTCCGGCACCTTCGTAAATCCCGCGACCGTCATGCCGGGTGTTCTCTTCGTCCATGGCTGGGGCGGGACGCAGGAGCAGTATCTCAACCGGGCAAGGGAAATCGCGGCGCTCGGCTGTGTCTGCCTGACCATCGACCTCCGGGGCCATGGAGACAATCAGGAACAGTATGAAACCGTCACCCGCGAAGACAATCTTCGCGACATGCTCGCCGCTTACGACACGCTCGCCGGCCACCACGCCGCCGACCCGTCGGCGATAGCCGTCGTCGGCAGCAGCTATGGCGGCTATCTGGCGACGATCCTGAGCTCGCTGCGTCCCGTGCGCTGGCTGGCCCTTCGCGCCCCGGCGCTGTACCGGGACGAAGACTGGCACCTGCCGAAGTGGCGGCTCAACAAGGAGGAACTGGCGGCCTACCGCCAGACCCGCGTGACCCCAGACCACAACCGGGCACTGGCGGCCTGCGCCGCCTTCAAAGGCGACGCGCTGCTGGTCGAGTGCGAGCATGACAGCATCGTGCCCCATCCCGTGATCGCCAACTACAGGGCGGCCTTCGACAATGCCCACTCGCTCACATACCGCGTGATCCAGGACGCCGATCATGCGCTGTCCGAAGAGCCATGGCAGCAGTCCTACACCTCGCTCCTCGTCAAATGGGCGATGGAGATGGTCATCGGCGCGCGGGAGAGCGGAAGCGCTCCGGGAGTCGCACACCCAGTCCTCCCCCGCGCCTCAGCGCAATCCGCCTCAGCCGGCATAAGAAATTTCATCTTCCGCCCGCTTTGACAGGATGGTGACAGGTTCGGCTGGTAGGGTTCGGCTAACCAAGGGACCACCCACTTGCTGGTCCGACAATGAATAAGCCGCAGGGAATAAGCCGGAGGAACCACCAATGAGCGCCGTCCCCAAGCCTCTCTGATTGTTTCTCCCGTGATTGAAACCACCACGACCCCGCTTGGGTCGCGGCGAACAACACGCCTGTCCACGTTACGGCCTGAACAGGCACAGCCAACAAACAAACTCATACAGGGATAGAACGTCATGCTGCTGAACAAGCTGGGCTCCTTCCGCTACCTGCTCGCCGCCGTGGCGCTTGCGACAGGCACGATGACGGCGCTGCCCGCCCCGCGCAGGTCAAGGGTCTCGAACTGATCGCTCCGGCCAGCCCCGGCGGCGGCTGGGACCAGCACGCCCGCGCCGTGCAGCAGATCCTGCAGAAGCTCGACCTCGCCAGCGGCGTCCAGGTGGCGAACATTCCGGGCGCCGGCGGCACCATCGGCCTCGCCCAGTTCGTCACCGCCAAGAAGCGTTCGCCGTCGCCTGCTGGTCGGCGGCCAGATCATGGTCGGCGCCATCGTCACCAACAAGTCGCCCGTGACGCTCGATCAGGTGACCCCGCTGGCCCGCCTGACCGGCGAGTACACGGCGATCGTCGTGCCGACGGAATCGCCCCTCACCTCGCTGGACCAGCTTGTCGAGAAGTTCAAGGCCGATCCGGGTTCGGTTTCATGGGGCGGCGGCTCGGCCGGCGGCAGCGACCAGATCCTGGCCGGCCTGATCGCCAAGCAGCTCAAGGTCGATCCTTCCAAGATCAACTATGTCGCCACGGCCGGCGGCGGTGAACTGATGTCCTCGATCCTCGGCGGCCACATCACGCTCGCCATGGGCGGCTATAACGAGTTCGCCCCGCAGATCCAGACCGGCAAGCTGCGGGCGCTCGCCATCTCCTCGCCCGAGCGTCTGCCCGGCGTCGATACCCCGACCCTGAAGGAGCAGGGCGTCGATCTGGAATTCGTCAACTGGCGCGGAATCTTCGCCCAGGGCAGCATCAAGGCTTCGGAGAAGAAGCAGCTCGACGAGATGATCGGCAAGATGGTGGCAAGCGCCGACTGGAAGGAAACGCTGAACCAGCGGGGCTGGATCGACCAGTACCAGCCGGCCGACCAATTCGCGGGCTTCCTGAAGGATGAGCGCGCTCAGATCGAATCCACGCTGACCGAACTCGGCCTCGTGAAGTAAGCTGCAGTATCGAGGTACACAGAAGAACAAGATGGGGGCGGCCTTCGAAGCCAGCTCCCCTTCGGGAGGAAGACAATCCATGTGGGCACCGTCCCTCGAATTTCCCCGGCGCTTCGCGGCGGCGGCGGCTCTGGCGGCATTCGCCTTGGCGTCGTCGCCGGCATCGGCCCAGTTGAAGAGCGTCGAGATCATCGCGCCGGCCAATCCCGGCGGCGGCTATGACCAGCACGCCCGGGCCACGCAGCAGGTGATGCAGGAACTCGATCTGGCCTCGGGCGTGCAGGTGGTGAACATCCCGGCGCCGGCGGCACCATCGGGCTCAGCCAGTTCGTGACCGGCAAGAAGCGCGGCACCGGCCTGATGATGACCGGGCTCGGCATGATCGGCGCCACCCTGATCAACAAGTCGCCCGTCACCCTCGATCAGGTGACGCCGCTCGCCCGCCTGACCGGCGAGTATCAGCCGATCATCGTCTCGGCGGAATTGCCGTTCAAGACGATGGACGACCTGATCGCGAAATTCAAGGCCGACCCCGGATCGGTGTGGTGGGGCGGCTTCGCCATCGGCAGCCCGGACCACATCCTGTATGCCCTGATCGTCAAGGCGGTCGGCGGCGATGTCAGCCGAGATGAACTACATCGTCGCCGGCGCCGGCGGCGAGATGCTGGCCGCCGTCATGGGCGGCCACATCACCGTCGTCACCGGCGGCTTCAACGAGTTCGCCGCCCAGATCAAGGAAGGCAAGCTGCGGGCGCTCGCCATCTCCTCGCCCGAGCGTCTGCCGGGTATCGATATCCCGACGCTTAAGGAACAGGGCGTCGATGTCGAACTGGTCAACTGGCGCGCCCTCATGGCGTCGGGCGACATCAAGCCCGCCGACCTGAAGACGCTCGACGCGGCCATGGGCAAGATGGTCCGCAGCCCGCAATGGCAGGCGATGCCGCCGAGCGCGGCTGGGTCGACAGCTACCTGCCCGCCGAGCAGTTCGCCGGGTTCCTGCGGGACGAGCAGACCCGCATCAAGGCCATCCTCGACGAGCTCGGCCTGCTGAAGCAGTAGCCCGCCACCCCCTGAAGACCCCCCTGAAGACCGGGAGAATGACAGATGACTACCGGACGCAGCCTCAAGATCGGCGAAGCGGGACTGGGCGCCGCCGTGCTCGCCTTGGGCGCCTTCATCGCCTTCGAGACCTCGCGAGCCCCCGGTGCGGCCAATGCCGTGGTCGGGCCGGCGCTGTTCCCCTACCTGATCTCCGCCGGCCTCATCCTTGTCGGTCTGGCGCTGCTGCGCGAAGCGATCACCGGCCATATCGCCCATGCGCAGGGATTTGAGCTGGACGGCATCGCCGTGGTTCTGGTGTCGGTCGGGTCTGATCATCCAGATGCTTCTGCTGGAAACGCTGGGCTGGATACCGGCCACCACCATCCTGTTCATGGTGGTGGCCCGCGCCTTCGGCAGCCGGCGGCTGGTGAAGGATGCGATCCTCGGTCTGGCGCTGACCGGTCTGTCCTTCGGTCTCTTCAATTATGGTCTCGATCTCAACCTGCCGGTCGGCTCCGTTTTCGAGCAGTTCCTGGCCGAGCCTGACGAAGCGGCCGAATAACGCGCCGCGATAACCGCGCCCGATAACCGCGCCATCGATCTCAGCCGGCCAGCCGGAAAGGTACCAGATACATGGAAACTCTAGTCGCTCTCTCCCATGGCTTCGCCGTGGCGATGACCCCTTACAACCTGCTCTGGTCGGCTCTCGGCGTGACGATCGGTACGGCCATCGGCGTGCTGCCCGGCATCGGCCCGGCGCTGACCGTGGCGCTGCTGCTGCCGGTGACCTATGGGCTGGAGCCGGTTTCCGCCTTCATCATGTTCGCCGGCATCTATTACGGCGCGATGTATGGCGGCTCGACCACCGCGATCCTGCTGAACACGCCGGGCGAATCCGGCAGCATCGTCACCGCCATCGACGGCCACGCGATGGCGCGGCAGGGCAGGGGCGCGCAGGCGCTCGCCACCGCCGCCATCGGGTCCTTCATCGCGGGCACCATCGCCACGCTGGCCCTGACCTTCGTGGCGCCCGCGATGGTCAAGCTGGCGCTGCTGTTCGGCCCGGCCGAGTATTTCGCGCTCATGGTGCTGGCCCTGACCACCGTCACCGCCGTGCTGGGCGCCTCGCTGTCGCGCGGCCTCGCCAGCCTGTTCTTCGGTCTGGCGCTGGGGCTTGGTCGGCATCGACCTCCAGACCGGTCAGGCGCGCCTGACCTTCGGCATTCTGGAACTGCTGGACGGCATCGACACCGTCATCGTCGCGGTTGGCCTGTTCGCGATCGGCGAGACGCTTTACAACGCCGCCCGCTACCGGTTCGAGAAAGAAGAGATCTACGCCCTCAAGGGCTCCAAGTGGATGGGCAAGGAGGACTGGAAGCGCTCGTGGAAGCCGTGGCTGCGCGGAACGGCGCTGGGCTTCCCGATCGGCGCCCTGCCGGCCGGCGGCAGCGAGATCCCGACCTTCCTGTCGTATCTGGTCGAAAAGCGCCTGACCAAGCATCCGGAAGAATTCGGCAATGGCGCCATCGAGGCCGTCGCCGGTCCGGAAGCCGCCAACAACGCGTCCGCCGCCGGCACGCTCGCTCCGCTGCTCTCGCTGGGCCTGCCGACCTCGGCGACCGCCGCGATCATGCTGGCGGCGTTCCAGCAATACGGCCTGCAACCCGGCCCGCTGCTGTTCGACAACAACCCCGATCTGGTCTGGGGCATGATCGCCAGCCTCTATATCGGCAATGCCCTGCTGCTGCTCCTCAACCTGCCGCTGGTCGGGCTTTGGGTGAAGCTGCTGGTCATCCCGCGCCCCTGGCTCTACGCCGGCATCCTGGTGTTCGCGACCCTCGGCGCCTATACGCTGAACAACAACGTCGTCGACCTCGTGATCCTCTGGATCATCGGCTTGCTGGGCTTCGGCATGCGCGTGCTCGATGTGCCGGTGGCGCCCTGCGTCGTCGGTCTGATCCTGGGGCCGCTGGCCGAACAGCAGTTCCGCCGGGCGCTGGCGATCAGCCAGGGCGACCCGACGGTCTTCTTCACCCATCCGCTCTCCCTGGGTCTTCTGATCACCGCCGCATTGCTTGTGCTGGTGCCGGTGGTATTAAAGGCCCGGCAAAATCGTCGGCAACAAGACGCTCAAGCGAAAATCTGAACTAGCGGCGGCGTATGCCATTGATGAGCATGCGCCGCGATCAAGGATACAGGGGACAATGGAAAACTTCGATTTATGGCCTCAGCTTATAGCACTGGGGCAGGTCATCGCGATCGACCTCGTGCTGGCGGGCGACAACGCCATCGTGGTCGGCATGGCCGCTGCCGGGGTGCCGATGGACCAGCGCCGCAGGGTGATTTTCTGGGGCATCGGCGCCGCCATCGTGCTGCGCATCTTCTTCGCGCTCATCACGACCCAGTTGCTCGCGATCATCGGCCTGACGCTGGCCGGCGGCGTGCTGCTGCTGTGGGTCTGCTGGAAGATGTACCGCGAACTGCGCTCCCACGGCCAGGACGAGGTGGCGCCCGACGAGGCGATCGCGGCGGCTGAGGCAAACAGGGGCAGACCAAGACCTTCGGGGCCGCGGTCTGGCAGATCCTGGTGGCCGACGTGTCCATGTCGCTGGACAACGTGCTGGCGGTGGCCGGCGCCGCCAAGGATCATCCGAACATCCTGATCATCGGCCTGCTGCTGTCCGTGGTGCTGATGGGCGTCGCCGCCAACATGGTCGCCCACCTGCTGCACAAGCACCGCTGGATCGGCTGGATCGGGCTTGTGATCATCACCTATGTGGCGCTCGACATGATCTGGCGCGGCGGTGAGGAAGTCCTTAAGCACACGGCGGCACTGGGTCTGTTTTAACCGGTTCGAGGGGTCGCGGCCAAAGCGCCGCGACCCCTCTTGCCGCCTCTTGAATGCCGCAGGCGATCAGCTATAGCGGACCAGCAGCACAAGACGCGCGCTGGAGATCGGCTGCATGGCGCGGTGGAAGGTGTTGGGGTCCTCGGCGAAGCCGTCGCCGGGCTCGCCGGTCGCGATGACGACCTGACCGGGACCGTAATAGCTGATCAGTTCGGCCTCGCTGATCGTCGTGCTGGGCCGGAACAGCATCGAGATCTTCTTCTTGCGGTGGGATTTCAGGATGGTCGCATGGGCGCCGTCCAGATCGCTGTCGCCCTTGAGGATGTAGAAGAAGAGCGACATGGAGTTCTTGCCGATCACGTCATAGTGCCAGCGGCTCGCCAGATCTATGTTGCAGTGCTCGGTCAACGGCAGACGGGTCGGGAACGACCAGCGCAGCGATACTTCGATCTTCTGCGGATTATACCCGAGCACCCGCTTGGCCAGCAGCAGCATCTTCGGATCACGGGTGACCCGCGCCACTTCCGGGCACCGCTCGATGTCGACGGATTCGGCGACGGCCACGGGTTCCCCGGTCGGCAGCCTGCCGTCGATGACAGCTTCCAGAGGCAGGGCCT
>CAWKET010000004.1:0-22359 GCA_963848585.1 uncultured Alphaproteobacteria bacterium | reverse complement strand
CTTGACGGGAAGGTCTTAAGGGCCGCGCCATGAAGATCGAGACCAATTTCTCACGTGCGATGTACGCCGCCGACTTGACAGCGGCTCCGGGATTTTGACTGCGCATTTGGCTCACGATCCGAGCCAGACACCGCGCGCTCTCCTGATCATCAAGCAGTTCGCGACCGACCTACCGCGATCGACCACACTCCGAGGCCAAGGGCCCGCTGATCCGCAACGCTTCGTCGCCGATGGTTGCTGCATGGAGCATACGATGAGGAGCAAACGATGAAACGCCGACAAAAACCCGCTCTGCTTGCGGCCATGACGGTAATGGTTCTCTTGATTTGCACATCCGTACGCGCACAGCCGGTGGCCAACCCTTCCGAAACCGATTTCCAGGTCATGACCACGGGCGATCTCGTACGGCTGTGCGAGGCCACGCCGACCGATGCCACCGGAATCGCCGCGCTGCACTTCTGCCACGGCTTCGCGGTTGGAGCCTACCAGTACCATCAGATTGTCGCGGCAGCCGAGGCAAAAACGCCGTTATTCTGCGAGCCGAGGCTGCGGCCGACACGCAACGAGGCTATCGCAGGCTTCATCTCCTGGGCGAAGCAGAACCCCAGTGCCATGAACACGCTGCCGGCAGAAGGGATTTTCCGCTATCTGGCCCAACACTATCCGTGCAGCCGCTGACCGCTTGTTTTTGAAGCCAAAGGACCAGTGGAGATGGACATGAGTCTTCAAGGGACGATCAATCGGTGGAGCTGCGTCGCGGTCATCGCGCTCGCCCTCGCTGCCTGCAGTGACATGTCGGCGACGCAGCAGCGGGCGCTGACCGGAACGACCGGGGGCGCCGCCGGCGGGGCTCTGATCGGCGCCATCGCCGGCAACGCCGCCATGGGGGCAGCCATCGGCGCGGGTGCCGGTCTGGCCGGCGGCATGCTTTACGACTACCACAAGAAGACCGAGGAATCGGCCTATCAGCGCGGCGTGCAGGAGGGACAGCGATGACTGGCGTCAGGTGGCCGTCATGGCCAGCACTCCTCCTTCCTTTGATGCTGGGGCTTTCCTTGATGGCCGGACCTGCGGTGGCTGCCGAAGAGCCTTCCGCCCAGGAGCAGACGCTTGAAGAACAGATGCCCGAAGGCCAGTCGCTCGCAGAACAGTCGCTCGACGAAGCGCCGATGGACATCGAGGCGCTGAATGCCCTGAACCTCATGGCCAATACGCTGGCCCAGGCCCAGGGCTTCAGCGTGACCATCCGGGCCGGCTTTGATGTCGTGCAGGACACCGGCCAGAAGATCACGTTCGGCGAGCGGCGCCAGGTCACCCTCAGCCGCCCCGACCGGCTGAGGATCGAGGCGGAGGAGAGCGACGGAAAACGGACCCTGGTGATCTACGATGGCAAGGCGATCACCGTGTTCAATCCCGATGACAATGTCTACGGACAGGTCGAGAAGGCGGGCAGCGTTGACGATGTGGTGCGCTACGTGATCCAGGATCTGGACGTCCGGCTTCCGCTGGCGCTGCTGCTGGTCACCACGCTGCCGGCCGAGCTGGATCAGCGGCTCCAGTCCATCGATTACGTGGAGCGGAATGTGCTCACCGCCGTGCCGACCGATCATCTGGCGGGGCGGGGCGCCGATGTTGATTTCGAAATCTGGCTCGATACCGACAACACGCATCTGCCGCAACGGTTGGCGATCACCTACAAGAACGAGGAGGGTGCGCCGCAGTACCGGGCCGAGTTCTCGGACTGGAAATTGAACCCCGATGTTTCGCCGGTGGACCTTGCTTTCAACCCGCCGGATGGAGCCCAACGCATCCCGTTCCTGGTCAGGGTCCGCCGGCACCCGGCCGACCAGCCAACCACGACCGGTGAAGCCCCTGCCGTTGACGCGCCAGCCACAGCGGCGCAATCCGGCAGCATGGAAGGATTGCCGAAATGAACTCCCGATCAGCAAGAATCACCATCTCGATTGCTTCGTCGCTGCTCCTGGTGGCTGCCATGGTGGCTGACGCCAGCGCGCGTGGTGGCGGCGCGCGCGGCGGCGGCGGTGGAGGGCGTGGCGGTGGCGGTGGCGGTGGTTATTCCCGTTCCGGCGCCGCGTCCAGCGGCAGCTTCTCGGCGCAGAAATCAGCCCCGAGGCCGGCGGCCGCGGCACCGGCCCGGCAGGCCGGCGCCACCCAGCGGTCGGGTCAGCGCGCCCAGACGCAGCAGGCCGCGACGCGCCAGACCGGAGCCACCGAACGTTCCGGGCAGCGCGCCCAGACGCAGCAGACCGCGGCGCGCGAGGCGGGGGCTACCGAGCGCTCGGGGCAGCGCGCAGCAACGCAGCAGACCCGCACCGAGACACGGGGCGAGACACGCACATCGGGCCAGGCGGAGCGAACCGAGCGGTCGGACCAGCGGCAAACGGCTTCCACCGAGCGGACCGACGCCCGCCAGCAAGGGTCCACCGAGCGAACCGACGCCCGCCAGCAAGGCCAAACCGAGCGCACCGACGCCCGCAGCAATGCGGCGCAGAACATGTCCGACGACTGGGATCATCATCACGATTACGATGATGACGATGATTGGGGATGGGCAGTGGCCGGAGTGGCGGTCGGCGCCACCGTGGGCTACGTCGCCGGCGCCGCATCGACCCCGACCTATGTCACGGTGCTTCCCTGTTCGCCCACCGTCGTGGCGACGGGGGGAGTAAGCTACTACGGGTGCGGCGGCGCCTGGTACAACCAGGCCTATGTGAACGGAAGCGTCACCTATGTGACCGTCAGCGCGCCTCCTGGTTACTAGAGCCTGTGGCTCATCGGGTTGCCGGCAGGAGGGGCCTCCGCATGACGTGGCCGATCTTCCGAAATTTCCTCAACGGCATGATTTTGCTGGCGGGGGTGCTTCTGGCCGTTGGCTGCGCCGGGCCGATCAGCGTCGAGCGCGTGGACCACGCCACGGTCCATCAGGAGCTCACCCGCAATGTCCTGTCGGCGCACACGCTGAGCGATCAGACCCGGAACGTGCTGCGGCAGCGGTCCCTGACGGACCTCTACCAGGAGAAGCCGGAGTACGCCATTGCCGATCTCCATGCGGCGGTTGTCGGAGGACGCGGCGGCGCCAATGAGATGTTCGCCCTCGCGGAGATGTCGTTCCTGCACGCCGGGGAGCGCGGTGGACGCCCCTACTACCTGGCATCAGCCCTCTACGCCTACGCCTTTCTGTTTCCCGGAACGGCCGGCCAGCCGCCCGATCCCTACGATCCGCGGCTCCGGCTCGCCAGCGACCTGTACAATCGCGGCCTGACCTCCGGGTTAGCCGCCGAGGACGGAGCGGAGGTCGCCATCCAGGCGGCGAGCTATTCGTTGCCCTTCGGCCGGCTCGACGTGGCTTTCGATCCGCACGACCTCGCTTGGGGCGGACGCCAGCTGACCGGTTTCTTTCCGGCCGCCGAGCTGGAAATCCACGGCCTGGACAACCGCTACCGACAATCCGGCATCGGCGCGCCACTGGCTGCAGGTACAGCCCAGGGTCAGCTGGCCAGGGGGTTCCAGGTTGCGCCGCGCGTCAAGACGCCGGTGACCGCCCTGCTGCGCATCGAGGATCCCTGGCGCCAGCTTGGCAGCGGAACCGTTCACGGGCATCTCGAACTCTATCCCTCCTCCGAAGTCGGATCGGTCCTGATCGATCAGCGGCAGGTTCCGCTGGAGGTGGAGTATACCGCCTCGCTCGCCTACATGCTGAGCGGCGTGCCGGCCTGGGAGTTCGAGTACGGCGGCTTCCTGAGGGGCAACCTGCTGGAAAAGCAAGCGCCGTCGCGGCTGGTGGCATTGGAGCCGTATCAGTCCGGGCGCATTCCCGTCGTTTTTGTCCACGGGACGGCGTCGAGCCCGGTACGCTGGGCCGAGATGCTGAACGACCTGCGGGGCGACCCGCGCATCCGCGACCATTTCCAGTTCTGGTTCTTCGCCTATGAAACGGGCAATCCGGTTCCCTATTCCGCGATGATGCTGCGCGATGCGCTGCAGGACGCGGTTGCCGCCCTGGACCCGTCCGGAACCGATCCGTCGCTGCATGAGATGGTCGTGATCGGCCACAGCCAGGGCGGTCTGCTGACCAAGATGGCGGTGGTAAACTCGGGCGACAGGTTCTGGAACACGGCGTTCCGCAAGCCGCCCGAGGAGCTGGACGTCAGCCCCGAGAGCCGTGAAATTCTGAAGCGCGCCCTGTTCATCAAGCCGGTTCCATCGGTCAAGCGCCTCGTCTTCATTGCCACCCCCCATGCCGGCAGCTATGTCGCCGGAAACCGGGCCAGCCACTACGTTGCAAGTCTGGTGCGGTTACCTGTGAATCTCCTTAAGGCGACCGCTGAAATCAGCAAGTTGGACGTCAGAACGACCGTCCTGGGAGCACAGGCAGGGTTCGCCAGCGTCTACGGGATGACACCGGGCAGCCTGCTGGTACAGGCGCTGGCGCGCACTCCCATTGCCGAAGGGGTCAAGGCCCACTCGATCATCGCCGTCAGCGGCGACGGTCCGGTCGAGACCGGGGATGACGGTGTCGTCGAATACAGGAGTGCCCATATCGAGGGCGTCGAGTCCGAGCTGGTCGTTCGCTCCGGCCATTCGACGCAGGACAATCCCTACACGATCGAAGAAGTGCGGCGGATTCTGCTCCTTCACTGGACGGAGTCCTGCATGAAAAGCAAAAACTGCGGGCTGGCGCCGACGCTTCCTTCCGCGGTTGCGAGCTTATCCCGATGAAGGCCGGCCTGCGGCATGCGTTTTTCTCTCTGGCGCTGTTCATGGGCGCTGTGCTGTTGTGCCGCGCGCCGGCGCTGGCGGACGAAGCGCCCTGGCTGCCCGTGTCCAAAGTCATGTCGGAGCTGTCCCGGAACCCGGACTTCGTGGAATCCTTGTACAAGCGCCTGGGGCGGGACCCGAAAGCGGGCGGCATTCTCGGACCGGAAGAGATCAAGCGGCTGCGCGAGCTGATCCTCGGCAGGAACTTCGAGGCCCTGGACCGATTTCCGGGCTTGACCGTGCCGGGAATGGGCCGGGCCGTCCGGCTTGCGGCGGCGGCGATGGATCGGTCCGGGAGCAAATCCGTGCCGCAGCAGGAGATACCAGGGCGACGGATGAGGCGTCTGTCGAAGAGGCGCTCGGCCTTCCAGCCACCAGTGAGCCTTTAGCGCCGGACGCCTATCTCCGGCCCCTGGGTTTCGGGCTGGAGGCCGGCGATCGGATCGACCCGGTGCTGGCCGGCCGGTACGCTGACAGCCTGCGTCTCGCCGCGGTGCTGAACCGCCTGTCGCTGAACTCCCCGGAGCGTGGAGCACGGTATCGGGTTGTCGTCGACGCGACAGTCCGTGGACACGCCGAGCGCCCTCCTGGACACACTGACAGCGGCAGGCCACGATCTGGAGGTGAGGGATTCCCGGTATTTCGCGAATTTCGGTGACCTGATCTATCACGGCCGCGACGTCCTCACGCCGTTCTGGATCGATACCCGTATCCCGGTTCCCGGAACGGACCACACCCTGCTGGTCCCGGTCAGCCATTCACAGCACGAATTCATCGTCCGCGGCCCGGTGGTCAATGCCGATCTGTCCTTCTACTTCGGGATCGACGGAGAAGCCATGTTCCGGCCGAGCGTGACGCGGGATCAGGCCTGGGTCATGGGCAAGGTGGCACATAGCTACCGAGGAACTGAAGCCCTGGAGGTCATGCGCCTCGCCGGCAGCATCGTGCGGGCCTACAGCGCGATCAAACAGCGCCACCCGGATCTTCCGTTTGGTGGCTACTATGCCTTGGGCGTGTGCAACGACGTCAACGCCATGATCGAGCTCAAGATGCAGGGCGAGACAACCTTGTTCCCCTTGACGCTTGATCCGCAGTTCTTCACCGGCAATGACGAAATCGATCAACTCGCCCGGCGCTTGCCGCTGGACAGTGGGCGGAATGCGCAACCGGAACCCCGGCGCATTCTGGGGTCAATTCCCGTCGATGATTTTGACGCGCTTCCGCTGCTTTCCTTGAGAGCGGATCTGGAAGTCGTCAGCTCGAGATGGAAGAGCGGCACCCTCTCCCTCGGCAGTTCGCGCGACATGGTAATCCGGGTCGGTGTGATCATCGGAGGCTTCCTGGCCGTTTTGTGGCTTGTCCGACGGCAAAGGCATCGACCCAGGTAAGCCCCGTGCTTATCGCTCGATTGCTGACCGAAGACCTTCATCCGAACCTGACGCTGGAGCCCCCATGGATTTGTCGGTCATCGATTTCGAAACTGTTGCCACACTCCTTCTGCTGCTCCTGATCGGCATAGGGCCGAAGATCGCGCTGGTGCCGTTCCTGGAGAAGACGAAGAAGTTTACGCCGGAGCAGCAGGTCGCCATAGGCAGACGCATGGTGATCACGGCCATGGTGGCAGCGGTGGTGGTGTTCATCAGCGGTGGCGTGCTCCTGCGGCTGCTGCACATCACGACTGGCGCCGTCGCGGTGGCTGGCGGCATCATCCTGGCGCTGATCGCCGTGAAGATGGCGCTGGGCAGCGAGGAGGTGGTGGAAGGCCACGAGGCGCCGAGCGACCCCGACAAGCTCGCGGTCTATCCGCTGGCGATCCCGTACCTGTTCAATCCGGTCGGCATGACGGTCCTGATCATCGCATCCGACAGCGTACACTCGATCGCGGCGGCAGCGCTCGTCCTGGGCTTGGTACTCCTGGTCGGCGCACTGGACTACCTGATCTTCAGCAACATCGATAAGATCGCCAGGCGGCTCAATCCCACATCGCTGATCGTCTCGGAGATCGTCTTCGGCGTTCTCCTGACGGCGGTCGCGGTGCAACTCTTCGTCTATGGAATCCGGCTCCTGGGAATTATCGAACCAGCCGCGGCTTCGCACTGATCGGACTGGCTTCAGCGCCCAAATCTTGCAGGATCGCGCGGGACGTTGTCACAGCTTCATTAGGCGAGGGTTATCACGACGTAACGCTGGATTTTAAGCAGCATCGAGACGTTGCTTTTAGCCAATGGTCAGGCGCTGCATCTCAGGCTTGGCTTTGTGATTGACGTGCAGATGGGCGAACTGGGCCATGGTGTCCGCCAGCCTACAGGAAGATCACTGCTCTACCCTCATCACCCTCCCGACGGCAAGCTGGCGCGAAACGTGACGGAATCCGTACGCCCACCCGCTGGCCCGTACACCCAATTCACCAACAGCAAGACCGGCGGCTCGGGACCAGTCATTGTAGAAGCACGCATCATTCTAAATACAGCATAGATGTTACCGTATCATCGTACCGCTACGCCCATATCCATCTTATAAATTCTGTCAATGCCGGGATTAAGGTTCAGCCCGTCGATACCACCGGCGCCGGCAACGCCTTCGTGGAGGGATTGCTGGCGGGATTACTCGAAGACTGTGGTCCGCTGACGCCTGAGCGGCTCACTGCGATGTGCCGGTTCGCCAACGCCGCCGGAGCCCTGGCGACGACCAAGCGGGGCGCCATCCCGGCATTGCCGACCCGTGCCGAAGTGATGGAACTGATCGAGGCGAATTCCGCTCCGAAAACCCGTGAGGTGGCGTGATGGCCCCCGTTACCACAGTCCTCAGCACCTTTGATTACCTTGTTTTCGGCGGCACCGGCGACCTCTCGCTGCGAAAGCTGCTGCCGTCCCTCTACCTGCGAGACAAGGCGGGCCAGTTCACGCCGGAAAGCCGGATCATCGGCATTTCGCGCAGCCATCTCGACACGGGCGAGTACCGGGCGAAAGCCGAAGAGGCTCTGCACCTGTATCTGCCCGCGCACGAGTTCGACGCCGCCGCCTGGAGCCGCTTCCGCGACCGCCTCAGCTACGCCTATGTCGATGCCACCTCGGACGACGGCTGGGGCGATCTGGCCGGACATCTGGACGGGCGTGACGACGTTATCCGCGTCTTCTATCTGGCGACATCTCCCAGCCTGTTCGGTCCGATCTCCGAACGGCTGCGCGCCAGCGGGCTGGTTACGCCGAAATCCCGCGTCGTGCTGGAAAAGCCGATCGGCCACGACCTGGAATCCGCCCGCCGGATCAACGACGAGGTCGGCGGCGTCTTCGCCGAGGAGCAGATCTACCGGATCGACCATTACTTGGGCAAGGAGACGGTCCAGAACCTGCTGGCGCTGCGTTTCGCCAACTCGCTGTTCGAGCCGCTGTGGAACGCCGGCCATATCGACCACGTCCAGATCACCGTGGCCGAAACGGTCGGCGTGGAGAGCCGGGGCGGCTACTACGACACGTCCGGCGCGCTTCGCGACATGGTGCAGAACCACCTGATGCAACTGGTCTGTCTGGTCGGGATGGAGCCGCCGGTCTCGCTCGACAAGGAAGCGGTGCGCGACGAGAAGATCAAGGTGCTGCGCTCGCTCGAGCCCCATCGGCATCGAGAACATCGCGACCACCACGGTGCGCGGCCAGTACCGGGCGGGCGCCGTCGGCGGCGCCGCGGTGCGGGGCTATCTGGAGGAGGAGGGGATCGGCTCCGACAGCAACACCGAAACCTTCGTCGCCCTCAAGGCCGAGGTCCACAACTGGCGCTGGGCCGGGCGTGCCGTTCTATCTGCGGACCGGCAAGCGGATGCAGGAGAAGGTGTCGGAGATCGTCATCCAGTTCCGCCCGATCCCGCACTCGATCTTCCCCGGCGGAGGCCGGCGAAACCACGCCCAACCGGCTGGTCGTCCGCTTGCAGCCGGACGAGGCGATCGGCCTGCACCTGATCGCCAAGGAACCCGGCCCCGGCGGCATGCGGCTGCGCGAGGTTCCCCTGAACCTCAGCTTCGCGCGAGACCTTCAAGAACCGCTTTCCCGACGCCTATGAGCGGCTGCTGATGGATGTCGTGCGCGGCAACCCGACCCTGTTCATGCGCCGCGACGAGGTCGAGGCCGCCTGGATCTGGGTGGAGCGCATCCTGGATGCCTGGGCAGCCCGGTCCGAGCGGCCCAAACCCTATATCGCCGGGACATCCGGACCATCCCAGGCCATCGCCCTGATCGAGCGCGACGGCCGCACCTGGCACGACGACCCTGCCTTCCTGGCGTGAGGAATTCCGATCATGAGCCTGAACTCCACCGTTGACGCCGTCACCGACCGCATCCGTGAGCGCAGCCGCGCCAGCCGCGACGCCTATCTGGACCGGTGCCGCGCAGCCGCCGCCAGGAAACCACGGCGCGGCACCCTGTCCTGCGGCAACCTCGCCCACGGCTTCGCCGCCTGCGGAGCTTCCGAGAAAGCGGACCTGGCCGGGACGACCACGGCCGACATCGCCATCGTCTCGTCCTACAACGACATGCTCTCGGCGCATCAGCCGTATCGAGCCCTTTCCGCCGCTGATCAAGCAGGCGGTGCGCGACGCCGGGCGCCGTCGCCCAGTTCGCCGGCGGCGTGCCGGCGATGTGCGACGGCGTCACCCAGGGGCAGGACGGCATGGAGCTGTCGCTGTTCAGCCGCGACGTGATCGCCATGGCGACGGCGGTCGCCCTGTCCCACGACATGTTCGACGGCGCCCTGATGCTGGGCATCTGCGACAAGATCGTGCCGGGACTGCTGATCGCCGCCCTGACCTTCGGCCATCTGCCGATCGTCTTCGTGCCGGGCGGGCCGATGACCACCGGCCTGCCCAACGCCGAGAAGACGCGCATCCGCCAGCTCTACGCCGAGGGCAAGCTGGGCCGCGACGCGCTGCTGGAGGCGGAATCCAAATCCTACCACGGCCCGGGCACCTGCACGTTCTACGGCACCGCGAACTCCAACCAGATGCTGATGGAGATCATGGGCCTGCACCTGCCGGGCGCCTCCTTCGTCAACCCCTACACGCCGCTGCGCGACGCGCTGACCGTGGCGGCGGCGAAGCGGGTCACCGAGATCACCGCGCTCGGCGACGACTACACGCCGATCTCCTCCGTGATCGACGAGCGGGCCATGGTCAACGGCGTCGTCGGCTTGCTGGCGACGGGCGGCTCGACCAACCACACGATGCACCTTGTGGCCGCCGCGCGGGCGGCCGGCATCACGCTGACTTGGCAGGATTTCTCCGACCTGTCGGACGTCGTGCCGCTGCTCACCCGGATCTATCCGAACGGCACCGCCGACGTGAACCACTTCCAGGCGGCCGGCGGCATGTCGCTGCTGATCCGCGAGCTGCTGAAGGCCGGGCTGCTCCACGCCGACGTGACCACCGTCACCGGACCGGGCGGGCTGGAGCGCTATCTCGACGAGCCGTTCCTCGACAACGGCACCCTCACCTGGAGGCCGGGGCCGGAGCGCAGCCTCGACCCCAAGGTCGTGGCCTCGGCCGAGAAGCCGTTCAGCGCCGATGGCGGGCTGAAGATGCTGGACGGCAATCTCGGCCGCGCCGTCATCAAGATTTCCGCGGTCAAGCCCGAGCACCGGTTCGTGGAGGCTCCGGCCAAGGTTTTCACCGACCAGAACCAGCTGATCGACGCCTTCAAGAACGGCGAACTGACCCGCGACGTCGTGGCGGTGGTGCCCTTCCAGGGTCCCAAGGCCAACGGCATGCCGGAGCTTCACAAGCTGACGCCCTCGCTCGGCGTTCTGCAGGACCAGGGCTTCAAGGTGGCGCTGGTCACCGACGGGCGGATGTCGGGCGCGTCGGGCAAGGTGCCGGCCGCCATCCACGTCACGCCCGAATCCGCCGACGGCGGCCCGCTGGCCCGCGTGCGGGACGGCGACATGATCCGCCTCGACGCCGAGAAGGGCACGCTTGAGGTGCTGGTCGATGCAGCATCCCTGGCTGCCCGCGAGCCCTTGCGGCCGGACCTGTCGGGCAATGACTACGGCGTCGGGCGCGAGCTGTTCGGCGTGTTCCGCGACGCGGTCGGCGATGCCGAATCCGGAGCCTCGGTCTTCAAGACCTCCGACCCGCCGGTAGAACAAAAATGCGGCCACAAGAATAATTAATGGGGAACGCATCATGAGCGACCATCAGGAAGCCATCGCGGAGATCCTGGGACTGGCGCCTGTCGTGCCGGTACTGATCATCGACGATGTCGAAAAGGCGATCCCTCTCGCAAAGGCGCTCGTCGCGGGCGGCCTGCCGGTGCTCGAAATCACCCTGCGCACGCCCGGCGCCATCGACGCGATCCGGCGCATCGGCGCGGAGGTTCCAAACGGAGTGGTCGGCGCCGGAACGGTCATCAACCCCGCGCAGTACCAGGCCGTCGCCGACGCCGGAGCCCGCTTCGTCGTCAGCCCCGGCCACAGCGCCGCACTGCTCGACGCCGCGAAGAACTCCCCGGTCCCGTTCCTGCCGGGTGCCGTGACCCCGGCGGAGGTGATCGAACTGGTCTCGGCCGGTTACCGGTACCTCAAGTTCTTCCCGGCCGAGCCGGCGGGCGGCATCCCGATGCTGAAAGCCTTCGCCTCACCGCTGCCCGAGGTCCGCTTCTGCCCGACCGGCGGCATCGATCTGGCCAAGGCGCCCCAATACCTCGCACTGCCCAACGTGGTCGCGGTCGGCGGCTCCTGGGTGGCTCCGGCGGACGCGATAGCCAGCGGCGACTGGGGCCGCATCGAAGAGCTGGCCCGCGAGGCCAGCCAGCTCAGCCGGGCAGGGCAGGTGCGCGCATGAATGGAAAGTCGATCCGCCGGTTTGACGACGGCGCTTAACAGGGTCCCGCATCCGCAATAGAAGAAGAGAGGTGGAGGGGTAAAACCGATGTCCGACTCTGACCCAATCACCCGAATGGCAGGCGTTGAAGCGCCATGCCGAGACCATGGAAACGGTCCACATGCGCGACCTGTTCGCGGACGATCCCGAGCGGTTCGACCGGTTCTCGCTGCGCCTGGACGGCATGCTGCTGGACTTCTCCAAGAACAGGATCACGCCCGACACCATGAGGATGCTGCTCGACCTCGCGCGCCGGCAGGATGTCGAGGGCTGGCGCGACCGGATGTTCGCCGGGGAGAAGATCAACACGACCGAGAACCGCGCGGTGCTCCACACCGCACTGCGCAACCGCTCCGACCGGCCGGTCATGGTCGACGGCGTGGACGTCATGCCGGAGGTGCGCGGCGTGCTGGAGCGGATGGCCGGCTTCTCCCGCGCCGTGCGCGACGGCGCCTGGAAAGGCCATGACGGGCGGCGCATCACCGATGTCGTCAACATCGGCATCGGCGGCTCCGACCTCGGGCCGTACATGGTGACGGAGGCGCTGAAGCCCTACGGCGACCGCGACCTGCGCGCTGCACTTCGTCTCCAACGTCGACGGCACCCATATCGCGGAGACGCTGGAGGGGCTCGATCCCGGCACGACCCTGTTCATCGTCGCCTCCAAGACCTTCACGACCCAGGAGACCCTGACCAACGCCCGGACCGCCCGGGCCTGGCTGCTGGACAAGCGTGAAGGACGAGTGCGGCGGTCGCGAAGCACTTCGTCGCCGTCTCGACCAACGAGGCGGAAGTCGCGAAGTTCGGCATCGACACCGCCAACATGTTCGGCTTCTGGGACTGGGTCGGCGGGCGCTACTCGCCTCTGGTCGGCGATCGGCCTGCCGATTGCACTGGTCGATCTCGGCCCGGAGCGGTTCGAGGAACTGCTCGACGGTGCCCACGCCATGGACGAGCATTTCCGCACCGCCCCGCTGGAGGAACGCTGCCGGTGATCCTCGGGCTGCTCGGCGTCTGGTACCGCAACTTCCTGGGCGCCACGGCCCACGCCCTCCTGCCCTACGACCAGTATCTGCACCGCTTCGCGGCCTACTTCCAGCAGGGCGACATGGAGAGCAACGGCAAGTCCGTGGACCGCGACGGCAAGCCGGTCGATTACCGCACCGGCCCGATCATCTGGGGCGAGCCCGGCACCAACGGCCAGCACGCCTTCTACCAGCTCATCCACCAGGGCACCAAGCTGATCCCGGCCGACTTCATCGCCGCCTGGAAAGCCAGAACCCGCTGGGCGAGCATCACCCGATGCTGCTCGCCAACTTCCTGGCCCAGACCGAGGCGCTGATGCGCGGCAAGACCGCGGACGAGGCGCGGGCCGAGCTGGAGAAACAGGGGCTGTCCGGGGAGGCGCTGGAAGCGCTGGTGCCGCACAAGGTCTTCGAGCGGCAACCGGCCGACCAACTCGATCCTGCTGGACCGGCTGGACCCCTACCGCCTGGGCATGCTGATCGCGCTCTACGAGCACAAGATCTTCGTCCAGGGGATCATCTGGAATATCAACACCTTCGACCAGTGGGGCGTCGAGCTGGGCAAGCAGCTGGCCAGGTGATCCTGCCCGAACTCCGGGGCGGGGCGGCGGGGTCCGGTCACGATGCTTCCACCAACGGGCCTGATCAACGTGTCAGATCAAGGAGTAGCCAAGCTTAGTGCCCTCGCCCCTGGGGCGAGGGGGAAGAAAACCCTCCCGTAATCGGAGCGCTTCCCATGATCGACTCTGAACAACTGAAAAATCTCTTCCCGCGAGAGAACGAGATCCCGGAGGAGCATCGCCCGCCGGGGCCGATCCATCAGCGCTCCTACCTTATCGATGGCGTGCTCAAGACCTGGGAAGGCCCGGCCCAGACCGTCCTCTCCCCGGTCTGCGTCGCCGCGAGAACGGCGAGCTGGAGCAGGTCGAACTCGGCAGCTACCCGCTGGGCGAGGAAGCCCAGAGCGAGGAAGCGCTGGAGGCCGCCGTCGCCGCCTACGACAATGGCCGGGGCGAATGGCCGACCATGACGGTCGCCGAGCGGATCGCCTGCGTCCAGGAATTCACCCGCCAGATGGTGGCGCGCAAGCGCGAGGTCGTCAGCCTGATCATGTGGGAGATCGGCAAGAACCTGACCGATTCCGAGAAGGAGTTCGACCGCACCGTCGATTACATCCGCGCCACGATCGACGCCCTGAAGGAGCTGGACAACAGCAACTCGCGCTTCGTCGAGGTCGAGGGCACCATCGGCCAGATCCGCCGCGCGCCGATGGGCGTGGTGCTGTGCATGGGGCCGTACAACTACCCCCTCAACGAGACCTTCGCGACCCTGATCCCGGCGCTGATCATGGGCAACACCATGGTCTTCAAGCCGCCGCAATACGGCACGCTGCTGTTCTATCCGCTGCTCGAAGCGTTCCGCAGCGCGTTCCCCAAGGGGGTGATCAACACCGTCTACGGCCGCGGCGAAGTCGTCGTGCCGCGCCTGCTGAACTCCGGCAAGATCAACATCCTGACCCTGATCGGGTCGAGCCGGGTCGCCGACCACCTGAAGAAACTGCACCCGAAGCTCAACCGCCTGCGCGCCGTGCTGGGGCTGGACGCCAAGAACGCCGCCATCGTCCTGCCCGATGCCGACATCGAGCTGGCGGTGAAGGAATGCCTGCTCGGCTCGCTGTCGTTCAACGGCCAGCGCTGCACCGCGCTCAAGATGCTGATCGTGCATCAGTCCATCGTCGATCCGTTCCTGCGCCGCTTCTCCGAGGAGGTGGGCAAGCTGAAGGTCGGCATGCCCTGGGAAAAGGGCGTCAGCATCACCCCGCTGCCGGTGCGCGACAAGGTCAGGTTCATGACCGAGGCGGTCGAGGACGCCGTGGCCAAGGGCGCGCAGCGTCATCAACGAGGGCGGCGGCGCTTCGGCCAGGACGCTGTTCTATCCCGGCCGTCGTGTTCCCGGTGAAGGAGGGCATGCAGCTTTACCGCGAGGAGCAGTTCGGCCCGATCGTGCCGGTCATGCCGTTCGAGGATGTCGAGACGGCGCTGGAATACATCATCACCTCCGAGCACGGCCAGCAGGTCAGCATCTTCAGCACCAACCCGGACAAGATCGGGGCGCTGGTCGATCCGCTGGTCAATCAGGTCTGCCGGGTGAACATCAACTGCCAGTGCCAGCGCGGTCCCGACGTCTTCCCCTTCACCGGCCGCAAGGACAGTGCCGAGGGCACGCTGTCGGTGACCGACGCGCTCCGCTCCTTCTCGATCCGCTCCATGATCGCGGCCAAGCAGACGGACGCAGAGCAAGCAGCTGCTCGACACGATCGTCACGCAGCACAAGTCCAAGTTCATCAACACCCGCTACGTCTTCTAACCGAGACTGCCGGCAACGGAGGGATCGTCATGCGTCGTCATCGTCACGCCAAGATCGTCGCCACGCTCGGGCCGGCAAGTTCAAGCCGGGAGGTCATCCAGGCCCTGTTCGACGCGGGCACCGACGTTTTCCGCCTCAATTTCAGCCACGGCAGCCACGAGGACCATCGGGAACGCCTCGAATATCGTGCGCGATATCGAGCAGGAGACCGGCCGCCCGATCGGCGTCCTGGCCGACCTCCAGGGGCCGAAGCTGCGGCTCGGCACGATGGCCGAAGGGCCGTTCGTGCTGAGGAGGGCGAGCGCATCCGCCTCGACCTCGACCCCACGCCCGGCAACCGCGACCGGGTGCCGCTGCCGCATCCCGAGATCTTCGCGGCCCTGTCGCCCGGCGTCCATCTGCTGGTGGACGACGGCAAGGTCCGGCTGGAGGTCGAGCAGGCCGAAGCGGATCGGCCACGGCCCGCGTCCTGACGCGGAGGCACGCATTTCCGAGCGCAAGGGCGTCAGCGTCGTCGGCGCCGTCCTGCCGGTTTCGCCGCTGACCGAAAAGGACCGCCGCGACCTGACCTTCGCGCTCGAACTCGGCGTCGATTGGGTGGCCCTGTCATTCGTCCAGCGTCCGGAGGACATGGACGAGGTGCGCGAGCTGGTGGGCGGCAAGGCCGCGATCATGGCGAAGCTGGAAAAGCCCTCCGCCATCGAGCGGCTCGAAGAGATCGTGGACCGCTCCGACGCCGTCATGGTCGCGCGCGGCGATCTCGGCGTCGAGATGCAGCCCGAGCAGGTGCCCGACCATCCAGCGCCGGGTGCTGCGCGCCGGCACGGGCGGCGGGCAAGCCGGTGATCGTCGCGACCCAGATGCTGGAATCGCATGATCGAGGCGCCGACCCCCACCAGGGCCGAGGCCTCCGACGTGGCGACCGCCGTGTACGAGGGGCCGACGCCGTCATGCTCTCGGCCGAGTCCGCCGCCGGCCGCTACCCGCTGGAAGCGGTGCGGATGATGGACCGGATCATCGCGGAGGTGGAGCGCGACCCCTATTACCGCACGGCGACCGACGCCGCCCATCCGGAACCCGGCGCCGACCATCGCCGACGCGATCTGCTACGGCATGCGCTCGGCGGCGGCGCTGCTGCCGGTGGCGGCCATCGTGACCTACACGACATCCGGCTCGACCGCCCTCCGGGCCGCGCGCGACCGGCCCGCGGCCCCGATCCTGAGCCTGACGCCCGACATGCCCATCGCGCGCCGGCTGGCGCTGGTCTGGGGCATTCATGCCGTGCGGACCAACGAGACGGCACGGGTGTCGGAGATCGTGGAGTTCGCCTGCGCCACCGCCGCGCGCGAAGGATTGGCCAAGCCCGGCGAGATCATCGTGATCGCCGCCGGCCTGCCGACCGGCCTTGCCGGCACCACCAATCTCCTGCGGATCGAACGGCTTCAGGCGCGAAAGTCTGAGCCCCTCTAAAAGTCTTGAGAGGACATCCGCTGACAAGGGAGGGTCAGTCATGACAACAATCACCAGCATTCGCGGTCTTGAAATCCTCGACAGCCGGGAAATCCCACCGTGGAGGTCGAAGTCGTTCTCGACAGCGGTGCCACAGGCCGGGCCGCCGTGCCTCGGGCGCTTCCACCGGAACCCGCGAGGCCGTGGAACTGCGCGACGGCGACAAAAGCCGCTTCGGCGGCAAGGGTGTCCGAAAGGCCGTCGATGCCGTCAACGGCGACATCGCCCAGGCATTGCGCGTGAATGCGCTCTCGATCAGATCGGCGTGGATCGCCTCCTGCTCGAGCTTGACGGCCCGGACAACAAGAGCCGCTGGGCGCCAACGCCATCCTGGGCGTAGCCTCGCCGTCGCCAAGGCGGCGGCGGCGTCAGTTAGGGCTGCCGCTCTGGCGCTATGTCGGGGGCGTGTCGGCGTGCGTCCTGCCCGCGCCGATGATGAACGTGATCAACGGCGGCGCCCATGCCGACAACCCGATCGATGTTCAGGAATTCATGATCATGCCGGTGGGTGCGCCGAACATTCTCGGAAAGCCTGCGCATCGGCACGGAAATCTTCCACAGCCTGAAGAAGGCGCTGAAGGACGCCGGCCACAACACCAATGTCGGCGACGAGGGCGGCTTCGCCCCCAACCTCAAGAGCACCGACGAGGCGCTGACCTCCTCATGCGCGGGTCGAGGCGGTGGATTGTCATCCCGGCGACGATGTCGTGTTCCCGCTCGACGGCGCCTTCAGCGAGTTCTACGAGCCGGCAACGATGCGCTGGCCGGCGAAGGCCGGACCCTCGATGCCGCCGGCATGGTCCCGCGTCTACGAGGACCTGTGCAACCGCTATCCGATCGTGTCGATCGAGGACGGCATGGCGGAAGGGAGACTGGGACGGCTGGAAGGCGCTGACCGCTCCACTCGGCCGCAAGGTGCAGCTTGTCGGCGACGACCTGTTCGTCACCAACCGTACCATCCTTGAAGAAGGCATCTCCAAAGGCATCGCCAACGCGCTGCTGGTCAAGGTCAACCAGATCGGCTCGCTGACACGAAACATTGGAGGCCGTCGAGATGGCCCATCGGGCAGGCTACGCCTGCGCGACGTCGCACCGTTCGGGCGAGACCGAAGACGCGACCATCGCCGACCTGGCGGTTGCGACCAACTGCGGGCAGATCAAGACCGGCTCGCTGTCCCGGTCGGATCGTCTTGCGAAATACAACCAGTTGCTCCGGATCGAACGGGACTTGGGCGCCAGCGCGCGAGTCCCAGGACGTGCCGCCCTGAAAGCCGTTCAGAAATAACCGGCCGCAAGCAATAAGAAGGTAATGGAAGGAATGTCTTATAGATCACCTTAAAAAGATAGGTAATTAGGAGCGCGAGGCTTGTGGGGTCTTTCTTGTAGAGGGTCATGAGTTACGACGCTTAACAGCAAATTGGGGGAAATAATGAACAAGATCAGCGACAATGATCCGTTGGAAACCCAGGAATGGCGCGAAGCGCTTGCTTCCGTGCTGGAGTTCGAAGGCCCGGACCGGGCGCACTTCCTCCTGGACGAGCTGTTCACCGAAGCCCGCCGCAAGGGCACGCCGGTGCCCTATTCCGGCACGACGCCCTACCTCAACACGATAGCGCCCGACCGCGAGCCCCGGCATCCGGGCAACCGCGCGATCGAGCACAAGATCCGCTCGCTGATCCGCTGGAACGCGCTCGCCATCGTGCTGCGCGCCAACAAGGAGTCGTCGGAGCTGGGCGGCCACATCGCCAGCTTCCAGTCGGCGGCCACCCTGTACGACACCGGCTTCCAGCACTTCTGGAACGCCCCCACGGACAAGCACGGCGGCGATCTGGTCTATTTCCAGGGCCACTCCTCCCCCGGCGTCTATGCCCGCGCCTTCCTGGAAGGCCGGCTGACCGAGGAGCAGCTGCTCAACTTCCGCGAGGAAGTCGATGGCAACGGGCTGTCGTCCTACCCGCATCCGTGGCTGATGCCCGACTTCTGGCAGTTCCCGACCGTCTCGATGGGCCTGGGGCCGCTGATGGCCATATATCAGGCCCGGTTCCTGAAATACCTGCACCACCGGGGCATGGCCGACACCGCCAACCGCAAGGTCTGGGCCTTCATGGGCGACGGCGAGATGGACGAGCCGGAGAGCCTGGGCGCCATCTCGCTCGGCGGGCGCGAGAAGCTGGACAATCTGGTCTTCGTCATCAACTGCAACCTCCAGCGCCTGGACGGGCCGGTGCGCGGCAACGGCAAGATCATCCAGGAACTGGAAGGCGACTTCCGGGGAGCGGGCTGGAACGTCATCAAGGTGATCTGGGGCAGCTCGTGGGACCCCCTGATCGCGGCCGACACCGACGGCCGCCTGCTGCGCCGCATGGAGGAATGCGTCGACGGCGAGTACCAGGACTTCAAGTCCAAGAACGGCGCCTATGTCCGCGAGCACTTCTTCGGCAAGGACCCGGAGCTGAAGGCGCGCGTCGCCGGCATGTCCGACGAGCAGATCTGGAGCCTGACGCGCGGCGGCCACGATCCCAGCAAGGTCTACGCCGCCTATGCCGCCGCCGTGGCCCACAAGGGCCAGCCGACCGTGATCCTGGCGAAGACCGTCAAGGGCTACGGCATGGGCGAGGCCGGCGAGGGCCAGAACATCACCCACCAGCAGAAGAAGATGGGCGAGGCGGTCCTCAAGGAGTTCCGCGACCGCTTCAGCCTGCCGGTCACCGACGAGCAGATCAAGGAAGTGCCGTTCCTCAAGCTGGCCGAGGACAGCCCGGAGATGGTCTATCTGCGGGAACGCCGGGCGGCACTCGGCGGCAGCCTGCCGACGCGCCGGCGGAAGTCGGAATCGCTGGAGATCCCGCCGCTCTCGACCTTCGAGGCCCAGTTGAAGGCGACCGACGGGCGCGAGATTTCGACCACGATGGCGTTCGTCCGGGTGCTCAACACGCTGCTGCGCGACAAGCAGATCGGCAAGCGGGTCGTGCCGATCGTGCCGGACGAAAGCCGCACCTTCGGCATGGAAGGCATGTTCCGCCAGTTCGGCATCTTCAGCCAGGTAGGCCAGCTCTACCAGCCGGAAGACGCCAAGCAGTTGATGTACTACCGCGAGGACAAGAACGGCCAGATCCTTCAGGAAGGCATCAACGAGCCGGGCGCGATGTCGTCGTGGATCGCGGCGGCGACATCGTACAGCACCAGCAACACGCCGATGATCCCGTTCTACGTCTACTACTCGATGTTCGGGTTCCAGCGGATCGGCGATCTGGCCTGGGCGGCCGGCGACATGCGGGCACGGGGCTTCCTGATCGGCGGCACCGCCGGACGGACCACGCTGAACGGCGAGGGTTTGCAGCACGAGGACGGCCACAGCCACCTGTTCTCCCGGCGATCCCGAACTGCGTCTCCTACGACCCGACCTTCTCGTACGAGGTCGCGGTCATCATCCAGGACGGCCTGCGCCGGATGTATGCCGAGCAGGAAGACGTCTTCTATTACCTGACCGTGATGAACGAGAACTACGAGCACCCCGCCATGCCGGAGGGGGCGGAAGCCGACATCATCAAGGGCATGTACCTGTTCCGGCAGGGCAGGGGGCGAAGAGCGAAGCCGCGCCGGGTCCAGTTGCTGGGCAGCGGCACGATCCTGCGGGAAGTCATCGCGGCGGCCGACCTGCTGGCGGACGACTGGGGCATCGCGTCGGACATCTGGAGCGTGCCGAGCTTCACCGAGCTTCGCCGCGACGCGATCGACGCCGAGCGCTGGAACCTGCTGCACCCGACCGAAGCGCCGCGCCAGAGCCATGTCGAGAAGTGCCTGACCGGCCGGGGCGGGCCGGTGGTGGCCGCCACCGACTACATGCGGCTGTTCGCCGACCAGATCCGGACCTGGGTGCCGGGACGCTACCGGGTGCTGGGCACCGACGGCTTCGGACGGTCGGACTACCGCCGCAAGCTGCGCCACTTCTTCGAGGTGGACCGCCACTGGGTCACCGTAGCGGCGCTCAAGTCGCTGGCCGAGGAAGGGGCGGTCGAGCCCAAGGTCGTGGCCGACGCGATCCTGAAATACGGGATCGACCGCGAGAAGCCGAACCCGATGACGGTTTGAAGCGGCGACGTAGAAACGGGCGCGAAGTAAGAAACGGGGAAGGAAACGACGATGACTGCCATGACCGAAGCCCGTGCGACAGGCACGACACAGGTGAACGTGCCCGACATCGGCGACTTCAAGGACGTCCCGATCATCGAGATCCTGGTCAAGGAAGGCGACGCGATCAACGCCGAGGACCCGCTGCTGACGCTGGAGTCCGACAAGGCGACCATGGAGGTGCCGGCGCCATCCTCCGGCACCGTCGAGAAGATCCTGGTCAAGATCGGCGACAAGGTCAGCGAGGGCACGCCGATCCTGATGTTCAAGGGGGGAGACGGGGCCATGACCCAGCCGCCCTCCCTGGTCACCCAGCAGGAACCGGCGCCGCAGGCCCAGCCGGTGGCGGTGGCGAACACCAATCCGCCGCCGTCCCAGGCGGCGGCCTCGGCCGAGCGGGGGACCGGCGCCACGACGGGAGCGGCGGCCGACTTCGGCAACGTCCACGCCAGCCCCAGCGTGCGCCGGGTGGCGCGGGAGCTGGGCGTCGATCTGACCAAGATGAAGGGCAGCGGCGAGAAGGGCCGCGATCACCAAGGACGACGTGCTGAGCTTCCTGAAAGGGCCGACGGCCGCGCCGGCCGTGGCGGCGCCCTCGGGCGGCGTCCGGCATCCCGGAAATCCCGGCGGTGGACTTCTCCAAGTTCGGCCCGATCGAAACCAAGCCGCTGCCGCGCATCAAGAAGCTGTCCGGGCCGCACCTGCACCGGGCCTGGCTCAACGTGCCGCACGTCACCCACAACGACGAGTCCGACATCACGGAGATCGACGCCTACCGGAAGGAGCTGGACACCGTCGCCAAGGACAAGGGCTACCGGGTGACGCTGCTGGCCTTCCTGATGAAGGCGGCTGTCTCGGCGCTGCGGGAATTCCCCGAGTTCAACGCTCGCTGTCGCCGGAGAAGGACAGCCTGATCCTCAAGAAATACTACCATATCGGCATCGCCGCCGACACGCCGGAGGGGCTGGTGGTGCCCGTCATCCGGGACGTCGACCGCAAGGGCATCCACGAGCTGAGCAAGGAGCTGGGCACCGCCTCCAAGCGGGCGCGCGACGGCAAGCTGTGGTCCGCCGACATGCAGGGGGCGTGCTTCACGATCTCCAGCCTGGGCGGCATCGGCGGCACCAGCTTCACGCCGATCGTCAACGCGCCGGAAGTGGCGATCCTGGGCGTCGTGCGCTCCAAGATGGCCCCGGTGTGGAACGGCAAGGAGTTCGTGCCCCGGCTGATGCTGCCGCTGTCGCTGTCCTACGATCACCGGGTGATCGACGGCGCGCTTGCGGCGCGCTTCGCCCGGCATCTCTGCCACGTGCTGGAGGATGTCCGCCGGCTGGTCCTGTGACCGCCGGTAATCATCCCACCAATTCCTGGAGAGCTGCCCATGAGCATGATCGAAATCCGCATTCCCGATATCGGCGACTTCAAGGACGTGCCGATCATCGAGGTCCACGTGAAGCCCGGCGACAAGGTGGCGGTGGAAGACCCGCTGCTGACGCTGGAATCCGATAAGGCGACGCTGGAGGTGCCGTGCCCGCAGGCCGGCACGATCGGCGAGGTCAAGGTGAAGTCCGGCGACAAGGTCTCGGAAGGCGACCTGATCGTCATGCTGGAAGCCGAGGGCGGGGCCGCGATCCCGCCCAAGGAACGGCTGAGGGAAGACGCCGCCCCGTCGGCCGGCAATGTCC
>CAWKET010000003.1:0-134286 GCA_963848585.1 uncultured Alphaproteobacteria bacterium | reverse complement strand
TCCCCAGCCGCCGCCCGCGCCGACTCCAGCGGGGTTTCCGTCAGCGACTCGGGACACAGTCTGTCAAAACCCGCCAGTACCGCGCGCCGCAAGACTTCCAGCGCGTCCCGAATTGCATCGACCATGGCCGCGCGATGCCTGGCCCCGCATACAGCGTCAATTCGCGCCCTTGTGCAGGAATATGCAGGGCCTAACGTGGCCTCAAAACAAATGGGGAGGAGGTAGAGACAGTTTTAGCAAAGTAAATGCCGGAGAAAAACACATGGCCATCGTAACATTTGCCTCGCCGACTCTTCACCGCGATGTCACCGTCTACGCGACGGCCGGAGATACAAAGACCGTTCTGTCTTTGGCGGAAAAGAACGAAGTCAAGATCCCCCATGATTGCCGCGAAGGCGATTGCGGTTCCTGCCTGATCGAGGTCAAGTATCTCGCCGGCAAGCCGAAGATGGCGATCGACCTGACCGACAAGGAAAAGGCGACGCTCCAGTCGCTCGGCCGCATCACCGCAGCCCAGATCGAGGACGCCGAAGTCAACCACGTGGCGCCGCCGTATCGTCTGGCCTGTCAGTTCATCGCCCGCGACGAAGACATCATCATCACCTTCACCGGCGAGCCCGGCGGCGCTGACTGAACTCTCTGCTGAGGCAGGGAACTTGACGCCGGAGAACTGATCCGAGAGTACCGCGTCAGTACCAGGGCGGCTGGCGGCGACATGCGGCCGGCCGCCTCATCCTGTCGAGACCTGTTTCTGATGAGGGCATTCTCCTCCCGTCTCGGGCTAGGTCCAAATCTTCATAGTGGAATTTAGATAAATTTTTATACGATATTTGTCTCATTTGTGATTTGGACGAACGGAATGAGTCTTCTGCCCAACTCTCCTGGACAAAACCCTGCCTGCAGCGGAAGCCGGCATCGCATCGCCGCCGGTCGTCCCTTTTCCGCGCGCAAGGCCTTGCTGGTCTGGGTCGTTCTGATGCTGGCCGCGTGGCTGCTTGTGGGCACCGGCATCTATGCTTTTTTGAGGCCGGGCATTTAGCCGCCGCGCGATGAGCTTATCTGACGCTGGGTGATGGAACGGGGTTTCCTTCCTCGGGAACGATACCAACATCGATCCGCGACCGATCCTGAAGGCGCCGCATCCCGGCCGGTTTCCCGGCGTGCGGCTCCGCCAGCCGAAGGATCGGCAAAGATAAGGCAGGAGACAAGAGTGTACCTCGGCGGCCTACGCAACACGTACGATCACGCTGCCGGACGGGCGCCGGCTCGGCTGTGCCGAGTACGGCGATCCCGATGCCATGCCCGTCCTGTACTGCCACGGCTTTCCCAGTTGCCGCCTGGAGCCGTCCATGCTGCCGGTTTCAGGCATACGCCTGATAGCACTGGACCGGCCGGGATACGGCCTGTCCGACCCGCTGCCCGGACGTACGCTGCTGGACTGGCCGCGTGACGTCGCGGCTGCGGCCGATGCCCTGGGGCTCGGTCGCTTCGCCGTCGCCGGTGTTTCCGGGGGCGCTCCCTATGCAGCATCCTGTGCCGCTCTGTTGAAGGACCGGATCATCGGTCTGGCGCTCATCTGCGGCATTGCGCCACCGGGAGAAGGCTGGGAAGCCGGCGGGGCCGCCGCACAGCTCATGATGCTCGACCGGCTGCCCGGCACCGTCCCACTGGCGGCGGCGCTGGGCCGGCGCCTTGTGGTCGGCGTCGATTCGCCCCGGCTGCTGCGCGTTCTGCTGCGGTTTGGCCGCCTGCCGCAGCCGGATCGCGCCGTGCTGGCGGCGGGTATCGGCATTCCGGTTCTGGACAGTTTCCGGGAAGGCCTGCGTCAGGGCGTCGAAGGCGCCGTTTCCGACGCGCGTCTCTATGCGCGGCCCTGGGGTTTTCAACTTCCGGACATTACCGCGCCGACGGTGATCTGGCATGGTAATCTGGATAATCAGGTTCCGGTCGCAGCCGCGCAGGTGTACGCTCGGCTTATTCCACATGCGCGATTGTGCGTATTGGAGGGTGAAGGGCATTTTTCATTGGTTGTACGGCACCACCATGCGATCCTTGCGTCGCTTTTTGCCATTGCGGAACGGTACGCGGGCGACGATGTTACGTCACACGCTCGAGCGTGTCCCGGCTCGGATGGTTAAGCCGGTGCGTCTGCCCGTTTCTCCCAACGATAGAATAAGCACATGCACATAGATACCGTACGCGCTGCCTATCGCCGTTATGCCGGCGTCTACGATCTCGTCTTTGGCAAAAGTTTCGAGGCGGGACGCCAGCAGACGCTCGACAGCATCAACCGCCGCAGGGGTCTGAGGGTCCTTGAAGTGGGGGTCGGCACCGGCCTGTCACTGCCGGACTATCACCCCGACAACACCATCGTCGGCATCGATGCTTCGGAAGAGATGCTGAAGCTCGCCCACGAGCGCGTCGCCAAGAAGGGCCTCAAGAATATCGAGAGCCTCGTCGAGATGGACGCGCAGAAGATGACCTTCGAAGACGCCAGCTTCGACGTCGTCGTGGCGATGTATGTGATGACGGTGGTGGAAGACCCGAAGGCCGTGATGGACGAGCTTAAGCGCGTCTGCAAGCCGGGCGGCGACATCTATATCGTCAACCACTTCTCGGCGGAAAAGGCGGGGATTCGGCTGAAGTTCGAGCGGATGATCGCCAACTTCGCGGAACTGCTGGGCTGGCATGCCGATATGCCGATGACGCCCCTGCTCTCAAACGCCGGCATCGAAATCGTGAAGATTTCCAAGCTGCCGCCGTTCGGCATGTTCACGATGGTCCATTGCCGGAATCACGACACCTCCGGAGAGGCGATGCTCCAGGCGGCCGGGTGATCGGCATTATACCGGTCTTGAAGCGAACTGTTCTGAATAAAACGTCCCGGCGGCTCAGGCCCGCCCGCTCAATTCAGCGAATGAACGAGCAGGCCCGAACCGCCGGTGTCCGGTCTTTACCGCGCTACCGCCAGCAGAATGGCGAGATTGATCCCCGCCATGGTCACGACAGTCGGAACCAGCCAGGTCGGGTGGGTCACGAACAGGGCGATGATGACCAGCAAGCCGACCAGGGCCAGTACACCGGCGGCGAGGGGCTTAAGATAGACGTCCATTTCCGGATCTCCGTTTCACATACATCAACGCGCAAAAATTCCAGCCCGCAGGCTACACGAACCGCCCGCCGCCGGCTGTTCAAACCATGGCCGGCGGCTATGCGTCCTGTTGTCACAAGATGCTCCCCGAACCCTTCCCGGAACACCCGTCACGGAACCGCCGCCACTCCCCACGGTTTGCCCAGGGTAAGACCGTTTGCCCTGATAGAGGAGCCGGGACCATGGAAGAGGCACGCCTGTTCGCCCTTTACGCCAGTCCGGAACATGCGCTGGCGGCACTGGATGACCTGAAAGCCGCGGGATTTGGAGCGCGAAGCCGTCAATCTGCTCAGTCCCCATGCCGCCGGACGCCATGGCAGCGCCACCGTCGCCGATATGCCGCATGGCCGCTCCGCGAGCCGGGAAGTCAATGTTTCAGGCATTGGGCCGCTGGTCGTGATCGGTCCTCTGGCGGACCCGTTGCGCGACCGCGACATCGTCGATGTGCTTCAGGATAAAGGTGTCGTCGTGCGGGACGCTCAGAGAGCCGCGGAAGGTTTGCGCCGCGGCGCCAGCCTTCTGGTGGTCGATGCTCCGCGTTCGTCCCATGATCGGGTATTGCCGATCATCGACCGCCACCATCCCATCACACTGGACAGCCTGGGCGAAACTTACCTGGAACCGGGCTGGAGCCGTGCCGACCGGATCGCGGGCGACGATGGTGTTCTGGAAGTGGCGGACGATCTGCTCAACGCGAAACGGCCGGGCGAGGACTCTTCGGCCTTCCGGCCGCTGGCGCCGGGCAATGAGGAGTTGGGCTTTCCAGATCGGGTGCTGAAACCCCGGAGGCCGGCAAGGGGGAAGTCACGGGCGGCCAGGGCGCCGGTCCGGACCGTTGAGTTTCGTCCACGCCAACGGTCAGGAAAAAATGATCCTGAAAAAGATGAACCCCCGCGTGCGCTGTGGCAGCGGGGGTTCTTGGCGGTTAAAGCATTACCGCATGTCGGTGTAATACCGATTCAATTTTGGTAGCATGTGAAGTGCCAATTCAATGGCATATTCATGTAATCGCCGGCGGACTCATGGATCTTACTCACCCTCCAATCAATCGGCACTTGGCCTTTTTGCTGGATCCTGGCCATTTTACAGGCCGCGGAGAAGTTTGTCCTGATCTGACGACCTCCTCGTTCTTGCTACACTTTTATGATGTGCCTTTGTCTTGGGGCTGTCAAGCGCCCCGCCTCACAGAAAATTCATGCGGCGCAGAAAAAAAGTGCAAATTGGGTCTGGACAAGGGCGCTTCGGCGTCGTAGTTACGCGGCCCACACGACGCGGGTGTAGCTCAGTTGGTTAGAGCGCCGGCCTGTCACGCCGGAGGCCGCGGGTTCAAGTCCCGTCACTCGCGCCATTCTCTCGAATGGCTGCCGTATCCTGGATAGATCTTCCAGACTTCCGCCCCCGATCTTACAGTCAAGATCCTCGCCTTATGGCGACTCGCGGTAACTCCTCCTCTCGACTTCTTCTCCATCAGTCGCCTTATCGCCTAAAGCGGTATCCCGCAAGCCCATCGACTGCTGCGCACCCTCCGGCTGTTACCGCTTCTGATAAACTGGCCGGGACGCTTCCCCACGGTGGGGAAGCGATGACCGGTATTATGCCGTCCAGGAAGCCCCGCGAAGGGGACCGGACCAGGGGGACGGGAATATGCGGATAGGGCAGCAAGCCCGCCAACCCAGGCCAAAACGGGCATTCTGGCCCGGAGCGGGCAGAGGGGACATCCTCGACCAGATTTCCACGGCCCTCATGCGGGCCGGCGCCGTCGTCGTGCTGACCGGCGGCGGCCGCCATGGGAAAGACCCGGCTGGCGCTTGAGGCCACGGCCCGTGTCGAAGCCGCCGCCATTCCATGCAGGACGGTCGCCGGAGACCGCCGCGCCGATCTGACCGCGATCATCGATGAAATGGCGCGGCTGCCCGAGCCGGCTCCACCGATACCAAAGCGCGGGCATTGCTGGTGGTCGATCAGGCGGAGGACGCCGGTGCCCGACCTTGGAACAACTCATCCTGATCGCGGAACAGACTTCGATCGCGGTGATGCTGGTCGGCCGGGCCGAACTTGTCGGCATGCTGGTCAGATCCGTGCCGGAGCAGGTCTGCGACGCCATCACCCGCTATGTGGCGCTGGAACCGCTGGATGCGGTCCAGACGGCGGAGTTCGTGGCGCATTGCCTGGGCGAGGAAACATCGCCGGTGACCTGCGGCGACGATGCGTTTCGCCGTATCGTCGCCCATAGCCATGGGGTTCCCGGTACGATCGACCGGCTGATGACGGATGCCTTGCGGCTCGCGAGATTGAGCCGGAGCGCCCGCCTGACCGCGACAGTCATCGACATGATCGCCGATGATGAGCATCCGCCCGGTGGAAGGGCAGGTGACGGCACCCCCGAGCGCCGGTACCGTCCTTCCGGCGCAGGAAACCGGTCCAGGCGCATCCCGCCGCACGCCACCGGCTCGTCGCCGCGCAGCAGTACCGCTCATCAGCGGCGATCGCACCCGGTCGATGCGGACGATTCTCACCGATCTTCAGGAAAGGCCCGATTCGCCCCGTACGAGGACGATGGCCGACGAATGACGGCCGGCGATCCAGGACGACCAGACGATCCCCGATGGCCGAAGTCTTCGGCGAACCTGCGCCGCCGCCGGCCCGCCCGGCACGCCGGGTTCCACCATGGGCGGGCGGCATGGCGTTCGTGGTGGCCGCGACCAGCGTTATCGCCCTTCAGCACTATCTGCAATCCGGCGCGCCGGTTCTGGCCTTGACGGACCGGTCGCGCGCGGTGGTGAGTTCGCTGCTCGGGGATACCGTCATGACGTCCGGCCGCACTTCGGACGATCCGGCTCCAGCACCGTGAACCGGTCCAGCGCCGTCGATCCGGCCCGTCATGACTACTCCGAGGGTGCAGGTGGCGATGGTCGCAGTCGCCCGTGCTCAGCCCGCCTATGATCGATGGTGAGGCCGAGCCGCGCGATGCTCAGGCGACAGTCCCGAGGAGAACCCCCGGAGCGCGCCGGAGCCACCCAGCCGTCCACTCTCCATGACCCCGTACCGCCCGAGGAGCCGGTAACGGAACCCACGGCGGAAACGATGCCGGACCGATCGTGCCTTCGCCCCTGGAACCGGCCGCGACCGTTTTACCCGAACCGGAACCTCCAGCACCGGCAACCGAAGCGATAGCACCAGCGGAGCCGGAAACCGCCCCGAACTGCCGCCACCGCCGGAGCCCACGGCGCAAGTCCCTCCCTGAACCGGAACCTCCTGCCCATCGGTGGAAGCACTCTCACCGGCGGAGCCGGAAGCCGTCCGCGGAACCATCCATCCCGGAGCCCCGGCGGAAGCACGCCACCGCCGGAACTGGTGCCACGTCGGAACACGCCCACCGGAACATTCGCGCCAGCCGAATCGGCCGACTCGGGAACGCCGTCCCTGCCGGAGCCCACGGCGGAAAGCCCACCGGAACAGCCGACCAGCCGACACGGCAACCGAAATGGCTCCGCCTGACGCGACCGAACCCTCGATGGCCGGAACCAAAGCCGCTGCGGAAACCCGCGCCGGAGCCGACGCTGGCGGAACCGACGCCGTCCGGAACCCGAGCCCGACCAGCCCCAGGAGCCTGCCGGAGCCGAGCCTGCTCACCGATCCGGAGCCCGATCCCAGGAGCCGGCCCCGGAGCAGGCATCGCCTGCGGAACCGGAACCGGCTCCCGAACCCACGGTCGCGGAACCTTCCCCACCGCCGGAACCCGTCGCCGAGCCGCCGGCTCCGGAGCCGGCCGTCGTCACCGCGGCGCCCCCACCGCCACCTCCTCCGCCAACTCCGGCCCCGGCCGCACCAAAGCCGCCTTCCATCGCGGAGTCGGTCCTGCTGGAGAGGGGTGATCGCCTGCTCGCCCTTGGCGATATCGCCTCGGCCCGTCTGCTGTATGAGACGGCCGCCGCCGGGGGCAGCGCCCGGGGCGCCCTGCTGGCCGGCAGGACCCTTGATCCGGCTTATCTGCGCAGCCTGGGCACGCGAGGCGTCGCCGGTGATCCGGCCCGCGCGGCGGCATGGTATGAGAAGGCGGCCGAGCTGGGAGACGACTCCGCGACGCCCATCTGGAGGCCTGGGGCGCCGCTGAGCGGCGCCCCTTCTCAACCGGTGGCCTGCTGGGTAGGCGCCCGTTCGGCCAGATGCCGGCGGGCGCCGCCTCACCCGGTGAGCTGGGTGAGCAGGAAAAGCGCCGACCCGACCAGGGCCGCGACGATGGTGCCGGAAATGCGGACATATTGCAGATCGCTGCCCACCGCCGTCTCGACCCGGTCGGATACGGTGCGGGCGTCCCAGCCATGGACCACCTCGGCGATGAACCGGCCGATGCCGCGCCGCCAGGGCGAAACCATGTCCAGCGCCAGCCGCTCGACCGATGCGTTGAGGCGCGCCCGCATGGCGGCGTCGGCCGCCAGCGCCGCCGCCAGCGACCGCAGTCCCGTGGTCAGCGCCTCGCGCGTTTTGCCATCCGGCCGCGCCAGATCGTCCAGCGTGATGTCGCGCAACTCGTCCCACAGGCCGGCCAGCCAGATCTGGATTTCCGGCCGGTCGAGCAGTCGCCCCTTGGCGGCCTCCACCTGGGCGCGCGTGTCGGGATCGTCCTGAAGGTCGCGCGCCAGATCCTCGATCGCCAGTTCCATCCGGATACGGGTCATGGAAGCCGGGTCCAGCAGGTCGGTCAGGAACTCCTGCGCGCCCTGGCCGATCTTCCGGGCGACCCGCCGGTCGATCGCCTTCGGTATCCACCAGCCGCTGCGCTGTCCGACCATCGATTCCAGGCGGCCCTGGTTGCGGTCCATCAGGGTCAGCGCCCATGCCACGACGCGCTCCAGCAGCGGCTGGTGCTGCCCGCTGGAAACCAGCACGCCCAACACCTTGCCAAGCAGGGGGCTGATCTCGGTGCCGCGCAACTGCTCGCCCAGCGCCCGGCCGAAGAAGTCGCGCAGTTCCCGGTCCTCGACCGACTGGATCAGGGTGGGCAGCGTCGTGGTCAGGCGGGCCGCCAGCCCTTCCACGGTTCCCGGCGCGTTCAGCCAGCGCACCATGCGGCTTGCCGGGTCGATCGAGCGCAGCTTGGCCGCGACCAGCGACGGTTCCAGGAAATTGCGCTCCACGAAGCTGCCCAGACCATCGCCGATCCTGTCCTTGTTGTTGGGGATGATGGCGGTATGAGGGATCGGCAACCCCAGCGGCCGGCGGAACAGGGCGGTCACGGCGAACCAGTCGGCCAGGGCGCCGACGATGGCCGCTTCCGACGCGGCGCGCGCCAGTTCCACCCAGAAGCCCGGTTCGGGCACGAATCGCAATACCGTGAACAGGGTGGCGGCGAACAGCAGCAGGCCGGTCGCAAGCCCGCGATTCCGCCGGAGAAGGCGGCGCTGAGCCGCTTCGTGGTCGGTGTCCGGGCTTTCCATCATGTTGTTCGGGCGATCATATTGTTCGGGCATCGCGGATCGGGGAAAATCGGGTGGATAAGTCCGCCTCCCCGCAACACGCATGTGCTCCCCGAGTTGCCGAATGGTTGGACGGGGGCTATCGCCTTCCCACCAAAACGGGTAAAACTGCTTTTCCTGTTCGTGGGTTGCGGCCGCCATAACCCACCTCCCGCCGTCCCACCTGATCAGGCATCACAATCAGGGGGATCAAGATCACGGGGATCATGAAACAGCGCGTTCATTTCATGGCGCTCGCCGCCACGGTCCTGCTGCCGCTGCTCATCTTTTGTAGTGCGATGGTTTTCCTGTTCGACCGGCAGCAGCAGGAACAGGTCGAACGCATGCTGTCCCAGACGGCGCGGACCCTGTCCGACGCGGTGGATCGCCAGTTGATCAACCATGTCTCCGGCCTCGAAGCGCTGGCGACGTCGATCCATCTGGACAATGACAATATCGCGGACTTCTCGATCGAGGCGGAACGCCTGCTCGACAGCCGGCCGGAGTGGATGTCGATGCGCCTGCGGCGCGCGGCCGACGCGGCGATGCTGGTGGCGTTGTTCCCCGAGCGGATGCGGGACAACGTGCCGTCCGATCAATTGCCGCCACCGGCGGCGCAGGAGCAGATCCGGCGGGTCGTCGCTTCCGGACGGCCGGAGGTGAGCGACTTCCGCGAGATCGCCGGGGCCGAGCCGTTCATCTCCGTGGTCGTGCCGGTGATACGCGATGGCGAGATCCGTTTCGTCCTGTCCGCCAACCTGCGAAGCCGCACCTTCGACAATGTCCTGGCCGGACCCGCCCTGCCGGAAAACTGGGTCGGGTCCGTGCTCGACCGCAAACGGATCATCCTGGCCCGGTCCCGGCGCCCTGATGAATTCGTCGGCAAACTGGCGACCGAATCCCTGCGCAAAGAGATCGACCGCGCGGCCAACAGCTTTTTCTTCGCCCGCTCCATCGAGGGGCATGAGGTATACAGCGCCTTCACGACCTCCCCGCTGTCAGGCTGGACGGTCGCGGTGGGAGCGCCGGGAGAGGTGGTCGCCAGTGCCCAGCGCCGGTCGCTGCTCGCGGTATCGGCCGGAGGGCTGATCGCACTCGCGGCCACCCTTGGGCTGGCGGCTCTGCTGATCGGCGGCAAGTTGCGCCGTCAGGCCATGGAGCAGCGCCTCATGACCCTGGAGCGGGAGCGCCTCGTCGAGCGCCGTTTGAGCGATGTCGCCGCCAACCTTCCCGGCATGATCTTCCGGCGGGTGGAGGATGCCGACGGCACCGTGCGCTATCCCTATGTCAGCGTGGGGCGGGACGGTCCGGCATCGGTGCCGCTCATGACACGTGCCGAGGCTGGTGGTGACGAACTGGCGCAACTCATCCATCCCGACGACCGCGCCGCCTGGGCCGCCGCCTTTACCGTGCCCTGCCGACGCGGAACCGTCCCACCTGGAGGTCCGCACCGTCCCGATGATGGCCTGATAGCGAGGGCGATGGGGGAAAGGTGCGCTGGCTTCGGGTCATGGCGCGCCCATCTCCGCAAGCCGACACCAGGGGAGGGCGGACCTGGGACGGTGTGGCGCTCGACGTGACGGATCTCAAGGAAATCCAGGACCGTTTGACCGGCGCTCTCGAGGAAAGCCAGACGCTGCTTTCGGAAGTTCATCACCGGGTCAAGAACAACCTGCAGGTAGTATGGAGCCTTGTCCAGCTTGAGGCCATGCAGATCGACCATCCGGCCGCCCGCGCACGGATGGAGATCATCGGCCAGCGCATCAACGTCATGGGCCGCATCCATGAGCAGATCTACGCCCACAAGGAATTCACCCGCATCGACTTCACCCTGCAACTCCGCGCGCTGGCCGAAAGATTGACCAGCGCCCACGACCGGCCGGAGAAGATCGAACTGGTGGTGACGGGTGACCGGCTGTTCTGTTCGCTCGACACCGCCATTCCTTTGGCCCTGATCGCCAACGAGCTTGTCTCGAACGCCGTCGGGCACGCTTTTCCAGCGGGTTTTTCCAGCGGTTTGGCGGAACGATTCGGATAGACCTGCGCAGCCATGCCGAAGGCGCCGTGATGACGGTCGCCGACGATGGCGTCGGCATGTCGTCCGGCCATTCCGGAGAGGAAACGGCGGCAAGGGACTGGGCATGCGGCTGGTCAAGGCGCTGATAGGCCAGCTTGGCGCCAGCATGACCGTGGATCAGCCTGAATCCGTATCGAAAGATACCTCTGATCCGGGCCTTGATCCGGGTGGCGGAACCCGGGGAACCCGTGTCACAATAATTGTTCCGGGACCCTGGTATGCCGACGACTGAATTTTTTTGTCGAACTGGAGAGCGCACCTACTTTAGAAACAGTTTAGATTGGTGTGCCAGCCCGCAGAAAAACCGAGGAACCCATGCCCACGCGCCTGGAAGAACTGTGCGTCCAAAAAGGTCTGAAAATGACGGAGCAACGCCGGGTCATCTCCCGCGTGCTCTCCGAGGCCACTGACCATCCCGATGTCGAGCAGGTCTACCGTCGTGCCGTCGAGATCGATCCCAAGATCAGCATCGCCACGGTCTACCGGACCGTCCGCCTGTTCGAGGAAGCGAATGTCATCGAGCGGCTCGATTTCGGCGATGGCCGTTCCCGGTTCGAAGAGAATCGCGAGGAGCACCATCATCACCTGATCGATCTTCAATCCGGCGAAGTCATCGAGTTCGTCAACGAGGAGATCGAGCGGCTGAAGGAGCGGATCGCCCGCGACCTGGGCTATGAGCTGATCGGTCACCGGCTGGAACTCTACGGCATTCCGACCAATCGTCCCGCCAAGCAGTCCGGCGACAAGTGACGCGGTGGCGGGATCAGGGGTCCGCGCTGCCCGGTAGCGGCGGCGCCGGCGCTTCCACGCCCGGCCCCATGGCGGCCGTGGTGCGGACCTATCGTGAATTACGCGGGAAAGGGCAGCCCGACCGGTTCGCGTTCGAAGCCGCCCTTACCGTCTATTTCTGGCACCATCCCCTTGTGCCGGCCGCCGAGGCCGGCGAGATCGTGGCCGGTTGGGTCCGGGCCAGTGGAGTCGTGAAAAGCACGTTTCACTGATCCCGGATGGAACCGCCCAAATGGAACCGCCGGGACGATCGCTTACTCGTCGCCCTCTTCGGCATCCTGCTCGATCTGGCTGGCAAGGTCGCGCAGCATATCGACGACGTCCTCGTGGCTGGTCTCTTCGACCGCCTGATTGACGGCGGCCTCGATCATGGCGACGGCGACGTACGAGGACAGCGGACCGCCCTCCTTCATCGCCGCTTCAAGATGCTTTTCGGCGAGATCGAGCGCCTTGTCGAACATGGCTTCGGCAGGGCTGTTGTTCTGGTCGGTCATTTCAAGGTCCCCTTGGGGCATGGTGGCGTGGCAAATTGGCCTTCGATCGGCGAGCTATAGCATTCCGGATTGAAAGGCGCGTCCCAAATCGTCCGCTATCCTCATCCGGGTTGTTCTCTGTCTAAACCGGTGAAGGCATGCTTTGCTGCACCGGATCGATGAGCAAGGATTCCTCAAAATGGATAATGAAACCTCCACGGCAATCACCAGCCGGGAATTCTACCCCTACTGGATCGACGAATCGGTGCGCTTCGCCGACCTGGACCCGCTGGGCCATGTCAACAACGCCGCGATCAGCACCTATTTCGAGAGCGCGCGGGTGGCGCTGTTCAGCGACGCCGGCAATTCCCCCGTTTCCGGGCCGTTGTCCGTCGTGATCGCCCGGATCGTCATCGATTTCCGGTCGGAGATGCACTACCCCGGCACCTTGCGCGTCGGGCTGAAGGCGACCCGATTCGGCCGCTCCTCCCTGACCGTGGCCGGCGCCGTCTTCCACGGCGACACCTGCATCGCGACCAGCGAAGTCGTCTGCGTCCTGTTCGACACGACCGCGCGGCGTTCGGTGGAAATCCCGGCGGCGGTCCGCGCCCGTCTGACCGAACTGGCCGGCTGACCCGATGGCAAGACGCCCCCAGCGCAAGGCGAAGCCGCGATCAGCGGCTCCCGTCGAACTCACCGTCACCGAAATCGGCGCCCGCGGCGATGGTCTGGCGGATCATGGCGGCCGGCGGGTCTATGTCCCCCTGACCGTTCCGGGCGACCGCGTCCGTGTCCTGCTGGACGCAGCCGCGCGGCGACGGCATCGCCGCCCGCCTGCTCGACCTTCTGGAGCCCGGCCCGGATCAGGGCCGAGCCGCCCTGTCCGCATTTCGGCGTCTGCGGCGGCTGCGCGCTCCAGCACCTGAACGACCAGGCCTATGGGGACTGGAAACGTGCCCAGGTGGTGACGGCGCTGGCGCGCGCCGGCCTGACCGGGATCGATGTCGCGCCGACCGTCCGCACGCCGCCCGCCAGCCGGCGCCGCGCCACCTTCGCCGCCACCCGGCGCGGCGGTCGCGTGACGCTCGGCTTCAACGAGACGGCAGAGCCACCGCATCGCCGATATCTCCGGCTGTCTCGTGGTCGAGCGGGATATCCTGGCGCTGCTCGGCCCGCTCGAAGACCTGCTGGCCGCGATCCTGCCCGATGGCGGAGCATTGGACGTGACGGTGACGGCGCTCGAAGGCGGCCTCGACGTGCTGCTGACCGGCGGCCCCGAACCGGGGCTCGACGCCCGCGAACGCCTTGCCGCCTTCGCCGAATCCAGCGATATCGCCCGCTTGTCCTGGCGGCGCTCGGCGTCATCCCCGCCGGAGCCTGTCGCCGCCCGCCGCCCCGTCCATATCGGATTCGGCGGAGTCGCGGTCCCGATCGAACCCGGCGCCTTCCTCCAGGCCAGTGCCGAGGGCGAGGCGGCGCTGGTCGATGCGGTACTGGCCGCGAGTCGGCGATGCCCGGAAGATCGCCGACCTGTTCGCCGGTCTCGGCACCTTCACCTTCCCTCTCGCCATGAGAGCCGCCGTTCATGCGGTCGAAGGCGACGCCTCGGCCATGGCCGCCCTGTCGTCGGCAGCCCGATCCCTGCCCAACGTCACGACGGAGCGCCGCGACCTGTTCGACGATCCGCTGACCGCTTCAGAGCTTTCCCGCTTCGACGCCGTGGTTTTCGACCCGCCCCGAGCCGGCGCCCGCGAGCAATCCACCCAAATCGCGGCATCAGGCGTTCCGACCGTGGTGGCCGTCTCCTGCAATCCCGCCACCTTCGCCCGCGATGCCCGCATCCTGACCGATGGCGGCTACCGCCTGGAACGCGTCACCCCGGTGGACCAGTTCGTCTGGTCCGCCCACGTGGAACTGGTCGCCCGCTTCACGGCGAAGCCGGTGATAGTTTCCTGACTTTTCAGGAAGGTCGGCCGGGAGGAGACCTCCCGGCCGGCCAGGATATCAGTCGGCTGCGGCTTCGGCCTTTTCATCGCCTTTTCTCGTCATGACCAGCGAGACGATGACGCCGCCCAGCAGCAGCGCGAAGGTCACGGAGAGGGAGATCACCGGGTCGAGCTTGCCGTAGAACTGGTTGTAGAAGATCTTGGCGCCGATGAAGATCAGCACCAGCGACAGCGCGTATTTGAGATAGTGGAAGCGATGCACCATCGCGGCCAGGGCGAAGTACAGCGCGCGCAGGCCCAGGATCGCGAAGATGTTGCTGGTATAGACGATGAAGGGATCGGTCGTGATCGCGAAGATCGCGGGCACGGAGTCGACCGCGAAGATCAGGTCGGCGAACTCGATCAGCACCAGCGCCAGGAACAGCGGTGTCGCGAAGCGGACCAGCTTGCCCGAGCCTTTCGGATCGGGAGCCTTCACGAAGAACTTCTCGCCGTGCAACTCGTCCGTGACGTTCAGGTGCTTGCGCAGGAACTTCAGGATCGGGTTGCCGGCGATATCCGGCTCCTTGTCGGCGATCACCAGCATCTTGATGCCGGTGATCAGCAGGAAGGCGCCGAAGATGAAGAGGATCCAGTCGAACTCGTTGATCAGCGCGGCACCCAGGCCGATCATGATGCCGCGCAAAACGATGACGCCCAGGATGCCCCAGACCAGCACACGGTGCTGGTAAATCCTTGGGATCGCGAAGTACGTGAAGATCAGCGATATGACGAAGACATTGTCCATCGCCAGGCTCTTCTCGACGAAGAAGCCGGTGAAGTACTGCATGCCCGGCTCGGACCCCAGATACCACCAGACCCAGGCGCCGAAAAGGCAGCCCATGGCGATGTATCCGGCGCTGAGCCACAGGCTTTCAGCGACGCCTATTTCGTGTGTCTTGCGGTGAAGGACACCAAGGTCGAAGGCCAGGAGAGCTATGACGATGCCGATGAAGGAAAGCCAGATCCAGGCGGGTTTGCCCAGAAAGTCCGCCGAAATGGCGGCCAGGAGCGCGTCCATGGAGAGAGTGACCCGTTTACGCTGCTGCGTCGGCTGTTGCTGACGGAAGGTCCGACATCACGGCCGACGCCTCGGCCGCCAGCGGGGCCCGGACCCGTGGGGTAGTTCAGCCGAATTGGCCCTGAGGTCTGTTCAAAACAAGGGGCTGACCATCAAAAATCGCATGGCTATGCCGGAAGGTGATGACAGCCTTTTCCGGCTCCGGCGCCCGCCGGAGCGCCACCGTGAAGACCGCGCCGCCATCCGGATGATTCGCGGCCCAGATCCGGCCGCCGAACCCCTGCACGATCCCGTAGCTGATCGACAGTCCGAGCCCCAGACCTTCTCCCACCTCCTTGGTGGTGAAGAACGGGTCGAACAGCCTCGGCAGATCCTCCTCATCGATGCCGGGACCGCTGTCCCGCACGCTCAGCAGCACATGCTCCGCGTCCTCTCCCAGACTGATGGTGATCAGCCGGTGGTTGCGCGCCGCCACCGCGTCCAGGGCATTCCGCAGCAGGTTGACCAGCACCTGTTCCAGCCGCGCCTCATCCGCCAGTACCAGCGGAGCCTTGTCGGGCAGTTCGAACACCACCTCCGCCCCAAGGTCGGTGGTCAGGGCGCCCAGCAATGCCCAGCGCATGCTCCACCACGGCGCGCGGCGACACCGGCGTCAAGATGCCGGAGGACTTCCGGGCGAAGGTCTTGAGCTGCCGGGTGATCTTCGCCATCCGCTCGGTCAATCCGGCGATCTCGCCCAGATTGGCCCGCACCAGATCAAGCCGGCCGCGATCCAGCAGCAGGCTGGCGTTCTCGGCATAGGACCGGATCGCTGAAATCGGCTGATTGACCTCGTGCACGATGCCGGCGGCCATCTGTCCCAGCGCCGCCAGCTTGGCCGCCTGGATCAGGTCGTCGCGGGCGCGCCGCGCCTCCTCCTCGGCCCGCTCGCGCTCGGCCACTTCCTCGGTCAGGCGCGCGTTGGCGGAGCTGAGTTCGGCGGTGCGCTCGGTTACCCGGTGCTCCAGCATCAGTTGCGAGCGCCGCTGATATTCGAGTCGTTCGGCCAGCGCCAGCCGCCGCTGAAGCACCACCAGCCCGGCCGCCAGCAGCAGCAGCGTCGCGATGCCGGCGCTCAAGGCCGCGGAAAGCGCACGGTCGCTGACCGGCCGGCTGTCGAGCGCCACATGGACATCCCACTCGGTACCGGGAATCGGCGCATTGCGCACCATGGCGCTGTCCAGCGCCGGCAGCGGGCGCAGCTCCGCATTGTGGTACTGCTGGCTTGCCTGCAATTCGCGCTGGGCGTTGGCGCTCAAGGGCCGCAAGGTGCGGAAGCGCCAGTCCGGCACATTGGTGATGAAGACGATGCCGTGCCGGTCGGTAACGAAGACCCGCTCGCCCGCCATCCCTTTCCAGGTCGCCTCCAGCGCATCCATCGCGACCTTGGCGACGACGACGCCCAGCGTATGGTTCTCCGCCCAGACCGGTCCCCATACCGGATACGCTATATAATAGCCGGGGATCTGCGAGGTGGTTCCCAGCGCGAAATAGCGCCCGACCTTCCCTTCCAGCGCATCCTGGAAATAGGGGCGGAAAGAGAAGTCGCGGCCGATGAAGCTGGTTTCGTCGGTCCAGTTGCTGGCCGCCAGCGTTATGCCGTCGCGTCCCATGACATAGAGCGCCGACAGCGAGGCGCCGGCGTTGAGCGCCGACAGCTTGCGGTCCACCCGGTCGATCAACGCTATGTCGCGCGGCGTGGTGAGCAGCGCCGTCACATCGGGGTCCCAGGCGAGCGCCAGCGGCAACGCCCTGAATTTTTCCAGCTCGGCCGTCAGGGTCGCGGTGTAAAGCGTCAGGCGCGCCTGGGCCGTCTCTCCCAACTCCTCCAGCGCCCGCTCGCGCGCCCACTGCGCGGCACTGTAGGCCGCGGGCGGCACGGTCACGCAGGCGGCGAGCCCAAGCGCCAGCGCCAGCCCGCGAAAACCGCGCGGGAATGCCCAGGGCGGCTTCCATGCCGGCCACCGTGCTCCCGATCAGTGTTGCCAACCCTTTCACGCCTGCGGCTTCCTTCAGTAGATAGCGACCCTACAATGGGCGAAGGTCCTGTCCACTTCCATCCGGATTTCGTGGACGAGAAGGACCCGCCCGGCCCAAGATGGCCGATCCCCCACGGAGAAACCAATGTCCGACGCCACCCTCGGCCCGCTGGCCGCCGCAGCCCGCTTCGTTTTCGGCGCCGACCATGCGACCGCCAAGGCCCTTACCGAGGCCGCATCCGGCGGCACGGAGGCCGACGTCAAGCGGGCTCAGGCCCTGGTCAAGAAGCTTCCGGCCAAGGACCGCACCCGCCTGATGGCGGCTTTCCAGACCTTCAGCGATGTCGGCTGAGCCGGACTGGTCCGAGCTCAGCCGAATCATCAGTCCAGCTGAAGGATCTGCGCCTTCAGATACGCCGTCTCAGGCAGGTGAGGATGGACCGGGTGGTCCGCCGCCGCCCCGCCGGTGCGCAGGATGCGCCCGGTCCGCCGGGCATCGTCCAGCCCGCGCGCGACCTGCTCGGCGAACAGCGGCACATCCACATTGTGGCTGCATGACGCCACCAGCAGGAACCCGCCCGGCGCCGTGATCGACGCCGCCAGCCGCGTCATCTTGCGGTAAGCCCTGGTCCCCGCCTGGAGATCCTTCTTCGACTTGACGAAGGCGGGCGGGTCGGCGATCACCACGCCGAACTTCTCGCCGGCCGCCGCCAGACGCTCCAGTTCCTCGAACGCGTCGGCACGGCGGAACTCGCAGATCCCGGCGACCCCGTTGGCTTCCGCCGCGGCCCGTCCGTTGGCCAGCGCCGCTTCGGAGCGGTCGACCGCCACGACCGATCTGGCGCCCGCCTTCGCGCACTGCACGGCGAAACCGCCGTTGTAGCTGTAGAAGTCGATCACGTCGGCGCCCCGCGCCAGCGCCGCGATGGCCGCCCGGTTGTCGCGCTGGTCATAGAACCAGCCCGTCTTCTGGCCCGCTCCCGGATCGGCGAAGAAGGCGGCGCCGTTTTCCTCCAGCCGGACCGGCCCTTCCAGGCTGCCTGCCGCGACCCGGACATCGGTCCCCAGACCTTCCAGCCCGCGCGACGGGCTGTCGTTCCGCAGCACCACCGCCTTGGGCGCCAGCACCTCGTCCAGCGCTTCCAGCAGAGTCGGCGTCAGCCGCTCCATGCCGGCCGAATTGGCCTGCACCACGACGACATCGCCGAACCGGTCGACGATCAGCGCCGGCAAGCCGTCGGCCTCGGCATGGATCAGCCGGTAGAACGGCCGGTCGAACAGCCGCTCGCGCAGGTCCAGCGCCCGGCGCAGCCGCTCCGCCAGGAAGGCCCGGTCGATTTCGGCGCCCGGATCGCGCGTCAGCATGCGCGTGCAGATCAGGGTGTGCGGGTTGAAGGTCGCGGTGCCGAGAGGGGCGCCGTCATGGGTCACCACCCGGACCACGCTGCCGGGCGGGATCGCCTTGGCCGTGTTGTCCATGTGGATCTCGTTGGAATAGACCCAGGGATGGCCGTGCTGGACACGCTTGTGGCGGCTGGGCTGCAGGCGGATGGTCGGCCGCGACGCGGTGTCGCCCGACGGCAATGTGCCGGATGGAATATCGCTCATGGGCCGCAGTCTACCCGTCACGGGGGGCCAAGCAATGACAACCAGCATGGGACAAGCCGGCGGGGATGGCGCTCGCGCGCCCTCAAAGGTCGTTCGCGGCATCCGGCGGCGTGGGCGAATTCAGGTCGATCATCTGCTTGCACAGCCGGAGGGTTTCCACCTCGTGGCCGGCTTCCCGGAAACAGGTCAGCAGCCAGTTGCAGTAATCGGGAAGGCTGGAATAGTCGTCGGGCAGGTTGGTGTGGATGGCCGAGCAGCCAAGATCGTCCGCCACCCTGTCCATGGCGCTCAGCAACTCGTCCGCGGCGCCCGCCATGTCGAACAGGTCGAGCACGATGAAGTTTTCGACGGCCAGGACCCGGCCATGCCGCAGATGGTCTTCCACCGTATAGCTGAACAGCCCGTGGATATAGCCGCGCGCGTTCTGGACCGTCATGATCCCGCGCGGGCGCGGTGCCGCCGCCTCCATCCGTCCAGTGGACTTGTCTTCGAATTCAAGTTCCTGAACGGACAGAACGGCTGCGGCAAAATCGCGCCATCGTTCCACGTCGAGATCGGGTGCGATCGTCTGCACCACAGGAAAAGCCTGATCGATCTGACGGCGAATCAAGGGTTTTGCAACATAAGTGTCGTGCATGGGCGTCTCGGCGACGGGTCAGGCACAGACGATGGCAGTCCCTCCGCTCCCGGGTCGTTGACGTAGATCAATGTTGCCGGACACCCGCATCCCCATAGTCCGCAACCGGCAAAGGAATTGACGATGGCCACCGCGCATGCGCGCGGCGGCCGGCGGATTCCAGATGTGAAATGATAAGCAACCTTACGGTGGTGTGGACCGACGGGGGGCTCCCCAGGGGCCGGCCGCACCAGACGGGAGATTTGGTAATGACAGCAGCGACCCTGTCCCACGGTTCATCCGTGGGGGGCGAGCGGGCAGGTGAGGAGACCGTCTCGTACAACGAGGCTGTCATCCGCCTGTTCGTCATCGCCACTATGTTCTGGGGCGTGATCGGCTTCACCGCCGGCATCTTCATCGCCCTGGAATTGGCGTTCCCGGCCCTCAACCTGGGCCTGGAATGGACCAGCTTCGGCCGCCTGCGGCCGCTGCACACTTCGGCGGTGGTCTTCGCCTTCGGCGGCAACGCCCTTTTCGCCACGTCGCTGTACGTCGTCCAGCGCACCTGCCGCGCCACCCTTTGGGGCGGACCGCTGGTCGCCAATTTCCTGTTCTGGGGCTACCAGATATTCATCGTGCTGGCGGCGTCGGGCTATGTCCTGGGCATCACCCAGGGCAAGGAATACGCCGAGCCGGAATGGTACGTCGACCTGTGGCTGACGGTCGTCTGGGTGGTCTATCTGCTGACCTACGTCGGCACGATCATGCAGCGCCGCGAGCCGCATATCTATGTGGCCAACTGGTTCTACCTGGCGATGATCGTGACCATCGCGATGCTGCATCTGGTCAACAACCTCAGCGTCCCGGTCTCCTTCTTCGGCACGACCAGCTACTCGTACTTCGCCGGCGTCCAGGGCGCTCTGGTCCAGTGGTGGTACGGTCACAACGCGGTGGGCTTCTTCCTGACCGCCGGCTTCCTGGGCATGATGTATTACTTCATCCCCAAGCAGGCTGGCCGTCCGGTCTACTCGTACCGCCTGTCGATCATCCACTTCTGGTCGCTGATCTTCCTCTACATCTGGGCCGGCCCGCACCACCTGCACTACACCGCGCTGCCTGACTGGGCGCAGACGCTCGGCATGACCTTCTCCGTCATGCTGTGGATGCCGTCCTGGGGCGGCATGATCAACGGCATCATGACCCTGTCCGGCGCCTGGGACAAGCTGCGCACCGACCCGGTGCTGCGCTTCCTGGTCACCTCGGTCGCCTTCTACGGCATGAGCACCTTCGAAGGCCCGGTCATGTCGATCAAGGCGGTCAACGCCCTGTCGCACTACACCGACTGGACCGTCGGCCACGTCCATTCCGGCGCGCTCGGCTGGGTCGCCTTCGTCAGCTTCGGCGCCGTCTACTACCTGGTGCCCCAGCTCTGGAAGACCGGCCGGCTCTACTCGCAGCGTCTGGTCAGCTATCACTTCTGGACCGCGACCATCGGCATCGTGCTCTACATCACCGCGATGTGGATCTCCGGCATCATGCAGGGCCTGATGTGGCGCGCTTACGACAATCTCGGCTTCCTGCAGTATTCGTTCGTCGAGACGGTCGCCGCCATGCATCCCTTCTACGTGATCCGCGCTCTCGGCGGCGTCATGTTCCTCGTCGGTGCTCTCATCATGGTCTACAACCTGTGGCGCACGACCAAGGGCGACGTCCGGGTTGAGAAGCCCTACGTCACCGCCCCGACGCGCAAGTTCGCGCCGGCTGCCGAGTAAGGACGCCGCACCATGGCAACCAACAATAAGAAGCCCGGTCTCTTCGATCACGGTCTGATCGAAAAGAACGTCACCCTGATGATGGTCCTGATCCTGCTCACCGTCTCCATCGGCGGCCTGGTCGAGATCATCCCCCTGTTCACCATCGAGTTCGACGATCGAGAAGGTCGAGGGCGTCCGCCCTTACAGCCCGCTCGAGCAGTTCGGCCGTAACATCTACGTCCGCGAAGGCTGCTACAACTGCCATAGCCAGCAGATCCGTCCGTTCCGCGACGAGGCTGAGCGCTATGGCCACTACAGCCTCGCGGCCGAGAGCATGTACGACCATCCGTTCCAGTGGAGCTCCAAGCGCACCGGTCCGGATCTGGCGCGCGTCGGCGGCAAGTACTCCGACGCATGGCAGGTCGCCCACCTGATCAACCCGCGCGCCGTGGTGCCGGAATTGATCATGCCGGGCTATTCCTTCCTGGCCACCCGGCCGCTGAAGTTCGCCGACGTCAAGGAGCACCTGAAGACGTTGAAAATCGTCGGCGTGCCCTATACCGACGAGCAGATCGAGAACGCCGCCAAGGATCTGGAAGTCCAGACCCGTCCCGACGGCGACACCGCCGGCCTTCTTAAGCGCTACCCCAAGGCTGTCGTCTCGAGCTTCGACGGCGACCCCAAGGTCGTGACCGAGATGGATGCGCTGGTCGCTTACTTGCAGGTGCTTGGCACGCTGGTTGACTTCACGAAGTACCAGCCGGCCGATTTCAAGCAATAAGTGGGGGGACCAGTGGATCTCAACGCAATCGCTTCGTTTTTGCGCTCCTTCTGGACGGTTTGGTTGATGCTGCTGTTCGTCGGCGTCCTGTTCTGGGCCTTGCGGCCCAGAAACAAGGATCAGTTCGATGACGCCAGCCTCATCCCGTTCAGGAATGAAGGCCAGGAGAATTAGGTCATGCCGACCAAAGTCGAAAAGGACTCCCTGTCGGGGGTCGATACCACTGGGCACGAGTGGGATGGTATTCAGGAACTGAACAACCCACTGCCGAAGTGGTGGCTGTACGTTTTCTACGTCTGCGTCGCCTTCTCATTGGGCTACTGGGTCCTCTATCCCGCGATCCCGCTTGGCAAGACCTACACCGGCGGCATTCTGGGATATAGCCAGCGCGATGTGGTGGTGGCGCGACATCGCGACCGCCCGCGCGGCGCAGGGCGCCTATCGCGCCAAGATCGAAAAGGCTTCGTTCGAACAGATCGAAGCCGATCCCGATCTGCTGAGCTTCGCCATCGCCGGCGGCCGGTCCGCCTTCGCCGAGAACTGCTCCGCCTGCCATGGCGCCGGCGGTGCCGGCGGCAAGGGCTTCCCGACCCTGGCCGACGACGACTGGCTGTGGGGCGGCAAGGCGGACGACATCCACACGACGCTGCTGCACGGCGTCCGCTCGCCGGTCGACGGCGATACCCGGATTTCGGAAATGCCGAAGTTCGGCGTCGACAAGCTGCTGACCACGGCGCAGATCGATGAAGTGACCGAGTACATCCTGTCCTTCACCGGGCGGGACACCAACAAGGCCGCAGCCACGAACGGTGCAGCCGTGCTTCGCCGAAAACTGCGTGGCCTGCCATGGCGAGAAGGGTGAAGGCATACCGCGAAGTCGGCGCGCCCCGCCTGAACGACAACATCTGGCTCTATGGCGGCGACAAGAAGACGCTGGTCGAAACGGTGACCTATGCCCGCGCCGGCGTGATGCCGGCCTGGGGTGGTCGCCTCGACCCGATCACCGTCAAGCAACTCGCGGTCTACGTCCATACCCTGGGCGGCGGCGAGAAGTAAGAACTCCGACTCCACAGGTCGGCACTGAAACGCCGGGGAGGGCAACTTCCCCGGCGTTTTTGCTGTCACATAGACGATCCGCCGCCACGACCATGTCCTGCCAGGACATGAGGACAGGATGCTGTCTCAAGCCGCGCTGGAAATCATGGCCGAGTCCCGGTGCCGAGGGAATGGTTCAGGGATTACCGTGGTAAAGCCGACCTGCTGCTTCGGTTGATGCGCCGCCGGTTCGACGACATACCTCTCCGGCGGTCGAGCAACGTGTTCGGTCAAGGGGTGAGGCACAGAGCTCCACGACTTCTGGCCCAGACACCCCTTATCCCCCGACAGCTTTGATTTACCGCAATGCCGTGCCCTGTTTCGCGGGCGCACAGTGTGCAGGTCAACCGCGTCCCGAAGGGGCGCGGATGGATCGACGCAGACCCGAGCAAGGCATCCGGCATGAGCACGACTACCCAGACCCATGGCGAAGGCGATGAGCAGGTACCCAAATCGCTGTTCGCGGCCCATGAGAAGGTCTACCCGAAATCGGTAGCGGGCAAGTACCGGAAGCTGAAATGGATTGCTCTCGTCGTTCTTCTGGCGATCTATTACATCGTCCCCTGGCTGCGCTGGGATCGCGGTCCGACAGCGCCGGATCAGGCGGTGCTGGTGGACCTCACCGGTCCGCGCCTCTATTTCTTCTTCATCGAGATCTGGCCGCAGGAAATCTATTACCTGACCGGCCTGCTGATCATGGCCGCCGTCGGGCTGTTCCTGGCGACCTCGCTGGCCGGACGCATCTGGTGCGGCTATGCCTGCCCGCAGACGGTCTGGACCGATCTCTATGTCTGGATCGAGCGCAAGATCGAAGGCGACCGGTCGGAGCGCATCCGCCTCGACAAGAGCCCCTTGAGCATGCGGAAGGTCCTGAAGAAGCTTTACAAGCATCTGGCTTGGCTGGTGGTGGCCTTTCTCACCGGCGGCGCCTGGGCGATGTATTTCACCGATGCGCCCACTCTGGTCGCCGATCTCTTCAAGTTCCAGGTCGACGAACTGTCCCTGATCTTCATCGGCCTCTTCACCTCCACCACATACCTGCTGGGCGGCTGGGCGCGGGAGCAGGTCTGCACCTACATGTGCCCCTGGCCGCGGATCCAGGGCGCCATGATCGATGAGGACAGCCTCATCGTCACATATGAAAGCTGGCGCGGCGAACCGCGCGGCGCGAAGCGCAAGTCCCAGGACTGGGACCAGCGGGGCGACTGCATCGACTGCAAGGCCTGCGTCCATGTCTGCCCGACCGGCATCGATATCCGCGAAGGTCTGCAGATGGAGTGCATCGGCTGCGGCCTGTGCGTCGATGCCTGCAACGAGATCATGACGAAGATCGGCCGCCCGCTGAACCTCGTCACCTTCGATACCCACAACAATCAGGTCGCCCGGTCGCACGGTTCCACCGCCCGCGTCCGCCTCATCCGGCCCCGCACGATAATCTACGGGCTGATCATCGTGGTGCTGGCCGGCATGATGGCCGCCGGTCTGGTGTTCCGCCCCCAACTCGACATCAGCGTGCTGCGGGACCGGGCGCCGCTGTTCGTCACCTTGTCCGACGGCGATATCCGCAACGGCTATACCTTCAAGATCTCCAACATGACCCGCTACGCCAAGGATTACAGCCTTGAGCTTGCCGGCGTGTCCGGCGCCACGCTGGCCGTGATCGGGCAGGAGGACCGGCTGGAGCGGATCGACCTCGCCGCCCGTCCCGATACGGTCGCGACCTACCGGATCTACGTGCGGGCACCGGCGGGAGCGCTGGCGGCCACCTCGACGCCGGTAACCTTCACGCTGACCGACAAAACGACATGCCGACAAGGTGGAATATCACTCCGTCTTCATCGGACCGGACAAGTAGTCCCGGATGAGCATCGTCACACTGGTTCAAGTGCCGGAACAGTAATGGAAAACTTCGATGTCCGCTGAAAATCTGCATGGTCACCGCACTGGAGCACCAAACGGCCGGGCGCCCGGCTGGTGGTATCCCTGGATCTTCGTCGGCTTCTTCGGCATGACCGTCGCGGTCAACGGCACCATGGTGTTCTTCGCCATCAACAGCTGGACCGGGCTGGAAACCCAGCACTACTGGGAGCGGGGCACCGCCTATAATGCCGCGATCGAGGGTGCCCGCGATCAGCGGAAGCGCGGCTGGCAGGTCGGGATCGAGTTTCAGGCGGCGGACCTGAAGTCGGCCCGGCTCGCCGTGGACCTCAAGGATCATTCCGGCAATATCCTCACCGGCGCGCGGGTGACGGCCGAAATGGTCCGCCCGACCAGCGAAGGCCATGATTTCACGGTCGAACTCTCATATCAGGGCCAGGGTCGCTATACCGCCGACTTCGCCCTGCCGCTGCCGGGTCAATGGGACATCCGGGTCGTCGCCGACCATCCCCAAGGCGACTACCAGGAAGTCAAGCGAGTCCTGGTCAAGTAAGTCGGGGTCATGAATCGGGTCATGTAAGCGATGGTCAAGTAATGAGCACCGGCATCTCCTGTCTCCATTGCGGGCAGGATCTCGGCGAACAGAACGTTGCCGCCAGCCAATTCTGCTGTTCCGGCTGCGAAGCGGCCTACAGCCTGATCCAGGGCCTCGGGCTCGACACCTACTACGCGCGCCGCTCCATCGATCCCGATGCGCGGCCGCTCCGGCCCGATGAAGAGGCAAGACCCGCCGACTTCTCCGCCCACGCCGCCACCACGCCCGACGGGCATGCCACCCTCCACCTGATGGTGGACGGCCTGCAATGCGCCGCCTGCGTCTGGCTGATCGAAACCGTGCTGCGGCGTGAGCCGGGCGTCATCCATGCCCGGCTCAACATGACGACGCGCCGTCTCACCATCACGTGGGACCCGGCGCTGAACGATGCCGCCGCGGTCACCGGCCCGGTCATCCGGCTGGGCTACCGTCTGGTGCCCTTCGACCCGGAAAAGCTCGACGCGGCGGAAGCCGTGCGCGAGCGCGAGCTGCTGCGCGCCCTGGGCGTCGCCGGCTTCTCCGCCGCCAACGTCATGCTGCTGTCGGTCGCGATCTGGGCCGGCCACAGCCAGGGCATGGGACCGGCCACCCGCGACCTGCTGCACTGGGTTTCGGCGCTGATCGCCATGCCGGCGATCCTCTATGCCGCCAAGCCGTTCTTCCGCTCCGCCTGGAGCGCCTTGAAGTCGCGGCGCACCAACATGGACGTGCCGATTTCGATCGGCGTGACCCTGGCGACCGGCATGAGCCTCGCCGAGACGATCCGGGGCGCCGAGCACGCCTATTTCGACAGCGCGATCACGCTGCTGTTCTTCCTGCTGATCGGCCGCTACCTGGATATGCGGGCGCGCGGCCGGGCGCGTTCCGCCGCCGAGCACCTGCTGTCCCTCAACGCCTCGGCCGTCACCGTGCTCGACGAGGACGGCAGCAGCCGCGTCGTCCGCCCGGAGCAGGTGGCGGTCGGCATGGCCGTGCTGGTCGCGGCGGGCGAGCGGATACCGGTGGACGGCCGCGTCGCCGACGGCGTTTCCGACATCGATACCGGCCTGATCTCCGGCGAGAGCGTGCCGCGGCGCCGCCCGTCCCGGCGACAGGGTCTTCGCCGGCACCCTCAACCTGACGGCGCCGCTGCGCCTCGACGTCACGGCGGTGGGCGAGGGCACCCTGCTGGCCGAGATCGTCCGCCTGATGGAAGTGGCCGAGCAGGGCAGGGCGCGCTACGTGGCGCTCGCCGACCGGGTGTCGCGGGCCTATGCGCCGGTGGTCCACCTGACGGCGCTGGCGACCTTCCTCGGCTGGGTGTTCATCGCCGGCACCGCCTGGCAGCCGGCCCTGCTCAACGCCATCGCCGTGCTGATCATCACCTGCCCCTGCGCCCTGGCGCTCGCGGTGCCGGTGGTCCAGGTGATCGCCAGCGGCAGGCTGATGCGGCAGGGCATCCTGCTGAAATCGGCGACCGCGCTGGAGCGGCTGACCGAGATCGACACGGTCGTGTTCGACAAGACCGGCACCCTGACCGAAGGCCGGCCGGAACTCCATGCCGGCGGGCTGTCCGACTGCCGACCTTCGTCTGGCGGCCTCCCTCGCGGCATCGAGCCGCCATCCGCTGGCCCGCGCGCTCTGCCGGGCCGTTCCCGGCGTCGCCGTGGCGGCGGGTGTCCGGGAGATCCCCGGTTCCGGCCTTGCCCTGGACGGACCCGAAGGCGAAATCCGGCTGGGGAGCCGCCGCTTCACCGGAGTCGCGACCGGAGACGGCGACCATAGCCGAATGGCGCCAATCCGGAACTCTGGCTCGCCAGGCCCGGTGCCGCGCCGGTCCGCTTCAGCTTCACCGACGCGCTCCGGCCCGATGCCGCCGCCGTCGTGGCGGCCCTGCTTGCCGATGGCAAGCGGGTCGTGCTGCTCTCGGGCGACCGCTGGGCCGCCGTCGCGGATGTCGCGGCCCGCCTCGGCATCGGCGAGTGGCGCGCCGAGCAGAGCCCGGCCGACAAGGCCGCCTGCCTGGAGGAACTGGCGCGCAGTGGGGCCACCGTGCTGATGGTCGGCGACGGGCTCAACGATGCGCCGGCGCTCTCGGCGGCCCATGTCTCCCTGTCGCCCTCGACGGCGGTCGATGTCAGCCAGACCGCCGCCGACATGGTGTTCCAGGGCATCAAGCTTTCGCCGATTCTCGAAGTGCTGGATGTGGCGCGGCGGTCCGGCCGGCTGGTCCGGCAGAATTTCGCCATGACCTTTCTCTACAATCTGGTGACGATCCCGCTCGCGGTGGGCGGTCTCGTCACCCCGCTGATCGCGGCGGCGGCCATGTCGTCATCGTCGCTGATCGTGATCCTCAACGCCTTGCGCCTGTCACGGCGCCGGCCCCGACTGGACCTGAGCGATGGACGCGCTGATCTTTCTCATTCCGCTGGCGGTGGGACTGGGACTCCTGGGCCTGCTGGGCTTCCTCTGGTCCCTGAAGTCCGGTCAGTTTGACGATCTGGACGGCGCGGCCCACCGCATCCTGTTCGATGATGACGATGCTATCGATACCGCCGCGTGGCGGCAAGGTAACACCGCCGCCCCCCGGCGATGGAAAATGACGTGAAATCCTCCCGCAGGATGCACGCATGTTGCAATCTTGCGAAAAATCCAATTTATCACCAGAATGGAAGATGAGAAGCAAAAGGCAGGGGGGATTGCCATGCCTCCATTCGACATGGGCAGAGTACGCGAAAAGAGTTCCTTGGCTGAATCCACACCCTGCGGCGCCTGCCCCGTACGCACCCTGACGGTCTGTGCGGCACTGGAGGCGGATGAACTGCGCCGGCTCGCCGACATCGTTCAGATGCAGCGGGTCGAGGCGAACCAGACTATTTTCGCGGAAGGCGAGGGGGCGGACGCCCTGTTCAACGTAACCGCCGGAACGGTCAAGCTCTACAAGCTGCTTCCCGATGGACGGCGCCAGATAACAGGCTTCCTGGTTACCGGCGACTTCCTCGGTCTCGCCATGAACGAAAGCTACGCCTATTCGGCGGAAACGGTGACCCCGACATCGCTCTGTCGATTCCCCCGCCGCAAGATGGAAGCGCTTCTCGACGAATTTCCCAAGATGCAGCGCCGGCTGTTCTCCATGGCGTCGAACGAGTTGGCGGCGGCTCAGGACCAGATGCTGCTGCTGGGGCGCAAGACCGCGCGGGAGAAGATCTGTTCGTTCCTGCTGATGCTGGCGCAGCGCCAGTCCCGGCGCGGGCACAAGGACAACCCGGTCTATGTCCCCATGAGCCGCGCCGATATCGCCGATTATCTCGGCCTCACCACCGAAACCGTCAGCCGCACCTTCACCCAGCTCAAGACATCCGGCGCGATCTCGCTCCAGGAAGGCAATCGAATCCAGATCGCCGACATGGACGGCATCTACGACATGGCGGAAGGCGTCTAAGCCGGCCGCTCTTTCCCGCTCTCAGGGCTTCCCTTACGGTTCCGTTTTGTCTCCCCCAGCCGCCACGGAACGCTCCCCGACTTTCAGCGCATCGGCCAGACGGACCTGAGCGGTTCCAGGCTTCATCGGCTTTTGCTGGCTCTCATGCGGCGCCCAGCCGGCCAGATACAGTATCTGGAAAGTGGCTGCCACCCGGCCGTCCGGCTCCGAATAAAGCTCGGCATAGCGGCGCGCGGCATCGATCATCAGCGCTCGCGGAGTAGGGTGCTTGCGGCGGTTCAATCCCGCATTGGTCTCGCCCATGCCCCGCAGATCGGCCATCAGCTTGAAGGCGCTCTCGTAGGTGACGGTGATCGTGTCGCTGTCCACCACGGGCAGGGTGAATCCCGCGCGCTGAAGCAGCCCACCGGCATCGCGCACCTCGGCGAAGGGGGAGATCCGGGCGCTGACGCCCCCGGTCAGGTCCAGCTCCGCCTCCATCAGGCAGCGGCGCAATTCGAACAGCGTTTCGCCGCCCAGCATCGCACCGATGAACAGACCGTCGGGCTTCAAGCGCGCGCCGGAGCTGGAGCAGCGCTCCCGGCAGGTCGTTCACCCAATGGAGGCTCAGGTTGCTGATCGCGAGGTCGAAGCTCGAGTCGGCGAACGGCAGCAGCTCCTCGTCCCCGGCGACCCGCAGACCTCCTCCCGCCGACCGCACCATGGCGGGCGAAAGGTCGCATTCGACCAGCGTCTCGATCCCCTTGCGCCCAGCCCAGCACCCGGCCGACCTGCCCCGTGTGGCAGCCCAGGTCGAGCGCCATGGGGAAGTCGCGGACGACATCGTCCAGCCGGTCGCCAAGCCGCTCGGCGATCTCGGTGAACAGGAAGTCGTAGGCGGGGAACCCGGCGGCGGCGCGGTCGCGGTGGCGACGCACCGTCTCCCGGTCGAACACGGTCATGATATCGCGGTCATCCATCCCCCTAATATAGAGGAGCCGCCGCATCGCACAACGACCGGAGCGGGTCTGGCCGGTGCGACTTCCTGGCCGCTTGACCGGATCCGCATACGGGAGCACAGCGGGCGCCATGAGCTTCGCTTCATCGCTGTCCCGCTCCCTGGCCGGAATCGGCCGCACCGTGCTGGACGCGATCCTGCCGCCGCGCTGCCTGTCCTGCGCCGGAGCGGTCGATCGGCAGGGCACGCTTTGCCTGTCCTGCTGGAGCGGGCTGACCTTCATTTCGCCGCCGCACTGCGCCTGCTGCGGCGAGCCTTTCGATGTCGCGATGGCGGTGGACGCCGCCGACAGCCTGCTGTGCGCCACTTGCATCGGCGAGCCCCCCGCCTATAACCGCGCCCGCTCCGTGCTGACCTACGACGACGGCTGCCGGGGCATGATCCTGGGCTTCAAGCACGCCGACCAGACCTATGCCGCCACCGCCTTCGGCGCGTGGCTTGCCCGCGCCGGGGCGGACCTCCTGGTTCCCGGACGCCGTGCTGGCGCCCGTGCCGCTGCACCGCTGGAAGCTGTTCTCCCGCCGCTACAATCAGGCGGCCCTGCTGGCCCATGCCGTCGGCCGTCATGCCAGCCTTGACCGTCGTCGCCAACCTGCTGGTCCGTCACCGCCGCACGACGCCCCAGGGCGGCCACAGCAGGACCGGGCGGCGGCGCAATGTCCGGGGCGCCTTCCACGTCCGTCCCCGGCTGGTGGAACGCATCCGGGGAAAGCCGGTTGTCCTGATCGATGACGTGCTGACGACGGGAGCCACCGTGTCGGAATGCGCGCGGGTCCTGCTCAGGGCCGGGGCGTCCCGCGTCGATGTGCTCACCCTCGCGCGTGTTCCGAACGGTGGTATCTGGCGAAACTGATGGGGCTCGCCATATAATCGATGAACAGTCACAGTTCTCATTTCCGATCGGAGTTTCTGGTCCATGGCCGAAGTCGTCGTTTATTCCAGCCCCTGGTGCCCCTATTGCTCGCGGGCCAAGAAGCTCCTCAATGAGAAGGGCGTTCAGTTCGAGGAGATCGACGTCATGATGCAGCCGCGCAAGCGGGTCGAAATGACGGAGAAGGCGGAAGGACGGACCACGGTCCCGCAGATCTTCATCGACGGCAAGCCGATCGGCGGCTGCGACGACCTCTACGCGCTCGACCGCGCCGGCAAGCTCGACCCGATGCTGGGACGCGCGTGATGTCCGGCTCCCTGACCGTCGCATGCGTGCAGGTGAATGCCGGGCCGGAGATCGAGCCCAACCTGCGCGCGGTCGGCGACCTGATCCTGCGCGCGCGCGAGGCGGGGGCCGACTTCATCACGACGCCGGAGAATGTCAGCATGGTGGTCCAGGGCCGTGCCCGCGTGCTTGAGCGGGCACGGCCGGAAACGGACCATCCGGCGATCCCCTTCTTCCAGGATCTGGCGCGTCAGACCGGCGCATGGCTGCTGGCCGGCTCGCTCGCGGTCCGGCTCGACGATGAGGATCGCGCCGCCAACCGCAGCCTGCTGTTCAGCCCGGATGGCGCCATCGCGGCGCGCTACGACAAGATCCACATGTTCGACGTGGATCTCGCCAATGGCGAAAGCTACCGCGAGTCGGCGACGTTCCGCCCCGGCGACAAGGCGGTGCTGGCGCGGACCCCGTGGGGCGGCGTCGGCATGACCGTCTGCTACGACCTGCGCTTCGGCTATCTGTACCGGGCGCTGGCCCAGGCGGGCGCTTCGATCCTGACCGTGCCTTCCGCCTTCACCGTTCCGACCGGCCGCGCCCACTGGCACGTGCTGCTGCGCGCCCGCGCCATCGAAACCGGCTGCTTCGTGATAGCGCCCGCCCAGTGCGGCACCCACGATGCCGGCCGGACCACCTACGGCCATTCGCTGATCGTCAGCCCGTGGGGCGAGATCCTGGCCGATGGCGGCGAGGAGCCGGGAATCGTCACGGCGCGGCTGGATCTGGACGAGATCGACAAGGCGCGCGGCATGGTGCCGTCGCTCAAGCACGACCGGAGCTTCGCGCCGCCAGCGTTTTAAGTGCCAGTGTTTTAGGTACCGGTGAAGTCCTTGATGATCTGCAGAAGCCGCTCGATCTCGATCGGCTTCTGCAGCACCACCAGCCGGTCGTTGGTGGCGATGCCCTCTTCCTCGTTCAGCGACATATAGCCGGTCATGACCACGATCGGCAGGTGATCGTCCTGGCTCCGCAGGTTGGCGATCAACTCGCGTCCGCCGCCGCGCGGCATCCGGATATCGGTCACCACCACGTCGGCCGGATCGCGTTTGTGGATTTCCAGCGCTTCGATGCCGTTGACCGCCGTGGTGACGCGATAGCCTTTGCGGGTCAGGAAACGTTCCAGCGCCATGGCGGCGATCGCTTCGTCGTCGGCCACCAGGATGTGGCGCGGGGCCGACGGTTCAGGGTCAGGCATCATTTTCCCTTGTTCAATTTCTGCGTACCGGCAGAGATATGGTGAAGCGGGCTCCCCGTTCCAGGCTTTCCGCAGTGATCCGCCCTCCCATGGCGCCGATCAGGCTGGCGCAGATGGACAGTCCCAGGCCTACTCCTTTGGCGGCGTCCTTGGTGGTGAAGAACGGGTCGAAGATACGTTCGGCCATCTCCGGCGGCAGCCCGATGCCGTCGTCGGTGACGGTGATCCGCACCTGCTCGGCGGAGCGGTCCGCGAAGACCGCCACGTCGATCCTCCCGCTCATGCGCCGGGTCGTCCTCCCGGCGCATGGCGATGGCGTCGCGGGCATTGCTCAGCAGGTTGATCACCACCTGCTCCAGGCGGCCCGGCCGGCCCGCCACCAGCACGCCGTCGGGCATGTCGGCGCTCACCAGGGCGATGCCCTCGCTGGCGTAGTGGCGCTCCAGCAGGGTGATGGCGCGGCGGACCGGCGGCACGGGATCGAAGGGCACGACTTCGGGGCTGTCGCGCCGGCTGAAGGACCGCATCTGGTCGACGATCTCGCCCATGCGCGCGGCCTGGGTCGCGATAAGCTCCATCCCCTGCGCCAGATAGCGGACATCGGTCTCGCCTTCCTCTATCATCAGACCGCAGTCGTCGGCGGTGATCTTGATGATGTTGAGCGGCTGGCTCATCTCGTGCGCGATACCGGCCGCCATGGTGCCGAGCGTCGCCAGTTTGGAGGTCTGCGCCAGTTCCTCCTGCAGCGTCCTGTACTCCGTCATGTCGCGCGACGTGCCCAGCAGCTTGACCGGCTGGCCCTCGGCGTCGAACACAGGCGCCAGATTGGTCTGCCAGATCCTCACCCCCGCCGGCAGGTCCAGGGTTTCCTCATACTGGATCGGACATCCGGCGTCACAGCAGGCGCGATAGCGCTCGACCAGATGGTCGGCCATGTCGGGCTTGAAGACTTCGTGCGGCGTCCGGCCGGCGACATCCTCCGTCCTCAGGCCGGTCTGACGTTCATGGCTGGGGTTGAGCGCCTCGTAGCGGAACTCTTCAGCGCCGGCGACGCGGATGACGAACAGACCCTCGACCAGATGATGGAAGATGCTGGAGTAATGGGCTTTCGCTGGCGCTCAGGCGGCGGTTCACTTCCAGCAGCTCGGCGGTGCGCTCGGCGACGCGCGTTTCCAGCAACTCGTTGGCGCGCTGAAGCTCGGCGGTCCGCTCGGCCACCCGCGCCTCCAACTCGTCCACCATGCGGCGAACCTCCATCTCGGCGCGGCGGCGTTCCAGGATCTGCATTTCGAGAGAGCTGTTGGCTTCCCGAAGCTGCGCCGGGCTGGGCAGCGCCAGCGCCTGGGGGATCAGCGGCCACAGGACCACGGCCGTCACGACCGAAATGGCGGCGGTGAAAGCTTTGATGGCGCCCTGGGCGACATAGTCGGGGTGCCACAGCGTCCAGGCGCCGAAGAAATGGGTCACGCCGCAGGCCAGGATGAACCCGCAGAACATCAGGAATATCCATTTGTAGGCGAGATCCTGCCGCCGCCAGACGAAATACAGCAGCCCGACCGGGATCGAGAAATAGGCGAGGCCGATCAGAATGTCCGACAGCAGATGGGTCCAGATCAGCTCCGGCCGCCATGTCAGGCATAATCCGTGGGGCAGGAAGTCTCCCGGTGCGACGAGCGACTGAAGGAAGCTTTCCATGCCTGCACCATGCGTTGAATGTTTGCTGTTGAACGTCGCCGGAGTCGTCTTCTCTAGATCTATTAGTCTACTACGAAGGCACAGGCCAAGCCAAAGGATGAGGGTACTGACCGGAAACCGCGCAGAGCCGCTGGACGACGGCCTTTTTCGGCACCTCGATTTCGCCCTGCTCGAACGCCACCACCTGAAGACCGCGCCCGGCCACCTCAAGCAACTCGCCGGGGTCGAGAAGGAACGCGGGCGAGGAAGGGCGGCCGAACCGCTCGTTGCCGCGCGCGAACGTCTCGTAGATCAGCACGCCGCCAGGATTCAGCAGGTCCGCCAGGACGGGCAGCAGCGGCCGGTGCAGATAATTGGTGACGATGACGGCGGCGAACCGCCGCCCCGGCGGCAGCGGCCAGGGGCTGCCGTCCTCAAGGTCGGCCTGGACAAGATCGATGCCGGGGTGGTCAGCGAGATCGGCCACGCCGCCAAGGTCGCGGTCGATCCCGGTCACCGGATGGCCGGCCGCGGCGAACAGGCGCAGGTGACGGCCACCGCCGCAGGCGATGTCGAGCACGGCGCCGCCCGGGGTCACCAGCGGCGCGAAACGGCGCACCCAGGCGGAAGATTTCAAGGGAGTTGCGCATTCTGATGCCTCCGCGCGTCCTTTCGTCTTGGTCTATTGAATTCGTACATATATTACACTGTAGGCTTATCGGTAAATCAGTGCGCGGCGACGCCATCAGGAGCGGAACGAGTAACGGTCGATGATCCTGTTCGATCTCAAATGCGGCGAAGGCCATGTGTTCGAGGCCTGGTTCAGGAACAGCGGCGCCTATGAAGCGCAGGCCGCCGCCAACGAGATAGCATGCCCGATCTGCGGCGATATCCGGATCGCGAAGGCGCCGATGGCCCCGCGTATCGGAAAATCGCGCCAGGAAGTCGAGAAGACCGAAACCGCCGCCCTCCGCCGGGCGGAAGTCATGCGCGAACTGGTCGAACTGCGCCGCAAGGTCGAAGAGAAGTGCGACTATGTCGGCGACCGCTTCGCCGAGGAAGCGCGCCGCATCCACTATGGCGAAATCGAGAAGCGCGACATCTACGGCGAAGCCACCGAGACGGAGACGACGGAGCTGAAGGAGGAGGGGATCGTGGTCGAACGGATTCCCTGGGTTCCGACGACCAATTCCTGAGATTCCAGCCCCGAACCAGCCTTGTAGGATCAGGCTCTCCGGGCGCTCGCGGCGGCGTGAGGGCATGAGCTGGGTGGCGCCGGGGTTCAGGCGCCAGCTTTGCAGAATCGGCAGCGCCGCTTCCGGCGTGACCCGGTCATAGAGCGCCAGCACCCGCGACAGCTCGCGCGGATCGACGATCTGCTCGCCGGGCCGGGCCGCCCGGCTCAGCAGGAAGATCGAGGCGAAGAACCCCTTGTCGATCCTCATGGCGCGGCACGCCAGCGTCAGGGCCTCTCCGCCGCTTTCCGCGATCAGCAGATGCATGGTTTCCGGCCCCAGCCCGGCGATGCGGCCGAACAGGGCCTTGAACAGGTCGATCTGCCCCAGCCGAAGCGTCTGGATCAGGATCGGCGGCGTGATAGCACCGGCCTCGGCCAGCCGCTCCACGGTTTCCAACTGTTCCACGGTCAGGCTGGTGCGCCCTCGCGTGCCGTCCACCAGTTCCTGCACCGTGGACTGAAGCGCCGCGTCGAGTTGCTGGCGGGGGATCGGGTAGCGGTCCAGGATGACGCGCCGCAATTCCTGCGAGACGAGCCAGTAGATCCTGGTCGCGAGGTCGGAGGTGAGTTCCGGCCGTCCCAGCAGCGGCTCGCGCAGCGGCGGGATGCGGCGGGCCGCCGCCGCCAGCCGGGTCATCGCCTGGGGGGACAGCCTGGCGCCCGGGTTGCCCAGCAGCGTTTCGGCCACCTGAATGTTGCCGGTTTCCACCAAGGCGTCGCCGACGGCGGCGCTGACGGCGGGACGTTTCGCCACGGCGATCTGATACGCTTCCGCATGGCGGCGGATGATGTCGATCAGATCGGCATCCTGAAGCACGTCGCTGCGCAGCAGGATCGGCTCGGCGATCTCGATCCCGTCATTGGCCAGGGTGACGATCAGGTCATGGGGCGCCTGGTCATGGACGGCCAGACGTTCGGCCAATCCGAGCCGGACATCCATTTCCGCATCCCGGATCACCTGCCGGAGGATATCGACGACCAGATCGCGTTCGCGCTTCGACAGGTCGTGCCCGGCAAAGTAGAAGTCGCCGACCTTGTCGGCCAAAGCACGCCGTCCGGCCGGGCTGCGGTCGCGCGCCATATCGAACAGCTTGGCCAGATGCGCCATCGTACCGCCGCCGGTTTCCGTGCCGGGCTCCATCTCCGCTCCTGTCATCGGCATGCGTCCCCCGAGGGCGGTCCCGCTGGGGAAGCGCGCGATCAAAGGATTGCCTGGACTTCGCGTCGACTGGTTGCTCCCGTAATGTCCTGAAATATCGATAACCAATGGTCCATCGTCACGACCCTTCTGGTCGGCCGGTATTGAAATTGGAGCCGTGTCTCCACTGACTTCGCAGTTCCCTAAGCATGCGGATTCTTCCTTATTAAGTTATTAACTCTTGTCTGCCGCGAGCTGTCACCGCAGATGACAGTTCACGGCATAAAACCGTGACATTTTAATTGTTTTGATCTGATATTCCCGTCCCGGCCGGATATGAGGCTGATGGTCCAGTCTTTTGCCCGATGGGTGCGGGCCTTTTGCCGCATTGGTGTGGCAATACTCCCTCTGCGCCGCTATACTTCTCTCGGTACCTAAACTAATGAGCCTCGAGGGTGGCGCCGAGTCCCAGGTGCCGCACGTGGGAAGTCAAGGAGAGTTCGATGCAGATTCAGTCTTCGGGTACCGGCCCCGCCTCGGGCTATTCAGCGGTCCAATCGCGGCCGGACGCCGTCCGGCAGAGGGCGGTGCGGCGCAGGGCGGCCAGCAGGACGCGGTGGCGTTCAGGCCGGGCGGCGGCATGGTGGCGGAAACCAGCCGGTCCAGGACCCCAACGCCACCCGCGGACGGATCGTCAACATCACCGCATGATCGCGACTCATGGGGCAGGGCCGGCGCCTGCCGTTCCGCTTGCCGCGCGGCACGGCCTGAGCCACATTATGCCCATGAGTTCCGAACCCAGCCCACGCGGGCCGATCGCCCGCATGATCCCCGAGGGGGATGACCGCCAGCGTCTGGTTTGCACGGACTGCGGCTTCATCAACTATGAAAACCCGAAGATCGTGGTCGGCTCCGTCGCCGCGTGGGAGGACCGCATCCTGCTGTGTCGCCGCGCGATCGAGCCGAGCAAGGGCTTGTGGACACTGCCGGCCGGCTACATGGAATTGAACGAGACGACGGCCGAAGGGGCGAAGCGCGAGGCGTGGGAAGAGGCGCGGGCCAGGATCGAGATCGATTGCCTGCTCGCGGTCTACGAAATTCCCCGGATCAGTCAGGTCCAGCTCATCTACCGGGCGCGGCTGCGCTCCCCCGATGTGGAGCCGGGTCCGGAAAGCCTGGAGGTGGGGCTGTTCCGCTGGGATGAGATACCCTGGGACAGCATCGCCTTCCCCACGGTGCATTGGGCGCTGGACGAGTATGACAAGCGCCGCCGCGAGCACGAATTCAGCCCGGCCACCAACCCGGAGCCGGAACCCCCGCCGCCGGTGGGCCTGTAAGCCGGCCTGTACCAGCCTGTAAAGGAGCGGCGCATTCACCTTCTGGAAACCATGGTGGGTCATAAAGGGATTGAACATCCCTTCGTTCGGCAGTCCGGGAACGACCGTGCCCATCAGAGAGCAGAAACCACCATCCGACGGCGCGCTCGACTATGAAACCTCGAAGCAGATGGCGCAGAGCGACGACGCCGCCATCCGTGCGCGGGTAGCCGGCCGCGAAGATGTCCGGCCGGAACTGCTGTATTATCTGGCGATCGATCCTGCGGTGGAAGTGCGCCGCGAGGTGGCGGCCAACCCGGCCGCACCGTCCCAGGCCAGCGCCGTCCTGGCGCGCGATGCCGACGAAAGCGTGCGCAGCCTGCTGGCCGCCAAGCTCGCCCGCCTGTTGCCGGACCTGTCGCGGGAAGCGCATAGCCAGCTTTTCCAACTGACCGTGCGCACGCTGGAGCAACTGGCGCGGGATCAGGCGGTCGGGGTCCGGCAGGCGCTGGCGACCAGCCTCAAGGATATCGCCTGCGCGCCGCCCGACCTGTGCCTCCATCTGGCCCGCGATATCGAACGCGAGGTCGCCGAGCCGATCCTGCACTACTGCGCCACGCTGACCGACAAGGATCTGCTCAGCATCATCGCGGACCAGCCCAAATCCTGGGTGCTCAGCGCCATCGCCCAGCGCGACGGCGTTTCGGGGCCGGTCTCGTCCGCTCTCTACAATGCCGGCGATACAGCGGCATCCACCGCCCTTCTGGATAATTCCGGCGCTCTGATCCCGGAGCATACCCTTGCCGGCATGGTCGAGGATCTCCATCGGCCATCCGGACTTGGCAGGCGCCGCTGGCGCGCCGTCCGAAGCTGCCCGGCCGTCTGGCGGTCCGTCTGGCGGAGTTCGTCGATCAGCATGTCCTGACGATCCTCCGCCAGCGCCGCGACCTCGATGCCGAAACGGTGGAGGAGGTGGTCAGCGTGGCCCGCCGCCGGATGGATTACCGGGACCAGCGGACGGAGGGCGAATCGCCCGAGCAGCGTGCCCGGCGGCTGTTCACCATCGGCCAACTGGACGAAAGCGCCATCAGCGACGCCCTGTCGTGGAACGACATGGTGTTCGTCAAGCTGGGGCTGGCGCTGCTGGCCGGCATCGCCCCGGCGATCGTGGAGGATATCATCGCGGCGCAGAGCCCCAAGGGCGTCACCTCGCTCGCGTGGCGCGCCGGTCTCAGCATGCGCTGCGCCATGCAGCTTCAGTCGCGCGCCGCGAACATCCCGCCGCGCATGCTGTTGAATGCCCGCAACGGCTTCGACTATCCGCTGACGCCGGTGGAAATGACCTGGCAGTTGGAATTCTACGGCGCGAAGCTGTAGACGCTTCCGTGAATGTCCGATCCAAGTCATGCTCCTCTGGTGCTCCTCGGAGCATTCCTTCACGCCAGTTGGAACGCCGTGGTCAAGTCCAGCCGCGACAAGTTCCTCGATATCGTGCTCGTCACCGGCGGGTCGGCGCTGCTCTCGGCTTTCATCCTGCCGTTCCTGCCCATGCCGGCGCCCGCGAGCTGGGCTTACGCGGCGGCGTCGGTGGTGATCCATGTCGGGTATTTCGCTCTGGTCGCGGCGGCCTATCGTGCCGGCGACATGAGCTTCGCCTATCCCTTGATGAGGGGAACGGCGCCGCTTCTCGTGACCGTCGCCAGCGGTCCCGCTGATCGGCGAATATCTGAGCCTCGGCGCCTGGAGCGGTGTTCTGCTGATCTGCGCCGGCGTCATGGGAATGACCCTCGTCCACCGGTCGCCCGGCCAGCGCCGGAGCGCGGAGCGGCATTGCCGGCTCTGGCCAATGCCCTGGTCATCGCCGCCTACACCGTTGTCGATGGAGCCGGCGTGCGCCTGTCCGGCCATGCCGCCGCTTATACGATGTGGGTTTTCCTGCTGCACGGCGCTGCCGCTGGTCGCCTGGGCCGGGCTGCGGCGGAGGGGCGATCTGGCCGCGCATTTCCGCTCCCGCTGGCACTTCGGCTTGATCGGGGGAGCCTGCACGCTGGGAGCCTATGTCCTGGCGCTATGGGCCATGACCCAGGCGCCGGTAGCCCTGGTCGCCGCCTTGCGTGAAACCTCGATCCTGTTCGGCACGGCGCTTTCGGCCCTGGTGCTGAAGGAGCGCTTCGGATGGACCCGGCACGCGGCGGCGGCGGTCGTGGTGTCCGGAGCCGTCATCCTGAAACTGGCGTAATGTTCCGCGACAAGAGTCGCGGCGGCTGACCGTCCTTCGTCGAGGGCAGAGAAACGAACGATCATTCCGGACGCCCAACCAGATCAGAATAGTTCGAGTTGAATGGAAATATCGCGTCGAACATTCCAATTCGCCGGATTGGCGGCAGACTATCGGGCACTGCGTCAATCTGCCGCCACAACCTGAATCGGCTGTTTCGAGGCGATTCCGGACCTCCGCACCCGGCTTCGCCGGAGCCCGCGGCGATCTACATGCCCGGCCGCGGCACCCGGTCGACCGGCCGTTTGACCGGCACGTTCGCCTCGAAGCGGACCACCGGCCTGGACAACGCATCGAAGCAACGCTGACGGGCGGATGCCTGTTCGAGGCTGGGTTCGCGCTTCGTGAAGGGTTCCTCGAACCAGGCGCCCGCACGCTCCCAGGGTGGGATTGCAACCATCAGCAATGTCAGCAGGGATCGGCATTCGAACGTCTCCACCGCGTCCGAACGCGGTTCCACGACGGTGAAGCCCGGTGGCGTGGGCTGCGCCTCGTCCGTCGCCCTTGTCCGGCTGGCAGGATCGGATACTACTTGCGCGTGTACGGGCGCGGATGCCGCCAGCAGTGCCGCCGCACCGCACAAACAAGACGTCCATGTCCTCATGAGAGCCCCCCTTTTACCAAATTTGGTATTACCATCCAAACGTTAAGCGCCTCGGCTCCGGTTCCCGAAGCGGGATTATGGGGAGGGTCCGGACGGCACTTCTCAGCGGGTGCGATTTAACCGGCACTCGGTTACGGCCATCCCGTCCCCCTTGCCCTGCGGCCAGAATCGGAGTACGTACCCGCGCGGATTTGAGGGTCGTCAGGCCCGGCCAAAAGTGACCCTCGCTCCCTCGCATAATCATCTCCGCAACACTTGGGGAACGCTTCATGGCACGCAATAAAATCGCGCTCGTCGGCGCCGGCCAGATCGGCGGCACGCTCGCCCTGCTGGCAGGCTTGAAGGAACTCGGCGACATCGCCGTGTTCGACATCGCGGAAGGCATGCCGGACGGCAAGGCGCTGGATATCGCACAGTCGGCCCCGGTCGAGGGTTTCGACGCCGTCATGACCGGCGGCAGCGACTATTCGGTCATCGAGGGCGCGGATGTCGTGATCGTTACCGCGGGCGTTCCCCGCAAGCCCGGCATGAGCCGCGACGACCTGATCGGCATCAACACCGGCGTGATGAAGACGGTCGGCGCCGCCATCGGCAAGCATGCGCCCAACGCCTTCGTCATCGTCATCACCAACCCGCTCGACGTGATGGTGTGGGTGCTTCAGCAGGCGTCCGGCCTGCCCACCAACAAGGTCGTCGGCATGGCCGGCGTGCTCGACAGCGCCCGCTTCCGCACGTTCCTGGCCGAAGAGTTCAAGGTCTCGGTCGAAGACGTGACCGCCTTCGTGCTGGGCGGCCATGGCGACACCATGGTCCCGCTGGTCCGTTACTCCACCGTCGCCGGCATTCCGCTGCCCGACCTCGTCAAGCTCGGCTGGACCACCCAGGAGAAGCTCGACGCCATCGTTCAGCGCACCCGTGACGGCGGCGCCGAGATCGTCAAGCTGCTGAAGACCGGTTCGGCCTTCTACGCGCCGGCGGCCTCCGCGATCGCGATGGCGGAAAGCTACCTGAAGGACAAGAAGCGCGTCCTGCCGGTCGCCGCCCACCTGACCGGCCAGTACGGCGTGGACGACCTTTATGTCGGCGTGCCCGTGATCATCGGCGCCGGCGGCGTCGAGAAGATCGTCGAGATCGAACTGAACGCCGAGGAAAAGGCTCAGTTCGACAATTCGGTCGGGGCCGTGAAGACCCTGGTCGAAGTCGTCAAGAACCTGGAAAGCGAGAAGCCCGCCTCCTAAGGCGGCCTTCTTAAAAGGCCGCCGACCCGGGCGGCCTTTTTCGTGTCACGGCTGGGCCAAACGCCGCAGGCGGTTTGGCCCGGCCCGGTTCAAATCCGGTTCCGGAGAGTGTTAGACTGAGCGGCCGGCACACTCCGCGGACCGGTCCGGATCGGGCCAGCCAAGTCGATGCCGGGACGCGACGCTTGCCACCCGTCACCAGATAGCCGCCATCAGACAGACGGACGTCCATGAATATCCATGAATACCAGGCCAAAAACCTGCTGAAAAAATATGGTGTGTCGGTGCCGCGCGGCGGCGTCGCCTACACCATCCCCGAGGCCGAACAGGTTGCCAAGGAACTGGGCGGACCCGTCTATGTGGTCAAGTCCCAGATCCACGCCGGTGGCCGCGGTGCTGGCCGCTTCGCCGACAACCCGGAAGGCAAGGGCGGCGTCCGCGTCGTCAAGTCGGTCGAGGATGTCTCCTCGAACGCCAAGGAAATGCTCGGCCACGTCCTCGTGACCAAGCAGACCGGTCCGGCCGGCAAGGAAGTCAAGCGCCTCTATATCGAGGAAGGCTGTGACATCAAGCGCGAGCTGTATCTCGGCCTGCTGATGGACCGCGCCACCTCCCGCGTCACCGTGATGGCCTCGACCGAGGGCGGCATGGAGATCGAAGAGGTCGCCCACAACACGCCCGAGAAGATCCTGAAGGTCGCGATCGACCCGGCCACCGGCATTTCGGGCTTCCACGCCCGGAAGATCGCCTTCGGCCTGGGCCTTGAAGGCAAGCAGGTCAACGCGGCGGTCAAGCTGATCCTGGCGACGTACAAGGCCTTCATCGACCTGGACGCCTCGATCGTCGAGATCAACCCGCTGGTCGTGACCGGCTCGGGTGACATCATCGCCCTCGACGCCAAGATGAACTTCGACGACAACGCCCTGTTCCGCCACAAGGACGTGGAAGAACTGCGCGACGCCGACGAGGAAGAAGCCTCCGAGCTGGAAGCCGCCAAGCACGGCCTCAACTACATCAAGCTCGACGGCTCGATCGGCTGCATGGTCAACGGCGCCGGTCTGGCGATGGCGACCATGGACATCATCAAGCTGTACGGCGGCGAGCCGGCCAACTTCCTGGATGTCGGCGGCGGCGCCACGCGTGAGCGCGTCACGACGGCGTTCAAGCTGATCCTGTCCGACAAGAACGTCGAAGGCATCCTGGTCAACATCTTCGGCGGCATCATGCGGTGCGACGTCATCGCCGAAGGCGTCGTGGCCGCTGCCCGCGAAGTCTCCCTTCATGTTCCGCTCGTCGTCCGCCTCGAAGGCACCAACGTCGAGCTGGGCAAGAAGATCCTGAGTGAATCCGGCCTCCCCATCCTGTCCGCCGACAATCTGGCGGATGCGGCGGAAAAAGTGGTCAAAGCGGTGAAGGAAGCGGCATAAATGGCTGTCCTGGTCAATTCCCAAACTAAAGTCATCTGCCAGGGCTTCACCGGCGCTCAGGGGACCTTCCACTCCGAGCAGGCGATCGCCTACGGCACCGCCATGGTCGGCGGCGTCACTCCGGGCAAGGGCGGCACCAAGCATCTCGACCTGCCGGTGTTCGACACCGTCGCCGAGGCCGTGCATCGTGACCGGCGCCAACGCCAGCGTGATCTACGTTCCGCCGCCGTTCGCCGCCGACGCGATCCTGGAAGCGATCGACGCCGAGATCGCTCTGGTCGTCTGCATCACCGAAGGCATTCCGGTCCTGGACATGGTCACCGTCCGCCGGGCGCTGAACGGTTCCAAGACCCGCCTGATCGGGCCGAACTGCCCGGGCATCATCACCCCGGACGAGTGCAAGATCGGCATCATGCCCGGTCACATCCACCGCCGCGGCAAGATCGGTGTTGTCTCGCGCTCCGGCACGCTCACATATGAGGCGGTGGCGCAGACCACGGCGGCGGGCCTGGGGCAGTCTACCTGCATCGGCATCGGCGGCGATCCGGTCAACGGCACCAACTTCGTGGATAGCCTGGAGCTGTTCCTGGATGACCCGGAGACGGAAGGCATCATCATGATCGGCGAAATCGGCGGCGACGCCGAGGTCAAGGGGGCCGAGTTCATCAAGGCCAGCAAGACCAACAAGCCGGTCGTGGGCTTCATCGCCGGACGCACCGCCCCTCCGGGTCGCCGGATGGGTCACGCGGGCGCCGTCATCTCCGGCGGCAACGACACCGCCGACTTCAAGGTCGAGGCGTTGAAGATGGCCGGTATCCACGTTGCCGACAGCCCGGCCAGCCTGGGCAGCACCATGTTGAAGGCTCTGAAGGGTTGATTACTTCCAACCCTACTGGAGCCGTAAACCCTTGCAAGAAAGAGGGCGCGGGCGGCCAACGCCCGCGTCATTTAAAAAAATGTCAGCGACCCCTGATCAGTCATCGTTCCTGTTCGGCTCGAACGCCACTTTCATCGCCGAACTGTATGCCCGCTATCTCAAAGACCCACAGTCCGTCGACTCAAGCTGGAACAGCTTCTTCACCGAGCTGAATGACGACGCGCGAGAAGTGCTGGACGAACTGCGCGGGGCGAGCTGGGCACCGAACACCACTTCCATCATCGGCGAGGAGCCGGCCGCCAAGACCAACGGCGCCGCCGCCCCGAGCGCCGCCAAGGCCAACGGCCATGCGGCGCCGAACGGCGCCGCCGCCCCGGCTGCCGCAGCCCTCGACCAGGACCAGCTTCGCGCCGCCACGCTGGACAGCCTGCGCGCACTGATGCTGATCCGCGTCTACCGCGTCCGCGGCCATCTTCAGGCCACTCTCGACCCGCTGGGTCTTGAGAAGCGGGAGCCGCATCCGGAACTGGACCCGCGCTCCTACGGCTTCACCGATGCCGATTTCGACCGCCCGATCTTCATCAACAACGTCCTCGGCATGGAGACGGCGACGCTCCGCCAGATCCTCGAAGTGTTGGAGAAGACCTATTGCGGCACCATCGGCGTCGAGTTCATGCACATCCAGGACCCCGACCAGAAGGCCTGGATCCAGGAGCGCATCGAAGGCGGCCGCAATCACACCGACTTCACGGTCAACGGCAAGAAGGCGATCCTTGAGCGCCTGACCGCCGCCGAGAACTTCGAGCGTTTCCTCGACAAGAAATACACCGGCACCAAGCGCTTCGGCCTGGACGGCGGCGAGGCCCTGATGCCCGCCATGGAGCAGGTGCTGAAGCGCGGCACCCAGCTCGGCCTCAAGGAAGTCGTGCTCGGCATGGCCCACCGCGGCCGTCTGAACGTGCTGGCCAACTTCATGGGCAAGCCCTTCAAGGCGATCTTCTCGGAATTCCAGGGCAATTCGGCCCATCCGGAAGACGTCCAGGGCTCGGGCGACGTGAAGTACCACCTGGGCACGTCCTCCGACCGTGACTTCGATGGCGCCGCGGTCCACCTGTCGCTCAGCCCCAACCCGTCGCACCTTGAAGCCGTCGATCCCGTCGTGATCGGCCGCGTCCGCGCCAAGCAGATCCAGCGCAGCGGCACCGTTCCGCCGACCGAGGAGAGCCGCGACGAGGTGCTGGGCATCCTGCTGCACGGCGACGCCGCCTTCGCCGGCCAGGGTCTCGTGGCCGAGACGCTGATGATGAGCGAGCTGAAGGGCTACCGGGTCGGTGGCACCATCCACTTCATCATCAACAACCAGATCGGCTTCACCACGATGCCGAGCTTCTCGCGTTCGGGGCCGTACTGCACCGACGTCGCGAAGATGATCCAGGCGCCGATCTTCCACGTCAACGGCGACGACCCGGAAGCGGTGGTCCACGTCTCGCGCATCGCGATCGAGTTCCGCCAGAAGTTCAAGAAGGACGTGGTCGTCGACCTGTTCTGCTATCGCCGTCACGGCCACAACGAGGGTGACGAGCCCGCGTTCACCCAGCCGCTGATGTACAAGGCGATCCGCAGCCATCCGTCCACCCGCGAAGTCTACGCCCAGAAGCTGATCGCCGAGAACGTGATCACTCCGGCCGAGTCCGAGCAGATCGTCGCCGACTTCTTCAAGAAGCTGGAAGACGACTTCGAGGTCGCCAGCCACTACAAGCCCAACCGCGCCGACTGGCTGGAAGGCAAGTGGTCCGGCCTGGAAGCGGCCTCGGGCGACGACCGTCGCGGCAACACCGCCGTCAGCATGGAACTGCTGCGCGAGGTCGGCCGGGCGATTTCGACCGAGCCCAAGCACATCAAGATCAACGGCAAGATCGCCCGCCAGCTCAAGGCCAAGGCCCAGGCGATCGAGAGCGGCGAAGGCATCGACTGGGCGACGGCGGAAGCGCTGGCGTTCGGCACGCTCTGCGCCGAAGGCACGCCGGTCCGCCTGTCGGGTCAGGATGTCGGCCGCGGCACCTTCTCGCAGCGCCACTCGGTGCTGATCGACCAGGAAACCGAAGAGCGCTTCATCCCGCTCAACAGCATCCGCGAAGGTCAGGCGACCTACGAGGTTCACGACAGCCCGCTGTCCGAAGCGGCGGTGCTGGGCTTCGAATACGGCGTCTCGCTGGCCGAGCCGCATGGTCTGGTGCTCTGGGAAGCGCAGTTCGGCGACTTCGCCAACGGCGCGCAGGTCATCATCGACCAGTTCATCAGCTCCGGCGAGTCGAAGTGGCTCCGCATGTCCGGTCTGGTGATGCTGCTGCCCCACGGCTACGAGGGCCAGGGACCGGAGCACAGCTCGGCCCGCATCGAGCGGTACCTGCAGATGTGCGGCGAGGACAACTGGCAGATCCTGAACTGCACGTCGCCGGCCAACTACTTCCACGCTCTGCGCCGCCAGATGCGCCGCGACTTCCGCAAGCCGCTGGTCGTGTTCGAGCCGAAGTCGCTGCTGCGCCACAAGCTGGCGGTGTCGAAGCTGGAGGAATTCGGTCCCGGCACCTCGTTCCACCGCATCCTGAGCGAGCCGTTCGAACTGGTGGCCGACGATCAGGTCCGCCGGGTCGTTCTCTGCACCGGCAAGGTCTATTACGACCTGCTTCAGGAGCGTGAGGCGCGCGGCATCAAGGACGTCGCGATCGTCAGGCTGGAACAGCTCTATCCGTTCCCGCGCACGTCGCTGACCCGCGAGCTGTCGCGCTACAAGAACGCCGACGTCGTGTGGTGCCAGGAAGAGCCGCGCAACATGGGGGCCTGGGCCTTCATCGACCGCCGCCTGGAAGACTGCATCGTCGCGGCGCAGATCAAGGCGAGCCGTCCGACTTATGCCGGCCGCGTCGAAGCGGCATCTCCGGCGACCGGCATGCTCAAGCGGCACAACCAGGAACAGGCCAAGCTCGTCGATGACGCGCTGACCGTGAAGTAACCGGACCTGCGCGGGCAGGCGGCGGCATCAGCCGCCGCTTGCCCGCGCATCCCTGCTGCAAAACCGAACAAAGCCCTTTCAAGAAAAAAAGGTTAAGACATCATGGCCCTGGAAATCACGGTCCCCGTTCTGGGCGAGTCGGTCACGGAAGCGACGGTCGCGAAATGGCTGAAGAAGGTCGGCGACGCCGTAGCGCTGGACGAGCCGCTGCTGGAGCTGGAAACCGACAAGGTCACTCTGGAAGTCAACGCGACCCAGGCCGGCACCCTGGCCGAGATCGTCGCCGGCTGAAGGCGACACGGTCGAAGTCGGCGCCTTGCTGGGCACCCTGTCGGATGGCGCCGGCGCCCCCGCCGCCAAGCCCGCTCCGGCGCAAGGCCGAACCCGCTCCGGCCCCGCGCTCCCGCTCCCGCAGCCCCCGCGGCGGCTCCCGCCGCGACCCAGCATGACACGCTGTCGCCGGCCGTGCGCAAGCTGATCGACGACAACAAGCTGACGCCGTCCGACATCCCGGCGACCGGCAAGGACGGCCGTCTGACCAAGGAAGACGTGCTGCGCTTCCTGGAAAGCCGCCCGACCCAGATGCCGACACCGGCTCCGCGCCGCCAAGCCCGCTCCGGCGGCGAAGCCTGCCGTTCCCGCCGGCCCGCGCGGCCGCGCCGACCAGGAAGAGCGCGTGCGCATGACGCGCCTGCGCCAGCGCATCGCCGAGCGTCTGAAGGAAGCCCAGAACACAGGCCGCCATGCTGACCACCTTCAACGAGGTGGACATGACGAACCTGCTGGCCGTCCGCAATGCCTACAAGGACGTGTTCGAGAAGAAGCACGGCGTCAAGCTGGGCTTCATGTCCTTCTTCGTGAAGGCGGCCATCGCGGCGCTTCAGGAAATCCCGGCGGTCAACGCCGAGATCGAAGGCACCGACGTCATCTACAAGAACTACTATGACATCGGCGTCGCCGTCGGCACGCCCACCGGTCTGGTGGTTCCGGTCGTGCGCGACGCCGACAAGCTCGGCTTCGCCGGGATCGAGAAGGCCATCGGCGCGCTCGGCAAGAAGGCCCGCGACGGCAAGCTGTCGATGGAAGACCTGTCCGGCGGCACCTTCACGATCTCCAACGGCGGCGTCTACGGTTCGCTGCTGTCCACCCCGATCCTGAACCCGCCGCAGTCGGCCATCCTGGGCATGCACAAGACCCAGGAGCGTCCGGTCGTGGTGAACGGCAAGATCGAAGCCCGCCCGATGATGTATCTGGCGCTCAGCTACGATCACCGCATCATCGACGGCAAGGAAGCGGTCACCTTCCTCGTCCGCCTGAAGGAAGGCATCGAAGACCCGCAGCGCCTCCTGCTGGATCTCTGATCCGAGCGAGCGATAAGCGTCCGTGAAGACAGCGCCCCGGTCACCCTTGTGGCCGGGGCGTCGTCTTGTCCGGACTTCCGGCCAAGCCGGAACCGCTCGCGGAGCTTCCCGGCCATGGCGGGATCAGGCGGCATGAACGCCAGGGAACACGGCATTACCGAACAATCCGTTCTGGCAATTCTGGCCGAAGCCTTGAGTTCGTTTCCCGAGCCGTCCTTGCCGGGATGGGCCGTCGATGTCCCACCGATGCTCAAACCGTATTCGGCCAAGCCAGCTTGACCGGCACCTGGAACGGCGCCGTCGCGCTGCGTGTCCCCGTGCCGTCGCATCGTCCCTGACTTCCGCTCTCTTCGCCATCCCCGCCGTGAGATTTCGGCCGCGGAACGCGCCGATGTGGTCGCCGAGTTGTGCAACGTCGTCGCCGGCAATCTTGAAGGGCTTGATCCGGGTGGAGTTACGCTTGTCCCTGCCGACCGCCCTTGAAGTGGATACCGGAGGCGATAAGTAGCCAAACTCGCGCCCGGCAGCCGGCGCTATCGCGGTCGATTTCATCTTATCCATTCCTGGGACAGCTCATCGCGGTCCAGATCATTGAGTACGAGTACTGCGCGCCATGAAGCTTCCCGCCACTGTTCATGTCCTGTTGGCCGATGACTCGCAGGGCCATGCGGGCGCTCATCAAAGGCAACTTCACGTGGCCGGGAACCAGTTTCCAGTTTACCGAAGTGGATAACGGGCCGGATGCCGTCGCGGCATATCGCTCTCGACGGTTCGACTTCGTGTTGCTCGATATTCACATGCCGGGCCTGGATGGATTGCAGGTGCTGCATGCGATCCGGTCCTACGATCCTTGCGCGCTGGTCTACATGATCTCGTCGGATACCAGCATGGCCGCCAGCGGGACAGCGCAGGATTATGGCGCCATGGGGTTTGTCACCAAGCCGATCAGCGGCGGCTCGCTCAACCGGATCATGACCGGCCTGGAAGCGGTCCGGCGGCCGTTCGCGGTGCTGACCGCCGATGACAGCCGTACCGGTCAGGCGCTGATGAAGCGGGGGCTCGACCTGCTGTCGATCGAAAGTGTCGTCACCGGTGCCGATGACGGCCGGATGGCGGTCGAAGCCTGCAACCGGGAATATTTCGATATCGTCTTCCTGGACGTCCATATGCCGGATATGACCGGCATCCAGGCGTTGAAGGCGATCAAGTCGCTACGCCGGGACGCCTATGTCGTGATGGTGACATCGGATGCGTCGATGGACACCGTACGCGATGCGCGGGCGCTGGGGGCCGACGATTATCTGCTCAAGCCCGTCCAGCAGCCCAATCTCAAGAAGGTCTGGTCACGCTTCCGCGTGATGGCGCCGCAGTATCTCGGTCACGCCCGGACCATCTTCTGACACGCGTCTACGCCACCGCGCTCAGCAGCGGCAGGGTCAGGTTTTCCTCTTCCGCGTCCAGGTGCTCGATGCGGAAGGGAGCGCGTACGCCGCCGTTCAGCATTTCGGCGCATTCCAGCGACCGGCGGACCCGCTGCTCGGCCGGCTGGCCCGCCGTCGAGGCGAGCGAGCCCAGCGCGTAGTCGGCGCCGCAGCCGATCGCGTGGAAGCCCCGGTTGGTTTCGCAGACCTGATAGTCGCTCTGGATCGAGAACAGCCGGCCCTGATAGGCCACCAGGAAGCTGCCGCCCTGCTCGGCATCGTTGTTCCGCTGGGCGTAACCGCCTTCCTTCAGGCAGTTCCGGACCTCGTCCACGAAGTCCATCACCATGTAGCGGAAGACATCCATGCCCTCGGGACGTGGCGGCGGGCGCAGGCGGAAGGCCAGCAACTGGCCCATCCGGAAGGAACTGGTGAAGCCGATCAGGAAATCACCGTTGCGGAAGACTTTTGGGTCGGCGCGCACGGTGATGTCCAGCCCGGAAACTCCGGCGCTGTCGCCGCCCATCCATACGCGGCGGCCGTCGATCAATCCTACGATGCAGGTCATTGTTTCCCCGGATTGGCAAATTAACCAATCCAAAGATCCCGCATCGTGGTTAACAACGCGTTACTGATCTTGCGGCGTCCCATTACCGCCGCCCGCCTGACCGCATGCCCTTCTGGTACGGCCCTCGCGGGCGATCATGTCCTTCTTGAACTGCTCGAAGGCGAAGAAGATGCTGGAGATCCCGTCGGCGGTGCCGTCACCGTAATAGACGTCCATCTTCGTCCGCCCTTCCGGCGTTTTGATCATCTTGTCGTAGCGGCCGAAGACGACCTCGAAGATTTCGCAGAAGTCCTGGTCGGTGAACTTGTAGGCATTGGCTTCGATGCTGCTGACGATCAGCGCAGTAAAGCTCTGGCGCTGCTGGTTGAACTGCCTGAAGCGCAGCAGCATGCGGATGAAGACTTTATCCGCCAGCATGCTCATGGTCTCGTCGGCCCGGATCAGCGGCCATGTCTGGGCGTCGTCATCGGTGCCGATGGTGGCGAAGATCGCCTGAGCCTGACTGTTCAGCATCTCGTATTCGGCGTTGCTGAACAGGTTGACGATGTTCCGCTGGATGCCCCGGACGATCACCTGCGGGAAAGTATTTCCCGCTGCCGGGGTCCATGCGGGACGGAATGGTGGTGATCAGCAGCGAGAAGACGAACCGGGTCAGGAAATCCTTGCGCCGCGCGTCCGGGTTGTAGGCGCGGGAGCCGTTCTTATCGATGCAGAGCCGGCAATTCGCCTTGAAGGCGGGCAGCGTCTTTGGCCAGAAGCCCTCGATCAGGTTGAACGCGCGATCCAGCTCATCCTTGGTGATGTGGTCCTTCCGGTCGAACTGGACGGAAAGAGCCTCATAAAATGTCCGGATCAGCGTCCGGGCCAGATCGTGCTGAGTTTCGTGAAACGTGTCGTCGGCCATGTTCTTGCTTCAATTGAATGCCGAAGGATGCGGGCGTGGTTCGTCCCTTCATCACACGGACCCATCATGGGGGCTGCCGCGGTTAAGGAAGAATTACAGCGATGCCAAACCATCTCCGGTACCCATGCGACCCATCGCCGCGTGTGTGGCTCCCATGCGCCCCAAGCAAGCGCGGAAGTGCGGGAATCCAGCCATTTACATGGGTTTGAGCCAGTTTGAGCGATTGCCACGGGCGGCCTGAAGGGCCATAAATCGCATCCGCAAAGCATGGCCCGCCCGCGAGCTGCCCACGGAGGCGAAGAAGAAAAGATGCCTGAGAAAACCTACGACGTTGTTGTCATCGGCGGTGGACCCGGCGGTTATGTTGCCGCCATCCGCGCAGCACAGCTCGGCCTGAAGACGGCCTGCGTGGAACAGCGCAAGACGCTGGGCGGCACCTGCCTCAATGTCGGCTGCATTCCGTCCAAGGCGCTGCTGACCAGTTCCGAGAAGTTCGAGGAAGCCAAGCACAGCCTCGCGGGTCATGGCATCAAGCTCGGCTCGGTCGAGCTGGACCTGCCGACCATGATGGCCAACAAGAACAAGGTCGTCAAAGACAACACCGGCGGCATCGAGTTCCTGTTCAAGAAGAACAAGATCGACTGGCTCAAGGGCAAGGGCCGCATCTCCGGCCAAGAACGAGGTCACCGTCGAAGGTGACGGCGGGGCCGAGGTGATCGGCGCCAAGAACATCATCATCGCCACCGGTTCCGAGTCGATCCCGGTCGCCGGGCGTCGAGGTGGACGAGCAGCGCATCGTGACCTCCACCGGCGCGCTTGAGCTGACGGAAGTGCCCAAGCGCCTCGCGGTCATCGGCGGCGGCGTCATCGGGCTGGAACTGGCCTCCGTCTGGGGCCGTCTGGGCGCCGAAGTGACGGTGATCGAGTTCTCGACCGCATCCTGCCGGGCCTCGACGGCGAAGTGTCCAAGCAGATGCAGCGCATCCTGGGCAAGCAGGGCTTCACCTTCAAGCTGGGCACCAAGGTCACGGGCGCCGCCGTCGGCAATGCCGGCATCACCCTGACGGTCGAGCCATCCAAGGGTGGCGAGCCGCAGCAGATCGAAGCGGACGTGGTTCTGGTCGCCATCGGCCGCCGTCCCTACACCGACGGCCTCGGCCTGGAGGAAATGGGGATCGAGGTCAACGGGCGTGGCCGCATCGTCACCGATGCCCACTGGCAGACCAACGTCCCCGGCGTCTACGCCATCGGCGACGTGATCGAAGGCCAGATGCTCGCCCACAAGGCGGAGGACGAGGGCGTCGCGGTGGCGGAGTTCATCTCCGGCCAGTCGGCTCACATCAACTACGACGCCATTCCGGGCGTCGTCTACACTTGGCCGGAAGCCGCCAACGTCGGCAAGACCGAGGAAGAGCTGAAGGCGGCGGGCGTCAAGTACAAGGCCGGCAAGTTCCCCTTCACCGCCAACGGCCGCGCCCGCGCGCTGGGCTACACCGACGGCTTCGTGAAGATCCTGGCCGATGCCACGACCGACCGGGTGCTGGGCGTTCACATCGTCGGCCCGAGCGCCGGCGACCTGATCGCCGAAGTGACCCTGGCGATGGAGTTCGGCGCTTCGGCCGAGGACATCGGCCGCACCTGCCACGCTCACCCGACGCTCGCCGAGGCGGTCAAGGAAGCTGCATTGGCGGTGGATGGCCGGCCGATCCATATCTGATCCGGCGCCCGCCTCCGCAGTCCGCCTCACCGTGGTGCTGTGCCTTGCCGAGGTTCTCGGCATGGCCGGCACCATGACATTTCCGGCCCTTTTGCCCGCTTTTTTCGCTCAGTGGGGGATCGGGAATGTCGAGGCGGGATGGATCAACGGAGTGTTCCACGGCGGCTACGTCGCCGCCGTGCCCGTTCTGGTAACCCTGACCGACCGGGTCGATCCCCGGCGGATATACCTGTTCTCGACAGCCATCAGCGCTCTGGCCCTGCTGGGCTTCGCCCTGTTCGCCGATGGGCTGTGGAGCGCCACGCTGTACCGGGCGATCGGCGGGATAGGCCTCGCCGGCACCTATATGCCCGGCCTCCGCATCCTGTCGGACAACACCGCCGGCCCGCGCCAGGGCCGCTATCTCTCCTTCTACACCGCCTGCTACGCGCTGGGTTCCAGCGCTTCGGTCCTGCTGGCCGGCTTTGTCGGCGAAGCGATGGACTGGCGCGCCGCCTTCGTGGCCTCGGCGGTTGCCACAGCCGTGGCGCTGGCATTGGCGTGGTGGGGCATCCCCAAAGCCGGGCCGGAGCGGGTGGCGCCCCCACAGGCGTTGCTGGACTTCCGCCCCGTGCTCCGCAACCGGGCGGCCATGGGCTATATCCTGGCCTATTCCGCCCACTGCTACGAGTTGTTCGGCCTGCGCGCGTGGCTGGTCGCCTTCCTGGCTTTCGCTTACGCCTTCGATCAGGGAACAGCGTCCGACGGCAGCATTCCGGCCGTGGTGACGATGCTTGGCACCGTCATCCTTCTGCTTGGCCTCCCGGCCAGCATCCTGGGAAACGAGGCCGCCACCCGGTTCGGCCGGCGCCGTTTCCTGATCGGCATCATGACGGGTTCGGCGGCGCTGGCCTGCGCCGTAGGTTTCTCCGCCGCACTGCCCTTCTGGCTGGCTGTCGTCGTCGTCGGCCTTTACGGCATCACGGTCACCGCCGACAGCGCGTCACTGACTGTCGGCGCCGTCACAAATGCCGCTCCCGGTCAGCGGGGCGCCACCATGGCGGTCCACTCCTTCCTGGGCTTCACGGCGGCCTTCGTCGGGTCCGTAGCCTTCGGCGGCATCCTGGATCTGGCGGGAGGCGGCGCCAGCCTGCTCGCCTGGGGACTGGCCTTCGCGGCTCAGGGAGCGGTCGTCGCCCTTGGGCCGGTGGCGCTCATGGTGTTGGGCGACATGGGGGCGGCCGAGCGGCGATAGCTCCCCGTCTATTCGGCCTTCTTCGTCCGCGCCCGTGGGTGGGCGTTCTCGTAGATCCCGAGCATCTGTTCCGCATCCAGATCCGTGTAGAGCTGGGTGCTCGACAGGGAGGCATGGCCAAGGAGATCCTGAATGGCGCGCAGGTCGCTGCCGTCGGCCAGCAGATGGGTCGCGAAGCTGTGGCGCAGGGCATGCGGAGTGGCGGTATCCGGCAGGCCCATCACAGGACGAAGGCCGCGCATCTGCTTCTGCGCGACGGCGGCGTTCAGGCGTCCGCCGCGCATTCCGACGAACAGCGGGCCATCGTCGGATCAGGGCATAGGGGCAGGCGGCGACATAGGTCTCAAGCGCCTCCCGCACCACGGGCAGCACGGGAATCATCCGCTGCTTGCGGCCCTTGCCGGTGACCATCAGCGTCTCGCCCGGCATGTCGCAGCGGTTCAGGCTCAGCGCCTCGTCGATTCGCAGGCCGCAGCCATACAGCAGGGTGAACAGCGCCCGGTCGCGCTTGCCGATCCAGGGCTCATCGGCCCATTCCTCGGCGGTTGTCAGAAGATTGGCGGCATCGCCTTCGGTCAGCGGCTTTGGCAGACGCGTCGGCAGTTTGGGAGCCTGCAACAGGCCGATAGCGGGATTGTGCATGCGGCCGCTTCGATCCAGCCAGCGGAAGAAATTGCGGACACCCGACAGCGCGCGGGCACGGCTGGCCGTCCCCAGCCCTCCCGAAGCCTGCCGCGACAGCCAAGCGCGAAAATCGATCAAATGGGCGTCGCTCAGGTCGCTGAGACCATGGGGACGGCCCTTGTAGCCGGTCAGGAATTCCAGAAAGCCGGAGAGATCGGCGGTATAGGCGCTGAGCGTATGGCGCGATACCCGCTTTTCCATCTCCAGCCACCGCCGCCACGCCGCGATAGCGGCGCTGACATCCTCGGCGCAGGAGAAGCCGAGGACGCTGGCACGCTTTACTCCGGCAGGTCCAGCCATGCCCGGATACTGCGTTCGATCACACGGGCCAGGAAGCAGACCAGTTCGGTGCCCTGACCGGAATGGAACATCTCCGGATCACGGCTGCCGAAGGCGAGCAGCCCGGCCGGCGTGTCCTCGCTCACCTGAATTCGGATCAGCGCCTGTGACCGCACCAGACCGGCGCCGCCGCCGAAGATCGCGGGATCGCCGTGCAGGTCGGAATAGAGCATGACATCGCGCTTGCCGAGCCAGCCATCGACCGTACCCGCCTCCACCACCCGTACGCCTGTCGTGTGTACGTGCGGCCTCTCGGCACCGTTGGCCTCGACCACCAGTGCCGCCACGTCCAGATCCAGCAGGACCGCCAGATCGGTCGTGATGGTCTGGATCAACTGCTCGAACGTACGGGCATCCAGCAGGAACAGAACCGCCGCGTGGATGCGGTTCTGGTTGTTGATGTTGGCGCGGGTGGTGGAGATCAGCTCGCGCTGCTGATCCTTCAGCCGCCCGACCTCGCCACGCAACCGCTCCACCATGAAGTACTGGAAATCCGCCACGCCATTGCCATGGGCCATGGCGGGCGGGGTCAGATGCTGGACCAGATCGCCGTGCTGGTTCAGGAAATCGGGATGTTCACGCAGATAAGCGGCGACATCGTCCGCGTTCAGCGTATCCATCGTCCGGTGGCTATGTCCGCTCTCCCGAGCCATCAGCGTCGGCCCCCTGCCATCATCCAACCCCATGCTGTTTCCAAGGGTATCACCCGCGTCCTTAGGTTGCTCTCCTGGAAACCTTTTGTGAGCTTACTTCGCCGCCTTGTCCAGGATCGACTGACCCGTTTTGGCCCAATCGGCGACGAATTGCGCAAGACCTTTTTCGGTCAGGGGGTGGTTGAAGAGCTGGCGCAGCACCGACGGCGGCATGGTCGCGACATGGGCGCCCATCTTGGCGCTTTCGGTGATGTGGATCGGGTTGCGGATCGAGGCCACCAGAACCTCGGTCGTGATGCCCGGATACTGGTCATAGATCTGGACGATGTCCGAGATCAGCTCCAGCCCGTTCTGGCCGATATCGTCCAGCCGGCCGACGAACGGCGAGATGAAGCTGGCGCCGGCCTTGGCGGCCAGCAGCGCCTGTGCGGCGGAAAAACACAAGGTGACATTGACCATCGTGCCGCCGGAAGACAGAATCTTGCAGACCTTCAGCCCGGCGGGGGTCAGCGGCACCTTGACGGCGATGTTGGGCGCCAGCGTCGCGAGGTAGCGGCCTTCGGCCAGCATCGTCTCGAAATCGATCGCCGCCACTTCGGCGCTGACCGGACCGGGAACGATCTGGCAGATTTCCTTGACCAGCTCGATGAAATTCTGGCCGGACTTGGCTACCAGGGTGGGGTTGGTGGTAACACCGTCCAGGAGGCCGGTCTCGGCGAGGTCCCGGATTTCGGCGAGATCGGCGGTGTCGATGAAGAACTTCATCAGGAATCGGTCCTTGATTGATCTTTGCAGCGGTTGCGGCAAGTGCCCGCCCACTTGGCGATTGTAGTGGGCGGCGTGTAAACCCGGAGGTAGTTTAACCCATGGCGGACCCTGGTTCCAGTTCCGCCCCCGGATTCGATTTCGGCGATGAAGAACAGGTCGGCGGCTCCCGCACCGCGCCCCAGGTGCGGCGTGTCGCCGTCCTGCTGCCCCTGCCGCTGCCCGAAGCCTACGATTACAAAGTACCCGCCGGGATGGACCTGGGGGAGGGCGACTACGTCGAGGTGCCGCTGGGTCCCCGCCATCTGCTGGGCGTGGTCTGGGGGCCGGGTGCCGGCGAGGTCGCCGACACGAAGCTCCGGCCGGTGGCGCAGCGCTTCGACATCCCGCCCATGCCGGAAATCCACCGCCGCTTCATCGACTGGGTCGCGGCCTACACCATGGCGCCGCCGGGCGCCGTGCTGCGCATGGCGTTGAGCGCCATCGGCGGGATGGAGCCGCCCAAGCCGATCACCGCCTACCAGCTCGGCGATCCCGGACGGCTGGCCGAACTGCGCATGACGGCGGCACGCCGCCGCGTGCTCGACCTGCTGGCCGACGGCCCGCCGCGCGCTTCGGCGGAGCTGGCGCTGGAAGCGGGCTGCAGCGCCGCCGTCGTGCGCGGCCTCGCCGATGCCGGCGTGCTGGAGCCGGTGCTGCTGCACCCCACCCGCAACATTCCCGCCCCCGACTGGCGCCTGCCCGGACCCGTCCTGTCACCCGAACAGGCGGCGGCGGCGGAGTCGCTTCGCGGCAAGATCGCCGCAGCCAGCTTCAGCACGACGCTGCTGGACGGCGTCACCGGTTCCGGCAAGACGGAGGTCTATTCCGAAGCCATCGCCGCAGCCCTGGAGGCTGGCCGGCAAGTGCTGGTCCTGCTGCCGGAAATCGCATTGTCCGCCCAATGGCTGGAGCGCTTCGCCACCCGGTTCGGCGCACCGCCGCACCAGTGGCACAGCGACCTGTCCGGCACCCAGCGGCGCGCCACGTGGCGCGATGTCGCGACCGGTGCCGCCCGCGTCGTGGTGGGAGCCCGCTCCGCCCTGTTCCTCCCCTATCCCGACTTAGGCTTGATCCTGATCGACGAGGAGCACGACCCCTCCTTCAAGCAGGAGGACGGGGTGATCTACAACGCGCGCGACATGGCGGTCGCCCGCGCCCATCTGGGCGGCATCCCGATCGTGCTGGTATCGGCGACGCCGTCGCTCGAATCGTCGATCAACGCCGATGCCAGACGCTATGGCCGGCTGGACCTTCCGGCGCGCCACGGCGGCGCCAGCATGCCGGACCTGAAGCTGATCGACCTGCGGCTCGACCGCCCGCCGCGCAACCGCTGGCTCGCCCCGTCGCTGGTCACCGCCTTGACCGAGACCTTCGCGGCGGGGGAGCAGGCGATGCTGTTCCTCAACCGCCGGGGCTATGCGCCGCTGACCCTGTGCCGCTCCTGCGGCCACCGCATGCAATGCCCCAACTGCACGGCTTGGCTGGTCGAACACCGGCTGGCCGGCAAGCTGCAATGCCACCATTGCGACTTCACGATGAAGCTGCTGGATGTCTGCCCGTCCTGCAGCGCCGAAGGCTCCATGACCGCCTGCGGTCCCGGCGTCGAGCGGATCGCGGAGGAGGTCACGCACCTCTTCCCCGACCAGCGGACGGCGCTGATGACCAGCGACAGCCTGATCGGCCCGCATGCCATCCGGGAGATGGTCCGCCGGGTCCAGGACCACGAGATCGACCTTCTGATCGGCACCCAGGTGATGGCGAAGGGCCACCACTTCCCCATGCTGACGCTGGTCGGCGTCGTCGATGCCGATCTGGGTCTAGGCGGCGGCGACCTGCGCGCCGCCGAGCGCACCTACCAGCTTCTCCAGCAGGTCGCCGGCCGGGCGGGGCGGGCCGAGCGGGCCGGCCGCGTCTTCCTCCAGACCTACATGCCGGAGCACCCGGTACTCCAGGCGCTGGTTTCCGGCGACCGCGCGTCGTTCTACGAACGCGAAGCGGACGAACGCCACGAACACGGCATGCCCCCCTTCGGCCGGCTGGCCGCCCTGATCGTCTCAGGCGAGGAGGAAACGACGGTCGACGCCGTCGCCCGCGCCCTCGGCCGGACGGCGCCGCGCTCCGAAACCGTCCAGGTGCTGGGACCCGCCCCAGCCCCCTACGCCCTGCTGCGCGGCCGCCACCGCCGCCGGCTGCTGCTGAAGGCGCCGCGAGCCGTGTCGGTACAGCCGCTGATCGCGGAGTGGCTGTCGCGGGTGGAGGTGCCGGGGAGCGTCAGGGTGCAGGTGGATATCGACCCGTACAGCTTCCTTTGATATATCGCTTTGCCTCAGTAAGCCTCGCGCGCCTGCGCCGCCGGGGCCACGCGCGCCGGCCTCGTGCGCCAGATCGACAGGCACTCGGTCGCGGACGATCCGGTGCCGATGCTGTGCCAGCCCTGGCGGTCGTGGAACCATAGGGTATAAGTGCCGCGCCGGTCGCGCTCGAAACGGAATACCGGGCGGTCCAGGTGGGGGAAGGTCACCAGAAGCTGGTCGCCGTCGGCGCTGGTCTGGCGGGTCACGGCGGCCCACAGGCCCCGGTCCATGCGGGGACGGGCGATCTCGTGGAATTCGGACAGGTCGGCCGGAGTGAAGCGGGCCAGGCTGAAGGCGACGACGGTCATGGCTTTGGTGATCCGCGGATAAATACCAGAGGGCTGACAGCGGCCACCGGCCGGCTGACGCACCGCCCATCCGGCGGCACCACTAATGATGCGTACCCAAAGTTAATTCGGGCTTAATCGCGATCCGGGACCTCGTTTAGCCCCTGGCGTTACCCTTGGCCTTATTGTCGCAGTAAGCGCCCGTGGCCCTCTCCAGTTGGCAAAATCGGGCGGTATTCCGCCTCAAGTCCTGGAACTTGTTGGTTTTGAGTCGGTTGCGCGACCGTGTCGCCTGTGTTATGTGACCGCTCGCTGTCAGGGGAGGGGGCCTGCCCGACGCACGTCTTGTCTCCAAGGCCCTGAAAATCAACAAGGTCTCATAGACCGAACCGAGGTACCGCGTGGCATCCGAAGGTACAGGAGTATCCGGGCTGGCAGGGCGATACGCGACTGCCCTGTTTGAGCTTGCGGACGAAAACAAGGCGCTGGATCAGGTCGCTCAGGATCTGGCAGCCATCAAGCAGATGCTCGTCGAGAGTCCCGATCTGAACCGCCTGGTGCGCAGCCCCGTGCTGTCGCGCGGCGACCAGAGCCGGGCGATGAGCGCCCTCCTCAAGCAGGCGGGCGTCTCCGAACTGACGCAGCGTTTCATCGGGCTCGTCGCCCAGAATCGCCGGCTGTTCGCGCTCCGGGGCATGATCGACGGCTATCTGGCCGAGCTGGCGCGTCGCCGCGGTCAAATGACCGCCGACGTGACCTCGGCTCAACAGCTGTCGGATCCTCAGGTCCAGGCACTCACAGATGCCCTGCGGGCCCAGTTGGGCTCCAAGATCGAGGTCAAGGTCACCGTTGACCCGGCCTTGATCGGTGGGCTGATCGTCAAAGTCGGGTCGCGCATGATCGATAGTTCCGTGCGCACCAAGCTGAATAAGCTGCAAATCGCCATGAAAGGGGTTGGCTGATGGAAATCCGCGCCGCGGAGATTTCCGCGATCCTCAAGCAACAGATCGCGAATTTCGGGAATGAGGCGGATGTCGCCGAAGTCGGCCAAGTCCTCTCGGTCGGCGACGGTGTCGCGCGCGTCCACGGCCTGGACAATGTCCGGGCCGGTGAGATGGTCGAATTCCCCAACGGCGTCAAAGGGATGGCGCTGAACCTCGAGTCCGACAACGTCGGTATCGTGATCTTCGGCGACGACCGTGACATCAAGGAAGGCGACGTCGTCAAGCGGACCGGCGCCATCGTGGAAGTCCCGGTCGGCCGTGGTCTGCTCGGCCGCGTGGTCGATGGCCTCGGCAATCCGATCGACGGCAAGGGTCCCGCTGGTCGACGTGACCATGACCCGCGTCGAAGTGAAGGCCCCCGGCATCATTCCGCGCAAGTCGGTGCACGAGCCGATGCAGACCGGCCTGAAGGCGGTTGACGCCCTGGTGCCGATCGGCCGTGGCCAGCGCGAGCTGATCATCGGCGACCGCCAGACCGGCAAGAGCGCCGTCGTGATCGACACCTTCCTGAACCAGAAGGGCATCAACCAGTCCGGCGACGAGAGCAAGAAGCTCTACTGCATCTATGTCGCTATCGGCCAGAAGCGCTCGACCGTCGCCCAGATCGTCAAGACCCTGGAAGACGCCGGCGCGATGGAATACTCGATCGTGGTCGCCGCGACCGCGTCGGAGCCGGCACCGCTGCAGTTCCTGGCGCCCTACACCGGCTGCGCCATGGGCGAGTTCTTCCGCGACAACGGCATGCACGCCCTGATCGTGTACGACGACCTGTCCAAGCAGGCCGTGGCGTATCGTCAGATGTCGCTGCTGCTGCGCCGTCCGCCGGGCCGCGAAGCCTATCCCGGCGACGTGTTCTACCTGCACTCCCGTCTGCTCGAGCGCGCGGCGAAGATGAACGACGCCAAGGGCGCCGGTTCGCTGACCGCTCTGCCGATCATCGAGACGCAGGCCGGCGACGTGTCCGCCTACATCCCGACGAACGTGATCTCGATCACCGACGGCCAGATCTTCCTGGAAACCGGCCTGTTCTATCGCGGTATCCGTCCGGCCATCAACGTCGGTCTGTCGGTCAGCCGCGTCGGCTCGGCCGCTCAGATCAAGGCGATGAAGCAGGTCGCGGGCACCATCAAGCTGGAACTCGCCCAGTACCGTGAGATGGCCGCCTTCGCCCAGTTCGCTTCGGACCTGGACGCCTCGACCCAGCGTTTGCTGAACCGTGGCGCCCGTCTGACCGAACTGCTGAAGCAGGGCCAGTTCTCGCCGCTGCCGGTGGAAGAGCAGGTGGTTTCGATCTTCGCCGGTGTGCGCGGCTATCTTGACAAGGTCAAGATCGAGGACGTCAACCGGTTCGAGGCCAAGCTGCTGGCCGAAATCCGTACGAAGGGTGCCAACATCCTCGATACGATCCGGACGGAAAAGGCCTTGTCCAAGGAGACCGAGGAGAAGCTGAAGAGCTTCATCGAGAACTTCTCCAAGGTGTTCGTCTAAGCTCGAAAAGATCAGTGAAGGGGGAGCCCGCCGGACCATAGGTCCCAGGGCTCTTCTTCGCTGATCAGGAAGGCAGGGATCCAACCTCCGGTGTGATGAAGGCGTCGAATGCCAAGCCTTAAGGACCTTAAGAACCGGATCGCCAGCGTCAAGTCGACGCAGAAGATCACGGCCGCCATGAAGATGGTCGCCGCCTCCAAGCTCCGCCGTGCGCAGGAGCAGGCCGAGGCCGGCCGCCCCTATGCCGAGCGCATGGGCCGTATGCTCGAGTCGCTCGCCGCCAACGTGTCGAGCAACGGCCAAGGTCCGAAGCTGATGACCGGTACCGGCAAGCAGGACGTTCAACTGCTGATCGTTATCTCGTCGGATCGCGGCCTCTGCGGCGGCTTCAACGGCACCATCGTGCGCGAGGCGCGGCGCCAGATCGCCCGGCTCGAGGGCGAGGGCAAGACCGTCAAGGTGATGACCGTCGGCCGCAAGGCCCGCGATCAGATCCGCCGCACCAACCCGAAATCGGTCTTCCACTCATACGAGGATATCGGCCGCAAGCGGCTGTCGTTCTCGGAAGCGGACACCATCACCACCAAGGTGCTGGAGCTGTACGAGGCCGGTGAGTTCGACGTGGCGTCGGTCATCTACAACAAGTTCAAGTCGGCGATGACCCAGATCGTCACCGTTCAGCAGGTCGTTCCCTTCGCCGTTTCCGGCGAGGAAGCCGCCGCTGATACCGGCGGCGAGCTGAAGGCGATGTACGACTTCGAGCCGGACGAGGAACAGATCCTCGCCGACCTGCTGCCGAAGAACCTGTCGATCCAGGTTTATCGGGCGCTGCTCGAAAGTGCGGCCAGCGAACAGGGTGCCCGCATGACCGCCATGGACAGTGCTACCCGCAACGCCGGCGACATGATCAACAAGCTGACGCTGACCTACAACCGGACCCGTCAGGCCGTCATCACCAAGGAGCTGATCGAGATCATCTCCGGTGCCGAGGCGATCTGAGGTCACGATCCTAGGTTTTTAGGCGTCCGATACTGCATATCTGGTTCCGAGGGAGCGAACCCACATGACTGCTGTTACCCAGCCGAGCAACGCTGTCGGCAAGATTACCCAGGTCACGGGCGCGGTCGTCGACGTCCAGTTCGAAGCCGAGCTGCCCGCGATTCTGAACGCCCTGCACACCCAGAACGACGGCAAGACGCTGGTTCTCGAAGTCGCCCAGCATCTGGGTGAGAGCACCGTGCGCGCCATCGCGATGGACACCACCGACGGTCTCGTCCGCGGTCAGTCCGTCAACGATACCGGCAGCCCGATTTCGGTTCCGGTCGGCCCGGCCACCCTGGGCCGCATCATCAACGTGATCGGCGAGCCGATCGACGAGCGCGGCGATGTCGGCCACACCGCAGACCCTGCCGATCCACCGTTCCGCTCCGGACTTCGTCGATCAGTCGACCGAAGCTCAGGTTCTGGTCACGGGCATCAAGGTCATCGACCTGCTCGCCCCCTACGCCAAGGGCGGTAAGATCGGCCTGTTCGGCGGCGCCGGCGTCGGCAAGACCGTCACGATCATGGAGCTGATCAACAACGTCGCGAAGGCGCACGGTGGTGTGTCGGTGTTCGCGGGCGTGGGCGAGCGGACCCGTGAGGGCAACGACCTTTACCACGAAATGATCGAAGGCGGCGTCATCAAGACCGACGGTCCGGGCTCCAAGGTGGCCCTGGTCTATGGTCAGATGAACGAGCCGCCGGGTGCCCGTGCGCGCGTCGGCCTGACCGGCCTGACCCTGGCGGAATACTTCCGCGACGAAGAAGGCCAGGACGTGCTGTTCTTCGTGGACAACATCTTCCGCTTCACCCAGGCGGGTTCGGAAGTGTCGGCGCTGCTCGGCCGCATCCCCTCCGCGGTGGGTTATCAGCCGACGCTGGCCACCGACATGGGCGCCCTGCAGGAGCGCATCACCTCCACCAACAAGGGTTCGATCACCTCGGTGCAGGCCATTTACGTGCCTGCCGACGACTTGACCGACCCGGCGCCGGCCACCTCGTTCGCCCACTTGGACGCCACCACCGTGCTGTCGCGCTCGATCGCCGAAATGGCGATCTTCCCGGCCGTCGATCCGCTGGACAGCACCAGCCGAATCCTCGACCCGCGCGTCGTCGGTGACGAGCACTATCAGGTCGCCCGTTCGGTCCAGAAGGTTCTGCAGACCTACAAGTCGCTGCAGGACATCATCGCCATTCTGGGCATGGACGAGCTGTCGGAAGACGACAAGCTGGTCGTCGCCCGCGCCCGTAAGATCCAGCGCTTCCTGTCCCAGCCGTTCCACGTCGCCGAAGTCTTCACCGGCACGCCGGGCGTTCTGGTCAGCCTGGAAGACACGATCAAGGGCTTCAAGGGCATCGTGAACGGCGAATACGACCACCTCCCCGAAGCCGCCTTCTACATGGTCGGCAAGATCGAGGAAGCGGTCGAGAAGGCCCGCAAGATGGCCGCCGAGGCCGCCTGAAGTACCGGGGTTGGAGGGGGCCTCACGGCCCCCTCGCCTTATCTTTATCCAGTAATTCAATGACGAGAGCTATCCATGGCCGACAAAGTCGAGTTCGAGCTGGTTTCGCCGGAAAAGCTGCTGGTTTCCCAGCCGGTCGACATGGTCGTGGTGCCCGGCAGCGAAGGTAACTTCGGTGTGTTGGCCGGTCACTCGCCGTTCATCTCCACCATCCGTCCGGGCGTGATCGACATCTTCGAAGGCGATCGCATCATCGATCGGATCTTCATCGCCGGCGGCTTCGCCGAAGTGACCGAGACCCGCTGCACGGTTCTGGCCGAGCAGGCGACGAACCTGAACGATCTGGATCGCGCTGCCGTCGAGCAGGAGATCAAGGACCGGGGCGAGGATGTCGAGGACGCCAAGTCCGACACCGAGCGCGCTTCCGCCGAAATCCAAGCTCGCCATCGCTCGCGCCAAGCTTGAAGCGATTACCGGAGCCACCGCGCACTGATCTCAGTGACAGTTACCAGCGGCGCTTTTCGGAAGTTAAGCTGAGCCGTTGTAAAACTGTCATATTGAGCTAATGTGGGATGAAGGGTAAATGGCCCGGCCGGCACAGGTCCGGGCCATTACTTTTTCAGGGCCAACAATCTGCGGCCCCAACAACCGTGGCATTGACGAATGGGCAATAATCACTGGACGCTGGACGATCTCCCCTGGGATCAGATCGACCATTCCAAAGCGGACCCCGACATCCTCAAGATCATCAAAGCCGCGGCCCTGGTGGAATATAACGGCCGGGACTACGCGACCTACCTCTGCAACGTCTTCAACGACGATCCGGAATTTCAGCAGGTCGCGCGTGAATGGGCGGTGGAGGAGGTTCAGCACGGTGCCGCCCTGGGGCGCTGGGCCGAACTGGTCGATCCGGAATTCTCCCTGGAAGCGGCATTCAAGCGCTTCACCGACGGCTACAAGATCAAGCTGGAAGCGACCGAATCCATCCGTGGCTCCCGCAGCGGCGAACTGATCGCCCGCTGCATGGTGGAAACCGGCACCAGCTCCTATTACACCGCCCTGGGCGACGCCACCGAAGAGCCGGTGCTGAAGGCGATCTGCCGGCGCATCGCGGCGGACGAGCTGCGCCATTACAAGACCTTCTACCAGTACCTCAACCGCTATATGGAGCGGGAGGAACTGGGCAAGCTTTCCCGCCTGCGCATAGCGCTCGGCCGCATCAACGAGAGCGAGGACGACGAGCTGGCATTCGCCTACTACGCCGCCAACTCGCCCCCGACGCCCTATCACAGGGAAACCTACACCCGCGCCTATATGCGCCGCGCTTATGCCTATTACCGGCCCACCCATGTGGACCGGGGCGTCGCGATGATCTTCAAGGCAGTGGGTTTGAAGCCGCATACTCCGCTTTACCGGGCCGCGACTCGGATGGCGTGGTGGTACATGGACAGCCGGCTGAAGAAGCTGACCAAAGAAGCGGCGTGACGAGAGCTCGGCCGCCGGGGCTGTGGCACGTGCCACAGCCCCGGTGCGTCAGATCTCCAGCAGCAGATCGCTGGAAAGCTCCACCCGCTTCATCATCGACTCCTTCAGCTTCAGCATCGCGCGGTGCTCAAGCTGCCGGACCCGCTCCTTGCTGACGCCCAGTTCCCGGCCCAGTTCCTCCAGCGTGGCGCCATCGTCGCGCAGCCGGCGTTGGGCGATGATGGTGCGTTCGCGCGGGCTCAACTCGCCCAGTGCCTCGGCCAGCCACTTGGAGCGGGTCGTGCTGTCGCGCATCCCGATCACGACATCCTCGGGGCTCGGCCGCTGGTCGGCCAGGAAGTCCTGCCAGTCGTCCTCGCCGCTGTCGCTGATGGGAGCGTTCAGCGACTGGTCGGCGCCGCTCAGGCGCATCTCCATCGCCTCGACCTCGTGAACGTCCACCTTCAGTTCGGTCGCGATCTTCTGGCGTCCGGCCTGGGTCAGGGCACCGTTGTTGGAGGCGTCCTCGATCTTGGCGCGCAGCCGGCGCAGGTTGAAGAACAGGCTTTTCTGGGCGGCGGTGGTGCCGGTGCGGACGATCGACCAGTTGCGCAGGATGTAGTCCTGCATCGCCGACCTGATCCACCATGCCGCATAGGTGGAGAAACGGACTTCGCGGTCGGGCTCGAAGCGGGCGGCGGCCTGCATCAGGCCGACATTGCCTTCCTGGACGAGATCGCCCATGGGCAGGCCGTAGTTGCGGAAGCGGGAGGCTGTCGATACGACCAGCCGGGTATAGGCCCGGACAAGCTCGTGCAGGGCGTCCTCTTTGCCGTCTTCCCGCCAGCTTCGGGCAAGGTCGAACTCGTGGTCGCGGGAGAGCAACGGCTCCCGCATCGATGCCTTGATGAAGGTTAAGTTGGCCCGCTGAGTCTCCGGGTCATCGATATGCGCCATCCTGCTGTCCTTCCCCCTGATGGACGAGCGACCGCGGGGATGGCCCTGTCCTTTGCAAGGGTCAACACCGTTTGGTGCCGTCTGTTGCATGAGATACGTAACCCCGGTCGGGTTCGGATCACTGCGGGCGAGAAGAATTTTGAGAGGAGGAATCAGGCAACAATCGGGCGGCGATCAGACCTCGATGAGTTCGAGAATTTCGCCGGCCGGGGTCAGACAGCCGCAGACCAGAGGGCCGCCGAAGCCGCAGCCGCCATCCAGCGTGACCGTGAAATCACCGACCTGGACACCGGCCCGTCCGGGATCGAAACCCCTGACGATGCGGCGAAACTGGCCATAGGGCTGGTCGATGCGGGCAAAACCGGTGCCGCCCCACCAGAAATTATCGCCTTGGGCACCCAGGGGCCGCGATGTCTCGATGCCGGAAGCGACGATCAGGATGCCGCCCGGCACCCACTCCGTGCCCGTCTCATCCGGCACGCTGGTGTAGGCGGCACGGCGAAGCGCGCTCATCACATTTTCGTGACCGGGCGCCGCCCGCATGGCGCCGCGCAGGCTGTTGGTCCAGCGGGTGATCGACACGGCGCCGTCGCGGGCGCAGGCCATTCCCTGATCGGGGTTGCCGCCATAGGCCACCAGAGTCGCATCCACGCCCTGGCGCAGCATCCAGCGCAGCACCACGGCAGGGATCGGGAGCGAACTGGAGTTGCAGCAGCTTCTGCCACATCTCCTCCTGCGCGCCGCGCAGATAGACGACGTCTTCGGCCAGCATGCCGGGCATCGCGATCAACGCGCGCCGGAATGACAGCAACTCGTCCATGGTTTCCCGGACGGCGCTGCCGCGACCGATCATGTTGCCGGTATAGACCAGCCTGTCCCCAGGCATGAAGCGGCGGCCGATATCGGTATGCAGGGCCGACAGGCGCTCCACATCGGCATGGATGGCGCCGACGGCCCAGATCCGTTTCGGATGGCGGATATCCGCAAATTTCTGATTATCTGGCATCAGGACGCGTAAACGCTACTCCGGTCCGACTTGGACTGAATCCTGAGTTTAGGCGTCCAGCGTGCCCAGCAAAAGCGGATAAAAGGGAGTGGCCGGGGATTATGGTCCAATCACCCGGCGCATTCGCCAATTCCAGCGATCGCTAAGGCCTGACGCCCGGTCAGGCGGCGGTCTTGGTCAGGACAGCTTCAAGGCGCTCGGTCGCCTTGCCCTCGTCGATCTTCTCGACGGCGGCCAGTTCACGGGCCAGCCGCTCCAGGGCGGCCTGATAGATCTGGCGCTCGCTGTAGGACTGGTCGGGCTGATCGCTGCCGCGATAAAGGTCGCGAACGACTTCCGCGATCGAAACCGGATCGCCCGAGTTGATCTTGGCTTCGTATTCCTGTGCCCGGCGGCTCCACATGGCGCGGCGGGCGCGCGAGCGTCCCTGAAGTGTATCCAGCGCCACCTTGATCCGGTCCTTGGAGCTGAGACGGCGCAGTCCTGAGTCCTTGGCCTTACCCACCGGCACCTTCAGCGTCATACGCTCTTTCTCGAAGGTGATGGCATAAAGGGTTACGGTCTGACCGGCAATGTGATGGGTTTCGATTCCCTCGACACGACCGACCCCGTGGGCCGGGTATACGACGAAATCACCGGCCGTGAACTCAAGCTTGTTCATCATTCCTATTGGCTCTCACTTCACGCTCGCTGGCATCCGGCTGTCCCGACCGGATGCCTCGGGACAACGAAAGGCTGAATAACCGACTATCAGCCCCTACTGTTCGTCGGGGCCGACTAGAATCGGCATTCGAAGCCTGGAGCATCGCGAACCCGGCACGCGCGAGAAAGCAGCCGGGTTCAAGGCCGCCATTATATAGGAAGTGAGGCGCGCGTTACAAAGATATAACGTGTTGGTAATAGGCAACAGGCGCCGGGCGGCCGATGGGCGGACCTGCGGGAATCGCATGGCGGAACGGGCGCGTGGGACGCGCGGCTAAAGCCCAGTCAATTTGTCGCGCCCGTCCTCGCCGTGATCAGCTCGCGGTCAGTCGGGATTGCCGGCGCCGGGTTCAGGCTTGAAGAACTTCTCGAACTTGCCCGGCACACCCTTGAACTCGTCCGCGTCAGCCGGAGCATCCTTCTTGCGGGTCAGGTTGGGCCACTTCTCGGAATATTCCCGGTTTATCTCAAGCCACTTCTCGGCTTCGGGCTCGGTGTCGGGGATGATCGCCTCGGCCGGGCATTCCGGTTCGCAGACGCCGCAGTCGATGCACTCGTCGGGCTGGATCACAAGCATGTTATCCCCCTCGTAGAAGCAGTCGACGGGGCACACCTCGACGCAGTCGGTATATTTGCACTTGATGCAGTTTTCGGTGACGACGTAGGGCATGCTCGCTTTCCCTTTTCCTCATACAACAGGCCCGGACCGTCTCGGCTGTCCCGGCCTACTTGGGCTCTCTCGTCAATTTGTGATCCGGCCGGTTGCCCGGCCGGCGGTCATCCAGCTGTCAGGGCGCCTCGGTGGTCGGGTCGGCGATGCCCAATCGGTCGAGCACACGCATCCGGGCCGCTCCACGGTCGCGGTCGGAGACGTAGAGCAGACCACCCACCCTGCGCAAGAGGCTCGCTTCCAAATCATGCAATTCGCCATCGGCGTAGACCACTTCCCAGAGCATTTCAATCATCTGAATGCGCTCTTCGTCGGAAAAACGGTCCTTCAGGGTCGAGGTGAAGCGATGCCACTGGGCGGGACCCTCGGTTTCCGTCTCGGCCGCCGCCAGCAGCTCGTCGGCTTCAGGATCGGTCAGCGAGAAGCGCTGTTCCAGCAGGGTCCGGATGCGCGCGCGTTCCTTCGGCCCGATCGTGTCGTCCATGCGGGCCGCTTCCACCAGCAGGGTGGCGGCCGCCAACTGCACCTCATCGTGCGAGCGCCGTCCCGCCCTTGGCGTATCATCATCGGTAAACAGGGCCTTCAATCGCGCCAGCATGCCGTAAATCCTGTTCTCGTGTGGGTCGGTTGGTAAAGTCCACTGACCTGAAGATGGTTGCTCATCAGCCGATAGCGACCCCCCGAGAGTCATGCTTGCCCTTGGGCGCGCGAGACACTAGCTTTTCGGCCATGATGATTGCAGCCGGCCCTGACCCACGCCGCTACGCCCCGGCGACCCTCCGCAACCGGGGACCCATCCTGGAAGTCCTCCGCCAGGTGCTGCCGGCTGCCGGCACGGTGCTGGAAATCGCCAGCGGCAGCGGCGAGCACGCCGTCTTCTTCGCCGATGCGCTGCCGGACCTGATGTGGCAGCCGACCGATCCCGATCCGGATAACCGGGCCAGCATCCGCGCCTGGATCGCGGAAACCGGCGTCACCAACGTGACGGCGCCGGCGGATCTCAACGCGGCGGCGCGCGCATGGCCGGTGACCCATGCCGACGCCATCGTCTGCATCAACATGATCCATATCTCTCCCTGGGCCGCGACCCTGGGCCTGCTGGCCGGAGCGGCGCGGACGCTGCCGACGGCGGCGCCGCTCTATCTGTATGGCCCTTACCTGCGGAACGGCCGCCATACCGCCCCCAGCAACGAGGATTTCGACCAGTCGCTGCGGGCGCAGAACCCCGAATGGGGTGTCCGCGACCTGGATGAGGTCAGCGAGGCGGCGGCGCAGGCGGGTCTCACCCTGGCCGAAGTGATCGAGATGCCCGCCAACAATCTATCGGTTGTGTTCCGGCGCGGCTGAGGCGATCGCCCGCCGCCTGAAGGCGGCGAGCCCGCCCGCCTTCTTCCTGCGCCGCCGGTTCGCCAGCAGGTTCAGCGACTTCGACCAGCACCGAGAAGGCGATGGCGAAGTACAGGTAGCCCTTGGGGATGTGGAAGTGCAGCCCATCGGCCACCAGCGCCACGCCGACCAGCAGCAGGAAGCTGAGCGCCAGCATCTTCACGGTCGGATGACCGTTGACGAAGTTGCTGACCGGGCCGGACGCGAACAGCATGACGCCGACCGCGATCACGACGGCCGCCATCATGACCTCCAGATGCCTGCGCCATGCCGACCGCCGTTATCACCGAGTCGAGCGAGAACACGATATCCAGCATGCATGATCTGAACGACCACGGACGTGAAGCTGGCGGTGCCGCCGCTGTTCCCATCCTCCTCGTCCTCGCCTTCCAGGTTCTGGTGGATCTCCGTCGTGCCCTTGCCCAGCAGGAACAGCCCGCCGACGATCAGGACCAGGTCGCGGACCGAGATGTCGAACTCCGCGATCGTGAACAGCGGGTTGGTCAGCGTCGAGATCCAGGCGATCGAAGCGAGCAGCGCCGAGCCGCGTGATCAGCGCCAGCGCCAGCCCGACCTGCCGTGCCGCGCGCCTGCCGCTCCGGCGGCAGGCGGCCCGCCATGATCGAGATGAAGATGATGTTGTCGATGCCGAGCACGATTTCGAGCGCGGTCAGCGTCAACAGGCTGGCCCAGGTCTGGGGATCGGTGAGGAGTTCAAGCATGGCGCCTCGACAACCGCGCCGCGCCGGGATTTGTTCCTCGCCGGAACTTTCCTCAGAATTCTTCCCGCAGCTTTTCCGTCGCCCGCCGCTCCGCCTTGGTCGGCCGTCCGCTCCCGGACGGGCGCTCCGCCGCGCGCGGCATCGCCGTCTCGGGCGCCGGGGGCGACAGGTCCTCGTACAGCGCCTGCGCCTCGGGGGCGGGACCGCGCCGGTGCCCCGAGCGCCACGATCTTGATCACCCGGATATGCCGCCCCTGCGCGAAGGTCAGCACGTCGCCGGGTTTGACGGAGTGGTGCGCCTTGGTGACGGGAGCGCCACCGATCCGGACAGCGCCGGCGGCGCATAGCTTGGCGGCAAGGCTGCGGGTCTTGAAGAAGCGGGCGTACCACAGCCACTTGTCCAGTCTCAGGCGGCCGGAGCCAACCTCTTCACATCTCCACTTTCAGGTCGTCATCGTCCGTCATCGGATGAATTCTATCTGCTTCAGCTTGGCGAAAGGCGAGTCGGCGTGCGGTTTCGCGGGCGGCTTTTCCCGCTTGCCCCGGTGCTTCTCACCGCGACGCGGCGGGCGCCCACGCTGCCATGTGACCGCTCCGCCTTCACCTTCACGGCGGCGGTAGCCCATGGCGGCCAGCACGCCTTCAAGGTCCTCGGCGGTGCTGCCGATCATCTGAGCCAGTTCCGGCGCGAGCGTCAGCGGTCCCTCGGCAGACCGCTTGTACAGCTCCCGCTCCAGCCGCTCCAGGATATCGGCCCGCAAGGCTCGCGGCCCCATCGGCGGATAGCCCACCGCTTCCCAGAAGTCGGGCGGCACCGCGTCGGTCGCGACCGAAACCCTGCCGGCCGGCGGAGTCGGCGGCGGCAGCGGCATCGCGGCATGGCCGCCGTGCAGCACGGCCCACAGCAGCCCCCGCGTCTCGACCGCGCGCGGCTTGATCAGGGCCGGCATGAAGACCTGACTGGTCGCCAGCCGCACGCCCAGCTTCGCCAGCGCCTGCCGGTCGGCCTTGCTGAGGCCGCCGATCAGCGACTCCAGACCCGGACGCGACAGGCCGCCCAGCGACTCGGACAACTGGAACGCCAGACCGCGCGCCGGTCCCGACAGCTCGGCGTCGCGCAGGCGGAACAGCGGCGCCAGCCTGTCCTTGATGAAGGCTTCGACCCAGCGGGTAAGGCGCGCCCGCACCTTGTCGCGCTGGCCCGACTCGAACAGGTCGTCGTGCAGCGGCACCACCGAGGGCGTCAGGATGGAAGGCCCGCTCCCAGCCGCGCCACGGGATGGCCCTGCCAGGACAGCACGCCGTCCGGCCGCAGCTCGATCGTGTCGTCGGCCGCCTGTTCCAGCAGGCGGACCCGCCGCCCGATCTCGTCCTTCAGGGCACGGCGCGCGGCGCTCATGAAGGCGCGCACGTCGTCTTCCCGCACCTCGGGGTCGAGCGTGAAGTGGAAGCCTTCCAGCCGGCCGACATGGTGGCCTTCCACCAGCACCTCGCCGGCGGCGGTCACGGCGGCCAGCAACTCGCCGCCGCCCGCCAGCGTGCGCGCCAGCACGGCGGAGCGGCGGTCCACGAACCGTTGCGTCAGCCGCTCGTGCAGGGCGTCGGACAGCTTGTCCTCGATCGCGCGGGCGCGCTCCTGCCAGTGGCGCGGGATCGGTCAGCCAGTCCGGCCGGTGCGAGATATAGGTCCAGGTGCGGATATGGGCGATCCTGGACACCAGCGTGTCGATATCGCCCTCGGTCTTGTCCATCCGCGCGACCTGCTTCGCCACCCACTCCTCCGGCAGGCGGGCTTCGGGCGTCATCAGGTGGCGGTAGATCTGCGACAGCAGCCTTGTATGGGCGTCGGACAGCACCTTGCGGAAGTCCGGGATCTGGCAGACCTCCCACAGCAGCCGCACCGCCGCGCGGTTGGTCGCCATGGCCGCGATCTCGGCGTCGCGCGACAAGGCGATCAGCGACAGGTGGTCGTCGGCGTCGCGCACCCGCATCAGCTCCGGCCGGTTCGGGCGCTCCTCCAGGGTCTTGAGCAGCAGGCCCGGACTGTCGAACCGCAGTGCGGTGTTTCGCCACATGATCGACTTCAGCGTCTCGAACTGGTGGTTCTCGACCGCGTTGACCGTCTCGGCGTCCAGCCCGTTCAGGTCGCCGGTGGTGCCGAAGGTGCCGTCGGTCATGTGGCGGCCGGCCCGTCCCGCTATCTGGGCGATCTCGGTCGGGCGCAGCCGGCGCGGCGCGTGGCCGTCGAACTTGTTCAGCTTGGCGAAGGCGACATGGTCCACATCCATGTTCAGCCCCATGCCGATGGCGTCGGTCGCGACCAGATAATCGACCTCGCCGGCCTGATAGAGCGCCACCTGGGCGTTGCGGGTGCGCGGGCTCAGGGCTCCCAGCACCACGGCGGTCCCGCCGCGCTGGCGCCGGATCAGTTCGGCGATGGTGTAGACATCGGTCGCGGAGAACGCGACGACGGCCGAGCGCGGCGGCAGCCGCGTCAGCTTCTTGTGGCCGGCATAGGTCAGCGATGAGAAGCGCGGCCGGCTGATGAACTCGCACCGTGGCACCAGCCGCTGGATCAGCGGCTTGATGGTATCGGCGCCCAGGAACATGGTTTCGTCCATGCCGCGCGCATGGAGCAGCCGCTCGGTGAAGATATGGCCGCGCTCCGGATCGGCGCAGAGCTGGATCTCGTCCACCGCCATGAAGGCGACCGGCCGGTCCAGCGGCATCGATTCGACCGTGCAGACGAAATAGACCGCGCGCGGCGGGATGATCTTTTCCTCGCCGGTGACCAGCGCCACGGCGTGGCGGCCCTTGGCCTTGACGATCTTATCGTAATTCTCGCGCGCCAGCAGGCGCAGCGGAAAGCCGATCATGCCCGACCGGTGTCCCAGCATCCGCTCGATGGCGAGATAGGTCTTCCCGGTATTCGTCGGCCCAAGAACGGCGGTGATCCGCCCCTGGTGCTGAGAGGCCACGCCAGAGGATACTGCGCTCATGGGGAGAGCATTGGGCTTCGGGTGCCGCATTGCAAGGGCCGTGATGTGAAGGCCCTGTGGAATCAAGGAGCGGTGAAGGGAGGTGCCGAAGGACAACAAGCCGCAGCCCTGTTTCCGCTCGATGGAAAGGGTTGCAGCTTTTCGCGGCATTTCACATATCTGGCACAGCTTACGCACCCAACCCGATTCCGACGCTAAACTTATACCGAAGGTGAAACAGCAATGTCCGAGGAACGGCTTAGTTTCCAGGCCGAAGTCAGCCGCCTGCTCGACATCGTCGCGCATTCGCTTTACAGCGAAAAAGAAGTCTTCCTGCGCGAGCTGATCTCGAACGCCTCAGATGCCTGTGACCGCCTGCGCTATGCGGCCCTGACCCAACCCGAGCTGTCGGCGGACGACCCCGACCTCAAGATCCGCCTGACCACCGATGCCGAGGCCAAGACCCTGACGGTCGCCGATAACGGCATCGGCATGAACCGCGAAGACCTGATCGAGAACCTAGGCACCATCGCGCGCTCCGGCACCGCCGCCTTCATGAACAAGCTGACCGGCGACGCCAAGAAGGATGTCGGCCTGATCGGCCAGTTCGGCGTCGGCTTCTATTCCGCCTTCATGGTGTCGGACAAGGTCGTGGTGCTGACCCGCAAGGCCGGCGAAAGCCATGGCTGGCGCTGGGAATCGGACGGCCGGGGCGACTTCACCGTCAGCGAAGCCGCCGACGTTCCGCGCGGCACCCGCGTCGTGCTGCACCTGAAGGCCGACGAGGGCGAGTTCCTGGAGGAGAGCCGGCTGCGCCGGATCGTCCAGAAATACAGCGACCATATCGCGCTGCCGATCGTCTATGGCGAGGGTGACGAGGCCAAGTCGCTCAACAAGGCCTCGGCCCTGTGGACCCGGTCGCGGAACGAGATCACGCCCGAGCAGTACAAGGAATTCTACCACCACGTCGGCCATGCCTTCGACGATCCGTGGCTGACCATGCACTGGCGCGCCGAAGGCAAGATCGAATACACCAGCCTGCTGTTCGTCCCGGCGCACCAAGCCGTTCGACCTGTTCAACCCGGACCGCCGCCACCGCGTCAAGCTGTATGTCCGGCGCGTCTTCATCACCGACGAGGCCGAAGGGCTGGTTCCGCCCTATCTGCGCTTCCTGCGCGGCGTGGTCGACAGCGAGGACCTGCCGCTCAACATCAGCCGCGAGATGCTCCAGCACAACCCGATGCTGGCCAAGATCCGCAGCGGCATCGTGCGCCGGGTGCTGGGCGATCTCGCCAAGAAGGCGGAGGATGCCGAGCAGGCCGAAGCCTACGCCACCTTCTGGGAAAACTTCGGCGCCGTGCTCAAGGAAGGCCTCTACGAGGACTACGAGCACCGCGAGCAGATCACCAAGCTGCTGCGCTTCCGCACCACCGGCGCCGAGGGGCTGGTGTCGCTGGACGATTACATCGGCCGGATGAAGGAAGGCCAGGACGCGATCTTCTACATCACCGGCGACGATATCGACACGCTCCGCCGCAGCCCGCAGATCGAGGGCTTCAAGGCGCGCGGCGTGGAAGTGCTGCTGCTGACCGATCCGGTCGACGAGTTCTGGATTCCGTCGGTCGCCGAGTACAAGGACAAGAAGTTCAAGTCCGTCACCCGTGGCGGCGCCGACCTGTCCCGGATCAAGGCCGAAAACGAGCCGGAGAAGCCGGAGGAGGAAAAGCCCGCCGAAAACGATCTCGGCAGCCTGCTCGCGGCGCTCAAGCTGACGCTGGCCGACGCGGTCAAGGATGTCCGCGTTTCCGAGCGGCTGACCGACAGCCCGGTCTGCCTCGTGGCGGACGAAGGCGACATGGACATGCACCTGGAGCGTCTGCTGAAGCAGCACCGTCAGCTCGACACCAGCGCCCAGCGTATCCTGGAGGTCAACCCGACCCACCCGCTGATCCGCCGCCTGACCGATCTGGCGGCCAAGGACGGCGTCAGCGCCGGTCTGGAAGACGTCGCATGGCTCCTGCTGGATCAGGCCCGCATCGTGGAAGGCGAACAGATCCCCGATCCCGCCGCCTTCGCGCGGCGCTTGGCGGTGATGCTGGAAAAGGGCCTGCTGACCGGGCTGGCGCCTGTAGCGGTTTGTTGGGTCATCTCCATCTACGCAGCATCCGACGTTCGGCGCTCGATGGGGCGAACGCCGATCTACGGACCACTGATCCCCTTCAATCTCCAACCTGAACACCTCGATCCGCTCGCTCCGGCCGCGCAGGCGGCGGATGCCGACGGAGGTCAGGGGCACGCAGCCGCCGCTTTCCTCGGCCGTGGCGGCTCCCGCCAGGATGATGACTTCGGCCTCGCCCTGCAGGCTTGCGCCCAGTTCCTCGATTCGCGCCGCCGTGTTCACGCTGTCGCCGACGATCGTGTAGTTGATCCGGCTGGCCGAGCCGATATTGCCGACGACCACCGGGCCGCTGTGCAGGCCGATTCGCACCCGGACCGCCGGCAGCCCGACGGCGCAGCGCTTCGCGTTGTCTCCCCGTATCGCCGCCGCGATTTCACGCGCGGCCCGCAAGGCCCGCGCCGCATGGTCCTGCTGGATCTCCGGCGCTCCCCAGAACGCCATGACGGCGTCGCCGATGAACTTGTCCACCGTGCCGCCTTCCGCCTCGATGCAGGCGGACAGCAGGGAGAAGTGGCTGTTCAGCAGCGCCGCGGTCTCCGCCGCCCCCAGATCCTCCGCCAGCGCGCTGAAGCCCCGGATGTCGGTGAACATCACCGTCACCTGCCGCTCTTCCGAGCCGATGCCGGCACCCGTCTTGTCCGAGGCGTCGCGCCGGATCAGGCGCAGCACCAGCCCCTTGGGAACATAGGTTTCGAACCACCTTCAGTCCGGCCACCATGGCGTTGAAGGCGTCCGCCGCGTTCGCCAGCTCGCGGAACCGGCTGTCGGGCAGGGTGGGGGCGCCCTTGAAATCCAGCGCGCTGACGCTGGAAGCGGCGGCCGCCAGCCGGCCGATCTGCCGGCTGATCGCGCGCCCGATCCAGAGCGCCGTGCCGACCGACACCAGCAGAATGCCCAAACCGACCAGCGCCGTGGTCCAGAGCCGCTCGATCTCCACCCCGACCTCGTCCAGGCGGTAATTGATCCCGACCGTCCAGGGCTGGGCGCCGTAGCCTTCCAGGTTGCGCAGCAGGAACAGGTGGTTGTCGTCGCCGATCTCCACGACTTCCGCATTGGTGCGATTGCGGCCCGTGATCGTGAAGCTGTCGGCCGGCCGGCTGTTGCGCCACAGGCTCGCCAGCACCGGGTCGTCCACCTGATCGACTCGGGGCAGCGGCAGGCCGGCCTGTTCCGAGAAATTGAATTCCTTGTAGCGCAGCGCCTGATGCGCCAGCACATGGTCGCGGTCATAGAGCACGAAGGCGCTCAGCCCCTCGTCCACGTAAAGCTCGGACAGGAAGCGCGACAAATCGCCAAGCGCCACCGCCACGATCATCAATCCTAGGAAACGGTCGTCGCGCCGCACCGGCATGCGCAGCGTGAGCAGGGTGGTCTTGCCCTCCGGCGACCAGACCGGCTCCGCCCAATAGGGACCCTGCCGGTCCTTGCCCTTCCGCCATCGCCTTGGTCATCTCCGGCGAGGCGGACAGGTCCATCGTCCCCTCTTTCACCTCACCGTTGACCCGGCCCACCCGAAGCACCACCTGATCTATAGGTGAGAATGCGACCCCGGTGACCTGCGGAGTAGCGGCCAGAGCGCCCCGAAGCGTATCGAGCATGCTCTGCCGGTCGTCAGGATCGAGTTTCCCGCTTTCGATCAGCCCGCTCAGGTACGTGATCTGATCGCGTGCCGGGTCGAGTTGGTGACGCACCCGCACCACGACGCTGTCGATCGCCAGATCGGCTTTATCGTTCAGCAGGGCAAATGTGTTGCGTCCGGCACTGCTGAGCCCCAGGATCAACACGCTTGCCACCGCGGCAAGCATCAATGTCCCGAAACCCGCCACCAGCACGGCGGCGATCGGCAGACGCAGGCGGCGGCGCTTTCCGGCCGATAACAGCCCTGAAATCTGGGCAGCGGGCGGAGCGACCGGAGGTATCGGTGCGTCGGAGGCCGCTTCGGTCATGGCCGGGACCTTACCCGGACGGGACTCGAACGGCAATCGCGTTCATACGAATTAGACAGGTGGTTCCACGCGTAACAGGAGGTTTTGCAGGTGGCGTGTGTCATGCATCGTGATATCGTGTCAGACGTGCCATCGAATGGCATGCCGGTACCGGGGTTCAGGTACAATGGCGTGGCGTTCTATGTCATGCGTCGTGTTGACGCTGCTATGATTCACGTGCAGGACTGTTATGATCATGCAGTACTGCAACAGGCTGGAACCTTCTAAACGGAAAATCCACCTCGGAACTGTTAACTGTTGGGGATGCACCATACATTGTGGATAGACGCGGATAACCCACACCGCTTCGCCGCATCGAGTCGTGATGCAGTTCCGGTTGCTCGCAGGGACCAAGGTACAGCCCGGATATGACGAAAGAACACTCGAACCAAACCCTCTACTGCTCCTTCTGCGGCAAGAGCCAGCATGAAGTGGTGAAGCTGATCGCCGGCCCGGCCGTGTTCATCTGCAACGAATGCGTCGATCTCTGCATCGACATCATTCGGGAGGAGAACAAGGAGCGGGACACCAAGGCGGTTGGTACCCCGGCCCCGCGCGAGATCGCGGCGACGCTCGACAGCTATGTGATCGGGCAGGCGCAGGCCAAGAAGGTGTTGGCGGTAGCGGTTCACAACCACTACAAGCGCCTCGCCAATGGCGCCGGCGCCGGCCGGGGCGACGTCGAGATCGCCAAGTCCAACGTTCTGCTGCTGGGGCCGACCGGCTCGGGCAAGACGTTGCTGGCTCAGACGCTGGCCCGCATCATCGACGTGCCCTTCGCCGTCGCCGATGCGACCACGCTGACCGAGGCGGGCTATGTCGGCGAGGATGTCGAAAACATCGTCCTCAAGCTGCTTCAGGCCGCCGACTACAATGTCGAGCGGGCGCAGCGCGGCATCGTCTATATCGACGAGATCGACAAGATCTCCCGCAAGGGCGAGAACACCTCGATCACCCGTGACGTTTCGGGCGAAGGCGTACAGCAGGCGCTGCTGAAGATCGTCGAAGGTACGGTCTGCTCGGTCCCGCCCCAGGGCGGCCGCAAGCATCCCGGCCAGGAATTCATCCAGGTCGATACCTCCAACATCCTGTTCATCTGCGGCGGCGCTTTCGCCGGGCTGGACCGGGTCATCGCGCAGCGCAACCGCGGCACGGTGATGGGCTTCGGCGCCGATGTGAAGGGTCCGGACGAGCGCGGCATCGGCGAGCTGCTGCGCGAGGTCGAGCCCGAGGATCTGCTGAAGTTCGGCATGATCCCCGAGTTCGTCGGCCGTCTGCCGGTGGTGGCGACCCTGGAGGATCTGGACGAATCGGCGCTGATCAAGGTCCTGACCGAGCCGAAGAACGCTCTGGTCAAGCAGTACCAGCGCCTGTTCGAGCTGGAGTCGGTGAGCCTGGAGTTCTCCGAGGACGCCCTTGCCGCCATCGCCCGCAAGGCGATGCAGCGCAAGACCGGTGCCCGCGGCCTGCGCTCGATCATGGAAGCCGTCCTGCTCGACATCATGTTCGAGCTGCCGGGCATGACCGGGGTCGAGTCGGTGGTGATCAACCGGGAAGTGGTCGAAGGCAAGGCCAAGCCGCTTCGTCTGCTGTCCCAGCGCCGTACCGCCTGATCGCGTTGGTCAGGTACGTTGAAGTTGTCGGGCCACGGCCCAACCTACGGTCACTCGTAGGTTGGGCCGTGGCCCGACTTCGTTCCTGACAGACTGTCTTACCGCAACAACTCCACCTGTTCCGGATGCGTCAGGTCCATCGCCGGGCCGTTGCGCTCGTCGATCCAGCCGCGCAGGCGCACACGCTTGCCCTTCAGCGATTCGGGGTCCATGCCAGCCGACGCGAAGTTTCGGGCATCCCTCGGTGAGATAGTCCCGGCCGTGAAGTCCTTTTTGAAATCCGATCCGAAGTTCAGGAAAAATCTTCCCCGTACGTCCGCCACCTCGACGACCGTCCCTTCGACGAGCTGATATGTGTCGGGCGGCCCGACTTTGCCGTCGGCATCCTGCACGCGGTAGTAATTCAGCGCCCAGATGCCCCGCTTGGCCTCCCGCGCCCGGGCTTCCAGCGCCAGCAGGTCCGCTGCGGCGGCGCGGTTGTCGGCGAAGGTATAGACCCGCGCCAAGACCCCGGCTCAGCATCTCCCCCTGTGCCCAGGTGCCGTCATCGGTATGCAGATGGGCGAGCGTACGTCCGTGCCGGTCCATGCGGGCGCCGCCGTACGACAGCGTCACGCGCTGGTTCAGCACCAGCTTCTCCAACTCGTCCTTCGCCTCGCGCGCCAGCGGCCATTCCTTGAAGTTGGGCCGGTTCAGCGGCAGCTTCGGGGCCTGGATGCCGACCAGCCGGACCTCCTTGCCATCGTCCAGTACGACGGTGTCGCCGTCGATCACCTCGACCACCTTGGCCGATGATCCCCGGGTCAGTTGTCGCGGTAGGTTGACGCGTTGGCCGCCTGATCGCCGGCCTTGCCGGCGGCCCATGATGATCCTGCCCAAACTTGCAGCAGCATCAGAAGTACGGTAACCACACGTAGCATTGCTCGGTTGCCTCCGGTCATTTTCGCCAGCCTTTTTCAATCACCCGCACAACGCGGCTTTGCCACGGCGTTCGCCGTCCCATAAACTCGCAAACTCACGACACCATACGGCCTGCCCCGATGCCACGCACCGAGTTGTTCCCGCCTATCGACCCATATCAGACCGGTCTGCTTCAGGTCGATGCGGTACATACCCTTTATTGGGAACAATCCGGCAATCCGCGCGGGGTTCCGGTGGTTTTCCTGCATGGCGGACCGGGGGCGGGAGCGTCACCCACCCACCGCCGGTTCTTCGATCCGTCGCACTACAGGATCATCATCATCGATCAGCGGGGCGCCGGCCGCTCGACTCCGCTGGGAGAGATGCGGGACAATACCACGGAGCACCTTGTCGCCGATCTGGAACAGCTCCGCACCCAGCTTGGCATCGCGCGCTGGCATGTCTTCGGCGGGTCCTGGGGCAGCACGCTGGCGCTGTCCTATGCCCAGGCCTGCCCGGACAGGTGCCTCGGCCTGATCCTGCGCGGCATTTTCCTGATGCGCCGGTCGGAGATCGACTGGTTCCTCCACGGCATGCGGACGATCTTCCCGGAAGCCTGGGCGAATTTCGTCAACTTCCTCCCCGCCGATGAGCGCGGCGACCTGCTGGAGTCCTATTACCGCCGGCTGACCGGTCCCGATCCGGCGATGCGGATGGCCGCGGCGCGGGTGTGGAGCGTCTATGAAGGCGCCTGCTCGACCTTGCTGCCGAGTCCCGAACTGCTGTCGGCCTCGGGCGAGGACAATCACGCGCTGAGCCTTGCCCGGATCGAGGCGCATTACTTCCGCAACAACCATGTTCACCCCGGAAAACCGCCTGCTTGAGCGAATCGACCGCATCCGCCACATCCCGGCCGTCATCGTTCAGGGCCGTTACGATATCGTCTGCCCGATCGTGAGCGCCGACGAACTGCACGGCGCATGGCCCGAAGCCGACTATATCGTGGTGCCCGATGCCGGCCATTCGGCGATGGAGCCGGGGATCAGGGCCGCTCTTGTGGCGGCGACTGAAAGGTTCAGGAATCTTACCTGAAGGTGAGTGTAATCACTCGCCGCATGCACTATTTACCAATTGTTACAGTTCCTACTATAAGCTCATCCCAGGTGTTTGGGATTAGGGGGCTCGGTGATCCAGATGCGTCGCATGGTGTTAACAGCGGTGGCATTGGGACTCTGCCTGACAGCCGGCACGGCGGCGGCCCAGAGCAAGCCCGTCCAGGGCCTGTCAACTCAGGTCAAGCCGGAATATATCACCGGCGGAGTGGGCTATTTCGACCTCCGTCCGACCGAGCCTTCATCCAATGTCCAGCTTGATTGGGGTATCGGTCTCAAATACTGGCTGTTCATGCCGGAAACGGCCGGGTCCGCGCTGGCGCCCAGCGATCGCAACGCGGTAACGCCGGGCGGCAGCCATGGCGGTATCGGCCTGGAACTGTCGTTGGGTGACAGCTTCTATCTTCACTCCCAGCATCGCCGCCGGTGTCGCCGACAAGGGCGAACTGCGCGATCCGACCAACCCGGCCAACAACCAGATCGAAATCCGCACCGGCATCGCCGCCGCCTACGAGTTCTCCAATGACTGGCGGCTGGGTGCGGCATACTTCCACGTGACCAATCCCGGCCAGGACAGCGCCTCGTCCAGCACGGCCGGCGACGTGCTGAACTTCACGCTGGCGGTGCCGTTCGGCGGCAAGTGACGGCCCAGGCGCCATCGCGCCGATCATCCCGAAATATGACGGCATACGCCTAAAATCAGGCATATATATGCCGCCATCGGGGTTACCCCCGAATGGGATGCCTCCGATAAGCTGTGACATGTAATCGCAGCTCGGAGTTCAGAGCATGTCGGGACATTCATCCCCGCCTGGACAGGGACGCAGCCAACGGCTTCATCGCCGCGTCACAGCCCGCTCCCCGGCTCCCTGGCGGACAGTATCCGCATGGCGGACGTGCTCCGCCGCCAGTCAAGCAGCCGTCGCGCGATTTCGGCGCCGATATCGATGTTCCGCAAGCCGACCACTCACCCGCGCCCTGTTGACGCCATCTTCTGACAAGCGGTCTGTCCGCTTCCGCATCCGCGTTCCCGCCTGTCCGTCGTTATTGCCAGCTTGCTTTCCCGGCATCCCGCCACTATAACCCACGGCTCATTCGAGCGGCGAGGCTGGGTCGATGGACCCTTTGGGCATGCCCAACCGCTCTGAACAGTAACTCCATGGTTAAGGAGCGGAAATGTCCAAGTTGAAGACTCACAGCGGCTCGAAGAAGCGCTTCAAGGTGACGGCCTCGGGCCGGGTCAAGGCTCAGGCCGCCGGCAAGCGCCACGGCATGGTCAAGCGTACCCAGAAGATGAAGCGCAATGCGCGCGGCACGATGGTGCTGGCCCCTCAGGATGGCGTCACCATCCTGAAAAACTTCCTGCGCAACGCCTGATCGGGGGAACTGACCTATGGCACGTGTCAAGCGGGGCGTAACCACTCACGCCCGTCACCGTAAGATCCTCAAGCTGGCCAAGGGCTATCGCGGCCGGTCCAGCAAGTGCTTCCGCATTGCGATCCAGAAGGTCGAAAAGGCGCTGCGTTACGCCTATCGCGACCGTCGCAACAAGAAGCGGGAATTCCGCGGTCTCTGGATTCAGCGTATCAACGCCGGTGCGCGTCAGTACGGCCTGACCTATTCGCGTTTCATGAACGGCATGAAGCGGGCCGGCATCGAGGTCGACCGCAAGGTCCTGGCCGACATCGCCGCGCGCGAGCCGGAAGCGTTTAAGGTCCTGGTCGATCAGGCCCAGGCCGCTCTCGCCCAGGCTGCTTGATTCGCTGAGGCGCCCTTAATCAGCGGGCGCCGATGGAATTGACGGCAATTGACAAGGGGGCCGCCCGGCTGGGCTGCCCCCTTTTCGCGTTTGGGCGACTGTCCTTTGAGCGCCTGTCCACTGGACTACAGCCCGGCGCTTATCCCTTGCTAGCATGCAACCCTGACGAGGAATCCCATGTCCGCTCTCGAAGCGCTGAAGACGGAACTGCTGGCGGCGGTGGCCCAGGCCGCTGATCTGGCGGCGCTGGAAGAGGTCCGTGTCGCAGCCCTCGGCAAGAAGGGCCGGATCACCGGCCTGATGGCCGACATGCGCTCCCTCTCGCCTGACGAGCGCAAGGAGCGCGGTCAGGCGATGAACGCGCTGAAGGACGAGGTCGGCGCCGCACTCGACGTCCGCAAGGCCGAACTGCACCGGGCGGCGCTGGCGCTGCGGCTGGAGGCCGAGCGGATCGACGTGACCCTGCCGGCGCGGGCCGAGCAGCAGGGCCGCATCCACCCGATCACCCAGACCATCGACGAGCTGACGGCGATCTTCGCCGACATGGGTTTCTCGGTCGCCGAAGGGCCGGATATCGAGGACGACTTCCATAACTTCACGGCGCTGAACTTCCCGCCCGGCCATCCGGCGCGCGACATGCACGACACCTTCTACCTGCCGGACCGCGCCAGCGACGGCAGCCGCATGCTTCTGCGCACCCACACCTCCCCGGTGCAGGTCCGCTCGCTGCTGAAGGACAAGGCGCCGATCCGGGTCATCATTCCCGGCCGGACGTATCGTTCCGACTACGATATGACCCACACGCCGATGTTCCATCAGGTCGAAGGGCTGGTGGTGGACGAGAAGACCAGCATGGCGCACCTGCGCGGCTGTCTGGTCGAGTTCTGCCGCGCCTTCTTCGACGTGGACGACCTGCCGCTGCGCTTCCGCCCCAGCTTCTTCCCCTTCACGGAGCCCTCGGCGGAAGTCGATATCGGCTGCCTGCGCCGGGGCGGAGAGCTGAAGATCGGCAACTACGGCGACTGGCTGGAGATCCTGGGCTGCGGCATGGTCCATCCCAACGTGCTGGAGAACTGCGGCATCGACAGCACCCGGTACCAGGGCTTCGCCTTCGGCATGGGGATCGAGCGCATCGCCATGCTGAAATACGGCATCCCCGACCTGCGCACCTTCTTCGAGGCCGACCTGCGCTGGCTGAAGCATTATGGCTTCGTGCCGCTCGACACGCCTTCCCTGGCCCAGGGCCTGACCCGATAAGGAACAGCCGACGATGAAGTTCACTCTTTCCTGGCTGAAGGCCCATCTGGATACCGGGGCCGATGTCGATACGATTTCCGAAAAGCTGACCGCACTCGGCCTTGAGGTCGAGGAAGTGATCGACCGCTCCAAGGGTCTGGAGCCCTTCAAGGTCGCCTATGTGGTGTCGGCCGAAAAGCATCCCGACGCCGACAAGCTGCGGGTCTGCATGGTCGATACCGGGTCCGAAACGGTCCAGGTCGTCTGCGGCGCTCCCAATGCCCGCACCGGCATGAAGGGCGTCTTCGCGCCCGACCGGCACGACCATCCCGGCAACCGGCGTCGAGCTGAAGAAGGGCGTCATCCGGGGCGTCGAGTTCGAACGGCATGCTCTGCTCCGAGCGGGAAATGGGCCTGTCGGACGAGCACAACGGCATCATCGATCTGCCCGAGGACGCGCCCGTCGGCGTTCCCTTCGCGTCGCGTGCTGGGCCTTGACGATCCGCTGATCGACATCTCCCTGACGCCGGACCGGGCGGATTGCGCCGGGGTGCGCGGCGTCGCCCGCGACCTGTCGGCCGCCGGCCTTGGGCCGTTGAAGACGATCGACACCACGCCGGTGCCGGGCCAGTTCACCAGCCCGATCGGCGTCACCCTCGACTTCCCGGAAGACCAGACCGCGGCCTGCCCGATGTTCGTCGGCCGGCTGATCCGGGGCGTGAAGAACGGCCCCAGCCCGCGCTGGCTTCAGGACCGGCTGCTGTCGATCGGCCTGCGGCCGATCTCGGCGCTGGTCGATATCACCAATCTGCTGACCTTCGATGTCGCGCGTCCGCTGCACGTGTTCGATGCCGGCAAGCTGCAAGGCGGCCTGACCGTCCGTCCGGCACAGGCCGGCGAGACGCTGATGGCGCTGAACGGCAAGGAATACACGCTCGAACCCGGCATGACCGTGATCGCCGACGATAGCGGCGTGGTCAGCCTGGGCGCCGTCATGGGCGGCGAGAGCACCGGCGTCACCGAGACGACGACCGACGTGTTCCTTGAAGTGGCCTTGTTCGATCCCGTCCGCACGGCGCAGACCGGCCGCAAGCTGTCGATCGACAGCGACGCGCGCTACCGCTTCGAGCGCGGCGTCGATCCCGCCTTCGTGGTCCCCGGCGCCGAGATCGCGACCCGCCTGATCCTGGAGATCTGCGGCGGCGAGGCCAGCGAGCTGGTGATCGCCGGGCAGGAGCCGGACTGGCACCGCACCCTGACCCTGCGCCCGGCGCGGGTGCTGGGCCTGGGCGGCGTGGATGTTCCGGTACCGGAACAGGTCCGCATCCTGGAAGCGCTCGGCTGTGGTGTTCAGACCCGCGACGACGGCGTCATGGACGTGTCGATCCCAAGCTGGCGCGCCGATATCCATGGGGAAGCGGATCTGGTCGAAGAGGTCCTGCGGGTCTACGGCTACGACCATATCCCGGCGATCCCGCTGGAGCGCACCTCCGCCATCACCAAGCCCGCCCTGAACCTGAAGCAGAAGCGCGTCGTGACGGCGCAAGCGCGTGCTGGCGGAGCGCGGCCTGTCGGAAGCGGTGACGTGGTCCTTCATGTCGTCCGCCCATATCGACCTGTTCGGCGGCGTGCCGGACGAGTTGCGGCTGCTGAACCCGATCAGCGCCGATCTGGACGTGATGCGGCCGTCGATCCTGCCCAACCTGATCCAGGCGGTCGGCCGCAATGCCGACCGGGGCTATGCCGATGCCGGATTGTTCGAGGTCGGGGCCATGTTCCGCGATCCTTCGCCGCAGGGGCAGGATACCGTCGCGGCGGGCGTGCGCTCCGGCCTGATGGTGCCGCGCCAGTGGGCTCAGAAGCAGCGCCCGGTCGATGCCTTCGACGCCAAGGCCGACGCTCTGGCCGTGCTCGATCAGGTGGGGGCGCCGACGACCAACCTCCAGGTCACGACCGATGCGCCCGGCTGGTACCATCCCGGCCGCTCCGGCGTGCTGCGGCTGGGGCCGACCGTGCTCGCCCGCTTCGGCGAGATGCATCCGGAAGTGCTGGAGATCCTGGGCGTCAAGGGTCCGGTCGTGGCGTTCGAAGTCATGCTCGACGCGGTGCCGCTGCCCAAGAAGAAGAGCGGGACCGCACGGCCGCTGCTCCGGCTGTCCATGTTCCAGCCGATCCAGCGCGACTTCGCCTTCGTGGTCGATGCCTCGGTGGAAGCTGAAAAGCTGGTCCGGGCCGCCAAGGGCGCTGACAAGACGCTGATCAGCGACGTCAGCGTGTTCGACGTCTACCAGGGGCAGGGGATCGAGCCGGGCCGCAAGTCGCTCGCCATCGCGGTGACGATCCAGCCCACGGCCAAGCCGCTGACCGAACCGGAGATCGACGCCATCGGCGCCAAGATCGTCGCGGCCGTCGCCAAGGCCACCGGCGGCACTTTGCGCAGTTGACGTGCGCCACACGTTTTCATGCTTAAATAGGAGACAGGCGGGTCTTTTCGGCCCGCGTGTCTACCGAAGCCTGAAGGCGTAGGGTTATGGGTTCGCATTCGCACGCTAACGACGACCATCATCATGGTCATGACCACGGCCATCAGACCATGGTCATGGCCATCATCACGGCCATGGTCACGGGCACATCCATGCCCACGCCCAGGACGAGCGGCGCCTGCTGCTGGCGCTGATTCTGACCGGCGGCTTCATGGTCGTGGAGGCGGTCGGCGGCATCCTTGCCGGCTCGCTGGCCCTGCTGGCCGATGCCGGCCATATGCTGACGGATACGGCGGCGCTGGCGCTCTCCTGGTACGCCTTCATGGTCAGCCGCCGGCCGGCGACCGAGAAGCGCTCATACGGGCAGCACCGTTTCCAGGTGCTGGCGGCGCTGATCAACGGCGTGGCGCTGGTGGCGGTCGCGGGCTGGATCACCATCGAGGCCGTCCGGCGCCTGTTCGAGCCTGTCCCGATCATCGGCACCACCATGCTCGTCATCGCGGCGATCGGTCTTGCCGTGAACATCGCCGGTTTCCTGATCCTCCACGGCGGCAATCAGGAAAACCTCAACATGCGGGGTGCGGCGCTGCATGTGATGGGCGACCTGCTGGGGTCGGTCGCGGCGATCGTAGCGGCGGGCGTGATCCTGTGGACCGGCTGGACGCCGATCGATCCCATCCTGTCGGTGCTGGTGGCCCTGCTGATCCTGCGCAGCGCCTGGACGCTCGTGGGCCGTTCCTGGCATGTGCTGATGGAAGGCACGCCGGAAGGGCTGGACGTGGACCGCCTGCGGCGGGAACTGACCGACGCCGTTCCGGGGGTGGAGGATGTCCATCACGTCCATGCCTGGTGCCTGACCCCGGAAAGGCCGCTGATCACCTTCCACGCCAGTCTCGGCGCCGATGCCGATCATGACGAGGTGCTGCGCCTGCTGCGCGTCGAACTGGTAAGCCGGTTCAACATCGAGCACTCGACCATCCAGCTTGAGAGCGACCCCTGCGCCGCCGGCCCCTGCGCCGAGAAAATCCCGAAAAAGTGTCTGGAAAAAAGTCACCGCAATTCAACGTACAGTGATCTTCTTCACAGCGGCGTTACGGTCTCCGGTTTAGCTTCCCGGTCATTCCCCATTCAGGGGAAGGAAGATATCAGGAGCGTCGCGATGACCGTGATCCCGTTCCCCAGTTGCAGATTCACCCCGGCCGATCTGGCGGCCTTCTACGAAGTGGCCTTGCCGAAATGCTCCCGCGGCTCATGGGCCGGTGTCGCGCGCCAGACCGGGCGTCACCATGACCGCCTGCTGATCTCCCTGCCGGGCGTCAACGAGCCGGTCTTCGTCTTCGAGCGGGATCGTCGCCGGCTATTATCGCCTGTGGTTCAAGGATGGCGGCGGCGGGCGCTGCATCGGGACGGGAACCACCGCAGCCGCATGCCTCAGCATCTGGCAGCCGGCGCCTGTCCGCCGTCGTTCCGCGTGCCGTACCGGTACGGCTGATTGAGCCAGCTTCTATTATGTTTTTCTTAACCATAATCGCCGAGTTTTGACTCCTGTTCCGCTATCGGATCGCCAACGATGGGCGCGAGGCGGAACAGACCAGATCAACCCGGTGGCGCCTTTTGCAGCATTTCTCCGTAAGCGCCCCGATAACCGCAGCACGGCTTGGGCGCGTATAGATGAGCCTCCTGTCCCGCCTGTTCATTCCGGTCCTGATCGCCATTTTGCCGGCGATCGGCTTCGGGATTTTCGATGAATTCGACGCCCGCAACACCGCCGGATCCAGCGTGAGGGCGGAGGCGGCCCAACTGCGCGACACGATCCAGGTGGAACAGGCGCGTGTCTTCGACGGCATCCGGCAGATAGCTTCCCTGGTCGCCGCATCCGCCGAAGTACGTGACGGCGACGCTTATGGTTGCCAGACATTCCTCGACCGTTCCGCATCGGCACTCCTGCCGGAACAAACCATTTCGGTAACGGATCGAAGCGGCACGGTGATCTGCTCCAGCCGGGCCGATCAGGTGGGCCGTCCGTTGGGCAGCCGGTTCGATCTGATGGCGGCGCTCAAGACCGACCGGTTTCTGGTCGGCGATTATATCCGGATGGGAGCATCGGGGGCGGCCCTGCCGTTCGCGGTGCGTTATCTGGGAGCCGATGGGCAGGTTCGCGGCGTGGTCGCGGTCATGCTCGACGTGGCATGGTGGAAGACCGACCGGTCCTTCACGAAGCTGCCGGAGAATGTTTCGCTGACGGTCGCGGACCGCACCGGCACCGTCCTGGCCCGCCGGCCCGATCCCGGCGACCAGTCGGGCAGGTCGGCTATCGGCCGCACGCTGGAAAACCTCACCATTCCCGGAACGCAGACCGAGTCACCGGTGGTCCAGGCGACCGTTCAACCCTCCGCATCGTCCCAAGGTCTCTTCATCGGCGTCGGCATCGACCCGCGCGATGTTCAGGAGGGACTGGACGCGGCGACCCTGCGGCGGGTGCTCTTTCTGACCGGCGGGCTCGCCGCGGCGCTGCTGGCGGCCGGCTGCCTTGGGGCACCGCTTCATCCGGCGTCCGGTGTCGGCCCTGGTCGATGCCGCCGAAAGCTGGGGGGCCGGCGACTACCGGGTGCGGGTCGGGTTGCCCGATGACCGGTCGGAATTCGGCGTGCTGGCCCGCTCCTTCGACGCCATGGCGGAAGCGCTGGAGCGGCGCGAGAAGGGGCGTGAACTGGCGGGAGACGCCGCGCGCAAGATGGCCGCCGTGCTGGAGAGCACCACCGACGGCATCTGCGAGATCGACCGCGACTGGTGCATCTCCTTCATCAACAGCCGCGCCCGCGCCATCGTCGCCCCTGACCGCGACCTGATCGGCACTCCCCTGTTCGAGGCCTTTCCCGGAAGCCGTCGGCAGCCTGCTTCAGCGTGAATGCGAGCGCGCCATGGCCGAAGGCGTGCCGGTCAGCTTCGAGGAGTATTTCGGCACGCATGACCTGTGGCTGTCGGTTCGCGCCTTCCCGACATCCGACGGGCTGATGATCTGCTTCCAGGACGTGACCGCGCGCCGTCAGGCGGACCTGCAGGGTCGAACGGACCGAGGCGCATTACCGCGCCATCGTCGCCACCGCGGTGGACGGCATGGTGGTGATCGACGAGCAGGGCATGATCCAGTCCTTCAACCCCGCCGCCGAACGCCTGTTCGGCTATGGCGCCGACGAGGTCATCGGCCGCAACGTCACCGTCCTGATGCCGGAGCGGGATCGCGCCGTCCATGACGGCTATATCTGGAACTACCGGCGCGGCGCCGACCGCAACGTGATCGGCAGAGGCCGCGAGTTGGAGGGGTGCCGCAAGGACGGCTCGACATTCCCGCTGGAACTGTCGGTCGCGGAGTGGCGGGACGGCCGCCAGCGCTTCTTCACCGGCTTCATGCGTGACGTGACCGCGCGGCAGGAAGCCGACGCGGCCCTGAATGCCGCCCGCGACGAAGCGGTCGCCGCCCGTGCCGAGGCCGAACACGCGGTGCTGGCGAAATCCAAGTTCCTGGCCGCCTCCAGCCATGACCTGCGCCAGCCGGTCCAGTCGCTGTTCTTCCTGGGTGCTGCTCTGGCGGACGGTCTGCGCGACCATCCCATGCTGCCGCTGGTCGGCAGCATCAATCAGGCGACCGACGCGCTGAAGCAGCTTCTGGACGGGCTGCTCGACATCTCCAAGCTGGATGCCGGGGGTGTTACACCCCAGGTCACCGGGTTCTCCGCCGATACGCTGATCCGCAGGCTGGGCACCGAATACGCCCATCGGGCCGAGCGCCAGGGACTGCGCCTGCGGATCGTGGAATCCTCGTGCTGGGTCCGCAGCGATCCGGCGCTGCTGGAGCGCATCCTGCGCAACCTGATCGAAAACGCGCTGCGCTACACGACCCATGGCCATATCCTGGTCGGCTGCCGCCGGGTTTCCGGCGCCCTTCGGATCGATGTCCTGGACACCGGGATCGGCATTCCGCCCGATCAGGCCGAAGCGATCTTCGAGGAATTCCATCAGGTCGATAACGATGGCCATTGCCCGGATGGGGGCCAGGGAGCAGGGCTCGGCCTCGCGATCGTGCGGCGGCTGGCGGGTCTGCTCGGCCACCGCGTTTCGGTCGTCTCATCGCCCGGTCAGGGCTCGCGCTTCTCCGTCGAAGTGCCGCTGGCCGCCATTCCCGCTCCGGAACGCGCCGCCCCGTGGAAGAAGCCGCCTGCCCGAAGGCCCGCGGGCTGGTGCTGATCCTTGACGACGAGGCGATCATCCTGATGGGCCTCCGGGTTCTGCTGGAAAGCTGGGGCTATCAGGTGCTTTCCGCCATGTCGATGGACGAGGCGGTCCAACCGTGTCACCGGCCGCAGACCCGGATGCCTGATCTGATCATTGCCGACTACCGCTTAGCCGACGGCAATACCGGGCCGGAAGCGATCGAGGCTCATCCGCGAAATCACCGGTCCACGCCCTTCCCGGCATCGTCCTGACCGGCGATACCGCACCCGGTATCCTCGACCGGGTCGAGAGGCAGGGTTTCGGCATCCTGCACAAGCCGGTCGCCGCCAACGATTTGCGCCAGCTTGTCCAGGAATGCGTCGAATCGGAGCGAAGGGCCGCGGCGCGTCAGATGCCGACTTCGACCGCCGCGTTGACGATGTAGATCATCTCGTTCTTGTCGTCCTTGTCCGCCAGGAAGATGCCGCTGGGCGCCAGCATGCCGCCGGGGCCGACATGGATGCTGACCTGCCCATAGGGGAAGACGGCGCGGACGGCATCCTCGTCCAGCTTCTCGGCATCGGCGGGCACGGCCAGATGGACCCGCACCTGCATCTTGCTGGTATCGCCGCCCACCAGCCCCCGCATGCCCGGCATGGAATTGCGCTCGATGGCGTTGCGGACCGCCCGGATCGCCGCCTTGGTCACATCCTGACCATGAAGGTCGGCGCCCATGCCCAGTTCGACGAACATCACCTGTTTCATTGCCGTTTCCTCGCCTTGTATCGAGGATGGCCCAACAACTCTCAAGCCCGGCGACCGTGGTTTTGGGAGCGCCGCCGCCCAGCACCTTGTAGAGCGTCACCAGATTGGTGAGCTGGGACAGCCGCGCGTTGATCAGGTCCTGCTGCGCCGCATAGAGCGAGCGCTGGGAGTCCAGCGCGTTGAGGAAGCTGTCCAGCCCCCGGTTGTAGCGCAGGATCGACAGGTCGTAGCTGGACTGTGTCGCATCCACCAGGGAGCTTTGCGCCTCAAGCTGCTCGTCCAGCGTGCCCTGCGCCGCCAGCGCGTCGGATACCTCGCGGAACGCGGTCTGGATCGACCGCTCATACTGGGCGACGCCGATTTCCCGCTGGACCTTGGCGCTTTCCAGGTTCGCTTCCCGCCGGCCGAAGTCGAAGATCGGCAGGTTGATCTGCGGCGCGAAGGCCCAGACGCCGCTGCCGCCCTCGAACAGCCCGGACAGCGAGGCGCTGGCGGTGCCGGCCGAGGCGGTCAGGCTGATGGTCGGGAAGAACGCCGCCCGCGCCGCACCGATATTGGCGTTGGCCGCCCGCAGATTGTATTCCGCCTCGATGATGTCGGGCCGGCGCTGCAGCAGGTCGGACGGCAGCCCGACCGGCAGGCTGGCGACGAAATCGCCGGTCCCGAGCGACGGGGCCTGATCCAGCACCTGATCGCCGACCGGAGATCCCACCAGCAGGTTCAGCGCGTTCTTGTCCTGGGCGATCTGCCGGACATAGGCCGCGCGGTTGGCCCGCGCCGTCTCCACGGCGGTGCGCGCCTGCGCCACGTCGAGCTGAGTGCCGACGCCCCGGTCGAAGCTGCGCGAGGTCAGGTCGTAGGACTGCCGCTGGGTCCGCAGCGTATCCTCCGTCAGCTTCAGCAGTTCCTTGTCCGCCAGCAGCGTCAGATAGGCGTTGGCGACTTCGGCGATCAGCGCGATCTGGGTCGCGACCCGCGCCTGATCGGTCGCGAAGAAGCTTTCCAGCGCCGATTGCTCAAGGCTCCGCACCCGCCCGAACAGGTCGAGCTCGTACGATGTGACGCCGACGCTGACATCGTACAGGCTGGTGATCGTTGGCCCTGCCGGTGCGCGACAGGTCGCCCGGCGTGCGCTGGCGCTGCATGCTGCCGCCGACATCCGCCTCGGCAGCAGCTCGGAGCGCTGGATACGGTACTGCGCCTGCGCCTGCTGGACGTTCAGCGCCGCGACCCGCAGGTCGCGGTTGTTCGCCAACGCCTGATCGATCAGGCTGCGGAGCTGGGGTGAGCGGAAGAACTCCTCCCACCCCAGATCGGCCAGCACGGGACCGCCGCTGACCGGCTGCGCGGCGCCGGAGGCCTGATAGGCCGGCCCGGTCGGCCAAGCCTCCGGCACCGGGGAGGCAGGCCTGATGTACTCGGGGATGAACGAGCATCCGCCGAGCAGCAGCAGCGCCAGCGAGGCGGCGGGCGCCAGACGCCGTTTCTTCATGGTCTTGTCCGTCATTTCTGTGTCTCAATCCGCTGTCTCAGTCCGCTTGGGCCGGTTCGGCATGGCCATGGTCGGCTTTTCCGGGAACCCAGCGGCCGACCAGACGTCAGCACCGTCACGAAGAAGACCGGCACGAAGAAGATCGCCAGCACGGTGGCCGAGATCATGCCGCCCATCACGCCGGTGCCGATGGCGTTCTGGCTGCCCGAGCCGGCGCCGGTGCTGATCGCCAGCGGCAGCACGCCCAGGATGAAGGCGAGCGAGGTCATCAGGATCGGCCGCAGGCGCTGGCGGCAGGCCTCGATGCGTCGCCTCGCATCAGGCTCATGCCCTGCTCGTGCATGTCCTTGGCGAACTCGACGATCAGGATGGCGTTCTTGGCCGACAGTCCACATTCTTGGCGAACTCCACGATCAGGATGGCGTTCTTCGCGGATAAGCCGATGGTCGTCAGCAGTCCCACCTGGAAGTAGACGTCGTTCGGCAGGCCGCGCAGAAGCGCCGCGAGCACGGCGCCGAGGATGCCCAGCGGCACGACCAGCAGCACCGCGGTCGGGATCGACCAGCTCTCGTACAGCGCCGCGAGGCACAGGAACACGACCAGCAGCGAGAGCGCGTACAAGCCGGCGCCTGCGAGCCGGACAGCCGTTCCTCGTACGACAGGCCGGGCCACTCGAGCCGATGCCGGGCGGCAACTGCCGCGCCAGTTCCTCCATCGCCGCCATCGCCTCGCCCGAGCTGACGCCCGGCGCCGGCTGCCCCTGGATCTCGATCGAGGACACGCCGTTGAAGCGCTCGAGGCGCGGCGAGCCGTAGTCCCAGTGGCTGGTCGCGAAGGCCGAGAACGGCACCATCTCGCCTTGGCGTTGCGCACGTACCAGCGGTCGAAGTCCTCCGGCAGCATGCGGAACGGCGCGTCGGCCTGCATGTACACGCGCTTGACGCGGCCGCGGTCGATGAAGTCGTTGATGTAGCTGGACGCCCCAGGCCGCTGACAGCGTCGTGTTGATGTCGGCCAGCGACAGGCCCAGCGCGCTGGCCTTCTCGCGGTCGATGTCGATGCTGAACTGCGGCGTGTCCTCCAGGCCGTTCGGGCGCACGGCCGCCAGCATCGGGTTCTGCGCCGCCAGGCCGAGCAACTGGTTGCGCGCCTGCATCAGCTGCGTCGTGGCCGAGGCCGCCGCGGTCCTGCAGCTAGCATGTCGAAGCCGGTGGCGTTGCCGAGCTCGAGCATCGCCGGCGGGGTGAAGGCGAAGACCATGCGCGTCGTGGATCTTGCGACAGCGACGCCATGGCGCGCCGCGCGATGGCGTTGACGGAGCCCTCGCCGCTGCCGCGCGCTCGTCCAGTCCTTCAGCTTGACGAAGGCCATGGCCGGTGTTCTGGCCGCGTGCCGGCGAAGCTGAAGCCGTTGACGGTGAACAGCGCCGTTCGACCGTGTCCTTCTCGTCCTCCAGGAAGTGCTGCTCGATCGCCTGTCGACCGACTCCAGCGTGCGCTCCTGCGTGGCGCCGGCCGGCAGCTGCACCTGGCTGATCAGGATGCCCTGGTCCTCGTCGGGCAGGAACGAGGTGGGCAGGCGCAGGAACAGCACGCCATCAGGCCGACCACGATCAGCAGATAGATCAGCCATGATAGCGGCCGCGGCGCGTGGAGCATGCCGCCCGACGCCGCGCTGGTAGCGGGCGTTGCCGCGGTCGAAGCTGCGGTTGAACCAGCCGAAGAAGCCGCGTCGTCGGCGTCGTGCGTGGCCCTTGGCGACCGGCTTGAGCATGCGTCGCGCACAGCGCCGGCGTCAGGACCAGCGCCACCAGCACCGACAGCACCATCGCCGACACGATGGTGATCGAGAACTGGCGGTAGATGACGCCGGTCGAGCCGCCGAAGAACGCCATCGGCACGAACACCGCCGAGAGCACCAGCGCGATGCCGACCAGCGCGCCGGTGATCTGGTCCATCGACTTGCGCGTCGCCTCCTTGCGGCGACAGGCCTTCCTCGCTCATCACGCGCTCGACGTTCTCGACCACGACGATCGCGTCGTCGACCAGCAGGCCGATCGCCAGCACCATGCCGAACATGGTCAGCGTGTTGATCGAGAAGCCGAGCGCGGCCAGCACGCCGAACGTGCCCAGCAGCACCACCGGCACCGCGATCGTCGGGATCAGCGTCGCGCGGAAGTTCTGCAGGAACAGGTACATCACCAGGAACACCAGCACGATCGCCTCGAGCAGCGTCTTGCACCACCTCCTTGATCGACAGCTTGCACGAACGGCGTGGTGTCGTAGGGATACGACGACCTCGACGCCCGGCCGGGAAGAACGGCTGCGAGCTCCGTCGATGCGTCGCCTGCACGGCCTCGGCGGTGTCCAGCGCGTTGGCGCCGGTCGCGAGGCTGATCGCCGATGCCCGGCGGCCGGCTTGCCGTTGTAGCGGGCGATCGATGTTGTAGTTCTCGGCGCCGAGCTCGACGCGCGCCACGTCGCGACAGGCGCACCTGCGAGCCGTCGGGGTTCACTGCGCACGCACGATGTCGCGGAACTGCTCCGGCGTCTGCAGGCGGTCCTGCGCGATGATGGTCGCGTTGAGCTGCTGGCCCGGCACCGCCGGCAGCGCCGCCGATCTGGCCGGCCGACGACCTGCGCGTTCTGCGCGCTGGATCGGCGTCGACCACGTCGGTCGTGCGTCAGGCCGTAGCTGTTCAGCTTGTCCGGGTCGAGCCAGATGCGCATCGCGTACTGCGCGCCGAACACCTGTGACGTTGCCGACGCCGGGCACGCGGCTGATCGGGTCGCTGCACGTTGCGACGCGACGTAGTCGGCGATGTCGTTCGCGGTCCATGCTGCCGTCGCTCGGAGACGAAGCCCAGCGACCATCAGGAAGTTGCTGCTGCGCCTTGGTGACGCTGACGCCCTGCTGCTGCACTTCCTGCGGCAGCAGCGGCATGGCGAGCTGCAGCTTGTTCTGCACCTGCACCTGCGCGATGTCGGGGTCGGTGCCGGTCTCGAAGGTCAGCGTGATCGTGCGCCGTGCCGTCGAGCTGTCGCTGGTGGACGAGATGTAGAGCAGGTCGTCGAGGCCGTTCATGCTGCTGCTCGATGACCTGCGTCACCGTGTCCTCGCACCGTCTGCGCCGAGGCGCCGGGATAGGTCGCGCTGATGCGGATCGACGGCGGCGCGATCGTCGGGATACTGCGAGATCGGCAGCCGCAGGATGCGCAGAGCGCGCCCGCCAGCATGATGATGATCGCGATCACCCAGGCGAAGATCGGCCGGTCGATGAAGTATTTTGACATGATGAAGCCTGATCCTGATCTTGGTCCTGAGGCGGCCTTACTGAGCCTGCCGCGGGGCGCCGTTGCCGGCATCGGCGACGTCACCCGACTTTTCCGCGTCCAGCGCCACGGCGTTGACCTGCGCGCCCGGCGCCACCTTCTGGACGCCTTCGACCACGACCCGGTCGCCGGCGGCGACACCCTCGCTCACCAGCCACTTGTCGCCGATCGCCCGTTCCGCCTTGACCGTCTTCTGCGCCACCTTCTGGTCCGGGGACACCGCCCAGACGAAGGCGCTGCCGTCGGGCCGGCGGATCACCGCCTGCTGCGGCACCATGAAGACATTCGGCACCGCACCCCAATTGATCCTGGCGCGGACGAACAGGCCCGGCAGCAGATCGTTGTTGGGGTTCGGGAAGGTGGCGCGCAGCCGGACGGAGCCGGTCGTCTCATCGACGTTGACTTCCGAGAACTGAAGCTCGCCCTGATGGGCATAGGGCGCGTCGTTGCCGCCGCCGACCAGCAGCGTCACGGGCGCCTTGTCCTCGCCGCTCTGGATCTTGCCGCCGCTCAAGGCCTGACGCAGCCGGAACAGCTCGGCGCTGGACTGGGTGACATCGACGTAGATCGGGTCGAGCTGGGTCACCGTCGCCAGCACTTGCGTCTGGTTGGCGGTCACCAGGGCGCCCTCGGTCACCGTCGACCGGCCGATCCGGCCGGAGATGGGCGAGTTGACCTTCGTATAGTCGAGGTTGATCTGGGCGGTCCGGATCGACGCCTTGGCCGAAGCCACGGCGGCCTCGTTCTCCAGCAGGGTCGCGGCGATGTCGTCGTAGTCCTGCTGACTGACCGCGCGGGACCTCACAAGGTCGCGATAGCGCGCCGCCTTGGTCCGCGCCGAATTGGCCGTCGCCTCCGCCCGCGCCAGTTCCGCCTTCGCGGTATCCAGTGCCGCCTGATAGGGAGCGGGATCGATCTGGTAGAGCTGCTGCCCCGCCTTGACCTCCGCCCCTTCGGTGAACAGGCGCTTCAGGATGATGCCGTTGACCTGCGGCCTGACCTCGGCCAGCCGCGCCGCCGTCGTGCGGCCGGGCAGTTCCGTCGTGATATCGACCGATTGCGGCTGGAGCGTCACGACCCCCACTTCCGTCGGCGGGCGGCCCTGCGGGCTACCCTGGGCCACCGCGTCGGTATTGTCGCAACCCGTTGCAAAAAAAAGAATTGCAACCGCCGCCAAAGAGTTTCTGACTGACCGGAAATTCATCACCGCAGCCCCATGACCTGTCTGTTTTTTATCAAAGAAGCGACCCGCTTCAGCCATCCGGCAAACGCCCGGATTGAACCTTTCAGTTCTGTACTGTATGATACAGTACATTGCGCAACCGCAAAAAACAAGTCTGTCTGACGAAAGAAAGCCGAATGAACGAGAGTGACGGGACCATGACCATGACTCCGGATGCGGGTGCCAGGGCCTGCGGGCCGCGCGGCGATGCCCGACGGCGGGCTATACTGGACGCGGCCTGGACCCTGTTCCTGGAAAAAGGATTCGAGCGCACCACGCTCGGCGACATCATCGCCTTGTCCGGTGGCTCCCGCTCGACCTTGTATGAACAGTTCGGCGACAAGGACGGCCTGTTCGAAACCTCGATCATGCTGAAATGTTCCGAGTTCATAGCTCGTATGCGCCAGATCCCGCTGGACGACGGCGATCCGGAGCGGGCCCTGACCGAATTCGGCCTGAAATTCACCGAATGCGTGCTGTCACCGGAAAGCCCGAAATTCCTGCGCCTGCTGATCGCCAGCGGCGACCAGTTCCCGAAGGTGATCGACGCCTTCTTCACGGGCGCCCCCGACGCGGTCCGCCAGATCCTGGCCGATTACCTGCGCGAGGCGACCGCGCGCGGCCAACTCCACGTCACCGACCCCGACCACGCCGCCACGACCTTCCTGGGCTTCCTGCACGGCGACCAGCAACTCAAGATGCTGCTGCGCCCGGAGCGGCTGGCGACGCCGGAGGAGTTGAAGGCGTTTGTGGAGGGGGTGGTGCGGATCTTCCTGGATGGGGTGCGGTAGGGGGCGCACTCTGCGGCTTGAGATGCGTGAGTGTTGATCTTTGAACAGGGCAATAATACTATCAATCGTGTTGTGGCGTGCAGGGCAGCTTCGTTGATGCGGTCTGCCGGAATTCCAAAAACCTCAGAAATGCCGTTTGTCCGGAGATTGCAGCCATGATCATAATCAACCGCAGTGGCCTGACCGAAGCACAAAAGCAAAAGGTCATGCAGCCTTATGCCAAAAACTCTGGCGCACCGGTTGATTTCGAGGTTGCGGCAAGAGAGGCTACCGCTTTTTTCAGCGAGAACCCGGAACTTATCAAGGCGTTGGCGAGCTTCTGAACGAATTCGCTGACTTGACTCTTCAGATTGCATGACGAAGCAAGGGCACCCTGAGTTTGTATCCGCTCGGGCACCGCGACGAGCGGAAGGGCTTGTGCCAGAGGGTCAGCTGCCACTCCAACTCCAGCGCGCCAGCCACGATCGGCGAAGACGGCGAGGATCCTCCTGGATGGGGTGCGGCATCGACGCGGCGACCGTGTCCTTACTCACGCCGAGAACCCGGTCCCAGAGATTGCGCACCAGCGCCCGGAGCAACAACGCTTCCTGCCAGCGATCCGATAAATCGTCGCCCTTTTCGTCAACGATCGCATAGGGACGGGGACCCAATTCGCAGGTGAAGGTCAGGATATCGCTGTCGTGTGAACCGTCCTGCGAACGGGCCAGCCAACTGCGGAAGCCGTATTCCCACCAGCCCAGAAATACGTCCACCCACGGCTTATTATGGGGGAAGCTGATGGGAAGCTGGATCTGACCGGGTCCGGCCACCCGCCCATGGAAGGCGTGGCTGCGGTCCAGGATTGCCCGGAGGTCAGCCTGATTGTCGTCGCGCAGGGGATAGGGGAATTCCCGGCTGACGACATAATGCGACAGATCCGCCGTAAGTCGAAGTTCAGGCAGTGCCTTCACCAGATCGAGCGTCAGAAACAGATCGTTCGTCATCCGGTCCCGGTGGGTCTCGAATAAACCGGGATGTCCGCTTCTTGCGCAAGCCGCAGCCAGCCTTCCAGAACTTCAACGCATTCCCCGAAGGTTCGCGGCCGGATGTTCGGTTGGGCGTTGATATGATCGACCCCGAACTTCGCGGCGTTTTCCAGCACCGGCTTCAGCGCATCGACCGAGGTCGGCAGGCACATCCCCTGCGCGGTCATGCCGTGGGCTTTCAGGAATTCCGCGGCGTGTCCGGCAATCGCGGCATCTTCATAGGTGACGCTGATGCCATCGAAGCCGGCGTCCCGGATCGTTTGAAGATTGGCGTCCAAACTGTTTTCGAACCCATCGGGATGCTGGCGTTCCATGCCCCAGATGGATTGATAAATTTTCAGTTCTTTCAAATCCTTGTCTCCTGATCAGCTCTTGGGCGGCGATTTCAGTCCGGGATCGGGAGACGCTGGTCTTGCCCTCCCGCATATCCCGCCTTTACGCGGTGACGGTGGACGGATTGTGCTTAACAAGCCATCAGGCGACAATCTGGAAATGATGGATTCTTGAGTCTCAATGATGGAAACTATCAAAACACGTCATTCGTCTTGACCTGATCATGATGGAGTTTGAGTAGCAGCAGGCCTACCGATGGTGTCGGCCCCTTTGGTCCCGATGAAGGGTTTGGGAGCGGCGTTGCGTTCGTTGATGTAGCGCCGGATCGCTGATTTGAGTTCTGTGACACTGCGAAAGCATCCCCGACGTAGGCGGCGACAGGTGAGATCGGCGAACAGGCGCTCGACCATGTTGAGCCACGACGCCGAGGTCGGGGTGAAATGCATGTGGAAGCGCGGATGGCGCTCAAGCCAGCGCCGCACGGCGGCGTGCTTGTGGGTCGCATAATTGTCGGCGATCAGGTGGACTTCGAGATGCGCCGGGGTATCGCGGTCGATCTTGTCCAGGAACCGGACGAACTCCTGATGGCGGTGGCGCCTGGAGCATTGCCCCATGACCCTGCCGGTCTTGACGTCGAGCGCGGCGAACAGGGTCGTCGTGCCATGCCGCTTATAGTCATGCGTGCGCGTCGCCGCGTGGCCTGCGATCAGCGGCAACCGGGCTGGTTCGCTCCAGCGCCTGGATCTGGCTCTTCTCATCGACCGACAGGACCACGCGTGCTCGGGCGGATTGATGTACAGCCCGTCCACGTCGCGCAGCTTCTCAACGAAGTTCGGATCACGCGAGACCTTGAAGCCCTTCACCAGATGCGGCTTCAGCCCATGCTCGTGCCAGATCTTCTGGATGGTGGTCTTGCCCAGGCCAACAGCCCGATCCAGGCTGCGCGTGCTCCAGTGCGTGGCGTCGGGCTGCACCGTGCGCTGCGTGCGCTCCACCACCGCGCGCACCTGGTCCGGCCCGATCGTCGGAGGCCGTCCCGGCGTGGCCGGTCGCGCAGCAAGCCATCCACGCCTTCGGCGACGAACCGTTCCCTCCAACGCCACACCGCGGCTTGGATTTGCCGATCTGGCGCACGATCGCCATCGTGCCAATAACCGCGGCTAACAGTAGCACGATCCGCGCCCACCACACGTATTTCTGCTTCATACTCGGGGCGGCGACGATGGCTTCCAAACGCGCCCGCGCCTCCGCCGTCACAATGATCTTCGCTTCCTTTGTCACCCCATCTATATGGGCCGCCCAACCACGAATTGGAACCTTACTTCACGGCAGGACACTAGGTTTGATTGACACTTCAAGTTAATTTTATGGGCGTTAGCGCGCTCAAAAAACTGGGTAGGGCTGTATGTCGGAAGAGACCAGGAAGCTTTCGCGCGAGGATGTCGTTGCGTTCTATGAGGTGCTCTTGGGCCGTGAGCCGGAGAGCGAGGATGTGATCGACAGCTATCTGGCGCTTAAATTAGCTGCCGTGGCGGTGCGCTCCATTGGTCAGTCGGATGAATTCCGGGCTCGCAAAACTTCGAGCCCTTTTTATTACTATCACTCCTCCTTCGATGCACAGGAGACTATGCGCCGCCACGCGGTGGCTGATTTGAAGCCGCGAGACGGCTACTTGACCAACTTTCTTGGCGTCGCCATCCACTGCAAATTCCTGCCTAAGATCCTGGAGGACCGGGGTGGCCAAGTCGAGGGCATCCCTATCCCCGCCAACTGGCATGCCGACATCGCCGAATGGGGAGCGGCATTGCGCGCGGTCGATCTCGCGAAGAAGACCTTCACCATGGCCGAGCTTGGGTGCGGCTGGGGTTGCTGGATGAACAACACCGGGGTTGCCGCACGGCGCCGTGGTCTCAAGCCCTACCTGATCGGCGTCGAGGGCGATAAGGGACATGTCGCGTTCGCGCGCGAGGCATGCGCCACGAACGGCTTCGGCGAGGATGAAGTCAGGTTGTACCATGGTATCGCCGCCGCCACCGCGGGCACGGCGCTGTTTCCGCGTCAGACGACGTCCGGAGTGGAATGGGGTCTGGAGCCGGTCTTTCACGCCACCGAGCAAGAGCGAAAACGTGCGATCAAAGCCGGCACTCACGAAGAACTGCCGATGATCTCACTGGACGAGGTCATCGGTGACCGTAAAAAGCTCGACCTCCTCCATGTGGATATTCAAGGCGGCGAAGCGGATCTGGTGGAATTCATGCCTGGACATCCTGTCATGCAAGGTCGCCTACCTTGTGATAGGCACCCACTCGCGGCCGATCGAGGGGCGCATCATCGCAACGCTGGCGAAGGCCGGCTGGCTCCTTGAAATGGAACGTCCGGCGATCATCAGCTTGTCGGGGCACAACCAGATCACCGTGGTTGATGGCGTGCAGGGCTGGCGCAATACAGCGCTTTAGCTTCGCACTTCATCACCAGCGGGCGATCAGCCCCTGCCGTGGACCGCGTCCCCGCCCCATCAATCCCCTGACCAGCCGCTTCACCGCCGGCCAGCGCGCCTCCTCGCCGTGGGCCGCCGCGATGTAGTCGAGCATCATGGCGGTGTCGGCCGGCGTCACCGGGTCGTAGTGGGGGCGGAAGCGGCCGCTCCGGACCGTGACCGTCTTGACCGCCGTCATCTCCAGCAGCCCTTCCGCTCCCCGCGTCACGCCGAAGCCGCTGACGCCCTGGCCGCCGAAGGGCAGGCGGGGGTCGGCGGTCGGGACGATCAGGTCGTTGATGATGACCGATCCGGCGCGGACGCGGGCGGCGAGGGAGCGGGCCAGCGACTCCGGGCCGAAGATCGAGGCTCCCAGCGCGTAAGGGCATTGGGCGGCGGCGTTCAGGGCGTCGGCTTCGCCGGCGACCGGCACCAGCGACAGGACCGGCGCGAAGATGTCCTCCCGCAGCAGTCCCAGTTCCGGCACGGCGTCGGCGACGATGACCGGGGCCATGCGCGGTTCATCGGCGCGGAAGCGGGGGCCGATCAGGCGGCAGCCCGCATACTCCGCCTCATCGAGCAGGCGGGCGACCTGGGTCCGTACCCGCTCGGGCACGGCGACGGGCGGAAGTGCCAGTGCCAGCGGGGTCAGCCGCCGCTCCAGTTCCAGCGCGCAGCCACGGTCGGCGAAGACGCGCCGGGGCGCTATGCAGGTGGCGCCGCCGTTCAGGCGCAGGCCATAGGCGAGCGCCTTCGCCGTCAGGTCAAGGTCGGCGCCGGGCAGCACGAAGACGGCGTCGTTGCCGGACAACTCCATCACGGCCGGAGTCAGGTGAGGCGCCAGATCGGCCAGCACCCGCCGGCCCGTCTCGGCCGAGCCGGTCAGCACCAGCTTGTCCACTCCGGCGGCGATGGCTTCGCGGCCCGCCTCGACCGTCTCATCCAGCAGCACGCAAAGACCCGCCGGCAGGCCCGCCTCCTCCAGAAGCCCCAGCAGCGCCCGCATCGGTTCGACGCAGCCGGGAGCGGGTTTGATCAGGACGGCATTGCCGGCGGCGAGCGCCTGGACGATCTGAACGCCGGGCAGGAATAGCGGATAATTCGAAGGGGCTACGACCAGAATCACGCCCAGCGGCTCACGCCGGATCTCCGCCGAGGCGCCCGACAGCCACAAGGGCCGTCCCTTGGAACCCAGCCGCTTCGGCGCCAGCAGGCCTTCCGCCTCCCGCTCCAGAAAACGGCAGGCATCCGCCAGCGGCAGGACCTCCAGCGCCAGCGTCTCGCCCTCGGCCCGGCCGGGACGTTCGCCGACAGATTGCGACAATTCGGCGGCATTCCGCGCGATCAGGTGGCGCAAACGGGTAATGATCCCAAGCCGCCGCCGGAGGGGAGTTTCAGCCCAATCCGCCTGAGCGGCCCGCGCGTCCAAAATTAGTCGCGCAATATCAGGTCGGTGCTGGACATCGGCTTCCATCAATCCAGTTTCGTTCGCGTGACGACGATCCATCAACCCAACTCCCCCCTGGCGAAATCTCGCCGCCGTCCTGCTGGAAACAAGCTGTTCGAAAGAATTACCTCAAACTGTTCATTTGGATCTCTAACAACCAGAGAGTGCAGCTAGAATGCCGAACGGGTCCACGCACCCTCCATCCCCGCACACCATACCTTGGACACATGATCTCAGGTCCCATGGCTTCAGTCTCCATGGTTCCGCATCATGAGCCGTCGCATCGTCATCGTCGGCGCGGGACCCGGCGGTCTCGCGTCAGCCATGCTGCTGGCCAGGACGGGGGCCGACGTCACCGTCGTCGAACGGCTGGACCGGGTCGGCGGACGATCTTCGACCATCGAGGCCGAGGGCGGCTACCGCTTCGATATGGGGCCGACCTTCTTCCTGTACCCGCGCGTGCTCAGCGACATCTTCGCCGCCTGCGGCAAGGACCTGTCCCGTGAAGTGGACCTGATCCGGCTGGACCCGCAGTACCATCTGGTCTTCGAGGCCGGCGGAGAACTGCGCGCGTCGCCCAATCAGGCCACCATGGCGGAGCAGGTGGCGAAGCTGTCGCCCGCCGATGCCGCCAACCTGCCGCGCTTCATGTCGGACAACCGGCGGAAGCTGGCGGCTTTCCGGCCCGTGCTGGAAAAGGCTTTCAACAGCGCGTTCGATCTGGTCGATCCGGCGCTGCTGAAGTCGCTGCCGCTGATGCGGCCGCACCAGTCCGTCGATGAGGATCTGTCGCGCTACTTCGCCGACCCCAGGGTCCGGCTGGCCTTCTCGTTCCAGAGCAAATATCTGGGCATGTCGCCGTTCCGCTGCCCCAGCCTGTTCACGATCCTGTCCTTCATGGAATACGAGTTCGGCGTCCATCATCCGCGCGGCGGCACCGGCGCCGTCATGGCGGCGATGGCGAAGGCGGCGACCGAGATGGGTGTCCGCATCCGCCTGAACGAGCCGGTCGAGGAAATCCTGTTCCAGGGCCGCAAGGCGGTCGGCGTCCGCACCAATGCCGGCGAGTACAAGGCCGACGCGCTGGTGATCAATTCCGACTTCGCCCAGACCATGACCCGGCTGGTGCCCAATCATCTGCGGAAACGCTGGACCGACGAGAAGATCGACCCGCAAGAAATTCTCCTGCTCCACCTTCATGCTCTATCTCGGGATCGAGGGCACGTTGCCCGATCTGGCGCACCACACGATCTACCTGACCAAGGACTACGTGCGGAACATCAAGGATATCGAGGACGGGCTGGAACTGCCCGCCGAGCCCAGCTTCTATGTCCAGAACGCCTGCGTCACCGATCCGGGCCTGGCACCTCCCGGCCACAGCACCCTTTACGTTCTGGTGCCGGTGGCGCACCGCGACCGGCGTGATCGACTGGCAGCGCGAGCAGGCCCGCTTCCGGGCGCTGGTGCTGAAGCGGCTGGAGCGCATCGGCCTGACCGATATCGAGAAGCGTATCCGCTACGAGAAAGTCCTGACGCCCCAGGGATGGGAAGACGACATGCAGATCTATCGCGGCGCCACCTTCAACCTCGCCCACTCGCTCGACCAGATGCTCCACCTCCGCCCCCGGAACCGGTTCGAGGATCTGGAAGGCGTCTATCTGGTCGGCGGCGGCACCCATCCCGGCAGCGGGCTGCCGGTGATCTTCGAGAGTGCCCGCATCACCAGCCGGCTGATGGCCGATCAACTGGGGCTGTCGCAGAACTGGGAGGCCGGGACCCTGATGGCCGCGGGACAATCGGCCCTGGTCGAGGAGCGCGTATCATGAGCGGCGGCAGGATCGGAGTGGCGTATCGGCGGCGGCCTCGGCGGTCTGGCCGCAGCCTGCACCCTGGCGGCGCGCGGCCACAAGGTCGTGCTGTTCGAAGCCAACGCCTGGGCGGGCGGCAAGGCGGCGGTGCTGGAGGAGGGCGGCTTCCGCTTCGACATGGGGCCGACGATCCTGACGGTGCCGCGCGTCCTGCGCCGCATCTTCGCCGAGGCCGGGCGCGACATGGATCAGGAACTGGACCTCGTCCGGCTCGATCCGCAATGGCGCTGCTTCTTCGAGGACGGCTCGGTGCTCGACCTGGTCGAGAACGTCGAGACCATGGCGGCCGAGCTGGACCGCTACGCCCCCGGCACGTCATCGGGTGCGGGATACAAGGACTTCATCACCCGCTCCAAGCGGCTGCACGAGGTCTCCGACCGCTTCTTCTTCTGGAAATCGGTCGAGGACATCTGGGACACGCTGGACTTCAAGAAGAACATGTCGGCATCCACCCTGTCCGACGTGATGAGCCTCCGCATGGGGACGACGGTGGCGGGCACGGTGCGGAAGCACGTGCCGGACGCCCGCATCGCCCAGATGCTGGACCACTTCGCCCAGTATGTCGGCTCCTCGCCCTACGGCTCGCCGGCGGTGCTCTGCTCCATCGCCCATATGCAGACCGAAGGGGGCGTCTGGTACCCGATGGGCGGCACCCGCGCGGTGCCGGCGGCTTTGGAAAAGCTGGCCCGCAGCCTTGGCGTCGAGTTCCGGCTGAACACCGGCGTCCGCCGCATCGTCACCCGCCAGGGCAGGGCGGCCGGGGTGGAAACCGTCGACGGCGAGACGGTCGAGCTGGACGCCGTCGTCTCCAACATGGACGCCGTCCGGACATACCGCGAACTGATCGGCGGCGATGTCGGCGCCAAGTTCGAGCGCCGCCGCAAGCCGGAGCCGGCCTGCTCCGGCGTCGTGCTCTATCTGGGGCTCGACCGCGCCTACGATCATCTGGCGCATCACGACTTCGTCTTCTCCCGCGATGCGGAGGAGGAATTCGACTGGATCTACCGCAAGGGCGAGCCGGCTCCCGACCCGACCTGCTACATCGCGGCGCCGGCCCGGACGGAACCCGGCGTGGCCCCGCCCGGCGGCGAGGCGCTCTATGTGCTGGTCCACACCCCCTACCTGCGCCCGCACCACGACTGGAGCCGGATGCTGCCGGAATACCGCCGCGTCATCCTCGATAAGCTGGCGCGGACCGGCGGCATGAAGGACCTGGAAAGCCGCATCAAGGTCGAGCGCTGGCTGACGCCGCAGGACATCCACGACCGCTACCGGGTGCTGAACGGCGCGATCTACGGGCTTGCCAGCCATGGCCGGTTCTTCGGCGCCTTCAAGCCGGGCAACAGGAGCCGCGAAGTGCCCGGCCTTTATCTGGCCGGCGGTGCGGCCCATCCGGGACCGGGAATGCCGATGGTCATGATGTCGGGCTGGATCGCCGCCGATACGCTCGACCAGGATGTCGGCGGCGCTGGCGCCCAGCCTGCGGCCGTGGCGGAGGAAACCGCCGAGCGGCCCAGGGCCAGCGTCGCATGACCCCAGCCGAAGCGGTGCGGGCGGAGCGTTCGCCCCGCATCGTTCGCCTGTTCGGTCCTTACATGTGCCGCTACGCCGCGCGCCGCTTCCACGGCGTGCGGCTGGCGCGCGGCACGCTGCCGGTCCTGCCCCCGGATCGCCCGGTCATCGTCTATTCCAACCATCCCTCATGGTGGGACCCGGCGATGTTCATCATGCTGGCGACGCTCCGGTTTCCGGAGCGGAACGGCTACGGTCCCATGGAAGCCTCCGCCCTGGAGCAATACCGCTTCATGCGGCGCATCGGCATCTTCGGGATCGAGACCGACAGTCCTCGCGGTGCGGCGGCATTCCTGAAGATCTCCAGCGGGTTGCTGGAGGACCCCAAAACCATGCTGTGGATCACGGCGGAAGGCACCTTCACCGATGCCCGCACGCGGCCCGTCCGGCTCCGCCCCGGCCTTGCCCATCTGGCGCGCCGGGTGCCGGGGGCGACCATCGTGCCGCTGGCCCTGGAATACCCGTTCTGGGACGAACGCACGCCGGAAGCGCTGTGCCGCTTCGGCACGCCGATGGAAAGCGGCGGCGGCACCGTGGAGGACTGGAACGGGCGGCTTGAGGCGGCGTTGACCGACGCCATGGACCGGCTTGCCGCCGACGCTTCAAGCCGGGAAGCCTCCCGCTTCGAACCTCTGGTCAGCGGTGCTGTTGGAATCGGCGGCGTCTACGACCTCTGGCGCCGCGCCAAGGCCCTTGTCCGGGGCGAACGTTTTAAACCTCAACATGGCAGGGAACCCTCATAATGGCGCAATTCGCCTGGGTCTGCGCCTGGCTCGCCATCATCCCGGCGGTCACGGCGGTATGGAACCTGCTGCTCTACCGCCCGCCGCCGATGCGCGGTGTCAAAGCGGCGGTTTCCGTCCTGATCCCCGCCCGCAACGAGGCGGACAAGATCGCCTCCGCCGTCAACGCCGTGCTGGCAAACCGCGACGTTGATCTGGAAGTCGTCGTGCTCGACGACCACTCGACCGACGGGACGGCGGATATCGTGCGCGCCATCGCCGATCCCCGCGTCCGGGTGGAGCCGGCGCCGCCGCTTCCCCCGGGCTGGTCGGGCAAGCAGCATGCCTGCTGGCGTCTGGCCCATCTGGCGCGGCATCCGCTGCTGGTCTTCGTCGATGCCGATGTGCGCCTGTCGCCCGACGCGCTGGGCCGCATGGCGGCTTTCATGGCGGAGCGGCCCAAGGTCGGGCTCGCCAGCGGCTTCCCGCGTCAGGAAACCGGGACTTTTCGCCGAACGGCTCGTGATCCCGATGATCCATTTCCTGCTGCTGGGCTATCTGCCGATCTGGGCCATGAAGCTGTTCATCGCTCCCGGCTTCGGCGCCGGCTGCGGTCAGTTGTTCATCGCCCGCGCCGATGCCTATGCCAAGGCGGGAGGCCACCGGGAAATCAGCACCTCGCTCCACGACGGCGTCAAGCTGCCTCGCACTTTCCGGCGCGCCGGCTTCTTCACCGACCTGTTCGACGCGACGGAGATCGCGACCTGCCGGATGTACCGGGGCGGGGCGGAAGTCTGGCAGGGCTTCTCGAAGAACGCGACCGAGGGCATGGCGACACCCATAGGCCTGCCGGTCTGGACGGTGCTGCTGGCGGGCGGCCATGTGCTGCCCTGGCTGCTGCTGATCCTGGGACCGCCCGAGGCGCTGTTCCCCGCCTGCGTCGGGATCGCCGTGTCGCTCGGAACCCGCATCGCGCTGGCGTTCAGGTTCGGCCAAAATATCTCAAATGCTCTCCTTCACCCCATCGGCGTGCTAGTCATGCTGGCGATACAGTGGTCGGCGCTCTGGACGGCGTTCCGGGGACGCCCGGCCACATGGCGCGGGCGGGCATATCCGTCCAGCGGGCTCATGACGTCAGGGCCATTGACCTGTTGATCTGTTGATGACATATCTGACACTGCCGGAGCGCCGGATGCCGCAAGCCTCTAAGCCAACGGCCTACATCAACGCGATCGGGACGGCGGTTCCGGCCCATGATGTCCATGACAAGTTCGTTCAATACGCGCCGCTGCTGCTGACTGACGAACGACTGCGGAAGCTGTTCCGCCGGATGGCGGACCGCTGCCAGATCGAGCACCGCTATTCCTTCTTCGCCCCCGATCCCGATCCGGCGCTCCTGGATACCGGCGGCTTCTTCCGGCGCGGCGCGTTCCCCGATACCGCCACCCGGATGAAGTTCTACGAGCGGCATGCCCTGGACCTCGCCGATGGCGAGCCTGGACGCCGCCGGCATCCAGCGGCACGCACCGGAGATCACTCACCTGATCGTGACCTCCTGCACCGGCTTCTACGCGCCCGGCCTGGATCTGCAACTGGCGCACCGGCTGGGCCTGGACCCGTCGGTCGAGCGCACCATCATCGGCTTCATGGGCTGCTACGCCGCGATGAACGCGCTGAAGCTGGCCCGCCATATCGTCCGCTCGGAGCCCCGGTCCAAGGTCGCCATCGTCAACCTGGAGCTTTGCACCCTGCATCTCCAGGAAACCGACAATATCGAGGAAGTCCTGAGCTTCCTGATCTTCGCCGACGGCTGCTCCGCCAGCATCGTCAGCGCCGAACCCGACGGGATCGAGCTGGAATCCTTCCGCACCACGGTCATCCCCGGCAGCGCCGATCAGATCACCTGGCATATCGGCCGCAACGGCTTCGACATGCGTCTGGCGGGCACCGTTCCCGGCACCATCGGCAGCGGCCTGCCCGACGCCGATGCCGTCGATCCTGAACGGGCGCGATGCGCGGCGATGTGGAGCTTTGGGCGGTCCATCCGGGAGGGCGCTCGATCCTGGACGCGGTCGAAAGCGCCGTCGGCGGCACGCATGACCAGCTTGCCGATTCCCGCGTCGTGCTGCGCGATTACGGCAATATGTCGTCGGCCACGGTCATGTTCGTGCTGAAGCGCATGCTCGACCGCTTCCGGGGAGCCGGCATCGGCGGCAACGGGCTTGGCTGCGCCATGGCCTTCGGGCCGGGACTGACGGCGGAAAGCATGCTGTTCCGGATGGCGGCCGCATGAGCGGTGCGGCCGACCTGTCCCGCCGCAGCTTCGATCCGGAACTGATGGACACCGAGCAGGTCAGCTTCGAGGAATTCCAGCACTGCCTGCGCGATCTGCGGCGGATCAACCTCTGCACGCTGGCCTACCGGCCGACGCTGACATGGCTCGGCCGCGTGGTGGAACGGACGGGGCGGAAGTCTCTCCGCATCCTGGACGTCGGCTTCGGCTACGGCGACATGCTGCGGGAGATCGACCGCTGGGCGCGGAAGCGCGGGATCGAGGTGGAGTTGACGGGCGTCGATCTGAACCCGTGGTCGGCCAAAGCCGCCGCACTGGCGACTCCCCCTGACGTCAGGATCGACTATCGCACCGGCGACCTGTTCGACCTGCCCCCCGACACCTCCTGCGACGTGGTGATCAGCGCGCTGTTCACCCATCACCTGGACGATACGCTGCTGATCCGCTTCCTGCGCTGGATGGAGGGGCACGCGGCCCTGGGCTGGTTCAGCAACGATCTGCACCGGCACGCGATCTCCCACACCTTCGCCCGCGCCATGGTCGCATCCCTGCCGGTCAACCGGCTGGTCGTCCACGACGCGCCGCTGTCGGTCGCCCGCGCCTTCACCCGTGCCGATTGGGAACGCCTGCTGGCGGAAGCCGGCTTCGCCCCCGGCACCGTATCGGTGGAGTGGTTCACGCCGTTCCGCTACGGCGTGGGCCGGATCAAATGATGTGGGATGCCGCCATCATCGGCGGTGGCCCGGCGGGAGCCGCCGCCGCTTGTCTGCTGGCACGGGCGGGGCGCAGCACCGTCCTGTTCGAACGCGAAGCCGGCCCCCGCCACAAAGTCTGCGGCGAGTTCATCAGCGTCGAGGCCGCAGCCTATCTCACGGCACTCGGACTCGACCCGGAGCGGCTGGGCGCCCTGCCGATCCACCACGTCCGCCTGATCCAGGGCGAGCGCACCGCGACCGCCACCTTGCCGTTCCCGGCGTTCAGCCTGTCGCGCGACGTGATGGATGAAGCCTTGCTGAATGCCGCCGCAGCGCAAGGTGCGGAAATCCGCCGGGGTTCCGCCATACGCGGCCTGACCGAAGACGCCGACGGCGTCACCCTCCAGGCCGGCGAACCTGTCCGCGCCCGTGCCGCCTTCCTCGCCACCGGAAAGCATGAGCTGCGCGGCCATCGCCGCCCGCCCGGTGCGATCAACGACCTCATCGGCTTCAAGCGGCACCTGACCCTTGCCCCCGCCCAGGCCGGCATCCTCGCGGGCCATGTGGAAGTGCTGCTGTTCCCCGGCGGCTACGCCGGCCTTCAGCCGATCCCCGGAGGCCGCGCCAACCTGTGCCTCGTCATCGCGAAAGCCGTCCATGACAGGCTGGACCGGGATTGGGACGCCCTGGTGGATTATCTGGCGCGGAGTTCCGCCATCTTCGCCGAACGGCTGGCCGGCGCCGTCCCCTGCTGGACCAAGCCGCTGTCGATCTACGGCATTCCCTATGGCTTCGTCCACCGGGCGGAAGCCCCGTCGCGGCGTATCCACCGGCTGGGCGACCAACTCGCCGTCATCCCATCCTTCTGCGGCGACGGCATCGCCATAGCATTGCACTCCGCCGCCTTGGCGGTTAACCGGCACCTCACGGGCCAACCGCCCCTGGACGGCGCCGCGTTCGCGTCGCAGATCCGCACCGCCACGCTGCTCGCCCGCGCGGCCCGCCATCCCTTCCTGCAAACCCTCGCCACGACGGCCTGCCGCCTGTCACCGGCGCTGCTCAGGATCGATGGCGTCGGCGACCCGGATTCGCGGCGGCTCGCTTCAGCCATTGTCACCGCTGACAGCGTCACAGCCCCTTGGTCGAGCCGCCGTCCACGTCCAGCAGCGCGCCGTGGATGAAGGTCCCGCCACCGGCGGCCAGGAAGGCCACGACCGCCGCGATCTCCTCCGGCTCGCCGAACCGCATGACCTTCTGCGCCTGCACCATGCGGCTCGCCGCCTCCTCCGCATCGATCCCCTGGGCATGGGAAAGCTGGCGGATGCGCCCGGCCAGCCGCTCCGTCAGGATGGGGCCGGGATTGATGCCGTTGACCCGCACGCCATCGGCCAGACCCTGGTCGGCCAGCGCCTTGGTGAAGTTCATCAGCCCGGCATTGACCGAGCCGCCGATGGTGAACTCCGCCGTCGGCGTGCGCCCTCCGGCGCCGATGATGTTGATCACCTGCCCGCCGCTCAGCTTCAGATAGGGCCATGCCACCCGCGACAGCCGGACCGCGCCGAAGAACTTCAGGGCGAAGCCGTCCTGCCAGTCGTCCTCGCTCAGCTCCAGAAACGGCCCGCGCTTGGTCGCCCCGGCGTTGTTGACCAGCAGGTCCAGCCCGCCGAAGGCATCGACCGCCGCCTCGATCAGCGACTCGGGCATTTCAGGATCGCGCAGGTCGCCGTGGCGGTACTCGACCCGCTGCCCCGTCTCCCGCGCGAGCTGGCTCGCCAGCGTTTCCAGCGCGGTCGCCGTCCGCGCCGTGATCAGCAGATCGTAACCGGCCCGCGCCAGCGCCGTGGCGATGGCCTTGCCGATGCCCCGGCTGGCGCCTGTCACCAGGGCCACATTCGTCTTGTCCGTCATGGAGTCCTCCTGCGGGTGAGCGACCGCGAAAACAGTAAGCAGGGTTCAGAGCTTTGCCAAGTCCGGCACCGGCCGCCTCAACTCCGGGATACCGGCCAGCACCCGTTCGATAGCCTGGGCGATGCCGAGCACCGCATGGTCGGCGCCATACCTGCCGCAGATCTGGATGCCGAACGGCGTGCCCGTCGCATCCCGCCCGCACGGCACCACCACGACCGGCAGGCTCAGCACCGTCAACCCATAGGCGATCGCCAGCCAGTGCATGTAGTTGCGGGTCGGAGCGCCGTTGATCGTCTCCGGGTACCACTGCTCGACCGGGAAGGGCGGGACCGCCACAGCCGGGCAGATCAGCACGTCGAACGGCTCCATGAACGAGACGAAGCGGTTGAAGAACCGCGTCTGCTCCGTCATGGCATGGGCCACGTCCCGGATGCCCAGGCCCAGCGCCGCTTCCATATTGGCGATGACGTTGGGTCCCAGCTTGTCCCGCTGGTTCTCGAACTTGTCCAGATGGGCGCCGACGAAGATCACGGAGCGCAGCGTCTCGAACACCGTCTCGATCCCGGCAAGCTCCGGATCGGCTTCCACCACCTGCGCGAAAGCGCCGCCGAACCGCTTGACCGCATTTTGGAATGTCGCCCGGATGCCGTCATCGACCGGCGCGAAGCCCAGATCGGCCGACACCGCCACCCTCAGCGACGACGGATCGACCTCCGGCAGTTTCAGGAAGATGCCGGGATCGGCGCAGCCGGGCAGGGGATCGCGCGGGTCGGTGCCGGCCATGGCGGCCATCAGCAGGGCGGCGTCGGCGACGGTCCTGCCCATCGGTCCTTCGACCGGCGACGGAGTCCACGCGATTCCCCGCCGCTCGGTCGGCACCATCCCCGGCGAAGGGCGATATCCCGTCACGCCGCAGAAGGCCGCCGGGGTGCGCAGGCTGCCGCCATGGTCCGAACCGGTAGCCAGCGGCACCATGCCGCAGGCAAGCGCCACGGCCGAACCGCCCGACGAACCGCCGCTGGTGCGGGCGGGATCGAACGGGTTGCGGGTGGCGCCGAACACACTGTTGCGTGTATTGGCCCCGGTGCCGAATTCCGGCGTATTGGTCTTGCCCAGCACGATGGCGCCGGCCTTGCGGATGGCCGCGACCACCCGTTCATCCCGCTCCGGCACATGGTCGGCGAACAGTTCCGATCCGTAGGTGGTCCTGATCCCCGCCGTGTCGCTGAGATCCTTGATGCCGATCGGCAAGCCGTGAAGCAGCCCCAGCGGGCCGCCCGCCATGACGGCGGCCTCCGCCTGGGCCGCTTCGGCGCGGGCGCGCTCGAAACTGCGGGTGACCATGGCGTTGACATGACCATCGACCGCTTCGATCCGCCCGATGCAGGCATCGGTCAGTTCACGGGGGAGATTTCCTTGCGGCCGATCATCCGGCGCAAGGTGACGGCGTCGAGTTCGCACAGGTCCTTGGTGCTCATTCCGGTTGGGTTCCTCGTTTCCTCACCAGGGGATTAAGGCCCGCATACGGCGATACGTCCAGGATTTCCCGACGGAACGAAGCCCGCCCGGCTCCGGACCGGCATATCGCCGGAGCGACATCTTGGCGGGAGAGATGCGCTGGTTGACCAAGTGTTACGTGAAGGTGCATATGAGAGTAGAGAATATGAAGGACGGGTCCACCGTCCGGTCGTCGCGGAGTTTGCCGCCCGCAAGCCCGCCGATTCGGCGCAGTCGTGGCGGGGAGGGTTGGAGTGACTTGTATCCTGATCGTCGAAGACCACGACCTTAACCGTGACATGCTGTCCCGCCGGCTGAAACGCCGGGGCTTCCAGGTCGTCGCCGCGGCCGATGGCGCAGCCGGAGTCGAGGCCGCCGTCCGCGAACGGCCCGATCTGGTCCTGATGGATATGAGCCTGCCGGTGGTGGATGGCTGGCAGGCCACCCGCATGATCAAGGCCAACCCCGAAACCTCCGCCATTCCCGTGATGGCCCTGACCGCCCATGCCCTGAAGGAAGACCGGGAACGCGCGCTGGAGGCCGGCTGCGACGAATTCGAAACCAAGCCGGTGGATCTCGACCGCCTGCTGACCAAGATCGACGTGCTGCTCTCGAAGGTCCGGCCGGTGAACAGCCCATGAGCGATGCCGACGTCGATGCCGCTCACCGGGAACTGAACCGTCTGGCCGCCTGCATGGCGGAGAGCAGCGTCGGCGTGCTGGCCGCTTCCGGACCAGATCACCGACGAGGAAGATCTGAAGATGCTGGAGTGGATATCCGCCTCCATCGTATCGCTTCAGGATCTGGCGGGGCAGGGCGATGCGGCGCTGCTGCGGGACCGCCCGCACCGCCACGCCATCCGCAACTGCCTCAACGCCATCAAGGGCGGAGCGCTCCTGCTGATCGAGGGCGCCCCCGACAACGGCCTGGACCCGTCAGGCCCCGCCGCGCGCGAGGCCGAAGCCATGGTCGCCCACTCCGACGCGATCCTTGCCTGCCTGGACGAAGTCCGGCAAGGGGTGGGGCAGGGTTAGAAGCGGCTACACATACAGCCTCTCGCCATCCAACCCCTTGTACAGGTCGGCGACGAACTCGCCGTAGCCGTTGTAAAGCTGGGTCGGCACCATCTCGTTGGTCCCGAGCACGCGTTCCGAGGCCTGGCTCCAGCGCGGATGCGGGACCTGCGGGTTGACGTTCGCCCAGAAGCCGTACTCGCTCGCCTGGATCTGTTCCCAGAAGCTGACCGGGCGCTTGTCGGTGAAGGTGAAGCTGACGATCGACTTGATCGACTTGAAGCCGTATTTCCACGGAACGGCCAGCCGCAGCGGCGCGCCGTTCTGCTTGGGCACCGGCTTGCCGTACATGCCGGTCACCAGGAAGGCCAGTTCGTTGGTCGCCTCCGCCATGGTCAGGCCCTCGACATAGGGCCACGGATACCAGAACTGCCGCTGGCCGCTCGCCATGCCGGGGTCCTGGAAGGTCTGCATCACGACGTATTTGGCGCTGCCCATCGGCCGCGCGAAGTCCACCAGCGCCTTCATGGGAAAGCCGCTCCACGGCACCGCCATCGACCACGCTTCGACGCAGCGGTGCCGGTAGTCCGCTCCTCCAGCGGCATCTGCGCCAGCAGGGTGTCGATATCGACCGTCTTTTCCTGCTCGACCATGCCGGCGATCTTCACGGTCCAGGGCCGCAGCTTCAGGTTCTGCGCCGCCCGCCAGATGTTCTTCTGGGAGCCGAATTCGTAGAAATTGGTGTAGGTGTTGGCCTGGGACGGGTCGGTGATCGCGCGGTCGATCGTGTAGCGCGGATTGCGCTGGACCGGATAGAGCTTCGCGGTCGGATCGTCGGCCGCGACCTCGGTCTGGCCGAAGGCGGGCCCGTCAGGATCGACCCCGCCGCCGCGATCGTGGGAGCGGCGACCACCGTCTTCAGCAGCGCCCGCCGGTTCAGGAAGACATTTTCCGGAGTGGCCGCCGACTCCGGCAGCTCCCACCCGCGTCTGGATCGGATCAGCATGGCGTTCCTCCCTCGGTAATCCGCGTTACATGAACACAGATTTGAGGCTGGAACGCCCATCCGGCAAATCAAGTTCGGGTGAACGGCGCGTGAAAGCCTCCTCCACCCGGACCGATTCGTTACCGTCGGATCAGCTTTCCAGCATGCTGCGCAGCATCCAGGCGGTCTTCTCGTGGAGCTGCATGCGCTGGGTCAGCAGGTCGGCGGTCGGCTCGTCGCCGACCTTCTCGGCGGCGGGGAAGACCGAGCGGGCGGTGCGGACCACGGCTTCCTGGCCGGCCACCAGCTGGCGGATCATCTCTTCCGCCTTCGGCACGTCGGTCGCTTCCTTGATCGAGGTCAGCGCCGCGTACTGGGCGTAGCTGCCCGGAGCCGGGAAGCCCAGCGCGCGGATGCGCTCGGCGATCAGGTCGACGGCCAGCGCCAGCTCGTTGTACTGCGTCTCGAACATCAGATGCAGCGTGTTGAACATCGGGCCGGTGACGTTCCAGTGGAAGCTGTGCGTCTTGAGATAGAGGGTGTAGGTGTCGGCCAGCAGGCGCGACAGACCTTCCGCGATCTCGCGGCGGTCGTTCTCGGTGATTCCAATATCGATCTGCATGATTTTGCCCCCTGAAAAACCTGTTTAGAAAACACTAACTACTGATGTGGGTATCGGGAGGCAATGCGGCAAACGCATTTTTTAGAATCATTCCAATGTTTGATCTGCATCAAGCGCATGGCAAATCATCGGCATAGCCGATCATTCGGCCTGCATGCTGACCACTTCCGGCGGGCCATCGGGGTCGAGTTCCCGGCATTCGGCCAGTTCGGCATCCAGCCAGGGGTTGGCCAGCGCCTCGTCCTCGTCGGCTGCGGGCAGCAGCAGATGCATGCCCTCCCGCCCCGCCAGTTCGGCCTGATCGGCGGCGACCTGCCGGGCTCCCGCCTCATCGGCCGCGCGGACGATCAGTTTCCGGGTCTTGCGGTAATGTTCCCACTTCCGCGCAAGGGGAAGCACGGGTTCCAGAACGAAGAAAGGCATGGGATCGAACATTCCTCCCGAATTCAAGGCCCGCGCGATCAAGGCCGCGCGCCCGGCGGCAAGATGCCGCCGGGCTGCGGGCCGTAAGTACGATCAGCTCATCGAAGAGCGCAGCATCCAGGCCGCCTTTTCATGGGCGTCCATGCGATGGTTCATCAGGTCTTCGGTGACGGTGTCGTTCGCTTCCTCGCAGATCCCGACGACGGCGCGGCAGGCCTGGGTGACGGTCTCGTTGTCGCGCACAAGCTGTTCCAGCATGCCGCGCGCGTCCGGCACGCCGTGCTCGTCCTCGATGGTGCTGAGCTTCAGGAACTGGCTCAGGCTGCCCGGCGCGAAGTAGCCCAGGGCGCGGATACGCTCGGCGATCTCGTCCACGGCGGTCGTCAGGTCGGTATACTGCTCTTCGAACATCTCATGAAGGCTATGGAACTGCGCGCCGGTCACGTTCCAGTGAAAGCCATGCGTCTTGCCGAGAAGCGTATAGGTATCGGACAGTACCTTAGCCAAGCCGTCGGACAGAGCCTTGCGCTGTTCTTCGGCAATGCCGGTACGGACTGCCATCGGCTCATGCGACTGGGCGGTACTATTTTCAAATGCCATGACATGGCTCCTTGAAGCTCTATGGAATTGTCATATTTACCCTGTTAACCAAGCTTGGCTGCGTATGGGGGAAGTCAACCCTCCCCACCGCATCCACGCCTGGGCGGGCCGTCCATGCTTCAACGAGAAATCACCGGAAAAGTGCCGTATCGCCGGCCGATTGGGTCGGTGCTGATCAAGCCGGATTCGTCCAAAAAGGGCGGCGTGCCCGGCCGATCGACCGGACACGCCGGCCCATGACGCTCGCCAGCCCCTTCTCCTATTGCGCGGCGACAGCCGATTGCCGGATCTCGATCGCGCGGTCGGCCAGCCGCCCGGTCAGTTCCGCCAGATGGTCGAAGCTGGTGGTGAAGAAGCCCAGCCCCAGCGTCAGCGACCGAAGCTCGACGATCAGGTCGTGGATCTCCGCCTCCGGCATCAGCGCCTTGACCTCGTCCCAGCCGTCCCAGCCCGGCCGTCCGTCGAAGCCCAGGATCTGGCCGCGCCGTCCGGTGATCAGGCGCTGCACCTTGGGCGTGAACTCGGTCGGTGCCGCGATGGTGACCTGAAGGATCGGCTCCAGCAGGACCGGATCGCATTTCGGCATGCCCTCGGTCATCGCCATCCGGCCGGCGGTCTTGAACGCCTGCTCGCTGCTGTCCACCGCATGGAACTGGCCGCTGATCAGGGTGACCGCCACGTCGACCACCGGGAACCCCAGCGGCCCCTGGACCAGATACTCCTTCACGCCGGCCTCGACCGCCGGGATGAACTGCCGGGGCACGACGCCGCCCACCACCTTCTCGTCATAGGCGAAGCCGGTGCCGCGCGGCAGCGGCTTGATCTCGACCTGCACGTCGGCGAACTGGCCGTGGCCGCCGGTCTGCCGCTTGAAGCGGGCATGCTGGGCCGTCGGCTTGCGGATCGTCTCGCGGTAGGCCACCGCCGGCGTGCGCGACCGGACCGGCAGGTTGTACTTCGAGCGCAGCCTGTCCATCGCGAGCTGGAGATGGATGTCGCCCTGGCCCCACAGCACGATCTCGCCGGTATCGGCGTTGTGGGTGACCGAAAGGGCGGGGTCCTCCTCGGCGAGTTTCGCGATCGCGCCGGTCAGCTTGACCTCGTCGCTGCGCTGCTCGGCGGAAACCGCCAGCGCATAGACGGGTGCCGGAGGCTCCGGCCACAACGGCGCCTTGACCCGGCCGCCCTGATCGTCGAGCACCTCGCCGGTCTGCACATGCTCCATCCGTCCCAGGGCCACGACCTCGCCGGCCGAAGCGCTGGGCAGTTTGTGCTGATCGTGCCCCTGCATGCGGTAGACGCCGCTGACCCTGTCGCCGCCCAGCGTCTGGCCGTCGTTGACGGTGCCTTTCCAGACGCGGGAGAAGCTGAGCTTGCCGGCATGGGGCGCGTGGTAGGTCTTGAACACCTGGACGACGGTATTGCCGTTCAGCGGGATTTCCAGCCGCGCCGCCGCCGCTTCCGCTTCCGGCGTCTCATGGCGGAGCGCCTTCAGCAGGCGCCGCACGCCGTTGTCGTTCTCGGCCGAGCCGATGAAGACCGGCACGATCAGGTCGGACGCCAGATCCTTGGAAAGCTGCCGGTAGATCTCTTCCTTGTCGGGGGCCACGTCTTCCAGAAGCTGTTCCAGCAGGCTGTCGTCGAAGTCGGACAGGGCTTCCAGAAGCTCCTGCCGGGCCGTCTGTTCGCGCTCGCGCACCGTGGCCGGCACCTCGACCAGATTGGACGGCGCATGCGGGTTGTAATGGTACGCCCGCTCGCTGACCAGATCGACATAGCCGGTGATGGTGTCGCCCTCGCGGGTCGGCACCTCGCGCAGCACCAGGGGCCGGGAAGAAACCGCCTGAAGCGCCTGCATCAGGTCGCGCACCCGGATTTCCTGGGTGCCCAGGCTATCCACCTTGTTGATGAACAGCATGTGCGGGATGCCGTTGTCGTCCAGGAACTTGAACAGCGGGGCCAGCATCGGCGCCTTGTCCGCCGTCGGCTCGCACACGACGACCGCGACGTCGGCGACCATCAGCGAGGTCTGCGCTTCGGCCCCCAGTTCGACCGATCCGGGGCAGTCGAGGAAGGTCCAGCGCTCGCCCAGGTATTCGGCGGTGGCAAGCCCGACCTCGACGCTCATCTTGCGGGCCCTGGCTTCGGGCGCGCTGTCGCCTACAGTATTGCCGTCCTTGACGCTGCCTTTTCGGCTGACCGCCCCAGCCGCGAACAACAGGCTTTCCATCAAGGTGGTCTTGCCGCTGAGATAGGGGCCGACGAGGGCGGCGCAGCGTGGCCCCGCTGATCTGGTGCTTGGCATTCGGAACCTCCCAGTACCGTTCAAACGCGATCTGGGGCGTCCGTGGGATCGGCCGGATCAAATTGAGAACGGCCGTGGGCGCCCTCGATCCTTTACCATTTTGGTATTCCCGATGGTCCTCCCGCCCGCTTGCCCTGTCCACGAAAAAGCGCATGTTGCGTTGCCGCAATGGTGCGACAGTCTGACCGGGGGCTCTTATTTTGCCGGATGCGGGCGGCGTCGGTCCGATAATCCAGCGGAATCGAGCCGTTTTCTTGCAAACAATATCAAACCTATTCCTGTTCTTAACAGAGGCGGGTGGAGCAGACAGATGTTTCTGTCCAGAAATACCGGGCAAAGTGATAAACTATCGAATGAGAGACTGCCGAAACGCAATTTATTGACATTTATGACGTTTGATATATTCCTTTCGTGCGGCGATATGGTTTGCCGCCTGTCGGGGATTGCTGGTCGGCTTTCCGTTTTGCGTGCGAACCATTTGTCCGTGGCGATCGGACCGGGGAACGAACCGATGATGTCATGGATTTCCGCACTGATCCGCCGACTGGCCGGCGTTCCGGCCTTCGCCTTGACGCTGCTTTCTCATGCGCTCTGGCGGTTTCGGGCGCCGCCCGCGCCGATCCGTCAAGCCGACGCCGGACGAGGTGGCGGCTCTTACCCGGAAAGCCGCCGCGATCATCGAAACCCAGGGGGTCGAAGCCGCGCGCGAGATTTTCAACAAGGAAGGCGAGTTCAAGTTCGGCGAGATCTACGTCAACCTGATCGATTTCAAAGGCGCGTGGCTGATCTATCCGCCGCGCCCGGCCAGCGTCGGCCTGAACGTCATCAATCTCAAGGACGCCGACGGCAGGTCCCTGATTCAGGACATCATCAAGGCCGCCCGCGAAAACGGCGAGGGCTGGGTCGAGTACCGCTGGATCAATCCCGTCTCCAACAAGGTCGAGCCGAAGCTCACCTATGTTAAGCGGATCGCGGGCAAGGATATCGCCGCCTCCATCGGCATCTACAAGTAACGGTACCTCAGACAAGGCCCGATAGATCTCCGACGCCGCGTCATGCAGTTCCCGCCCATGCGGGCGGGTGCGGCCGCCAAGGGCGGACAGGCGCCGGATGCCCAGGCTGTTGGTCGAGACGATTTCGTCGGCGCGTTCAAGGTCGGCGGGCGTCAGGCTCATCTCGGTGATTGGCAACCGCTCCAGCAGCCTGCGCCGGACCGTGCCGGGCAGCGCGCCGTCATTGACCGGCGGCGTGACAATGTCCCTGCCGAAACGCGCGACCAGATTGGCGGCGGTGAAGCAGGCGACGTTTCCCCGGACATTCAGAAGGACCGCATCGTCGGCGCCGTGCTCGCCCGCCTCCTGAAGCGCTATGACGTTGTCGAGATAGCTCAAGGACTTGATGCGCGAGAGGGGGGAGAACTCGTTCCGCCGCGTCCGCGTGGCGATGATCGCGGTAAAGCTGTCCGGTCTTGACGGCAGTCGCGCCGCGGTGATGCAGACCGTCGGCACCGCATCGGGAGCGGGGGCGAGCCCGCGCGCGCCCTGACCTCGGGTGATGGTCAGGCGCAGGACCCCTTCGGCCATCCCGTTGGCTTCGCGGGTTTCTTCCAGGTGGAGCGCCAGATCGCGACTCGCGGCCCGGCTGCGGAAACGCCAGACATTCCAGCGCCCCGGCCAACCGCTCCAGATGGGCCTGGACATCGACCACAGCCCCGGCCCTGACCCGGATGGTTTCGAAAACGCCGTCGGCCAGCGTGAAGCCCCGGTCCGACAGCGCGATCCCGGCGCTTTGCTGATCGACGATCCGGCCGTCGAGGAAGCATCTGGTGGTCATCGCTTCACCTCCATCCTTGTCGAGCCCAGAACGGCTTTTCGCGACGGTATCGATGAGGGCGGCGGCCTTCAACTCGATCTCCGCCACCTCGTCCGCCGGGTCCGACAGCGCGACGATCGCGCCGCCGGTCCCGACCGTGCTCCCGCGCTCATCCGAAACGATGGTCCGGATCACGATATTGAGGTCGGCGGCACCGTCGAGGCTGAAGAAGCCGATGCTCCCGGAATAGATGCCGCGCGCGGTTCCTTCCAGCCGCTCGATGATTTCCATGGTGCGCCGCTTGGGAGCGCCGGTCATCGAGCCGCCGGGAAACGTGGCGCGGAAGCAATCGACCGCGTCCCGGTCCGGCCGCAACCGCCCCCGCACCGTGGTCACGAGTTGATGCACGGTGCGATAGGTTTCGACATCCATCAGGCTCGGCACATGGACCGAGCCGACCCGGCAGACGCGGCCCAGGTCGTTCCGCAGAAGGTCGGTGATCATGAGGTTTTCCGACCGGTCCTTCTCATCGCTTGCCAGATCGGCACGCAATCGGTCGTCTTCCTCCGGCGTCGCTCCCCGCCGCCGGGTGCCCTTGATCGGCTTCGTCCGCACGTTGCCGTCCGGGTCGATGCGCAGAAACTGCTCCGGCGATGAGCAAAGGACGCTCAAGTCCCCAAAACGCAGATATGCCGCATGGGGAGCGGGGTTGAGCTGGCGCAGCAGCAGATATGTCCCGAGCGGGTCCTCCAGGGGCGGCAGGTAAAGCCGGTTGGTCAGGCAGACCTCGTAGGTTTCACCGGCCCGGATCTCATCAAGGCATGTTTCGATCAGCCGCAGATAGTCCGGGGTGGAGTGGTGCCAGGAAACGGCGAGCGGACCGGCAACGGCCAAGGCCGCTCCTCCAAGGCTGGTCCGCATCCGGCTCCCGCCGCTCCAGCGCCGCGGCGCAGGATTCCAGCCAGTCGAGATCCGGCTCGCCTCCCTCCGGCGCGACCGTCACGGCATAAACCGCTCCCTCGCCGTGGTCGAAGCACAGGAAGCGGCCGGGAAAGATCAGTTGCGCGTCGGGATGGGGTGACGAAAGCGCCGCCTGCCAATCTCCTGCGTCCTCAGCTCATATCCCAGATAGCCGACAAAACCGCCCTTGAAGGGGAAGGGAGCCTGCCGTGTGTCGATCGCCGCTCCGGCAGGCGCCGCTGAACCAGGGTCAGGATGTCTTCGTTCAACTGACTGTCCGCCCCTGCCGGGTCTCCGTCGTGACGCCGGTGCCTGAACGATACTCAAGGACGATGCATTCGGTCCGCCGTCGTCCCCCATATAGGAGAAGCCGCCCTCGGCAAAGCCGCGCCATCGAGCCAGAAGGCATTTGCGGAGCCGGCGAACAGGAGCTTGAACGCGGCGGCCGGATCGACCGGGCGGTCCATGCGCCGGTAATGCAGCCGGTAAGCGGGAGGATGTCCGTCCGCGTGGCAGCCTCTTCACCGCGTGCAAGGCTTGCCGCGCCGACCTGCCGCGTGGATGAGCGGTGGCGAACCGCGCCGTCAGGTTCCGGAAATTTTCCAGCAGGGCATGGCCGTGTTCCGACAGGATCGATTCGGGATGGAACTGCACCCCCCAGAGCGGCCGGGTTTCATGTTCGACCGCCATGATCAGATCGTCCCCGGTCCAGGCCGTCACCCGCAAGCCCGGCGGGCAGGGGCCGCACCGCCAGCAGCGAGTGATAGCGCACGGCGCGGAAAGGCGACGGCATGCCCTGGAAAAGGCCGGAGCCGGAATGATGGATCTCGCTGACGCGGCCATGCATGGGGACCGGCGCCCGCTCCACGGTGCCGCCAAGAATGTGGCAAATGCCCTGGTGACCCAGGCAGATGCCAAGGACAGGCCGCTGCTCTTCCCGGATCAGGTGGGCACAGACGCCGAAGTCGGTATCCCGTTCCGGCGTGCCGGGGCCGGGGGAAAGAACGACATTGTCGTAGTCCAGCCGCTTCAACTCGTCCCAGGACAGTTCGTCGTTGCGCACGACCAGCGGTTCGCACCCGTTCACCGAAGCCAGCAGATGGAAAACGTTGTAGGTGAACGAGTCGTAGTTATCGATGATCAGCGTCCTCATCGATCCCGCCCCTTTTCCATTGCAGGTAAGTCCTCGCAGGCCTGCTATTTCGCCGGCCTGTATATGCCGGATTTCACGGAGCGAATGGCACTGCTCAAAAAGAACGCCCGCAAATCGAATGACTTGCGGGCGAGTTGAACAGGGAGGCTTCACGTCTGGGAGACGCTGAGTCCGAAGACCCAACCCTGAACAAGGTTCAGGGCGAAACAGCGAATATTGCATCGCAATATCCACCAGCCAATTAATTGGTCATTCGCTGCCCGGATTCCATGCACGATTCGAGGAAGCGCCCATGCACCTCCCGCATGGCTTTGAAATGCAACGATTCGCTCAGAAAGCTGTCTCCGATACTTTGCGCACGAGGAAGTCACGGAACACCTCGATGCGCTTGGAATGGCGCAGTTCCTCGGCGTAGACGAAGTAGGTTTCGACCGTGGGACCGTTCAGTTCGGGCAGAACCCGGACGATGTCGCGGCTGCCCTCGACCATGTAATCCGGCAATGCGGCCATGCCCAAACCGCTCTCCACCGCCTTGAAGATGGCGTATACATTGTTGACGCGCATGATGGGGTTCCGGGTGCCCTGCGGCGGGTCGCCGGCTTCCAGCAGCCAGTTGATGTTGGAGATCGGGGCGCGCATGTCCGTCGGGTAGGCGATCAGGTCATGATTGTCGAAGTTCCTGAACCGTCTTGGGCACGCCTTTCCGCTTCAGGTAGCTGACATGGCCGTAGACATGGAACCGTATCGTCATCAGGTGACGCTGGATCAGGTCGGGCTGGCGCGGCGACGTCATGCGGATGGCGATGTCGGCCTCGCGCATGCCCAGGTCCAGTTCCGTGTCGTCCAGCAGCAGGGAAAGCTGGATCTCAGGATAGATCTGAAGGAACTCGCGCGCCCGCGGCGTCAGCCAGGTCGTGCCGAAAGCCACCGTGGTGGTGATCTTCAGCGGACCTTTCGGGTGCTCGCGGCTCTCGGTCAGCATCGCCTCGGTCATGGAGAGCTTGGCGAAGACGTCCCGGGCGGTGTGGTAAAGCAGATCACCCTGTTCGGTCAGGATCAGACCGCGCGCGTGCCGGTGGAACAGCGGCACGTTCAAGCTTTCCTCAAGCGCGCTGATCTGTCGGCTGACCGCGGATTGGCTTAAATTAAGGCTTTCGCCGGCATGAGTGAAGCTGCCGGCTTCGGCCACTGCGTGGAAGACCCGAAGCTTATCCCAGTCCATGAATCGTCCCGTTCATCGGCGAACGGAGGAAGCCCGTCCGTCGCATCGTCTTGGCCGGCGGCGCTGCCGGCCCTGCGATGATATACCGCGTCGTACAGCAAGGCCACGCCAGTTAGGCCTGAGAGAGCATGATTCCTGGGCAACCGTCACGAAAATACCAGTTTCGGGCAAGGGAAAGCCCCCTTGCCCGGTATCCGGTCACGGTTATTCCCAGGCGCCGATCATCTGCGGATTGGTCGCTTCGCGGAGCGCTTCCTCCGGCGAACCCTCGTGTTCGGCCAGAAATTTCTCCGCTTCCAGCGCCGCCATGCAGCCCATTCCGGCCGCCGTGACCGCCTGCCGGTAGATCTTGTCCTTCACGTCGCCCGCCGCGAACACGCCCGGCACATTGGTGGCGGTCGAGTCGGGTGCGGTCAGGATGTAGCCTTCCGGATCGGTCTTGACCTTGCCCTGGAAGATCTTGGTCGCCGGGTCGTGGCCGATCGCGATGAAGACGCCTTCGACCGGCAGGGTCGAAACCTCGTCCGTCTTGATGTTGCGCAGCTTCAGGCCGGTGACCGCCTTGGGGGCGTCCTCGCCGCCTTCGCCCAGGATCTCATCGACCACGGTGTCCCAGACCACTTCGATCTTCGGATTGCGGAACAGGCGTTCCTGCATGATCTTTTCCGCGCGGAACTGGTCGCGCCGGTGGATCACGGTCACCTTGGACGCATGGTTGGTCAGGTACAGGGCTTCCTCGACCGCCGTGTTGCCGCCGCCGACCAGCGCTATCTCCTTGCCGCGGAAGAAGAAGCCGTCGCAGGTGGCGCAGGCCGACACGCCGGCACCGGCATAGGTGCGCTCGCTCTCCAGCCCCAGCCAGCGGGCCTGCGCGCCGGTCGCGATGATCACGGTGTCGCCGGTATAAAGGTCGCCGCTGTCGGCCTTCGCCTCGAACGGCCGCTTGGAGAAATCGACCTCCGTGATCACGTCGAAGAACATCTCCGTCCCGACATGCTCGGCCTGTTTCTGCATCTGCTCCATCAGCCAGGGACCCTGGATGACGTCGGCGAACCCCGGAAAGTTCTCCACGTCGGTGGTGATCATGAGCTGCCCGCCCGGCTGCATGCCCTGGACCAGGATCGGCTTCAGGTTGGCGCGCGCGGCATATATCGCCGCGGTATAGCCGGCGGGACCGGCGCCGATGATCAGGACCTTGGAATGATGATGAGCAGGCATGCGCTGAAAGCCCTGGCTTGGAGTCTAAAATGAATGGAACGGATCGTATGACCGCCTGAACATGGGCCGGCGCGGTTCCGCCGTCAACCAGCCCCCGTCAACCCGCTCCGGCGCGGACCTTCGATCCGCCGCCCCGTCCGCGCTTCCAGCCGGCGCCTGATTTCGGCGCCGACGATGGCGGTATCGTTCAGCGGCTCATAGCTCCAGTGGTCCAGCTCGCCGGTGAAAGTCCGGATGATCCCGGCCTCCTTCAAGGCGCGGTGGAAGGTCTGGAACTTGGGCGATCCGCCGTCCAGCTCGATGATGTAGACCGGCTTGCCGGTGGAGCAGGCTTCCGAAACCATCGATACGCTGTCGCTCGTCACGACGATCACATCGGCCAGCGCCAGGAAGGCGAAGTAGGGGTTCTCGCCCTTGCCATCCCATACGACCGACGGCACATCAGCCATGCGTGCCCGCAATATCGCCTCGTTGTCGGCGCCGGTCCGGCGCGACGGCGTGACCAGCAGGCCGGCGCCATGCTGTTTGGCAAGATTGGCCAGCTTTTCCGCCACGTCGCCCATGATGACCGGGGTCATGCGGAACATCTTGTTGGTGCCGCCGATCAGCACCGCGATCCGGGGATGCGGCAGGTGTTCGTAAGCGGGACCCAGCCGCGCTGCGGCATCGGCCAGCTTCTCAGGCGTGATCAGATGCAGCGCGCCGCGCGTCGTGATGACGTTGGGGCCGCGCAGCTTATCGTGCTCCGGCACCACGACGAGGTCCAGCAGCCGCGGCGGGATCTGCGGGTCCTGCAAATGCACCGCGAAGGTCTTGCCCCGGCTGGCTCGCCGGACGCCCAGCGCCGGCGTCACGGCGGCGCGGCCGCAACTGATCAGCAGGTCCGGCCACGGCGGCTCCAGCGCGTCGCTGCCGGGGGCGGTGGAGTGCCGGGGCCCCAGCCGGAAGAACGGGCTGAGCTGCCGCCACGGTGTGCGCAGCGTGACTCGCTTGATGACCGGAGCGATGCCGACCGCCTCAGCCAGTCCGATGCATTGGTTTTCCATGCCGGCCTTGCCGTCGCTGACAACCCAGCAGGTTAGATTTTGCACGATAGCGGGCCTTCTTCGTTGCTGACCGGTTGCGGGGCCGTGGGCTGGAATAGCACATTCCGCCTATTATAAAGTTTCGCACTTGTAAGGCGGCTCGGACTTGGCGTAAACCAGTGGTCTGTGTAATATCCTTTCCAATTCATCCCTAGGGGCTACAAGAGAAAACCATGCGGCAAGTCAAACTCGACCGGATTGACCGGCGCATTCTGCGCGACCTTCAGGCCGATGGTCGCATGACCAACGTCGAACTCGCGCGGCGTGCCGGCATCTCGGCGCCACCCTGCCTGCGGCGCGTGCGTGCCCTGGAAGAGGCTGGTTTCATCCGTGGCTACCATGCCGATATCAACCCTGAAGCCCTCGGTTATGGCGTGACCGTGTTCGCCCATGTGGGGCTCACGAGCCAAGCCGAAGCGGACCTAAAGAAATTCGAGGAGTTGGTCAATAGCTGGCCGCTGGTGCGCGAGTGCAACATGCTGGCCGGCGAGACCGATTTCCTGCTGAAGATCGTCGCGGAGGACTGGGATTCCTACCAGCGTTTCCTGACGACCAAGCTGACCAGCGCTCCCAATGTCAGCCACGTCAAGTCGGCGCTGGCCATCCGCACGTCCAAGTCCCAGCCCGGCGTTCCGATCGACACCGAGATCGGCGACCTGCCGGACGAGGACGAGTTGGAGGAAGAGGAGTAGGCGGGTGCCGTCTACTCCTTAATTGCGTCAGGCTCGGTGGATCGCATACAGTGACATGACTATTGCTGGAGCGGTGGCATGGACAAGAGCGACCTGATACTTGCGGCGATCGAGCGGGTGCACGCAGATGTTCGCTTAATCAAAGCCGATGTCGCCGAGTTGAAAGAGATATGGCTGAATTCAAGAGAGATAGAGTGTCAGCGTCGAAGTCGGATGTGACGTCAGCAGACTGAATACCAGGATGGCCAGAAACAAAAATGCGGGCTTTCGCCCGCATTTTTCATTTCAGCCGAGTGACCGACCAAGCCCGTATCAGCGGAACTCGACCTTTACGACCTCGTAGCTCTTCGAGCCGCCGGGGGTGGGGACCTCCACCATGTCGCCGACGGTCTTGTTGATCAGCGCGCGCGCCAGGGGCGAGTTGACCGACAGCAGGCCCGCCTTGATGTCGCTCTCGTCCTGGCCGACGATCTGATAAGTCGTCTCCTCGTCGGTATCCTCGTCGGCCACCGTGATCGTGGCGCCGAACTTGACGGCGCTCCCGGACAGTTTCGAGACGTCGATCACCTCGGCGCGGCTGATCTTGTCCTCAAGTTCCAGCACCCGTCCTTCGATAAAGCTCTGCCGTTCACGCGCCGCATGGTATTCGGCGTTTTCCGAAAGATCCCCATGTTCACGCGCTTCCGCGATGGCTTTGATCACCGCCGGACGATCGCTCGACTTCAGGTGCCTTAACTCCTCTTGGAGGCGGTTGTAGCCCGCCGCCGTCATTGGAACTTTTTCCATTTCCGGTCCACTCGACGCTGAAGAAGACTGCGGCGCGGCCAGAACAGCCGCGCCGAGAGCCTTGATCCCTTAATATGACCCGCTCAGGTAGGACTGCAGGGGAGCCACGTCAAGGCTCCCCTCCGAAGCGCCGAGATCGCCTCGACCGCAGCCCGCGCCCCCGCGACGGTCGTATAATAGGGAATGTTATTGACGAGCGCGGTTCGGCGCAAGCTGAAGCTGTCGGACATCGCCTGCGCGCCCTCGGTCGTGTTGAAAACCAACTGCACATCGCCATTGATCATCTCGTCGACCATATGCGGTCGTCCTTCCAGCACCTTGTTGACCGCGTCACCGGCATGCCCGCCTCGCCGAACGCCTTCGCGGTGCCGCGACGTCGCCACCAGCCCGAACCCCATCTCGTGCAGCTTGCGCGCGATCGGGACCAGCGCCGCCTTGTCGTGGTCCCTGACCGAGACGAAGACGCTGCCTTCCAGCGGCAGAACCACGCCGGCGCCAAGCTGCGCCTTGGCGAAGGCCCGGCTGAAATCGTGGTCGAGGCCCATGACCTCGCCGGTCGATTTCATCTCGGGCCCGAGGATGATGTCGACGTTCGGGAAGCGGGCGAACGGGAAGACCGCTTCCTTGACCGCGGTGTGCGGCGGGTTGGGGCCGTTGAGGGTGAAGCTGGAAAGCTTCTCGCCGGCCATCACCCGCGCCGCGATCTTGGCGATGGCGGTGCCGGTCGCCTTGGCGACGAACGGCACGGTGCGGCTGGCGCGCGGGTTGACCTCCAGGATGTAGACCTCGGTGCCCTTGACCGCGAACTGCACGTTCATCAGCCCGACCACCTCGAGCGCCTCGGCCAGCAGCTTGGTCTGACGCCCGATGTCGGCGACCACGTCGGATGCCAGCGAGTAGGGCGGCAGCGCGCAGGCGCTGTCGCCGGAATGGATGCCGGCCTCCTCGATATGCTCCATGATGCCGGCGACATAAACGTCGGTGCCGTCGGACACGGCATCGACGTCCACCTCGATGGCGTCCTGGAGATAGCTGTCGATCAGCACCGGGTTCTTGCCCGACACCTTCACGGCCGAGCCCATGTAGCGCTGCAGCCCGGCCATATCGTGGACGATCTCCATCGCCCGGCCGCCCAGCACGTAGCTGGGGCGGATCACGACCGGGTAGCCGATGCGGGCCGCCACCGCCTCCGCCTCTTCCAGGCTGCGCGCCAGCCCGTTGGGCGGCTGGTGCAGGCCGAGCTTGCGCAGCAGCTGCTGGAACCGCTCGCGGTCCTCGGCCAGGTCGATCGCGTCCGGCGAGGTGCCGAGGATCGGGATGCCGGCCGCTTCCAGGTCGCGCGCCAGCTTCAGCGGCGTCTGCCCGCCGAACTGGACGATGACGCCCAGCACTTCGCCCTTGCTCTGCTCGACGCGGACCAGCTCGATCACGTCCTCGGCGGTCAGCGGCTCGAAATAGAGCCGGTCGGAGGTGTCGTAGTCGGTCGAGACCGTCTCCGGGTTGCAGTTGACCATGATGGTCTCGACCCGGCCTCGCTCAGCGCGTAGACGGCGTGGACGCAGCAATAATCGAACTCGATCCCCTGGCCGATCCGGTTCGGCCCGCCGCCCAGGATCACGACCTTCTTCCGCTCGCTCGGCTCCGCCTCGCACTCCGCCGCCGAAGCCGTCGGCCTCGTAGGTCGAGTACATGTAAGGCGTGTCCGACGCGAACTCGGCGGCGCAGGTGTCGATCCGCTTGTAGACCGGCGTGACGCCCAGCGCCCGCCGGGCCGCCGCCACTTCCGACTCGGACGTCCCCGCCAGGCCGGCAAGCCGCGCGTCGGAAAAGCCGGTCTGCTTCAGCCGCAGCCAGCCCCGCGCCTCGGTCGGCAGACCGTTGGCCCGCACCTCGGCTTCCGCCGCGACGATGGCCTGGATCTGCTCCAGGAACCAGGGGTCGTACTTGCAGGCGGCGTGGACCTCGGCGACGCTCAGCCCGTGGCGGAAGGCCTGGGCGATCACCAGCAGCCGGTCCGGCGTCGGCTTGCTCAGCGCCGCCCGCACCGTCAGCGGATCGGGGTTGCCGTCGCCGATCAGCACCTCGTTGAAGCCGGTCAGCCCGGTCTCCATCGAGCGCAGCGCCTTCTGCACCGATTCGGCGAAGGTCCGGCCGATCGCCATCGCCTCGCCGACCGACTTCATCGAGGTCGTCAGCAGCGGCTCGGCGCCGGGGAACTTCTCGAACGTGAAGCGCGGCATCTTGGTGACGACGTAGTCGATCGTCGGCTCGAACGAGGCCGGCGTGACGCCGGTGATGTCGTTCTCCAACTCGTCCAGCCGGTAGCCCACCGCCAGCTTGGCGGCGATCTTGGCGATCGGGAAACCGGTCGCCTTGGACGCCAGCGCCGAGGACCGGCTGACGCGGGGGTTCATCTCGATGACGACCATGCGGCCGTCGGCCGGGTTGACCGCGAACTGCACGTTCGACCCGCCGGTATCGACGCCGATCTCGCGCAGCACCGCGATCGAGGCGTTGCGCATGATCTGGTATTCCTTGTCGGTCAGCGTCAGGGCCGGGGCCACGGTGATGCTGTCGCCGGTATGGACGCCCATCGGGTCGAGGTTCTCGATGGAGCAGACGATGATGCAGTTGTCGGCGCCGTCGCGCACGACCTCCATCTCGTATTCCTTCCAGCCCAGCACCGATTCCTCGATCAGCACCTCATGGGTCGGCGAGGCGCGCAGGCCGCCGCGCACGATGTCCTCGAACTCCGCCCTGTTATAGGCGATGCCGCCGCCGGTGCCGGCCAGCGTGAAGCTGGGGCGGATGATCGAGGGCAGGCCGATTTCGGCCAGCGCCTCCAGCGCCTCGTCGAAGCTGCGGACCATCCGGCTGCGCGGGCTTTCCAGGCCGATCTTGTCCATGGCGTCGCGGAACAGCTGGCGGTCCTCCGCCTTGGCGATCACCTGCTTGTTGGCGCCGATCATCTCGATGCCCAGCCGCGCCAGGGTGCCGTCGTCGTCCAGCGCCATGGCGGTGTTCAGCGCGGTCTGGCCGCCCATGGTCGGCAGCAGCGCGTCGGGCCGCTCCTTCGCGAGGATCTTCGCCACGGTGGCCGGCGTGATCGGCTCGATATAGGTCGCATCGGCCAGATTCGGGTCGGTCATGATGGTGGCGGGATTCGAATTCACCAGGATGACCCGATAACCCTCTTCGCGCAGGGCCTTGCACGCCTGGACGCCGGAGTAGTCGAACTCGCAGGCCTGTCCGATGACGATGGGGCCGGCGCCGATGATGGCGATGGACTTGATGTCGGTACGTTTGGGCATGGCGCTCGGGCTCTGGAATACTTCAGGCGCAACAAAATTCCCCTCCCTGGAAATCGGGGAGAGGGTCGGACAGGGGGTGCCGCGCATCCGACCGCTGAAGACGCCGGAGCGCAAACCCGTGCCTATATAGAGACAGAATCACCCGGCGGGAAGCGCGACGTTGCGTCCGGATTGCAGAGATGCTTCCAGCACACCCTCCGCGCGCCCTTTCGCCAGGCTGTGATCAGGGCCGGTCGCGCAGCGGGACCGGGGCTAAAAACGTTGCAGATCCGCCAGTTGAGCTACCCAGACCGCGCACAGCCCGGTTCCTGCCGGTCGAACAGATAGACCTTGTCGGCGTGCCCGCGCTTTTCCGGATCGTGAAGGTTCACGCCGGACCCCCAGCCGATGCCATAGGGCCTGTCGTCGGCGGAACGGACGCGGAAGATGAAGTCGATCCGCTGGACGAAGGTGCCGCGCCGGCAGGCCGTCGAGAGGTCCCGGTCGACCTTCGCCACCTGCCGTATGCTGCCTTTCAGCCGGTAGACGACCCGGTCCGGCCGGATCGGCGTCGGGCGGAACGGCGGAACCGGTCCAAAGGCCAGGGCGAGAACGGCAGCGCATTGAAATGCTCCGGAGGAACGTGCGTTCCAGCCGGTTCTGATCCACGCCGGCGGCAAATGCCGGAGTGATCGCCATCACTGCGATAAGGGACGAGGACAGAGAACGGGGGCTGCACGCATGGCGCGATGATGTCACCGGGAAGCACCGCGTAAAGCTCGCGGCCTAATATGGCGCTGTGGGCGGGGCCGCTCGGCATACGTCTGACACTACCAACGGCACAGTCAATATTCGACACCGGAAATTTCGGTATTGGACTTTTTCTCGCCGGGTAGTTGAAAATAAAAAAGCCCCGGCGCTGCCGAGGCCTAATCTTGCGACTTTCTGGAACGACCTTCTTGCGGGCCGCCTGAACTGTCTCAAGCTCCTTTGTGGAGCGTTTCTTCCCTGTCCGGCGGCCGTCCTTTGTTGGACGATCCGTTTTTGTCGTGGGAGTTTTCTCACAGAAGT
>CAWKET010000002.1:0-16235 GCA_963848585.1 uncultured Alphaproteobacteria bacterium | reverse complement strand
ACGCCCGCAAATCGAATGACTTGCGGGCGAGTTGAACAGGGAGGCTTCACGTCTGGGAGACGCTGAGTCCGAAGACCCAACCCTGAACAAGGTTCAGGGCGAAACAGCGATTATTGCATCGCAATATCCGCTAGCCAATTAATTGGTCATTCGCTGCTCAGATTCCATGCATGATTTAAGGAAGCGCCCATGCACACTTCCGCATGGCTTTGAAATGCAACGATTCGCTCAGAAAGCTGTCTCAGATACTTTGCGCACGAGAAAGTCACGGAACACCGCGATGCGCTTGGAATGGCGCAGTTCCTCCGCATAGACGAAGTAGGTTTCGACCGTGGGGCCGTTCAGTTCGGGCAGAACCCGGACGATGTCGCGGCTGCCTTCGACCATATAATCCGGCAATGCGGCCATGCCCAAACCGCTCTCCACCGCCTTGAAGATCGCGTATACATTGTTCACGCGCATGATGGGATTGCGGGTGCCCTGCGGCGGGTCGCCGGCATCCAGCAGCCAATTGATGTTGGAGATCGGGGCCCGCATGTCCGTCGGGTAGGCGATCAGGTCGTGATTGTCCAATTCCTGAACAGTCTTGGGCACGCCTTTCCGCTTCAGGTAACTGACATGGCCGTAGACATGGAACCGTATCGTCATCAGGTGACGCTGGATCAGGTCGGGCTGGCGCGGCGACGTCATGCGGATGGCGATGTCGGCCTCGCGCATGCCGAGGTCCAGTTCCGTATCGTCCAGCAACAGGGAAAGCTGGATCTCAGGATAGATCTGAAGGAACTCGCGCGCCCGCGGCGTCAGCCAGGTCGTGCCGAAAGCCACCGTGGTGGTGATCTTCAGCGGCCCCTTCGGGTGCTCGCGGCTCTCGGTCAGCATCGCCTCGGTCATGGAGAGCTTGGCGAAGACGTCCCGCGCGGTGTGGTAAAGCAGATCGCCCTGTTCGGTCAGGATCAGACCGCGCGCATGCCGATGGAACAGCGGCACGTTCAAGCTTTCCTCAAGCGCGCTGATCTGTCGGCTGACCGCCGATTGGCTTAGGTTAAGGCTCTCGCCGGCATGTGTGAAGCTGCCGGCTTCGGCCACTGCGTGGAAGACCCGAAGCTTATCCCAGTCCATAAATCGTCCCGTTCATCGGCGAACGGAGGAAGCCCGTCCGTCGCATCGTCTTGGCCGGCGGCGATGCCGGCCCTGCGATGATATACCGCGTCGTACAGCAAGGCCACGCCAGTTAGGCCTGAGAGAGCATGATTCCTGGGCAACCGTCACGAAAATACCAGTTTCGGGGCAAGGGAAACGTCCCTTGCCCAGTCATTGCCCAGTCCGTCGGTTATTCCCAGGCGCCGATCATCTGCGGATTGGCCGCCTCGCGGAGCGCTTCCTCCGGCGAACCTTCGTGTTCGGCCAGGAATTTCTCCGCTTCCAGCGCCGCCATGCAGCCCATTCCGGCCGCCGTGACCGCCTGCCGGTAGATCTTGTCCTTCACGTCGCCCGCCGCGAACACGCCCGGCACGTTGGTGGCGGTCGAGTCGGGTGCGGTCAGGATGTAGCCTTCCGGATCGGTCCTGACCTTGCCCTGGAAGATTTTGGTCGCCGGGTCGTGGCCGATCGCGATGAAGACGCCTTCGACCGGCAGGGTCGAAACCTCGTCCGTCTTGATGTTGCGCAGCTTCAGGCCGGTGACCGCCTTGGGGGCGTCCTCGCCGCCTTCGCCCAGGATCTCATCGACGACGCTGTCCCAGACCACTTCGATCTTCGGATTGCGGAACAGGCGTTCCTGCATGATCTTTTCCGCGCGGAACTGGTCGCGCCGGTGGATCACGGTCACCTTGGACGCGTGGTTGGTCAGGTACAGGGCTTCCTCGACCGCCGTATTGCCGCCGCCGACCAGGGCTATCTCCTTGCCGCGGAAGAAGAAGCCGTCGCAGGTGGCGCAGGCCGACACGCCGGCGCCGGCATAGGTGCGCTCGCTCTCCAGCCCCAGCCAGCGGGCCTGGGCGCCGGTCGCGATGATCACGGTGTCGCCGGTATAAAGGTCGCCGCTGTCGGCCTTCGCCTCGAATGGCCGCTTGGAGAAATCGACCTCGGTGATCACGTCGAAGAACATCTCCGTCCCGACATGCTCGGCCTGTTTCTGCATCTGCTCCATCAGCCAGGGACCCTGGATGACGTCGGCGAAGCCCGGAAAGTTCTCCACGTCGGTGGTGATCATGAGCTGCCCGCCCGGCTGCAAGCCCTGGACCAGGATCGGCTTCAGGTTGGCGCGCGCGGCATAGATCGCCGCGGTATAGCCGGCCGGGACCGGCGCCGATGATCAGGACCTTGGAATGATGATGAGCAGGCATGCGCTGAAAGCCCCGGCTTGGAATCTGAAATGAATGGAACGGATCGTATGACCGCCTGAACATGGGCCGGCGCGGTTGCGCCGTCAACCGGCCCCCGTCAGCCCGCCCGGCCGCGGACCTTCGATCCGCTGCCCCGTCCGCGCTTCCAGCCGGCGCCTGATTTCGGCGCCGACGATGGCGGTATCGTTCAGCGGCTCATAGCTCCAGTGGTCCAGCTCGCCGGTGAAGGTCCGGATGATCCCGGCCTCCTTCAAGGCGCGGTGGAAGGTCTGGAACTTGGGCGATCCGCCGTCCAGCTCGATGATGTAGACCGGCTTGCCGGTGGAGCAGGCTTCCGAGACCATCGATACGCTGTCGCTCGTCACGACGATCACGTCGGCCAGCGCCAGGAAGGCGAAGTAGGGGTTCTCGCCCTTGCCATCCCATACGACCGACGGCACATCAGCCATGCGTGCCCGCAGGATCGCCTCGTTGTCGGCGCCGGTCCGGCGCGACGGGGTGACCAGCAGGCCGGCGCCGTGCTGTTTGGCGAGGTTGGCCAGCTTTTCCGCCACATCGCCCATGATGACCGGGGTCATGCGGAACAGCTTGTTGGTGCCGCCGATCAGCACCGCGATCCGGGGATGGGGCAGGTGCTCGTAGGCCGGTCCCAGCCGCGCCGCGGCATCGGCCAGCTTCTCAGGCGTGATCAGGTGCAGCGCGCCGCGCGTCGTGATGACGTTGGGGCCGCGCAGGCTGATCGTGCTCCGGCACCACGACGAGGTCGAGCAGACGGGGCGGGATCTGCGGGTCCTGCAAATGCACCGCGAAGGTCTTGCCCCGGCTGGCGCGCCGGACGCCCAGCGCCGGCGTCACGGCGGCGCGGCCGCAACTGATCAGCAGGTCCGGCCACGGCGGCTCCAGCGCGTCGCTGCCGGGGGCGGTGGAGTGCCGGGGACCCAGCCGGAAGAACGGGCTGAGCTGCCGCCACGGTGTGCGCAGCGTCACTCGCTTGATGACCGGAGCGATGCCGACCGCGTCAGCCAGTCCGATGCACTGGTTTTCCATGCCGGCCTTGCCGTCGCTGACAACCCAGCAGGTTAGATTTTGCACGATAGCGGGCCTTCTTCGTTGCTGACCGGTTGCGGGGCCGTGGGCTGGAATAGCACATTCCGCCTATTATAAAGTTTCGCACTTGTAAGGCGGCTCGGACTTGGCGTAAACCAGTGGTCTGTGTAATATCCTTTCCAATTCATCCCTAGGGGCTACAAGAGAAAACCATGCGGCAAGTCAAACTCGACCGGATTGACCGGCGCATTCTGCGCGACCTTCAGGCCGATGGTCGCATGACCAACGTCGAACTCGCGCGGCGTGCCGGCATCTCGGCTCCACCCTGCCTGCGGCGCGTGCGTGCCCTGGAAGAGGCTGGTTTCATCCGTGGCTACCATGCCGATATCAACCCTGAAGCCCTCGGTTATGGCGTGACCGTGTTCGCCCATGTCGGGCTCACGAGCCAAGCCGAAGCGGACCTAAAGAAATTCGAGGAGTTGGTCAATAGCTGGCCGCTGGTGCGCGAGTGCAACATGCTCGCCGGCGAGACCGATTTCCTGCTGAAGATCGTCGCGGAGGACTGGGATTCCTACCAGCGCTTCCTGACGACCAAGCTGACCAGCGCTCCCAATGTCAGCCACGTCAAGTCGGCGCTGGCGATCCGCACGTCCAAGTCCCAGCCCGGCGTTCCGATCGACACCGAGATCGGCGACCTGCCGGACGAGGACGAGTTGGAGGACGAGGAGTAGGCGGATGCCGCCTACTCCTTAATTGCGTCAGGCTAGGTGGATCGCATACAGTGACATGACTATTGCTGGAGCGGTGGCATGGACAAGAGCGACCTGATACTCGCGGCGATCGAGCGGATGCACGCAGTTGTTCTCGTAATCAAAACCGATCTCGCTGAGCATGAAAAGCAGATATGGCTGAGATTGACGAGAGATAGAGTGTCATGGTCGAGGTCGAATGTGGCATCAGCGGACTGAAAACCAGGATGGACTCAGAAACAAAAATGCGGGCTTTCGCCCGCATTTTTCATTTCAGCCGAGTGACCGACCAAGCCCGTATCAGCGGAACTCGACCTTTACCACCTCGTAGCTCTTCGAGCCGCCGGGGGTGGGAACCTCCACCATGTCGCCGACGGTCTTGTTGATCAGCGCGCGCGCCAGGGGCGAGTTGACCGACAGCAGGCCCGCCTTGATGTCGCTCTCGTCCTGACCGACGATCTGGTAAGTCGTCTCCTCGTCGGTATCCTCGTCGGCGACCGTGATCGTGGCGCCGAACTTGACGGCGCTCCCGGACAATTTCGAGACGTCGATCACCTCCGCGCGGCTGATCTTGTCCTCAAGTTCCAGCACCCGTCCTTCGATAAAGCTCTGCCGTTCACGCGCCGCATGGTATTCGGCGTTTTCCGAAAGATCCCCATGTTCGCGCGCTTCCGCGATGGCTTTGATCACCGCCGGGCGCTCGATCGACTTCAGGTGCCTTAACTCCTCTTGGAGGCGGTTGTAGCCCGCCGCCGTCATTGGAACTTTTTCCATTTCCGGTCCACTCGACGCTGAAGAAGACTGCGGCGCGGCCAGAACAGCCGCGCCGAGAGCCTTGATCCCTTAATATGACCCGCTCAGGTAGGACTGCAGGGGAGCCACGTCAAGGCTCCCACTCCGAAGCGCCGAGATAGCCTCGACGGCAGCCCTGGCTCCCGCGACGGTCGTATAATAGGGAATGTTATTGACGAGCGCGGTTCGGCGCAAGCTGAAGCTATCGGACATTGCCTGAGCGCCGTCCGTCGTGTTGAAAACCAACTGCACATCGCCATTGATCATGGCGTCAACCACATGCGGTTGTCCCTCAAGCACCTTGTTGACCCGCGTCACCGGGATGCCCGCCTCGCCGAACGCCTTCGCGGTGCCCGATGTGGCCAGCAGCCCGAAGCCCATCTCGTGCAGTTTGCGCGCGATCGGGACCAGTGCCGCCTTGTCGTGGTCCTTGACCGAGATGAAGACCTTGCCTTCCAGCGGCAGAACCACCCCGGCGCCAAGCTGCGCCTTGGCGAAGGCCCGGCTGAAATCATGGTCAAGGCCCATGACCTCGCCGGTCGATTTCATCTCAGGCCCGAGGATGATGTCAACATTCGGGAAGCGGGCGAACGGGAAGACCGCTTCCTTGACGGCGGTATGCGGCGGGTTGGGACCGTTGAGGGTGAAGCTGGAAAGCTTCTCCCCGGCCATCACCCGCGCCGCGATCTTGGCGATGGCGGTGCCCGTCGCCTTGGCGACGAACGGCACGGTGCGGCTGGCCCGCGGGTTGACCTCCAGGATGTAGACCTGGGTGCCCTTGACCGCGAACTGCACGTTCATCAGCCCGACCACCTCGAGCGCCTCGGCCAGCAGCTTGGCCTGACGCCCGATGTCGGCGACCACGTCGGATGCCAGCGAGTACGGCGGCAGGGCGCAGGCGCTGTCGCCGGAATGGATGCCGGCTTCCTCGATATGCTCCATGATGCCGGCGACATAAACGTCGGTGCCGTCGGACACGGCATCCACGTCCACCTCGATGGCGTCCTGGAGATAGCTGTCGATCAGCACCGGGTTCTTGCCCGACACCTTGACGGCCGAGCCCATGTAGCGCTTCAGCCCGGCCATGTCGTGGACGATTTCCATCGCCCGCCCGCCCAGCACGTAGCTGGGCCGGATCACCACCGGGAAGCCGATGCGGGCCGCCACGGCCTCCGCCTCTTCCAGGCTGCGCGCCAGCCCGTTGGCCGGCTGGTGCAGGCCCAGCTTGTGCAGAAGCTGCTGGAACCGCTCGCGGTCCTCGGCCAGATCGATCGCGTCCGGCGAGGTGCCCAGGATCGGAATGCCGGCCGCTTCCAGGTCGCGCGCCAGCTTCAGCGGAGTCTGCCCGCCGAACTGGACGATGACGCCCAGCACTTCGCCCTTGCTCTGCTCGACCCGGACCAGCTCGATCACGTCCTCGGCGGTCAGCGGCTCGAAGTAGAGCCGGTCGGAGGTGTCGTAGTCGGTCGAAACCGTTTCCGGGTTGCAGTTGACCATGATGGTCTCGTACCCGGCCTCGATCAGCGCGTAGACCGCGTGGACGCAGCAATAGTCGAACTCGATGCCCTGGCCGATCCGGTTCGGCCCGCCGCCCAGGATCACGACCTTCTTCCGGTCGGTCGGCTCCGACTCGCACTCCGCCCCGCCGAAGCCGTCGGCCTCGTAGGTCGAGTACATGTAAGGAGTATCCGAAGCGAACTCGGCGGCGCAGGTGTCGATCCGCTTGTAGACCGGCGTTACGCCCAGCGCCCGCCGGGCCGCCGACACTTCCGACTCGGACGTCCCCGCCAGTTCGGCAAGCCGCGCGTCGCTGAAGCCGGTCTGCTTCAGCCGCAGCCAGCCCCGAGCCTCGGTCGGCAGACCCTTGGCCCGCACTTCGGCTTCCGCCGCGACGATGGCCTGGATCTGCTCCAGGAACCAGGGGTCGTACTTGCAGGCGGCCTGGACCTCGGCGACGCTCAGCCCATGGCGGAAAGCCTGGGCGATCACCAGCAGCCGGTCCGGCGTCGGCTTGCTCAGCGCCGCCCGCACCGTCAGCGGATCGGGGTTGCCGTCGCCGATCAGCACCTCGTTGAAGCCGGTCAGCCCGGTTTCCATCGAGCGCAGCGCCTTCTGGACCGACTCGGCGAAAGTCCTGCCGATCGACATGGCCTCGCCGACCGACTTCATCGAGGTCGTCAGCAGCGGCTCGGTGCCGGGGAACTTCTCGAACGTGAAGCGCGGCATCTTGGTGACGACATAGTCGATCGTCGGCTCGAACGAGGCCGGCGTGACGCCGGTGATGTCGTTGTCCAGCTCGTCCAGCCGGTAGCCCACCGCCAGCTTGGCGGCGATCTTGGCGATCGGGAAGCCGGTCGCCTTCGACGCCAGCGCCGAAGACCGGCTGACGCGGGGGTTCATCTCGATCACGACCATGCGGCCGTCGGCCGGGTTGACCGCGAACTGCACGTTCGACCCGCCGGTATCGACTCCGATCTCGCGCAGCACCGCGATCGAGGCGTTGCGCATGATCTGGTATTCTTTGTCGGTCAGCGTCAGGGCCGGCGCCACGGTGATGCTGTCGCCGGTATGGACGCCCATCGGGTCCAGGTTCTCGATGGCGCAGACGATGATGCAGTTGTCGGCGCCGTCGCGCACGACCTCCATCTCGTATTCCTTCCAGCCCAGCACCAATTCTTCGATCAGCACCTCATGGGTGGGGGAGGCGCGCAGGCCGCCGCGCACGATGTCCTCGAACTCCGCCCTGTTATAGGCGATGCCGCCGCCGGTGCCGGCCAGCGTGAAGCTGGGGCGGATGATCGAGGGCAGGCCGGTTTCGGCCAGAGCCGCCAGCGCCTCGTCGAAGCTGCGGACCATCCGGCTGCGCGGGCTTTCCAGCCCGATCTTGTCCATGGCGTCGCGGAACAGCAGGCGGTCCTCCGCCTTGGCGATCACCTGCTTGTTGGCGCCGATCATCTCGATGCCCAGCCGCGCCAGGGTGCCGTCGTCGTCCAGCGCTATGGCGGTGTTCAGCGCGGTCTGGCCGCCCATGGTCGGCAGCAGCGCGTCCGGCCGTTCCTTCTCCAGGATCTTCGCCACCGTGGCCGGCGTGATCGGCTCGATATAGGTCGCATCGGCCAGATTGGGGTCGGTCATGATGGTGGCTGGATTGGAGTTCACCAGGATGACGCGATAACCCTCCTCGCGCAGGGCCTTGCACGCCTGGACGCCGGAGTAGTCGAACTCGCAGGCTTGTCCGATGACGATGGGGCCGGCGCCGATGATGGCGATGGACTTGATGTCGGTACGTTTGGGCATGGCGCTCGGGCTCTGGAATACTTCAGGCGCAACAAAATTCCCCTCCCTGTAAATCGGGGAGAGGGTCGGACAGGGGGTGCCACGCATCCGACCGCTGAAGACGCCGGAGCGCAAACCCGTGCCTATATAGAGACTGAATCACCCGGCGGGAAGCGCGACGTTACGTCCGGATTGCAGAGATGCTTCCCGCGCACCCTCCGCGCGGCCCTTTCGCTCAAGCGTGTGATCAGGGCCGGTCGCGCAGCGGAACCGGGGCTAAAAAGCGTTGCAGATCCGCCAGTTGGGCCACCCAGACCGCGCACAGCCCGGTATCCTGCCGGTCGAACAGATAGACTTTGTCGAGCGTGGCCGCGTTTTTCCGGATCGTGCAGGTTGACGCCGGACCCCCAGCCGATGCCATAGGGACGGTCGTCGGCGGAGCGGACGCGAAAGATGAAATCGAGACGCTGGATGAAGGTGCCGCGCCGGCAGGCCGTCGACAGGTCGCGGTCGACCTTCGCCACCTCGCCGGATGCTGCCCTTCAGGCGGTAGACGACTCGCTCCGGCCGGATCGGCGTCGCGCGAAACGGGGGAACCGGCTCCAAAGGCCAGGGCGAGAACGGCAGCGCGTTGAAATGCTCCGGAAGAACGGTGCGCTCCAGCCGGTTCTGATCCACGCCGGCGGCAAAGGCCGGAGTGATCGCCATCACCGCGATAAGGACAAGGAGGAGAACCGGGGCTGCACGCATGGCGCGATGATGTCACCGGAAATCATCGCCGTAAAGCTTGGCGCTGGCGCGGACGCGGCCGGCGCCGCTCGCCTGCGGCTGATGTGGCGACGGCATGGTCAATACTCGACACCGGAAATCTCTGTAGCCGGCTTTGTCATGTCTGGAAAATTGGAAATAAAAAAGCCCCGGCGCTGCCGAGGCCTAATCTTGCGACTTTCTGGAACGACCTTCTTGCGGGTCGTCTGAACTGTCTCAAGCTCCTTTGTGGAGCGTTTCTTCCCTGTCCGGTGGCCGTCCTTTGTTGGACGATCCGTTTTTGCCGTGGGTGTTTTCTAACAGAAGTCGCTTTGCCGATAAATCGATAAAAGGACATATGACTATTGATCAGATGACCGTTGCGCTCGGGACATAGGTCCAAGCGGGAGGCATGCGCGAGGCACCGCTTCGCCGGTCCGCCTGCTGGCGGGTGCGCCCGTTCGCCGCAGGACATAGCGGAATGGTCACACAGGCAAAACGGTTAAAGGCAAAATGGGCCATCTTCTTGCATATTAGGAGAATTTTTGCGAATTGTGGTCTTTCTTGATTGCCGGATGGTGGTCCTCTTTCCACCATCGCGGTTCATATCGGAAATTTTGGTCAGCCGAAGACCGGTTCGTGTCGATTCATTAGAGGTTAAGCATGGCATCTCATGGCCGGATATCGGTTGCCGCCCTGTTGTTCTTCTGCCTGTCTCTCGGAGCGTTCGGTACGGCTTCCGTCGCGGCCCAGCCGGTGCCGCCCGTATCGGGCGCCTCTCCCCCTCCCAGCAACGGGGCGCCGGGGATTCCGCCCGATGTGCTGACGATCCCCCAGTTGCCGGTGCCGCCCAACAGCAGCTTCGCCATCGACGATACGGTGCTGGTCGGCAACGACGACGACTGGACGGGTCAGGTGATTCTCAACGCTCCCTTCAGCGTCATCCAGGTGACCCAGTTCTACCGGACTGAAATGCCGAAGATGGGCTGGGCTGAAACCGCCATCGTCCGGGCGCGCCGTACTTCCATCTCGTTCGTGCGTGACCAGCGGGTGGCGACCATCCGGATCAGCATCCAGAAGGACGACAACAAGCGGACCGACATCGACGTGGTCGTTTCCCCCATCCAGACCAAGCTGGCGCCCGGCACTTCTTCGACCATGGCTCCCATGGCGCCTCGGCTGAAATAAGCGCTTAATCCGGGTTTCCCCTCATCGATCGCTTGCGCGGTGACGCTTCCTTGGGTCACATCCTCATCGGACGGCATCGGCTCCTCGCCGGTTGTGTGAAGACCGGTTGTGCGAAAGCCGATTGCCCAATGACCGGCGGAACAGCCGGGAGTGAACGAAGATCAAGGGGGAGAAATCCATGAGTATCGAAGACCCGCGTCGCGACCCTGTCGTCATCGTCTCGGCCGTCCGCACCCCCATGGGCGGCTTCCAGGGCGATCTCGCCACGGCGACAGCGCCGGAACTGGGCGCCACCGCGATCCGCGCGGCGCTCGAGCGGGCGGGCCTCGCTCCCGACTCGATCGAGGAAGTCATCATGGGCTGCGTGCTGCCGGCCGGGCTGGGGCAGGCGCCGGCCCGTCAGGCCTCGCTCGGCGCGGGCATCCCCGAAGTCGGTCGGCTGCACCACCATCAACAAGATGTGCGGGTCCGGCATGAAGGCGGCGATGCTGGCCAATGACCTGATCGCGGCCGGCACCAACGGCATCATGGTCGCGGGCGGGATGGAAAGCATGACCAACGCGCCCTACCTGCTGGACCGCGCGCGTGGCGGCTACCGCATGGGCCACGGCCGGGTGCTCGACCACATGTTCCTCGACGGGCTGGAGGACGCCTACGACAAGGGCCGCCTGATGGGCACCTTCGCGGAGGACTGCGCTCAGCATTACCAGTTCACGCGCGAAGCCCAGGACGCCTACGCCGTCGCCTCGCTGACCCGCGCCCGCACGGCGGTGGACAACGGCACCTTCGACTGCCGAGATCGCGCCCCAGACGGTCCGCACCCGCAAGGGCGAAACCCAGGTGACGCGGGACGAGCAGCCGGGCAAGGCCGTGCCCGACAAGATCGGCAGCCTGAAGCCCGCGTTCCGCAAGGACGGCACCGTCACGGCGGCCAATTCCAGCTCGATTTCCGACGGCGGCGCGGCCCTGGTGCTGATGCGCCGGTCCGAAGCCGAGCGGCGCGGCATCAAGCCCCTGGCCGTCATCGCCGGGCACGCCACCCACGCCCAGGCGCCGGGCTGGTTCACCACCGCGCCGGTCGGCGCCATGCGGAAGCTGTTCGACCGGGTCGGCTGGTCGGCCGGCGACGTCGACCTGTTCGAGGTCAACGAGGCTTTCGCGGTGGTCGCCATGGCGGCGATGCACGAACTGGACCTGCCGCATGACAAGGTCAATGTCCATGGCGGCGCCTGCGCGCTGGGGCATCCGATCGGCGCGTCGGGCGCCCGCATCCTGGTCACCTTGCTGGCGGCCCTGGAAAAATACGACCTCAAGCGCGGTGTCGCGTCGCTGTGCATCGGCGGCGGCGAGGCCACCGCGATGGCGGTGGAGCGCATCGCCTGAGGATAAGGCCTCGGGCGCAAATCCTGAGAGTGCGAGAACTGCCGCGCGCCGGTCCGGATCGACCGGCCGGCGCGCCATAAAAACAAAAAGCCAAACAACACCAGGGCGGGAAAAATGCTGATTACCCAGGAGCAGGCCATGGTGCGCGACATGGCGCGCCAGTTCGCCGCCGAGCGGCTGGCTCCCTTCGCGGCCGAATGGGACCGGACGGCCAGCTTCCCTTCGGAGGCCCTGGCCGAGATGGGGCGTCTCGGCATGCTCGGCATGGTCATCCCGGAGGAATGGGACGGGGCGGGAGCCGACTATGTCTCCTACGCCCTGGCGCTGGAGGAGATCGCGGCCGGCGACGGCGCCGTTTCCACGATCATGAGCGTCCACAACTCGGTCGGCTGCATGCCCATCCTGAGCTTCGGGACGGCCGAACAGAAGGACCGCTTCCTGCGCCCGATGGCGCGCGGCGAAAAGCTGGGCGCCTTCTGCCTGACCGAGCCGCAGGCCGGCTCCGACGCCGCCGCCATCCGCACCCGCGCGCGCCGCGACGGCAACCACTGGGTGCTCGACGGCACCAAGCAGTTCATCACCAACGGCAAGAACGGCCATGTCGCCATCGTCTTCGCCGTGACCGATCCCGCCGCCGGCAAGAAGGGCATCAGCGCCTTCATCGTGCCGACCGACACGCCCGGCTACCATGTGGCCCGAGTCGAGCACAAGCTCGGCCAGCGCTGTTCCGACACGGCGCAGATCGTGCTGGAAGGATGCAGGCTGACGCCCGACCTGATGCTCGGCGATGAAGGCAAGGGCTACAACATCGCGCTGGCCAATCTGGAAGGCGGCCGCATCGGCATCGCCGCCCAGTCCGTCGGCATGGCGCGCGGCGCTTTCCGCCACGCTCTGGCCTATGCCAAGGAGCGCACCAGCATGGGCGTGCCGATCATCGAGCATCAGGCCGTGGCCTTCCGGCTGGCCGACATGGCGACCCGGATCGAGGCGGCGCACCATCTGGTGCTGCATGCCGCGTCCTTGCGCGATGCCGGCATCCCGTGCCTGAAGGAAGCGGCCATGGCGAAGCTCTACGCGTCGGAAATGGCCGAGCGGGTCTGCTCCGACGCGATCCAGATCCATGGCGGCTACGGCTATCTGGAGGATTTCCCGGTCGAGCGGATCTACCGCGATGTCCGGGTCTGCCAGATCTACGAGGGCACCAGCGATATTCAGCGCCTGATCATCAGCCGGAAGATCGCCGCTGAGGATTGACAGGGAAGAGCGGCTTCGGCTCGGGAGATGCCCCAGTCTCCCGGCCGGGGTCAAAAGGACGCAGGATCAAGCCCCCGACACCCGTTGCGCGACATCATCCGTTTGATTTATCCATTCAAGCGAGTTGGCGCGGGAATCTTCCCGCGCTGAAACCGTGCTATTCCGGGACCGGGGCGTCGTGACACATATTCTTGCGGTCGAGGATGACGAACAGGTTCAGGAGCTGCTCTCCGATTATCTGAGCCATGAAGGTTTCCGGGTGACGATCGCCGCCACCGGCGCCGCCATGACGGCGGCTCTGGCGGCCGAGCCTGCCGGACCTGATCCTGCTCGACCTGCGGCTTCCCGATGGCGACGGACTGGCGCTGGTGCGTCAGTTGCGGAGCGAAAGCCAGCTTCCGGTGATCATCCTGTCCGGCAAGGTGGAGGAGGTCGACCGCATCGTCGGCCTGGAGCTGGGAGCCGACGATTATCTGACCAAGCCGTTCAACCCGCGTGAACTGCTGGCCCGGATCAAGGCCGTGCTTCGCCGGGCCGGGGAGGGCGGGGTCACTCGCGGAGCGGAAGGTCTGAGGGCGGTCGTCAGTTTCGCCGGCTGGCAGTTCGATCTGACCGCCCAGCGACTGATGTCGTCGGACGGGCGGGATGTCGATCTGACCAAGGCGGAATACGCCTTGCTCGCCGCCTTCGTGAAGCAGCCGCAGCGGGTGCTGTCGCGCGACCAGCTTCTCGATCTCACACGGATCGATGGGGCGGAGGTTTTCGACCGCAGCATCGACGTGCTGATCCTGCGGCTGCGCCGCAAGATCGAGGCGAACCCCAAGGAGCCGCAGATCATCAGGACGGAGCGGGGCCTGGGATATGTTTTCGACACCAGGGTGAAGGCGGTCTGAGGGTGAGTTGTCCGGTGCCGTGCCGTTCCAGATAGGCTGCCTGTAAAACAGGCATGAGAGGAAAGCCGCATGACCGCGCCGCTGGATTTCTGGTTCGACTTCGCCTCTCCCTACGGCTATCTGGCATCGACCCAGATCGACGGCATCGCGGCGCGGCACGGGCGCACCGTCCGGTGGCGCCCGATTCTCCTAGGCGCGGTCTTCAAGGTCAGCGGCATGAAGCCCGTGATGGAGCAGCCGCTGCGGGGTGAATATCTCGCCCATGACGTGCCGCGTTTCGCCCGCCTGCTCGGTGTTCCGCTGACCATGCCGGCCAAGATGCCGCTGCACGCGCTGGCGGCCTGCCGGGCCTTTGGTGGCTGGAGCCTTCCGACCCGGCAAAGGCGCATGCGCTGGCCAAGGCGATCTACCATGCCCACTGGGGAGAGGGCCGCGATGTCGCGACACCGGAACAGGTGGCGGAAGTCGCGGCTCCCCTGGGGATTTCGGCAGCCGATCTGATTGCCGGGGTGCAGGAGCCACTGGTCAAGGACCGGCTGCGGGCGGAAACGGACGAGGCGATCCGGCGCGGTGTTTTCGGTGCTCCCTTCATCATGGTCGATGGCGAACCGTTCTGGGGAGCCGACCGACTCGACCAGATCGACCAGTGGCTGGCGCGCGGCGGCTGGTGAATGCCCCGTTCAGGCGGCTCGGAGTGGCAGCAGACGCCGACGCGTCGATGTCGGATGCCGCTCCGCTCTAAACCGGCCTACCGTTTCCTAAACGACTGAAACTCAAAGCAGATCGAGCTTGTAGAGCCCCTTCATCAGATAATCGTGAAGGTCGGCCTTCTCGGCCAGCGTATCGATAACCGTCTGGTTTGAACTGCCATCGGCCTGGGTCAGCGCCTTGTCCCATTCGCCGGCGGAAAAATCGCCGCGGCCGATCCACATGACGGCGCGCAGTTCGATCCTGGCATCGTCGGTCAGATCGGCGATCATGCCGCGCAGTTGCTGGTACTTGCCGCTGTCGTCCATTGCCTCGACCACCTCAAGGCTGTCGAACGAACTGGGGTTCCGCTCACCCCGGGGCAGCGATACTTCGTCCACGTCAGTCTGGTAGGTCTTGTTCAGGATGGTGTCGCGAAGAGCCCGGCATTCATTGGACATATCGGCGATTTGCCTGATCTGATCGACGGTCAAATGGTTCAGCATGGGATTCCTCTGTGGCTCCGCAGGTGTGGCTCGGCCAAGCGGCGCTGGCGTAGCCAAACCTGTTGCGAAGCCAACAGGACGAATGACGGGCGGTTCCGGTGCGGCGTGGTGCTGCATTGGATCGTCATCCTGATCCGTATAGAAATATATGATCATGAAGTAATGGGATTTTGCAGCCATCATGGCGGACCTTTTTCAAGATTCGGAGCGCGATAAGAAGAGGAGGCCTACCGGATCGGTAAGTGATTTCAACCGCAGGCGCCGTGCCGGTCAGCATGGCTGGCTCAGCGCCGTCATTTTCACCGCCGTACTGCTGGGACTGATCGCGCTTTCGATCAGGACGGTGGCGGGAGATCTGGCTTTCGTGCTTCTGGCGGCTGTCGCCGTTGTCGTCTATCTGATCCACCGGCTGTTTCCGGGCGGAGAATTCTTCACCATCGCGCTTGCGAATTTCATCGGCATCTACGCCTCGATCTTCGTGCTGTTCATTGAAGGCAACTTCAAGACGGTGACGTCCCTCATGCAGGCATGCGGCTTCGTCCTGCCCCTTGCGGCATTCGTGGGAGGAGCTTATTGGCGGCGCCACACGATCCGGACCATCGTGCTGACCGAAGAGGTCCGGTCGGGACCGCGCTTCAACCGGATTTTCATATGGCTGCTGCCGGTCTTCGCGATCGGCGCTCTGACCTTCCTGATGCCAGCCCACGACATCGCCCCCACGGTGGTCACCGAGCTTTTCTTCGTTGCGATGCTGGCGATTTCCCTCGTCGTGCTGCTCGTCAGCCGCGATATCTCGATCTTCCTGCTGGATACGGGGCTGCTGTTCGAGGGATTTTTCCAGGCTGCCGCCAGACTGGTGATGCCGGTCTTCGCCTTCCTGACTTTCTACTCGCTGCTCGTGATCGTCTTCGCGTCGCTCTACACGATCCTCGACCGCTTCACCGACCCGCCCAACTTCATGATCGACGGCAGGCCGCGTGACATCACCTTCCCGGAAAGTCTCTATTTCTCGCTGGTGACGCTCAGCACGGTGGGGTACGGCGACATTCAGCCGCATACCGGCTTCGCGCGTCTGATTACCGCGACCGAGATCCTGCTGGGTGTGCTGCTGCTGCTGTTCGGCTTCAGCGCCATCATCAGCCACCGCAGCGACTGGAGATCTCCTGACGATCAGGGGTGAAAACCCTCTGATCTGAGCCGGGGTATGGCTGGAGGCAGGTCTCTAACCTTGATGCCGATCGCCTTAAGGCTTTTATCTGATCGAGCTGACAACTTTTCTTAACGGAATTGTGCTAACGTCGTCCTAATTCGATCCAAGCGAGGCCCGTCCCCATGGCGCGGGTTAACGGGACCCATGTCTAAACCGCG
>CAWKET010000001.1:0-68027 GCA_963848585.1 uncultured Alphaproteobacteria bacterium | reverse complement strand
CCCCCCCCCCCCCCCCCCCCCCCCCCCCCCCCCCCCCCTGACTCTCTCTCTCTCTCTCTGCTCTGCTCTGCCCGCCCACGCTGCCCTCCCTTGTCGTCTCTCTCTCTCTCTCTCTCTCTCTCTCTCTCTCTCTCTCTCTCTCTCTCTCTGCCCTCGCTGTCTGCTGGCAGCAGCAGGTGTCATTGTCTGCTCTCATTTATTTCACATCCACATCCACACAACACCATCATCATCAACAAACACTCATTGAAAACGTCGCACACCCCCCCCCCCCCCCCCCCCCCCCCCCCCCCCCCCCCCCCCCCCCCCCCCCCCATCATCATCATCATCATCACTCCATCATCATCGTGGCCATGTGATGATCTGAACTGTATGTCTGAATGTGGAACTGATTCCATGCTGTGTGAAGTGACATTTCGAGGTGCTGTCGAATCCTCGAGGCCGTGCCGTGGAGATGACCGGACGGTGTTTCGGTGTCCGGCGAATTCCTGCTGGTGGCCGTGCTCAACATCCCGTTCGATCGGCCCCAACCTCGAATTGTGCCCGAGCATGGAGCCGACGAGCGATGACAGCCATTGATATGGACGGCATTGGCGGAAGCGACATCGACGGCGATTGCATCGACGGCGATGACGACGAGTTGCTGTTCGCCGATGAAGCGGATGACGGGAACGAGCCTGACGGCGCTTCGCCCTCAGGCCGGAGCGCCGTATCCACCGGCGTGAGGGCGCGCCCCTGGAAGATCATGATCGTCGATGACGACCGTGAGGTCCATGCCGTCACGAAGGTCGTTCTGGGCGACTTCGTGTTCGACGGCCGTTCGGTGGAGTTCGTCAACGCCTACAGCGCCGTGGAAGCCTGCAAGGTGTTCACGGAGCATCCCGACACGGCGGTGGTGCTGCTGGACGTCGTCATGGAAACCGACGATGCGGGCCTGCGCTGCGTCGAGTTCATCCGCAAGACGATGGGAAACAAGCAGGTCCGCATCATTCTGCGCACCGGCCAGCCAGGTCAGGCGCCCGAACGGCAGGTGATCGTCTACTACGGTGCGACCTGAGTTGCCGATGCCCTATCACACCGGGCATTGGTGGCGTAAGGCCCGATAAGGAAAGGAGTGCTTCACCGAGAGAAGACCCCATTCACCTGGGTGCCGCTACCTGGCAGTGCGGAGGAGCAATCCGACGTACCAAGCGCTGGGAACAATGGGCTGAGGCCTGGGAGCCTCGATCCGGGTCGGCCCTAGCGGAGACCGGAAGGCTGAGCGCAAGCGAATGTCCGTTTAACATCCGTCAACGACAACAGGCCCAAGAGGCTGGTGGCCTGGACCAAAATGGTACGCGGGTAGGACCGCCAGATCGTAGTGCTGGCGGCGGTGACGTCAATTCCCGCCGGATGAAAGGATGCAGCCGCCCCGGTCGCCACTCCCCATCGGGCAACAGGGTAAGCCCCACCCATCCCGTCGTGAGGCGGAAGCCCGACCGCAAGGAAGGGTCATGATGGAGGGGGTAGAGGAAAGCCGGAGAAAGCGAATGCCGTCCTGTAATGGGGCGGACAGGGCCGCCGCAAGGCGGGAATACCCGGCCCGAAAGAGCGCAGACTTCCGGTGGGTCTCAGCGGAATCGAGGAACCTGGACGCCTCAACCGGCGGAGACGTTAGACGGCGCAAGCTGAACAGACCAACGGGCAAGGGGAACGAAAGCTCTCCTTGTCAGGCGAACCCAGGATCGAACGTTCCGTGCCGCAGCGGAGACAATCCTCTGTGGTGGAGGCTTGAGCCGGATGAACATCAACGACTACAAGGCGAAGAGCGAGCTTACGGCGCAGAAGCTGTTCACCTCGGTCGTGGCGGCCCTGCGGTCATATCAGCACATCGTCAGCATCGATCTGAGCCGCCGGGGTCTGGAAAAGATCATCGACGGATCGGCTTCCCTGTTCGAGCAGCAGTCGATGAGCCGGTTCGTCGAAGGCGTCCTGATGCAGCTTCATTCGCTGATCCAGGGGGCGACCGGGTCGCTGCTCTGCACCGTCGGCTCCCAGGAGGGCGACCGAGGGCCGGCGGGGAGTTCAGGGTTCTCGCCAGTTCCGAGCCCTTCAGCCCCGAGCCGGGACGGCCGCTGGATGAGATCCTGCCCGCCGATGCGATGGATGATATCCGCCGGGCCTTCCGGGAAGGCCGCAACGTTTATTGCCACGACCACAGCGTGATCGTCTTCCGGTCGCGCAACCACTCCATCAGCGTCGTCTACCTGGAAGGGCATGCGCCCCTGGGGGAGGTGGATCGCGGGCTGCTGGAGATCTTCTGCAGCAAGGTCGCGATCGCTTTCGACAACGTCTACCTGTACGAGCAGGTGCTGAATTCCCAGAAGGCGACGGTCTACGCGCTGGGCAAGCTGGCCGAGTTCAAGGACGAGATCACCGGGCAGCATGTCAGGCGAATCGAAAGGCTGACGGCGCTGATCGCCGGCGAACTGAAAGCGCGGGGCCAGTTCACCGAGGAGATCGACGACTGTTTCGTCGATCAGATCGGCCTTGCCAGCATTCTGCACGATGTCGGCAAGGTGGGGCTGCCGGACAGCATCCTGAACAAGCCGGCCCGGCTGACGGACGAGGAAATGGACGTCATCCGCCAGCACCCCAGGATCGGCGCCAATGTGCTGCGCGAAGTGGCGAAGATGGTGCCGGGGCGCAGCTATCTGAGCTTGGGCGCCGAGGTCGCGGAAACCCATCACGAGAAATTCGACGGAACCGGCTATCCCGCGGGATTGAAGGGCGACGAGATCCCGATCGGCGGCCGGATCACCGCCGTTGCCGATGTCTACGACGCCCTGATGCACAAGCGCCCGTACAAGGACGCGTGGCGGCCGGATGAAACGATCGAGCACCTGAAAGCCCAGAGCGGCATCCATTTCGACCCGCGCGTCGTCGATGCCTTCCTGTCGCTGATCGAGCGCGGGCTGACCAGGGAACTGGACGACTGAGCGCTACTCAGCTGCTTTCCGCGGCTGAGAAGCGCCGCCAGATCGCATGCCGGAACCGGGCGGCTGTAATGGTAGCCCTGGCCGAAGGTGCAGCCGAGATCGCGGAGCGGCGGGATCAGGTCGGGTGTCTCGATCCCTTCCGCCACCACGACCATTCCCATGCGGTTCGCCAGCGTGATGATGGTTTCCACGATGTCGTGGGTGCGGCCGGGGCTTCCCAACTGGCGGACGAAGGACTGGTCGATCTTCAGCACGTCGAACGGAAAGCTGTGCAGGTAGGACAGGCTTGAATAGCCGGTCCCGAAATCGTCCAGCGCGATCGTGATGCCGAGATCCTTGATGCGGGTCAGGACCTCGCGCGCTTTGCGCGGATCGTGGACAAGCGCCGTCTCCGTCAACTCCACCTTGAGGTGGGCGGGGTCGAAGCCGGTATCGCCGAGGATCTTCGCGAGGCTGTCGACCACCCCGAAATCGGTGAAATGCTGCGCCGACAAGTTGACGCTGAGGAAGGGCGTTGCGCCCTGGTGGCGGCTTCGCGGAGAATCCGGCAGGCTCCGGCGATGATGGCAAGGTCGATGCGCCGGATCAGGCCGCACTTTTCGCCCAGATCGATGAACTCGCTCGGCGGCACGAGACCGCGTTCGGGATGGCGCCACCGGGCCAGTGCCTCGAACCCGGCAAGAGACGCCGTCCGCGATGGTCACGATCGGCTGGAAGAAGGGTACGAACTCACCGGCGCTGAGGCCGCGCTCAAGGTCGTATTCACGGCGCAGCCAGTCCAGCGCCGCCCCGCCGGCACTGGCGCCGTCGGTATCGGCGATGTTCGGCACCACCACATGGCTCGCTCCCATGCGCGAGGGCAGATCGTTGAGGAGCCCGGTCTGCGCCTGACGGAACCGCTTGATCAGGCTGCTGAGCACCTGCCCGACGATGGGTTCCGCCTCCATGATGCGGCGCCTCAACTGGTCGCTGCGGATGATGAGAACTTCCGTCTCCTCGACCGCGCGCGCCTGGGCCGAGCGGACGCCGTCATCCAGGACGGCCATCTCACCGAAGATCTCGCCGGGGCCCAGCGTGGCCAGCGTGATGTGCGTCCGCTCGCGGACGGCGCAGATTTCCACCTGCCCGCGCTCGACGATATAGGCGCAGTCGGCGGGCTGCCCTTCGAAAAAGATCGTCGCGCCGGGAAGGTACGTCTTGCGGATCAAGAATGGATCTCCACGGCGGGTCTCCGCTGATCCGGTATTAGGCAGGCATTCGCGGAGAATACGAATTAATCTGATGGTTGTATGAATCTGGCCTAATTGTCAAGTGATCGGTGGAAAATCACAATAAAATGAACATGATCGTGCCAGGATCGGATACCGGATCGTCCAACATCAAAGGTTCCGACGAGGCTGCTTTGCCTTAAGGTGCCTTGCGTTCCAGTACGTGTTGACTTGGCATGCCGGTTTAGTGGTTAATTTATTCGTAATTAAAATTTCAAACAATGGAGATGGCTATGGCATCAATCGACGCTCTGCATGCGATTCTCGATAAAGCCCATGAGGGAATGACCCCGAAGCAACTCATGTCTCTGCCGCCCTCGGCCCTTGCCGGTGTTACCGACAGCGATGCCAAGAAGCTCAAGGAGGCCTTTGGCATCGACACTATCGAGGAACTGGCGACATGCAAATACTTCCTGTGGGCACAGGCTCTCCATACCCTGGCTAAAACCGATAAGTAACGAATTCCGCTGCGGACGCCCGTGTCAGCCTGTATGCTTGTTCGCGTGAGTGACACGGAGCGACGTAAGGTCCATGGATGTCCAGGTTGCAATTTTAGGCGATTGCGCAGATGAACAACCTGAAAGGATTTTTGCAAAGTTGTAATATATAATTTAAAGAAAATACTGGAAAAATGCTTATCGATGGTTTTACCTCTCCTGGATTTTCCACTCAGGAAGGAAGCCGAGAAGATGACCGCCGACTCCACTGCCCGCCGGCCAATACGATTCTGCCCCCCATACCCGCCGGACTCACCACCCCGTTTTATTATTCTTCGCTATCCAACATTGTCGTGCATTATCTGGTGGATAAGGAACGGGTAAAGCCCTACTTCGATGGCAAGTTCAAGAACAGTGGGTTGAGAGCCGGCCCTGTTCAATGGCAAGGCATCGGTCAGCTACAACTTTCAGGTTTATACCGCTTTCTTCTCCGCCGGGGTCGATGCGCCGCAGTCGAAGTGGTTCTCGTCGGCCACCGGCGTCACCCAGGAACTGGAACTGAATATCGTCGCCTACCCGAAAGGGCGCGGCCAGTGATGTACCCGATATCACCTTCGATCAGTGGCTGATGGGCGACGACCAGACCAAGCTGCTGGGCAACCATCGCATCTTCGTGCCGTGCGACAGCGACGTCGCCATCGATGCGGGCGAGAAGCTTTTCGGCGAGCCCAAGTTCAAGACCTCCTTCCTGCTGAACCTGCCGTCGCCGAACCCGTGCAGGGCTCCCGGTGCCGGTGTATAAGCCGGAATGGGTCCGGACCTGGGGGTTCCGGGTCAACGATCCCGAACAATCGCCAACGAGGCCATCTTCACGGCCATCGCCGACACCACCGGCCTGACGCCGGTCCCGAGCCGCCATTTCCCCGATCACGGAATACGGTATTCCCAACGAAAAGGCCATCGGCTGCCGCTGGAACATCCTGCAGCCTTTCGACACTTTCCTGCTGGCCGAAGCCGAGCCGTCCGAGCGCGTCAAGCTGACCTACGGCACCAGCAAGCACCCATGGGCGTCGGCGATGCGGGAACTGCTGGACGGTGTGGATGCCCATGCCATTCAGACCTACCTGTCGGCACCCGGTGGCGTTCCAGAGCCGCGCCTATTACCTGAAGCCCCAAGTAGTCTGAACTCTTCACGGCTCGAAACTCCTGGCTGACGGGCGCGGCGGGGAGTGAATCTCCCCGCAACGCCGCGTCATCTCTCCCGTCTTGACAAGTCTGTCCAAAGCCTTGACGATCGCCGCATTCCCAGGGGAGCCCCGATAGGGGGCTGAGATTCCGCCGGCCACGCGCGACGCGGAGACCCTTTGAACCTGATCCGGGTCGTGCCGGCGTAGGAAGGGGAGAAGCGTGCGGCATTGTCATCCGCGCCCGGTCTCATCATCTCCACCGCTGCATTCCGGATCTCCGATCGATAAAATTGATGCGGGAGATCGAAATGCCCAAGGACAACAATCCGATATTCACGGTTTCGACCGGACCCTTGCCCTCGTCGCGCAAGGTCCATGCGCCGGGCCGCCTGTATCCCGACCTGCGCGTGGCGCTGCGCGAGGTCGATCTTGAGCCCGGCTGCGGCGAAGCTCCCGTGCGGGTCTATGACAGCTCCGGCCCCTACAGCGATCCGGCGGTCTCGCATCGACATCGAGCGCGGCCTGCCCGCGCTGCGGGCGGGCTGGATCGAGGCGCGCGGCGATGTGGAAGCCTATGACGGCCGCGAGATCAAGCCGGAAGACAACGGCCTGCGGCGCGGCCAGCCGTCCAATCTTGAGGAATTCCCGGCATCGGGCCGCCGTCCCCTCCGGGCGAAGGCCGGCGCCGCCGTGACCCAGTTGGCCTATGCCCGGCGCGGCATCGTGACGCCCGAGATGGAATATGTCGCGATCCGCGAGAACCTGGGCCGCGAAGCGGCGCTGGACGCGGCGCGCGACGGCAAGTCGTTCGGCGCCTCCATCCCCGACCATGTGACGCCGGAATTCGTCCGCGACGAGATCGCGCGCGGCCGGGCCATCATCCCGGCCAACATCAACCATCCGGAAATCGAGCCGATGATCATCGGCCGCAATTTCCTGGTCAAGATCAACGCCAATATCGGCAATTCCGCCGTGACCTCCTCCGTGTCGGAGGAGGTCGAAAAGATGGTCTGGGCGACCCGCTGGGGCGCCGACACCGTCATGGACCTCTCGACCGGGCGCAACATCCACACGACGCGGGAATGGATCATCCGCAACTCCGCCGTGCCGATCGGCACGGTGCCGATCTATCAGGCGCTGGAAAAGGTCGGCGGCAAGGCCGAGGACCTGACCTGGGAAATCTTCCGCGACACCCTGATCGAGCAGGCCGAGCAGGGCGTCGATTATTTCACGATCCATGCCGGCGTCCGGCTGGCGCATATCCCGCTGACCGCGAAACGGGTCACCGGCATCGTGTCGCGCGGCGGCTCGATCCTCGCCAAATGGTGTCTGGCGCACCACCAGGAAAATTTCCTCTACACGCAGTTCGAGGAGATCTGCGAGATCATGCGGGCCTACGACGTCAGCTTCTCGCTGGGTGACGGGCTGCGGCCGGGCTCGATCGCCGACGCCAACGACGCGGCGCAGTTCGCCGAGCTGGAGACGCTGGGCGAACTGACGAAGATCGCCTGGAAGCACGACGTCCAGGTGATGATCGAGGGGCCGGGCCATGTGCCGATGCACAAGATCAAGGAGAACATGGAGCAGCAGCTTGGCGGTCTGCGACGAGGCGCCGTTCTACACGCTCGGGCCTCTCACGACGGATATCGCACCGGGCTACGACCACATCACCAGCGGCATCGGCGCCGCGATGATCGGCTGGTTCGGGTGCGCCATGCTTTGCTATGTGACGCCGAAGGAGCATCTTGGGCTGCCCGACCGCGACGACGTGAAGGTCGGCGTGGTCACCTACAAGATCGCGGCCCACGCGGCGGATCTGGCGAAGGGCCATCCGGCGGCGAAGCTGCGGGACGACGCCTTGAGCCGCGCGCGTTTCGATTTCCGCTGGCGCGACCAGTTCCACCTGTCGCTCGATCCGGAAACGGCGGAGCGATTCCACGACCAGACCTTGCCGGCCGAGGGCGCCAAGTCGGCGCATTTCTGCTCGATGTGCGGGCCGAAATTCTGCTCGATGAAGATCACCCAGGAGGTCCGGGACTACGCCGCCTCCGGCATGGCGGAGATGTCCCAGACCTTCCGGGACGGCGGATCGGAGATTTACCGGCCGGTCGCGGACGATAGACGCGCAGATAGACGTGCATTGACAGGGTAGGGTGGGGCGCGGATAGTGCGCCCCGCTCGATGGTGCCCGGCGGCGAAAACCGCCGGACCGCCAGGAGGGAGCATCCGGGAAGGCCGGACACCCGCACGACTCGCGAAGCCAGGAGACCTGCCGTCGAGCGCCGTATGTTCAATCACGGCCGGGCGGGGTGAACCGGCGAAGGTGGGTCATGATTGTTGCTACCGGGACGCCCACAAGCGTCACCCTGGTTCTCGGCGGCGCCCGGTCGGGCAAGAGCCGCTTTGCCGAAGCCATGGCGGAGCGTAGCGCCCGGCCGGTCTATCTCGCGACGGGCAGGGCCTGGGACGGCGAGATGTCGGCCCGCATCGATGAACACCGCGCCCGGCGCGGGGGGCGCTGGACCACCGTTGAAGAACCGCTGGATCTGGCGGGCGTGCTGCCGACGCTGACGGCGCCCGACGCGGTCGTGCTGGTCGATTGCCTGACCCTCTGGGTCACCAACCTGATGATGGCCGAGCGCGATATGGCCGAGGAGACCCGGCGGCTGGTCGGGTGTCTTCGGCAACCTTCAGGGGCCGGTCATTTTCGTGTCCAACGAGGTCGGGCTTGGCATCGTCCCCGACAATGCCATGGCGCGGGCTTTCCGCGACCATGCCGGCCGTCTCCATCAGGAGATCGCGGCTGTGGCCGATGCCGTCTATTTTCTGGTCGCGGGTATCCCCATGACCGTCAAGCAAACCGATCAAGGAAACATTCATTGAGCACCAAGATCCCCGCGACGGTCATCACCGGCTTTCTCGGCGCCGGCAAGACCAGCCTGATCCGCCACCTGCTGGAAAACGCCCGTGGCCGCCGGCTGGCGCTGATCATCAACGAGTTCGGCGATCTCGGCGTTGACCGTGAAATGCTGGCCGGCTGCGGCATCGCGACCTGCCGCGAGGAGGACATCATCGAGCTGGCCAACGGCTGCATCTGCTGCACCGTCGCCGACGATTTCCTGCCGACCATCGAAAAGCTGCTCAACCAGCCCAACCCGCCCGATCATATCGTTATCGAAACCTCCGGGTCTGGCGCTGCCGAAGCCGCTGGTCAAGGCCTTCGCCTGGCCGGAAATCCGCACCCGCGTCACCGTGGACGGCGTCATCGCCGTGATCGATGCCGAGGCGGTCGCGGCCGGCCGTTTCGCCGGCGATCCGGAAGCGGTGCAGGCGGCGCGGCGAGGCCGACGATTCGCTGGATCATGAAAGCCCGCTGGAGGAGCTGTTCGAGGAGCAGATCCAGTGCGCCGACATGGTCGTGCTGAACAAGGCCGACCGGGTCGATGCCGCGACCCTGGACCGGGTTGCCCAAATCGTGGCGGAGCATCTGCGGCCCGCCGTCAAGACGGTGGTCGTCGGTGCAGGGCGGCATCGATCCGCTGGTGCTGCTGGGGCTTGGGGCTGCGGCGGAGGACGATCTGGACAGCCGTCCGTCGCACCATGAGCTGGAAGGCGAAGACCACGACCACGACGATTTCGACAGCTTCGTCGTCGAACTCGGCACGGTCGAGGTCCCGGAGCGGGTCGAGGAGCGGATTCTGGCCGCCGTCGCCGCCCATGACATCCTGCGGATCAAGGGCTTTCTCGATGTGGCGGGAAAGCCGATGCGGCAGGTGGTGCAGGGCGTGGGCGACCGTATCCAGCGCTACTACGACCGCCGCTGGAGGCAGGACGAGAACAGGCGCAGCGAGCTGGTCGTGATCGGTCAGCGCGGGCTTGATCGTTCCGCGATCGAAACCATCCTGCGGGGCTGATCCGGCATGCATCTGCTGGCGGCCCAGCCCGGCACCATTTCCGACGGCGGCGAGGCGATCGACCTTGGCCAGACGCCGGGCGATATCGTCGTGCTGTCGGCGGCCGACACCGAGTTGGCCTGCCTTGCCGCCGCGCGTGACCGGCTGGGGCCGGGTTTTCCGAGCCTTCGGCTCGCCAGTCTGCTGCAACTCGGGCATAACCTGTCGGTCGATCTGTATGTCGAAAAGGTCGTGGCGCGGGCGAAGCTGGTGGTGGTCCGGGTGTTGGGCGGCGCCGGCTATTGGCCTTATGGCATCGAACAGGTGGCGGAAACCTGCCGCCGTCGGGGCATCGCGCTGGCGGTCCTGCCGGGCGACGATCAGCCGGACCCGGAACTGGCGCGGTTCTCGACCTTGGCCGGCGATGCGGCGCACCGGCTTTGGCAGTACGCCGTCCATGGCGGCGTCGAGAACGCGGCGGGTCTGCTGCGCTATGCGGCCCACCTGATCGGGTACGAGGACGCTGAGTGGCGGGAGCCGGTTCCGCTGATGCGGGCCGGGATCTACTGGCCGGGCCGGGATCGGCCGACGCTGGAGGATTTGCGCCGGGATTGGGTTCCAGGAGCGCCTGTCGCGGCGATCCTGTTCTACCGGGCGCTGGAGCAGGCGGCCAATACCGCCGTCATCGACGCCCTGATCGCGGCGCTGGCGGAGGCCGGCGTCAACGCGCTGCCGATCGCTACGACCAGTCTCAAGGAGAAGGTGGCGGCGGGGATCGTGACGGATCTGCTGGATCGTTCCGGTCCCGATGTGATCCTGAACGCGACATCCTTCGCGGTCTCCCAGCCGGGGGCGGCGCGATCGTCCACGCCCTTCGACAATGCGGATTGCCCGGTCTTTCAGGTGGTGTTCTCCGGCGGGTCGGAGGCGGCATGGCGGGCCGGGACCTCCGGGCTTTCCGCCCGCGATATCGCCATGAACGTGGCTCTGCCCGAGGTTGACGGCCGCCTTATCACCCGCGCCGTCAGCTTCAAGGCGGAGGCCCGGCGGCACGAGGCGACCGAAAGCTGGGTGCTGTCGTACCGGCCCGTGCCGGACCGGGTCGCGTTCGTCGCGGCGCTGGCGGCGCGCTGGGCGCGGCTGCGCCGGACTTCGGCGGAGCGACCGGCGCGTCGCCATCGTCATGGCGAACTACCCGAACCGGGATGGGCGGCTTGCGAACGGCGTCGGGCTGGATACGCCGGCCGGGGTGGTGCGGACGCTTCGCGCCCTTGCCGAGGCTGGGTATGGCGTCACCGATCTGCCCGCTGATTCGGCTGAACTGATGGATCGCCTGAGTGCGGGCGTCACCAACGATCTGCGCGATCTGGATCAGCGGATCGTTTCCGAAACTCTTGGGGTTGGACCGTTACCGATCCTTCTTCGACGGTTTGCCTGAAGCGGTACGCGCGGCTGTGACGGATCGCTGGGGCGAGCCGGCGAACGATCCGTTCGTGCGCGATGGGCGTTTTCTGTTGCCGGTCATTCGGTTGGGGAACGCCGCCATCGCGATCCAGCCGGCGCGTGGATATCAGATCGATCCGTCCAAGACCTACCACGATCCCGATCTGGTGCCGCCGCACGCCTATCTGGCCTTCTACGCCTGGGTCCGGCAGGTCTTCGACGCCCATGCCGTCGTCCATTTCGGCAAGCACGGCAATCTGGAATGGCTGCCGGGCAAGTCGCTCGCCATGTCGGAAACCTGCTTTCCGGAAGTGGCGCTGGGGCCGTTGCCGCACCTCTATCCCTTCATCGTCAACGATCCGGGCGAGGGAACGCAGGCCAAGCGCCGCGCCGCCGCCGTCATCATCGACCACCTGACCCCGCCGCTGACCCGCGCCGAAAGCTATGGCCCGCTGCGTGAGCTGGAAATGCTGGTGGACGAATATTACGAGGCGGCGGGCGTCGATCCGCGCCGCATCGTCGTGCTGCGCGACCGCATTCTGGAACTGAGCGCCGCCACTGGCCTGGACGTGGATTGCGGCGTCAGCCGGGATGACGAGCCGCAGGCGGCTCTCGCCAAGCTCGACAATCATCTGTGCGAGTTGAAGGAACTCCAGATCCGCGACGGCCTGCACGTCTTCGGCGTGGCGCCGGAAGGCGGTTGCTGACCGATCTTCTGGTGGCGCTGACCCGGCTGCCGCGCGGCAAGGGCGAGGGCCGGGACGCCTCGCTGATCCGCGCTCTGGCGGCGGATCTTGGGCTTGGAGTTCGATCCGCTGGACTGCGTCATGGGCGATCCCTGGACGGGGCCGCGGCCGGCGGCGCTGGAAACCGGCGGCGTCTGGCGCACCCATGGCGACACGGTGGAGCGGCTTGAGGAACTGGCGCGGAAGCTGGTCGCCGGAGAGGTCGTTGCGGACCCGGAATGGTCGGCTTCCGCGCCGTTCTGGATTACATCGTCCGCGCATCTGCGGCCCGTGGTGTCCTCCTGCGGTGACGCCGAACTGACCGGGCTTCTGCGCGGCCTGGACGGCCGTTTTGTCGAACCCGGCCCTCCGGCGCTCCGACGCGCGGAAGGCCGGAGGTTCTGCCGACCGGGCGCAACTTCTATTCGGTCGATACGCGCGCGGTTCCCACGCCGGCCGCCTGGCATCTGGGCTGGAAATCGGCGTCGCGCGTTGTCGAGCGCTACCTTCAGGAGAACGGCGACTGGCCCCGGACCATGGCGCTGTCGGCCTGGGGCACCGCCAACATGCGGACCGGCGGCGACGACATCGCCCAGGCGCTGGCCCTGATGGGCGCCCGGCCGACCTGGGACACCGCGACCGGCCGCGTCACCGGGTTCGAGATCATGCCGGCCAGCGTGCTCGACCGCCCGCGCGTCGATGTGACCCTGCGGGTTTCCGGCTTCTTCCGCGATGCCTTCCCGGCCCAGATGGATCTGGTGGACAGCGCCGCCCGCGCCATCGCCGATCTGGACGAGCCTGACGACATCAACCCGCTGGCCGCCCGCGTCCGGCAGGATGCCGAGAAGCTGGTGGCGTCCGGCATCGACCCGGCTGCGGCGCGGAAGCGGGCGGGGCATCGGGTTTTCGGCTCCAAGCCGGGCGCCTATGGCGCCGGCCTGCAGGCGCTGATCGACGAGCGGGGCTGGGAGACGGAAAGCGATCTTGGCGGAAGCCTATCTCGCCTGGGGCGGCTACGCCTATGGCGGCGGGGTGGAGGGCGCGCCGGAGCGCGGGCTGTTCGAGGCCCGGCTGGGCGCGGTCCAGGCCGTCCTGCACAATCAGGACAACCGGGAGCACGACCTGCTCGACAGCGACGACTATTACCAGTTCGAAGGCGGTCTGGCGGTCGCCGTGCGGACATTGTCGGGGCAGGCGCCGCCGGTCTACCACAACGACCACTCCCGCCCGGAAAACCCGGGGTCCGCACGCTGGAGGAGGAGATCGCCCGCGTGGTCCGCGCCCGCGTGGTCAATCCGAAATGGATCGCCGGCGTGATGCGCCACGGCTACAAGGGCGCGTTCGAAATCGCCGCCACGGTCGATTACCTGTTCGCCTTCGCCGCCACCGCGCGCTGTGTACGTGACCACCATTTCGATGCCGTCTTCGACGCGTACGTCGCCGATGACACGGTGCGGGACTTCATGGCAGAGGCCAATCCCGCGGCACTTCGCGAAATGGCGGAAAAGCTGGCCGAAGCCCTGTCGCGCGGCCTGTGGCGGCCCAGGTCCAATGCCGCGTACGATACATTGAACAAACTGGCTCAGGGTGAGACGCCGTGAAAACCGAAGGCATGACCGAAGACGAGATCAACGCCCGTCACGCCGAGAAGATGGCGAAGAAAAAGGCGGCGCGCGACAAGATGATCGCGACCAAGACCCTGGAGAAGGGGCTTCTGATCGTCCACACCGGCAAGGGCAAGGGCAAGTCCACCGCCGCGCTCGGCATGGTGATGCGGGCGATCGGCCATGGCTTCAAGGTCGGGATCGTCCAGTTCGTCAAGGGCAAGTGGGAAACCGGCGAGCGGGTCGTGCTTGAGCGCTTCGCCGATCAGGTGACCATCAACACGATGGGCGAGGGCTTCACCTGGGAAACGCAAAGCCGCGAGCGCGATATCGCCGCCGCCCGCGCCGCCTGGGACCAGGCCGTAGCCTGATCCAGGACCCGAGATCAAGATGGTCCTGCTGGACGAACTCAACATCGTGCTGCGCTACGATTACCTGCCGCTGGAAGAGGTGCTGGCCGTCCTGCGCGACAAGCCGGAGGACAAGCACGTCATCGTGACCGGCCGCAACGCCAAGGATGAATTGCTGGAGATCGCCGATCTGGTCACGGAGATGACCATGGTGAAGCATCCCTTCCGGGAAGGCGTCAAGGCGCAGGCCGGGGTGGAGTTTTGACCAACGGCGCGGATGCCCGCCAAGGCGATCATGTTCATGGGCACCGGCTCCGATGTCGGCAAGTCCATGATCGTGGCCGGGCCTTTGCCGCGCCTTCACCAACCGGGGTTTCCGCGTCCGCCCGTTCAAGCCGCAGAACATGTCGAACAACGCGGCGGTGACGGCGGACGGTGGCGAGATCGGCCGCGCCCAGGCCTTGCAGGCGCGGGCCTGCAAGGTGGCGCCGACCATCGACATGAACCCCGTGCTGCTCAAGCCGCAGACCGATATCGGCGCTCAGGTCGTCGTTCAGGGCCGCGTCGTCGGGGCCATGAAGGCGCGCGAGTATCAGACCCGCAAGGGCGAGCTGATGCCGGCTGTCATGGAGAGCTTCCACCGCCTGGGCCGGGAGGCCGACCTTGTGCTGGTGGAAGGGGCGGGCAGCGCTTCGGAAGTCAACCTGCGGGCGGGCGATATCGCCAATATGGGCTTTGCCGAGGCGGCGGACCTGCCGGTCGTGCTGATCGGCGATATCGAGCGCGGCGGGGTGATCGCCAGCATCGTCGGCACCTGCGCCGTGCTGCCGCCGGCTGAGCGGGCGCGGTTGAAGGCCTTCCTGATCAACAAGTTCCGGGGCGATACCAGCCTGTTCGACGATGGTCTCAGGATCATCGCGGAGCATACCGGCCTGCCGTCCCTTGGCGTCGTTCCCTATTTCACCGATGCCGGGAAGCTGCCGCCGGAGGATGCGCTGGCGCTGAGTTCCCGGTCGGGTGTGGCGGGCCGCGCGATCCGCATCGCCGTACCGATGCTGTCGCGCATCGCCAATTTCGACGACTTCGACCCGCTGCGCGAAGAACCGGATGTGACGCTGACCATGGTTCCGCCGGGGACGGCGCTGCCGGGTGACGCCGACCTGATCATTCTGCCCGGCACCAAGGCGACGATTCCCGATCTGGCCTTCCTGCGGGAACAGGGCTGGGACGTGGATCTGGCGGCGCATCTGCGGCGCGGCGGCCATGTGCTGGGCATCTGCGGCGGCTTCCAGATGCTGGGGCGGCGGCTGGACGATCCGGCGGGGACGGAGGGAGCGCCGGGAGCGGTGGATGGCTTGGGGCTGCTCGATATCGAAACGGTTCTGGACGGGCCTAAGACGCTGATCGAGGTTACCGGGCTGCATCCAGCGAGCGGTGCCGCGATCCGGGGCTACGAGATGCATATCGGGCGCACCTCGGGCGCGGCGCTGGCGCGGCCGCTGCTGGAACTTGAAGGCCGCGCCGAGGGGGCGGTATCGGCGGACGGGCGGGTCAGCGGTTGTTACGTCCACGGAATGTTTTCGTCGGACAGCTTCCGCCACGCTTTTCTGTCGGCGATCAAGGACCGCGCCGTCAGCGGGCTTGCCTATGAGGACGGCGTGGAGAGCACGCTGGATGCGCTGGCCGATCACCTGGAAGCCTGCCTGGACCTGGACGCCATGCTTAAGCTCTGAGGTCAGCGGTCAGCCCAGGACGGCCAAGCCCGCGATGAGCGCCGCCTGAATGATGCAGGCGCCGAGCAGGATGCGGAGCGCTCGGCGGATGTCTTCCGATGTGGCTTCCCGCCGGCCGCCTTCGCCCATCCAGGCGTCCTCCACCACCACGTCGCCGTAGCGGCGGGGGCCGGCGAGGGCCAGGCCCAGCGCTCCGGCCATGGCGGCTTCCTGCCAGCCGGCGTTGGGCGAGCGGTGCTTGCCGGCGTCCCGCAGCATGATCTTCCAGGCGGCATGAGCCCGGCGCAGGCGCTTTCCCTTCAGGAAAGCGGCCGTGCCGAGGATGATGAACAGCCCGGCCAGCCGGGCGGGGAGCAGGTTGACCAGATCGTCCAGGCGGGCCGCCGCCCAGCCGAACGCCTCATGGCGGGGTGTCCGGTGGCCGATCATGCTGTCCGCCGTGTTGATCGCCTTGTAGGCGACGAGGCCGGGGAAACCTAGGACGGCGAACCAGAATACCGGGGCCACGATGCCGTCGGAGAAGTTCTCGGCGCAGGACTCGATGGCGGCGCGGCAGACGCCATGTTCGTCCAGGCTTTCCGGGTTGCGTCCGACGATCATGGAAACCGCGCGGCGGCCACCGGCAAGGCCTTCGGTTTCCAGGGCGGAGGCCACGGCGGCGACGTGGGTGTAGAGGCTCTGCTGGGCGATCAGCGTGCTGGCGAGGACCGCTTCCACCACCCAGCCCCAGGGGGTGGCGGACAGGCCCCAGCTCAGCAGCCATGCGGGGCCGGCGGTCAGGGTGACCAGCAGGACGACGGCGGCGATGCCGCTGAGGCGGCGGGCGAAGCGGGTTGCGGATTCGCGGTTCAGGGTGCGGTCGAGCAGGCCGACCAGCCGGCCGAAGAACACGACGGGGTGCGGCACGCGGGCATAGAGCCATGCCGGTTCGCCGAAGGCCGCGTCGAGCGCCAGCGCCAGCAGGACGGTCGCGTCGAGGTTCATTCCGCCCGGTCCACGATGTGGAGGAACGATCCCATGACGCTGCCGCGCACGGTGCCCATGGCTCCAAGGTCGGTCCCTCGGGCGTCGCGGGCGTGGAAGAGCGGCTGTGCGGCGTCTTCGGCTTTGATGCTGGAGTAGTGGAACTCATGCCCGCGCAGGGTCGTGCCGGCTGGTCCGAACGGCGTGGCGGTCGCGGTGGTGGCGTGGCGGTAGCCCAGGTGCAGCCGGCGCTTGGCGAATGAGGTGTCGAGCGGCAGCAGGCCGGCCATGGGGTGCGTGACGCCGTCGGCGTCCTCCAGGGTGCGGCCGAGCACCATGTAGCCGCCGCATTCGCCAAAGATGGGGATGCCGCGCGACGCGGCGGTGCGGAGGCCTTCGAGGAAGCGGTGGGCGGAGGCCAGACGGCCGGCATGCAGTTCCGGATAGCCGCCGGGCAGGTAGATGGCAGTCGGCGGATGATGGCGGCGGTTCGTCGGCGAGGGGAGAGAACGGCAGCAGTTCGGCGCCCTGGCTCCTCCAGCCATCCAGCAGATGCTGATAGGCGAAGACGAAGGCGGCATCCCGCGCGACGGCGATCCGCTGGCCGAGCGGCGGGAGAGGGGCGGGCTTTCCGGAGGACGGGAAGTTGCGCGGGACGGGCGAGGCTTTGGAGAGCGGCGGTGTCGATGTGGCGGGCGACGGCATCCGCCGCCTTGTCGAGGAAGCTTTCCAGCGCGTCATGCTCGCCGGCTGGCACCAGACCCAGATGGCGGTCGGGCAGGGCGAGGGCTTCCAGGCGCGGCAGGGCGCCCAGGACGGGGATGCCGAGGGGGGCCAGGGCGGTGCGGAGCAGGGCTTCGTGGTTGGGGCTGCCGACCCGGTTCAGGATCACGCCGGAGATCGTCACGTCGCTTCCGGAAGGTGGCGAAGCCGTGGACCAAGGCTGCGGCGGACTGGGCCTGCGACTTCACGTCCAGCACCAGAACCACCGGCCAGCCCGTGAGGGCGGCCAGGTCGGCGGTCGAGCCGGTGCCGTCGGCGGCGCCGTCGAACAGGCCCATGACGCCCTCGACGATCAGGAGGTCGGCGTTCTCTTCCGCCAGCCCGGCCAGCGTTTCCGGCCGCATCGCCCAGGGGTCCAGGTTGATGCAGGGGCGGCCGCTGGCCGCCGTGTGGAACATCGGGTCGATGTAGTCGGGGCCGACCTTGCGGGAGGCGACGTCGATGCCGGCCCGGCGGAAATGGCGGAGCAGCGCCAGCACCGTGACGGTCTTGCCGCTGCCCGAAGCCGGGGCGGCGAGGATCAGGCCGGGGGCCGTCATGGCTCTAATCGCCGGCCCGGCGGGACAGCGCGCCGATCCAGTCCAGCGCGGGGCGGAGCAGCACCACGTCGCCGACCACAACCAGGGCAGGCGGCTCGATCCCGTGGGCCGCCACGTCGTCGGCGCACCGCTCCAGCGTGGTTTCCAGCACGTGCTGGTTGGGGAGAGTGGCGTTGGTGACGATGGCGACGGCCTGGGCAGCCGGCCGGCCGGCGCTGATGAAGTTGCCGGCTATCGTGCGCAGGTGCTTCAGCGCCATGTAGAGGACGATCACCTGCGAGCCGCGCGCGACGGCGGCCCAGTCGATCGTGTCCGGCACCAGACCCGACGCGCTGTGCCCGGTCATGAAGGTGACGGCGTGGTTGGTGTCGCGGTGGGTGACTGGAATGCCGGCATAGGCCAAGCCCGCCGATCCCGGCGGTGATGCCGGGGATCACGCGGAAGGGCATGTTGTGCTCGACCAGCGTCAGCGCTTCTTCGCCGCCGCGTCCGAAGACGAAGGGGTCGCCGCCTTTCAGGCGGAGGACGCGCAGGCCGTCGCGGGCCAGTTGCACCAGCCGGTTGGAGATGTCGGGCTGCTTGGGCGACGGCTTGCCGCCGCGTTTTCCGGCGAATTCCAGCCGGCAGCCTTCGCGCGCGAGGCCCAGGATATCCGGCCCGACCAGCGCGTCGTAGACGATCACGTCGGCATGGCGCAGCGCGTGCCATGCGTGAAGGGTCAGCAAGCCGGGATCTCCCGGGCCGGCGCCGGCGAGCCAGACCCATCCGGGCTCGAACTCGGGAAAGCGGGAGGGAGGGAGGAGATGAGGGGATCATTGCCGTCACTCTACACCGCGTCTATAAGCCACGCCATGACCGACAAACCGGATGGCGCTCCCAATCGTCCCCTTCGCCGGGGCTGGACAACCGGCGCCTGTGCCACGGCCGCCGACCAAGGCGGCCTATACCGCCCTGCTGACCGGAGAGTTCCCCGACCCTGTGACCATCCGCCTGCCCGGCGGCGAAACTCCCGCCTTCGCTCTGGCCTGGGAGAGCGCGGGGTGCTGGCGAGTGCGCCGCCGGCGTGATCAAGGATGCCGGCGACGATCCCGACGTCACCCACGGCGCGCTGATCATAGCGACGGTCAGGCGCGGGGAGGCCGGCAGCGGCGTGGTGTTCCGCGCCGGCGAGGGCGTGGGCATGGTCACCAGGGAAGGCCTGCCGATCCCGCCCGGCGAACCGGCGATCAACCCGGTTCCGCGCCGGATGATGACGGAGGCGGTGGCTGAACTGGCGGCGGAGTTCGGCGATGCCGGAGATGTGGTGATCGAGGTGTCGGTGCCGGGCGGGGCGGAGATCGCGCTCAAGACCTGGAACCCGCGCCTTGGCATCGTCGGCGGGCTGTCGATCCTGGGGACGACGGGGATCGTGGTGCCGTTCTCGTGCTCCGCCTGGATACACTCCATCCATCGCGGCATCGATGTGGCGCGGGCCAACGGGATCGACCATGTCGCGGGTTCGACCGGCTCGACCTCCGAACAGGCGGTGCAGCGGATTCATGGCCTTTCCGAACTGGCTCTGCTGGATATGGGCGATTTCGCGGGCGGCATGCTGAAATATCTGCGGCGCAATCCTGTGCCGCGGGTCACCATCGCGGGCGGGTTCGGCAAGCTGACCAAGCTGGCTCAAGGGTTTCCTGGATCTGCATTCGGGGCGGAGTCAGGTCGATTTCACGTGGCTGGCCGACCGGCTGGCGGAACTTGGGAGCGCCTGCCGAGCTGGTGGCCGAGGCGCAGGGCGCCAATACCGCCAATCAGGTGCTGACCAAAGCCATCGCCGCCGGAGTGCCGCTTGCCGATCTGGTCGCGGCGCGGGCGCGCGACCGTGGCGCTCGGGGTTCTGGGCGATTGCGGTACGGATGTGGAGGTTCTCGTCTTCGACCGCAAGGGTGGGCTTGAGGGCAGGGCCGGCTTCGCGGCTGGTGAAGCCCGCGTGCTGATCCTGGGCGGCACGGCGGAGGCGGCGGCGCTGGCGCGCGGGCTTTCCGGCGTCGGCGTCATCACGTCGCTCGCCGGGCGGACCCGGGCGCCAGCCGCTTTGCCGGGAGAAGTCCGCGTCGGCGGGTTCGGCGGGGCTGAAGGGCTGGCGGCTTATCTGGAGGAGCGGGGCATTACCGCCGTGGTGGATGCGACGCATCCCTTCGCCGCGACGATCTCCCGCCATGCCGAGGCCGCTTGCCGGCAGCGGCCGACCGCCCGGCTGATGCTGGCGCGTCCGGCGTGGGAGCCGCAGCCGGGCGACCGCTGGATCGAGGTCGATGACATGGCCGCCGCCGTCGAGGCGATCCCGGCGGGTGCGCGCGTGTTCCTGACCGTGGGGCGGCAGGAGTTGGCGCCTTTCGCCGCCCGTACCGATGCCTGGATGCTGGCGCGGGTCATCGATCCGCCCGATGAGCCGCTTCCCGGCATTACGCTGGTGACGGGGCGCGGGCCGTTCGACCTTGAGGCGGAGCGGGCGCTGCTGGTGGAGCATGGCATTACGGTCATCGTCGCCAAGAACAGCGGCGGCGACGCCAGCTATCCCAAGCTGGTCGCGGCGCGGGAGCTGAACATTCCCGTAATCATGGTGCGCCGGCCAGCGCCGCCGCCGGGCGACAGCGTCGGCACCGTGGAAGAAGCGCTGGACTGGCTGAAGCGCCGCTGAAGTCACCGGGCCTTGCGCTCGGGGCGCAGGACGTGGACGTGGTTGGCGTCGTAGAGGGCGCTGTCGCGGAAGTCCTCGGCGCCCAGGACGCGGCCGACGATGATCAGGGCGGTGCGGGTGATCTTCGCTTCGCGCACCTTCTCCCGGATGTCGGCGAGCGTGCCGCGGATCACCTGCTCGTCGGGCCATGTCGCGCGGTAGACCACGGCCACCGGGCAGTCGGCGCCGTAGTGCGGCGACAGCTCGTCCACGATCTTGGTCATGTTGCGGATCGACAGGTGGATCGCCAGCGTCCCGCCGGAGCGGCCCAGCACGTCCAGCGTTTCCGCGTTCGGCATGGGCGACGACTTCATGGCCGTGCGCGTCAGGATGACGGTCTGGGAGACCTCCGGCAGGGTCAGTTCGGTGCGCAGCAGTGCGGCGGCCGCCGCATAGGCCGGCACGCCGGGGGTGATGTCGTAGGGGATGCCGAGCGCGTCGAGCCGGCGGATCTGCTCGCCGATGGCGCCGTAGAGGGAGGGATCGCCGGAATGGACGCGGGCCACGTCCTGCCCTGCGGCATGGGCGGCTTCGATTTCGGCGATGATGTCGTCCAATGTCATCGGCGCGGTGTCGATCACCTTGGCGCCTTCGGGCGCATAGGCGACGACTTCGGGCGGCACCAGGGAGCCGGCGTAGAGGCAGACCGGGCAGCGCGCGATCAGGTCGCGGCCCCGGATGGTGATCAGGTCGGGCGCACCTGGGCCGGCGCCGATGAAGTGAACCGTCATGGGGCTTTCTCGTCCAGATGCTTCGCGGCGTAGCCGCGTGGTGTGTAGACCCAGGTGCCGCCGTCGCCGCGCGGAACCGCGCGGGTCTCGGAGGAGCCGATCATGACCAGCGTCAGCATGTCCACGTCGGCGGCGTCCAGGGCCGTCAGGGTGGTGACGGTGATGGTCTCTCCCGGCCGGCCGAGATTGCGGGCGAGGATCACCGGAGTGTCGGGCGGGCGGTGTTCCAGCAGGACCGCTTTCATGGCGGGAAGCTGCTCGGTCCGGCGCTTCGAGACCGGATTGTAGACGGCGATCACGAAATCGCCCTGCGGCCGCGGCGCGGATGCGGCGTTCGATCACCGGCCAGGGGGTCAGCAGGTCGGACAGGGAGATCGTGCAGAAGTCGTGGCCGAGGGGAGCGCCGGCGCGGGATGCCGCCGCCTGGAGGGCGGAGATGCCGGGGGTGACGCCGATATCCAGCCTTGCCCAGTCGGGGCGGTCTTCGCGGTCGATCAGTTCGAACACCAGGGTCGCCATGGCGTAGATCCCGGCGTCGCCGCTGGAGACCAGCGCCACGTCGCGGCCTTCGCGCCGCGAGGTCGAGGGCGACGCGGACCCGCATTTCCTCGGCGCCGAGTTCGTAGCCGTGGCGCTGCTTGCCGGCTGCCAGATCGCCCAGCAGGTCGAGGTAGAGGTGGTAGCCGACGAGGTCGGTCGCCCGCGTCAGCCACTGGTCCGCCTCCGGCGTCCGCCAGCCGTCGCTGCCGGGGCCGATGCCGACGATGGAAAGCCGGCCCCGGCGCTGGCCGATGGTGTCGGCCTGGAGCGGCGTGGCGGACAGGCCGACGGCGCAGGTGGCGCGGGCGGACTTGCGCTTGGGCACGATCAGGGTGCCGGCGGAGGCGGCCAGGGCGGCGCCTTCGGCGACGCCGTGGCAGCCGACTTCGCGGAACACGAGGTCGGAGGGGTTGGCGAGGCGGGGCGCTTCCTCTTCCAGCCGGGCGGCGTCGAAGAAGCGGGCGGGCACGCCCAGCGCCGCCGCGGCGGCGTGGATGGCGGGTTCGTCCATCTTGACGTCGATCGAGCAGAGCGCCGCGACGGACTGCTCGGCCAGACCGGCGGATGCCAGCGTTTCGCGGACGAGGGCCGTCACTTCCTCCGCCGATGCGCCGCGCTCGCAGCCGACGCCGACCGTCAGGACGGGAGGGTGGTAGACGAGTTGCGATGCGGAACCGGGTTCGGCCCGTTCGGTGACGCGGATCACCAGTTCGGCGTCGGGGCTGAAGGGCAGGCGGGAGGCTTTCAGCCAGGGGGCGTTGCCCTCCAGCCGGACGGTGCCGCCCGCCAGCAGGGCGGCGCTGAAGGGCTTGGCGTCGGCGGGGTTGGCGAGGGTCCAGCCGGCGGGCGGCTCGTCCAGGGCGATGCCGAAGCTGAGGTCGCCGGCGGTGGTGATCGCGGGTTCGATGCCGAGGGCATCGGCGAGCCGCCGCGCCAGATCGTTGGCGCCGTGATGGCCGCCCAGCAGCGGGACGACGGCGCTGCCGTCCTCGGCCAGCGCCAGGACCGGCGGTTCGGCCCGCTTGTCCGACAGGATGGGGCCGAGGGCGCGGATCAGGATGCCGGCGGCGCAGACGCCGATGATGGGAGTTCCGGCCTGGAACAGGGCGCGCAGATGGTCGAGCGTGGCGGTGAAGTCGCGGTCGGCACCGGTGACGCGATGGGCGAGGCCGTGGATCTCGGCGCCGGGCAGGATGGTGCGGGCACCGTCGGCCACTTCAAGGCCGGTCTGGGACAGGACGACGAAGACGGGGGCGGGATGCGGTCATGACCATGCCTCCCCGCGCCGGTGGACCAGCACCATCGAGAAGTAGGGGACGGATGTCGGGATCGACCTCGTCCAGCGGCAGCAGGCGCTGGTTCGGCATGGTGGCGCGCTCGACATAGCGGGCGTGTGCGCTGAAGCCCAGTTCGTTCAGCACGTCGCGGACCTTGGCGAAGTGGCGGCCCAGCTTCATGATCGCGGCGGCGTCGGTGCGTGCAAGCAGATCGCGCAGCCGCTCGGGCGGCGAGCGGGGCGGGGATGACGGTCAGCACGTCGTTGCGCGACGCCAGCGCCGCACCCGAAGTCGGCGGCGCAGGCGGTCAGCGACGAGACGCCGGGGACGACCTGGACCGGGAAGCGCTCGGCCATGCGGCCGAACAGGTACATGAAGGAGCCGTAGAAGAACGGGTCGCCCTCGCACAGCACGGCCACGTCGCGGCCGGCTTCCAGATGCGCGCCGATCTCGACGGCGGCGCGGTCGTAGATCTCCTGCGCCGGGAAGCGCTCGACCAGCATGGGCATGCGGATCGCGATCTCGGTCTGGCCGCCGGGCAGGTGTCTCGGCGACGATGGCGCGGGCGAGGCTGTCGCCATGCTCGGGGGCGGGATAGGCGATGACCGGAGCCGATCGCAGCAGGCGGAGCGCCTTCAGCGTGATCAGTTCGGGGTCGCCCGGCCCTACTCCCAGGCCGTAGAGGGTTCCGTTCATGTCTTCAGCAGCGCCAGTTGTGTGACCGGCATCAGGGGACGCCAGCCGGAGAAGGGGCCGATCGGTTCGGCCCTGGAGATCGCGATTCGGGTCAGGCTGCCGCCGAGCCGGGTATAGGCGGATGTGAGCGCCTGCTCGCCCTCGATCGTGACGGCGTTGGCGACCAGCCGCCCGCCGGGGGGCAGCGCTTGCCAGCATGTCTCGAACAGGCCGGGCGCCGTGATGCCGCCGCCGATGAATACGGCGTCGGGCGGGGGAAGGTCGGCGAGCGCCGCCGGGGCCTTGCCCTCGACGATGGTGAGTTGGGGGCAGCCGAGGCTTTCGGCATTGGCCGCGATCAGGGCCAGCCGGTCGCGGCGCGGCTCGATGGCGACGGCGCGGCAGGCGGGGTGGTGGCGCATCCATTCGATCGCGATGGAGCCGCAGCCGGCGCCGACATCCCACAGGAGTTGGCCGGGAACGGGGGCGAGGGCGGCGAGCGTGGCGGCGCGGACCTCCCGCTTGGTCAACTGGCCGTCGTGGTGGAAGGCCTCGTCCGGCAGTCCGGGCGAGCGGGGGAGCAGGGGAGCGCCGGGATCGGCGACGCATTCGACCGCCAGCGTGTTGAGGTCGGCGATGTCGGGCTCGTTCCAGTCGCGGCGGCGCTCCTGCGGGCCGCCCATGCGTTCCAGGACGGTGATCCGGCTTTGGCCGTAGCCCCGGGTGGCCAGCAGGCCGGCGACGGCGGCCGGAGTGGTGCCGTTCTCGCTGAGGATCAGCAGGCGGGCGCCGGGCTGGAGATAGGCGTGGAGGAGGGCCAGCGGGCGGCCGTGCAGGGTCAGGGTTTCGACCTCGGCGCGTGCCCAGCCCATGCGGGCGCAGGCGAGATCGAAGGCGCCGGGGGCGGGGACGACGATCATCTCGGCGGGCGGGATGCGCCGCGCCAGGGTGGCGCCGATGCCGTAGCTCATGGGATCGCCGCTCGCCAGGACGCAGACGCGGCGGCCCCGGTGCTTCAGGAGTTGGTCGAGTCCGGCGCTGAAGGGGGAGGGCCAGGGCAGGCGTTCGCGGCCATCGTCGGGGATCAGGGCAAGGTGGCGCTCTCCGCCGGCCAGCAGGTCGGCGGTGTCGATCAGGCGGCGGCCGGCGGCGGATACGCCGTCCAGCCCGTCCTCGCCGATGCCGACGACGGACAGCCACGCTCCGGCAGGGGATGTCATGCGCGGGCTCCGATCGCCAGGGCATTGACGGCGGCCGACGCCATGGCGCTGCCGCCGCGCCGTCCGCGCACGGTGATGAAGGGGATGCCGCGCGGGTTGGCCGCCAGCTCGGCCTTGGACTCGGCGGCGCCGACGAAGCCGACGGGGAAGCCCAGGATGACGGCCGGGCCGGGGCGCTCCGGCGTCGAGCAGTTCCAGCAGGCGGAACAGCGCGGTCGGGGCGTTGCCGATGGCGACGATGGCGCCGGCCAGATGCGGCAGCCAGAGGTCGAGCGCCGCCGCCGAACGGGTGGTCTCGTGCTGGGCGGCCAAGGCCGGGAACGGCGGGATCGGAGAGGGCGCAGAGCACCCGGTTGCCGGCCGGCAGGCGGGTCGCCATGATCCCGGATGCGACCATCTGCGCGTCGGTCAGGATCGGGGCGCCCGCCGCCAGGGCGGCGCGGCCGGCGGATACCACGTCGGGCGTCCAGACGAGGTCTTCGACCAGATCGACCATGCCGCAGGCGTGGATCAGGCGGGTCGCCACTTCGGCCACGTCCGATGGCATCGCGGTGAAATCGGCCTCGGCCGCTATCGTGGCGAAGGAGCGACGATAGATCTCCGCCGGGTCGCGCAGATACTCCATCGCCGGGTCAGTCGTGCGACAGCTTGGTCAGCGTCACTGGCCCCAGGGGATGGTCCGCGTGCGGGTAGGGGTGGTGATGGTGTCCGGCGGCGCCGTGATCATGCTTATGGCCGTGGTCGTGGGCGTGGTCGTGCGCGTGGTCATGATCGTGGTGATGGTCGTGGTCATGAGCGTGGTCATGCCCATGATCGTGTGGTGATCATGACCATGCTCATGATGCGCGGGCGCCGGACCCGATGCCTTCGACGTGGTGGTGATGGCTTTCCTGCTGAAGGCCGACTTCGGCTTCGAAGCCGAGCACCTGTTCGCGGTACTTGCACATCTGGCAGTTCATGTTGCCGGTGCCTTCCAGGATCTCGGTCACCCGGTCGACGAAGGTTTCCAGCACCAGCGGATGGTCGTTCAGGTAGGGGGCCTTGATGAACTCGATGTCCGGGAACTTCGCCGCGACCGCGTCGGTGTGGTCATAGATGCGCTGGACCAGGATGCCGGTGAACAGGAAGTAGGGGAACACGACGATGCGGCGGAAGCCGAGCTTCGCCGCATGCTCCAGCGCGGGGGCGACCAGCGGGAAGGTGACGCCGGAATAGGCGGTCTCGGCCCAGCCGAAGCCCATGCCTTCCCACAGCATGCGCGTGACCTTCGCGACGTTGGAATTGGCGTCGGGATCGGAAGCGCCGCGGCCGACCACCACAAGCAGCGTTTCGTGGCGCGGGACCTCGGTCTTGGCGGATGCCAGCGCTTCGGCCACCCGGTCGCCGGCGGCGCGCAGCATCTTCAGGTCGATGCCAAGCTCGCGGCCGTAATGGATGGTCATGCCCTCGTTCTGGGCCTGATAGGTATTGAGGACGGAGGGAATGTCGTTCTTGGCGTGGCCGGCGGCGAACAGCATGCCGGGGATCGCCAGCACCTTGGTGACGCCCTTGGCGCGCAGCTTGTCCAGCCCGTCGCGGATGATCGGCTTGGCGAATTCCAGATAGCCGTACTCAACGGCGTCGAACGGCAGCTTGGCGCGGAGTTGGCCCGCGACCACCGCGAATTCCTGCACGGCGCCAAGGTCCCGGCTGCCGTGGCCGCACAGCATGACGCCGAGCTTCTCGGTGGGCTTCGTGATCGCGTTCATGTTTCCTCATTCACCGGTGCACCCCGCCCGGACCATCGTTGTTGCGCGCGACATTGGCAGGTCTCCTGACTCGCAGGTCCCAGCCGGACGCCATTGCCTTCCCAGCCCGTCTCGATCCGGGGCCAGTGGCTTTGTATCGGCGCCGACTCGCTGCTCACAGTTGCGGGGGCAGCCACGGATTTGGCATACGGCTCACGAGCCCGGCCTCACCGTGTTCCCTTTTCACCTCAGCACCCGAAACGGGGCGCCAAGGAACCAATGTCTATGGGTGAGCAGTCTTACGGTCCCCCCGCATCAGCGTCAATCGCGAATCCGGCGGCGGAAGGTCCGGTCCGCGACCATGGCGGCGGCCTGGATGCGGCCGAAGCGCGCTTCGGGAAGCCGGACGGCGGCTGGGTGGATCTGTCCACCGGGATCAACCCGTGGCCCTGGAAACCGGGGGAGATCAGCGCCGATGCCTGGAACCGGCTGCCGGATCGGGCGGCATATGGCCGTCTGCGGAGTGCGGCGGCACGGTACTTCGGAGCACCGCCGGATGCGCTGATGGCGGCTCCGGGATCGCAGGCGCTGATCCAGGCGGTCCCCCGGATGGTGCCGGCGGGGCCATGTCGCCATCCTGGGATTCACCTATGCCGAGCATGCCCGGTGCTGGCGTCTGGCGGGGCATCGGGTGACGGTCGAGGAGACCCTGGAGGCGGCGGCCGGCGCCGACTGCGTCATTGTGACCAACCCCAACAATCCGGATGGCCGGCAGGTCGAGCCGGAGCGGCTGGTGGCGCTGGCCGACCAGGCTGGCCGCGCGGGGCGGATTGCTGGTGGTGGACGAGGCCTTCGCCGATGTGACGCCGGGGCTCAGCGTCGCGGGTGAGGCCGGACGGCCGGGGCTGTGCGTGCTGCGCTCGTTCGGCAAGTTCTTCGGGCTGGCCGGGCTGCGGCTGGGCTTCGCGCTTGGGAGCGGGGATCTGGTGCGGCGGCTTGAAGACCATCTCGGCCCCTGGGCGGTCGCCGGGCCGGCGCTGGAGATCGGCGCCGAGGCCATGGAGGATGCGGACTGGATCGCGGCTACCCGCGTCCGGCTTGCGGATGCGGCGCGCGAGTTGGATGCGCTGCTTGAAAGCCATGGGCTGGCGGTGGTCGGGGGCACCGACCTGTTCCGGCTGGCGCGGACGCCCGATGCCGGCGGTTTGTTCGAGCATCTGGGCCGGCGGGGCATCCTGGTCCGCAGCTTCGAGGCCAAGCCGGACTGGCTGCGGTTCGGGCTGCCGCCGGATGCTGCGGCATGGGAGCGCTTGCGCGCGGCGCTCGCTTCATTCAATTTGGCGGCATGACGAATGCCCCTATCTTCGATGTGGACTTTCAGACCCGGCTGGAAGACCTGTTCCGCTGGCGCCGGGACGTGCGCCGGTTCCGGACCGATCCGGTCGATGCCGGCCTGATCGAGCGGCTGGTCGGCATGTCGCGGCGCTGGCGCCTTCGGTCGGCTACAGCCGTCCCTGGCGGTTCGTCCGGGTCGATGATCCGGAGCGGCGGACTACCGTTCGCGGCATCTTCGAGCACTGCAATGCCGAGGCGCTGTCGGGCTATACGGGCGACCGCGCCCAGCTTTACGCCCAACTGAAGCTGGCGGGGCTGAACGACGCGCCGGTCCAACTGGCGGTCTTCAACGACGACGGGACGGAGCGCGGCCATGGGCTGGGCCGGCAGACCATGCCGGAGATGCTGCGCTATTCGACCGTGACGGCGGTCTACACGTTCTGGCTGGCGGCCCGTGCCCATGGGATCGGCGTCGGCTGGGTGTCCATCCTGGACCCCGAGGCGGTCTGCCGGTCGATCGATGTGCCGCCTTCCTGGTCGCTGGTGGCCTATCTGTGCGTCGGTTTTCCGATCGAGGAGCATGCCGACCCGGAACTGGAGCGGGCCGGCTGGGAGCAGCGGGAGAACGCCGCCGCCGTTCTGCTGAGCCGCACACGTTAAGCACTTGACGGGCCATCGCTCCGCCCACTAGCTTCAACCCCGGTGATAGGTTCCCCCGAGCGAGCGACGAGGGGGATTAATAGGGAACACGGTGCGGCGGACCCCTCTGGGGACCTAATCCGTGGCTGCCCCCGCAACTGTGAGCAGCGAGTTGACGCCGACTTCGTGCCACTGGCCCCGTATCACGGGCTGGGAAGGCATGGCGACCGACTGCGACCTGCGAGCCAGGAGACCTGCCGTCACCGGAAGAGCCGTATGTTCCGGGCGGGGTGCACCGGGAGGAAGGCCAGCCGGAACGGTGGTCCCGAATGCCGCCGTCCCTTGTGGGCGCTTCATCCATGCATCCCCTTCATCGCCGAGGGGGAAACAGTTTCAATGCATATCATGGAAGGCTATCTGCCGCCCATCCACGCTCTGGCCTGGACGGTCGCCGCGGCGCCGTTCGTGGTGGCGGGCGTGCGCCGGATCGGGCGCATCATCGAGGATCATCCCGAAACCAAGCTTCTGCTCGCGACGTCGGGCGCCTTCGCCTTCGTGCTGTCGGCGCTGAAGATCCCGTCCGTGACGGGGAGTTGTTCGCATCCGACCGGTGTCGGGCTGGGCGCGGTGCTGTTCGGGCCGAACGTGATGGCGGTGCTGGGAAGCATCGTGCTGCTGTTCCAGGCGCTGCTGCTGGCCCATGGCGGGATCACCACGCTGGGCGCCAACGCCTTTTCCATGGCGATCGTCGGTCCGTGGGTCGCCTGGGGCGTGTGGCGGCTGACTTCGGGCTTCGGGCGGAGTGTCGGTGTGTTCCTGGCGGCGGCGCTGGGGAATCTGGCGACGTATTGCGTGACGTCCGTTCAGTTGGCGCTGGCGTTTCCCGATCCGGCGACGGGATTTGGCGGGGCGCTGGTCAAGTTCCTGTCGATCTTCGCCATCACTCAGGTGCCGCTGGCGGTGGTCGAGGGCATCCTGACGGTCGTGGTGGTCAACCTTCTGGCCCAGTACAGCCGGGATGAGCTGTCGGCTCTGGCCTTCCTGCGGGGGGCGAAGTGATGCGGCGGAACGGGATATTGCTGCTGGTGGCGGCGGCCATCGTGGTCCTGCCGCTGATCGTTACGGGCAACGCCGAGTTTGGCGGCTCGGACGGTCAGGCGCAGGGGGTGATCGACGAGGCCGGCTATCAGCCCTGGTTCGAGCCGCTGTGGACGCCGCCGAGCAAGGAGATCGAAAGCCTGCTGTTCTCCCTTCAGGCCGCCTTGGGCGCCGGTTTGCTGGGGTACTATGTCGGGCTGCGCCGCGGGCGCAGCGAGGCGCGGGGAGAATCGCGAAAGCAGCGGCGGGACGAGGTCCATGCTGGCGATTGACCGCCACGCCTGGACCAACCGCTGGAGCGACCGTCACCCACTGGAAAAACTGGTCCCGGCCGGCGGCATGCTGCTGGTTGCCCTGATCCTGCCGCCGTGGCCGACGGCGCCGCTTATGATCGCCGTGATGCTGGCGTTGACGGTCGTGGGAGCCAGGGTGCCGCTGAAGGCGGCGCTGGGGACGCTGGCGGTGCCGCTGGGATTCCTGCTGACGGGCGTCCCGGTGCTGGCGCTGGCGGTCGATGTATCCGACGGGCTGCATATCGGGCTTGGCGCCGGGTGGGCTGCGGCTGGCGGCGGAGGTTACGTCGCGGTCGCTGGCGGCGACGTCGTGTCTGGTCTTCCTGATCCTGACCACGCCGGTCGCGGAGCTTGTGCCGATGCTGGGCAGGCTCGGCGTGCCGAGGCCGGTGCGGGAGCTTATCCTGCTGATCTACCGGCTGATTTTCGTCTTCCTGGAGCGGGCGGATCGTCGGGCGGCAGGCTCAGGTCGCCCGCCTTGGCTATGACGGGCCGCGTCGTAGCATCCGGTCGCTCGGCTGGCTGGCCGGCAGCCTGTTCCAGCGCTCGCTTGACCGGGGGCGGAGGCTTGAGACGGGGCTTGGCGGCACGGGGCTTCACGGGGGATCTGCCGCAATTGGGCAGTGACCGGGCGGCGTCCGGTGGGTGGCTGCTCGCGGGGGCGCTGCTGCCGGTTGCCGTCGCGGCGGTATCGTCGTTGCATGGACTTTTGCAAAGTGCCGCCTGAAAATGCCATTGCGGCGATCGGACGATATACAGCCATGGATGGCATAGTTCTGGCGGCGGAAGCCGTGCGTTACGATTATCCCGGCGGGGTCGAAGCGTTGCGCGGGATCGATCTGACGGTGCGGCGGGGGCGCAATCTGGCGCTGCTGGGGCCGAACGGTTGCGGCAAGACCACGCTGTTCCTGCATCTTAACGGGACCTTGAAGCCGCGCGGCGGGCGGGTGCTGCTGGGCGGAATCCGGGGCGCTACGACCGGCGCGGGTTTGCGCGACTGGCGCAGCCGCGTGGGATTGGTGTTGCAGGACCCGGACGATCAGATCTTCGCCGCGACTGTCGAGCGCGATGTCGCTTTTGGGCCGCTCAATCTTGGGCTTGGTGAGGCGGAGGTCCGGGAAAGGGTCGGGGGCGCGCTGGAGGCTCTCGGCATATCCGATTGGCCGACCGGCCCACGCATATGCTGAGCTTCGGCCAGAAACGCCGGGTCGCCATTGCCGGGCGCTTGGCGATGCGGCCGGAAGTGCTGCTGCTGGATGAGCCGACCGCCGGCCTGGACGCCGATGGTGTGGCGCGCCTGATGGCGGCGCTGGAGTCGGTGGCCGCCTTGGGGACGACGCTGGTGCTGTCCACCCACGATGTCGATCTTGCCTATGCCTGGGCGGCCGATGTCGCCGTCTTCGAGCAATGGATGACGGTGGCGCAGGGGCCGGTGGCGGACGTGCTGGGCGATTCCGGGACCTTGGCGGAAGCCCGCCTTCAGGCGCCGATGATCCTGGAACTGGCCCGCGCGATGGGCTTGCCCAAGCCGTGGCCCAGGACGCGGGGCGACATGATCGGCGGTGGCGGGTGGCGGCGGATTGGGATTGGAGCTAGCGATCAGATAAGGTTCGATTCCGGGATCGTTTTTTGATATACGGCTTTCGCATAAAATTCTCCTTTCAGTATATTTATTTCTGTGAGGCGCAACCATGTTTTTTAATGAAGCGGACTTCCCGGCTCATCACCGCGCTGTCGGAGGTCTGGATGGACATACGGGCCGAACTGCTGGCCTTGTCGGATCAGTATTTCATCTCCTGGCCCGAAAAGAGCATTTATGACGGCAACTGGACCGTCTTCCCGCTCTACAAATTCGGCGTCTAAGGACGAGGAGCACGCGGCGCTGTGCCCGAAGACGATCGCCGCGATCGAGCACGTTCCCCGGCTTGCTCACCGCCGGCTTCTCCTCCCTGGCGCCCTGCACCTATATCGGCCCTCATTTCGGCTACACGAATGAAGTTCTTCGGGCGCATCTCAGCTTGCTGCCATCCGACGACAGCGCGATCCGCGTCGGGCCCGAAACCAGGGGCTGGACTCCCGGCGGCGTGATGGTGTTCGACGACACCACGGAGCATGAAGCCTGGAACCGGGGCAAGGACACCCGCGTCGTGCTGCTGCTAGACTTCAAGCGCGATCCGACGGCGGAAGTCCGCTATCCGGAGCATGTATACGCGTATTGAGGCCGCTTGTGCCGCGTCATGCCTCCGCCAGGATCAGCGTGGCGCTTAGGCCGCCCTCCGGTCGGTTCAGCAGGGTCACGTCGCCGCCATGGGCGCGGGCTATCGTGCGGGCGACCGACAGGCCAAGACCGGTGCCGCCGGTGTCCCGGCTGCGGGAGCGTTCCAGGCGGTAGAAGGGGGCGAAGACCTTTTCCTGCTCCGATACGGGGATGCCGGGGCCGTCGTCGTCGATCCTGATCGCCACATGTCCGGGCTCCTGCTGGTCCAGCAGCGTCACGCGGGCGCAGCCGCCGTATTTCAGCGCATTGTCGATCAGGTTGCCGATGGCGCGGCGGAGAGCCACCGGGCGGCAGCCGATGGTCCGGTGTTCCGGGCCGGCATACTCGATGGTGTTGCCAGCATCGCCCAAGTCATCGACCAGGCTCTGGAGCAAGGCCGCGAGATCGATCGTGACGCGAGGTTCCTTGCGGGCGTCGTCGCGGGCGAATGCGAGGGTGGAGGCGATCATCGCCTCCATCTCCTCCAGGTCGGCCAGCATCTTGCGCTGCTGTTCCGGGTCATCGACGAATTCGGCGCGCAGGCGCAGCCGGGTCAGCGGCGTGCGCAGGTCGTGGCTGATGGCGGCCAGCATCTGGGTCCGGTCTTCGACGAAGCGGTGGAGGCGGGTCTGCATCTGGTTGAAGGCGCGCGTCGCCTGCCGAAGCTCGCGCGGGCCGGCTTCGGGCAGCAGCGGCGCCTCGCCATCGATGCCGAGGCGCTGGGCGGCATCGGCGAAGCGTTTGAGCGGCGCGCTGAGAAGCCGGCCGACCCAGAGCGACAGGCCGAAGATCACCAGTCCGACCAGCCCCATCCACAGCGCGAAGCGGAGCAGGCGGAAGGGGCCGTCGCGGTCCGGATCGGAGCGGAAGACCAGCCACGTGCCATCGGACAGCGGCGTCGCCAGTTGGATCAGGTTGCCGAACATCCGGGCTTCCAGCGGCGCCAGCGGACCGGCCGGAGTGGAGCGGGGTTGGCCGTGGTGGACCTCGATCAGGATTTCGCGGTCGGGATCGTCCAGGGCCTCGCGCATGCGGCGGCGCAGCCCGTCGAACGGGAAGCCGGTCTGGTTCTGGTGAAAGTCGGGTGCGGTTGGCCGCCATTCGACCTCAAGTCCCGGCGCATCGACGGCGCGGACCACGCGGGGGCGGAACTGCGGCGGAGTCTCGTCGGCCAGCCGGATTATGGCGGATACCCTCTCCACCATTTCCCGAGGGTGGTGGTGGCGCGGCGGCGGTTCTCCGCCACGGTCGGTCAGGTAGACGAGCGCGCTGACGCCCTGGGTCAGGGCCAGCGCCATCAGCACGGTGAAGCCCAAGCGGACCGCGATGCCGGCTGAGAAGATACGGTTCGCCAGGGACGAGAGCATGTCAGGAGCCTGTTCACGACGGGAGTGAAGATATAGCCGCCGCTGCGGACTGTTTTGATCATCGTCGGCTCTTTGGGGTCCGGCTCGATCTTGCGGCGCAGGCGGCTGACCTGGACATCGATGCTGCGGTCGAACGGCATGGCGCTGCGTCCGCGCGCCAGATCGAGCAGTTGATCGCGGGTAAGAACCCGCTGCGGGTGTTCGACGAAGGCGACCAGCAGGTCGAATTCACCGGCGCTGAGCTGGACCAGGACGTTGTCCGGTGACCAGAGTTCCCGCTTGGCGATGTCGAGCCGCCAGCCTTCGAAGCTCATGCCCCGGCTTGTCGCCGGTTCCGCCGAGGTCCCGACCGGCAGGCCGGTGGAGCGGCGGAGCACGGCCTTGGCGCGGGCCAGCAGTTCGCGCGGGTTGAAAGGCTTGGGCAGATAGTCGTCGGCGCCCATTTCCAGACCGACGATGCGGTCGGTTTCCTCGCCCATCGCCGTCAGCATGATGATCGGGATGGCGCCCGACGGTCCCGATTGGGCGCGCAGGCGGCGGCAGAGCGACAGGCCGTCCTCCCCCGGCATCATGAGGTCGAGCACGATCAGGTCGATCCGGGATGTGTTCAGCACCTGCATCATCTCCGCCCCGTTAGCGGCGCTCGACACGCGATAGCCATGCTTGGTGAGGAACTGAGAGATCAGAGTGCGGATTTCCCGGTCGTCGTCGACCACGAGAAGATGGGGCTGCTTGTCCATGGCCGACACTATCGTTCAGAGGCTGGAGGGTGAGTAAGGGAAATGTTGTAACGGATCGTTACACGGGACGGGGCGGTTACAGACCGTTACCAAATGCCCCGTTGGCCGACATGAAGCGGCAACGGTGGCGCCCCATTATCAGGTCATCGAAGCGGACGTTCCCGCTTTGGATGACGAAGAGATGGAGAAGTTATGATGAAGCGTACCGTTTTGGCGACCGTAGCACTTGGCGCCCTGCTGACCGCCGCGGTTCCGGTGTTTGCCCAGGGCGGTCCGGGTGGACCGGGCGGCCCCGGTGGGGAAGGCCGCGGCCCGCGCATGGAGCGGATGATGGAGCGGATGTGCGAGGATCGTGATGCCCGGGTCGCCGGCGCTCTGGCCTTCGCCGAAACCCGGTTGAAGATCACCGACGCTCAGCGCCCGGCGTGGAACAAGTTCGCCACCGCCGTGAAGAGCAGCAGCGGCGCCATGGAGAAGATGTGCGCCGACCCGGCGAAGATGAAGCCCCCGGCGACCCTGCCGGAGCGCGCCCAGCGCATGGAAGAGATGATGACGATGCGGCTGGACCAGATCCGTCAGGTCCGCCCGGCGCTGGATGAAGTCTACGCCACCTTCACGGACGGACCAGAAGAAGACCGCCGACGAGATGGTCGAGCGCTTCATGCGGCACGGGCCGGGCGGGCATGGCGGCTGGGGTGGGCATGGCCCCGGCATGCACGAACGCCATCACGGGCAGGGTCCCGAAGGCGGCCCCGGTGAGCGCCGGCCGGGCTGATCGGTGACGGTCAACTGACTGATCTGATGCCGTTGACGGCGCGCCGGGTTGCGGATTTTACTTTGTGACCCGGCGCTACGCCGCTATGTGTAGCAGCGTGAACCAATATACCCAACTCCTGATCGAAGCGGGACCGCTGGCGGTCTTCTTCGTCACCAATAGCCAAGCCGGCATCATGGCCGGCACGGGCGCCTTCATGGCGGCGACCGGTGTCGCCGTGCTGCTGTCCTGGCACTTCGAACGCAAGCTGCCGATCATGCCGCTGGTCGGCTGCTTCTTCGTGCTGCTGTTCGGCGGGCTGACCCTGTGGCTTGAGGACGATCTGTTCATCAAGCTGAAGCCGACGGTCGTCAACCTGCTGTTCGCCACCGTGCTGTTCACCAGTCTGGCGCTTCGCCGCAACGTGATGAAGCGGCTGCTCGGCACGGTGCTGAGCCTGACGCGAGACCGGCTGGCGTATCCTGACGCTGCGCTGGGCCTGCTTCTTCGTCGTGCTGGCCGTGCTGAACGAGGTGGTCTGGCGGACCATGCCCACGGATGCATGGGTCAACTTCAAGGTGTTCGGCATCATGCCGCTGACGCTGGTGTTCAGCGCGCTCCAGATGCCGGTTATCCTGAAGCACCAGATCCCGGAAGAAACGGCGCAAGCTGAATTACAAGCTGAATAATGAACTCCGAGCCTGATTTCGATTACCTGCCGTTCGCCGACGGTCCCTATCGCATGACGATGGGGCTGATGGCCCTGAAGCCGGCGGACTGGATCGAGATCGACAGCCGGTACGCAGCCGAAATCGCGTTGCGGAAGTCGCTGCTGGAAGAACGGCGTGACGAGGTGCTGGGGGCGCTGCCGGGGTCGGAAGCCGCTTGCCGCGAGGTGCTGGACCAATTGGCGGGTTTTCTGCCGGAACGGTTTCCGGACCGTTTCGAGCGTGCGGGGAGCGAGCTGGTCAACCGGGTCAGCGGCGACCGCTGGACCGTGGAAGGGGATGTCCCCGATCCGCTGGATATCGCCGGCCGTCTGGTTCAGGAGGATCTGTGCATCCTTCAGGAGGTCGATGGCGAGCTTCGGCTGACGGCGGGCGTGCTGTGCTTTCCCAACCGCTGGCGGCTGTCGGACAAGCTGGGGCGGCCGATGATGGCGATCCATGAGCCGGTTCCGTCCTATGCCGAGCGCTTGGGCAAGCCGGTGGACCGCTTCATCGGGATGCTGGCGCCGGATCGCCCGGTCTGGCGGCTCAACTGGTCGCTGACGAATGATCCCGCGCTTTTCCAGCCCGTCGGGCATGGCCGGTGGGACACCGATCCGGACATCACGCCGGAGAATGCCGGGCGCGGATTTTCCTGCGGGTCGAGCGCCAGACCCTGCGCCGGCTGCCGCGCACGGGCGCCGTCCTGTTCACCATCCGCACCCACCAGCGCCCGCTGGAAGTCGCTGGCGGACCGCCCGCAGGAACTTGCCCGGCTGGCGGAGGCGGTGAGGGGGCTGCCGGAAGACACGGCGCGCTACAAGAGCATCACGCCGTTCCGGGAGGCGCTGCTGGCCTACCTGGATGCCGGGCCGTGGAGCCTTTTCTCGGGTGAAAGGGACGTTGGTAAGGCCATGCTGTCATTGGGTCTATGCCGCAGGTCTGATTGAATTAACGGCTAATTTCACTTAAAATTCCGCTTTCCTTGCCGGCTCGCTTTCCGGCGTTGAAGTACGCGCCGTCATTTCCAGCACCGACATTTTCCAAGGAAAGGCGGAAAAATGCGTTGCGGCACACTCGCATCATCGCCGGGCGTCTTTTCATTTGTCTCCATGCTTGGCTGTCTCGCCGTCTCCATGCCTTCCCAAGCCGGTGAAACGATCCGCATCGGTGGAACCGGGTCCGCTCCTGGCCGCCATGCGCATCCTGGGGAGGAGCTTCAGAAGCGTGGAGCCGGACACCCGATGTCGAGGTGCTTGCCAGCCTGGGCACCTCTGGGGGTATCGAGGCCTTGCCGAGGGGGCGATCGATATCGGGCTTGCGGCGCGCAGGCTGAAACCGGAGGAACTCGCCAAGGGTGTTCGGGAAGCCGCCTGCATGACCACGGCGCTGGTCTTCGCCGCCAACCATCAGGATCAGGGATACGGCATTCGAAGCGCCGAACTGCCGGCCCTGTTCCGGGACCCACGGCCGACCTGGCCGGACGGCACGCCGCTGAAGCTCATTCTCCGGGCGCGATCCGGCTCCGAGTATCCTTATCTCATCAAAGCGGTGCCCGGAATGAGCGCCGCCCTGGATGAGGCGCACCAGCGGCGGGGCATTCCCATGGGCGCCACGGATCAGGAGAATGCCGATCTCGCTCTGCGGACCGCGGGTCGCTGGCGATAACCTCCCTGCTTCAGTGCGGGCGGAGAAGCTGGCCTTGCGGCCGTTGCCGCTGGATGGCGTGGAACCCACCGCCGAAACCGTGGCTGACGGCTCCTATCCATTTCCGTTCCGGATATGTCTCCTTCTGCCGGCGCAGCCTTCAGCCGCCGGCCAGCGCTTTGTTTCCTTCGTCACGTCGCGCGAGGGAAGGGACACGCTCCTTTCGCCTCGGAGCGGTCGAGGAGCCGAAAGTAAACCCCTGATGGAGAAAGAGATCTTCGGGCGCCTCGAGCGGCTGGTCCGGACACTGGCGTTGGTGATCGGCCTGACCACCACGATCGCGGTTCCCGCCGGCTTCGGTACGGTCTCTTATTGGGATCAGGTCGCCTATCGGCAGTTTCAGGCCCGTCTGGCAGCCGACCGTCTGTCGGAATACGCCTATATCCAGGGTCCCGTCTGGCGCTTTGGCAAGCATCGCCTGGAGGAACTGATCGCCTTCGTGGTTCTGCCCGGCGATGAGGTCTGTCAGCTCGTATATGATCAGGAAGGACGTCTGGTCTTTGTGCAAGGGAGTCCGGCCATCCGGACCGCAGCTGGTCCAGTCATCGTCCATCGTGATCGGCTCGGAGCCGGTCGGAAGCGTGGTTATCGAAGTCAGCCTCTATCCGTTCCTCGGCTAGGCTGGCTGTCCTGAGCCTCATCGGTCTCGTCCTCGGTTTCAGCGCCTATGTCTCGGTCCATCTTCTTCCGCTCCGGGTCCTGCGGCGCGCCATTGCCCAGCTTGAGGCGACCCAGGCGAGCTTGCGGGAGCAGGTCACCATGACGGAAAGCGCCCTGGCGACGGCGCGGGAAAAGACGATCGTTGCCGAGGAGACGTTCCAGAAGCTGGAAGCGGCCCTGCAACGGGCGGAACTGGCGAACCGCACCAAGTCGGAGTTCCTGTCCAATATGAGCCATGAACTGCGGCACGCCGCTCAATGCCATCATCGGATTTTCGGACATGATGATGGGGCAGTATTTCGGCCCGGTCAGCGACCAGCATTATGCCGGATACGTCTCGGACATCCACCGGAGCGGACATCTGCTGTTGAATATTATCAATGATATTCTGGATCTGTCGAAGATCGAAGCGGGACGGATGGAACTGTACCGTGAAACCGTGGAAATCCGGCGATGTCGTGGAATCGTGTCGGCGGCTGATCGCCGGGCGGGCCGACGAATGCCGGATCTGACCGTCGCGTGGAATGGTCCGTCCAGGGACCGCTCACCTTGCAGGCCGATCCGACCAAGCTGAAGCAGGTGCTGCTGAACCTGCTGTCGAATGCCGTCAAGTTCACGCCGCGCGGCGGCAGGATCACGATTTCCATCCGATCTCTTGCCGATGACCGCATGGAGCTGTCGGTTGCCGATACCGGCATCGGCATGACGGCCAGCCGATCTGGTGGTTGCGATGGAGCCGTTCCGGCAGGTCGAAAACTCACATACCCGCAAATACCAGGGTACCGGCCTGGGGCTGCCGCTGGTCAAGGCGCTGGTCGAACTGCATGGCGGCGAGTTCCGCATCGAGAGCGAACCTGGGAGTCGGCACGAAGACGACGGTCCTGCTGCCGATCCAGGCGATGGTATCCGCAGCGGCGTGATCGGGCTGTTTCGCTGCGCTCCGGCAAAATCGCAGCTGATCAGTGATTTCGCAGTATCTTAAGGGTGTGTGGAGCCTTTCTGGCTGCAATATCGGCACATAATTGTAACGGCTTGACTCCGCTCCTGACAGTCTATTCACTCCGCACATGAGATGTGTTATTTGAGGTAATGTCATGAGTGAGCCGACTGCGCTTGATCAATATTTGATTGAGCTGATCAATCGGGCACGGATGGACCCGACGGCCGAAGCTGCCCGGCTGGGTATCGACTTGAACCAGGGACTTTCACAAGGGACAGATCAGCACGGCGCCGAAACAGCCGCTGGCCTTCGATCCTGTACTTGACCGATTCGGCGCGGGGGCATGCCAAATGGATGCTCGATAAGGATGTCTTTTCCCATACCGGCGTGAACGGCAGCGATCCGGGCGACCGGATAGAGGCTGCGGGCTACCAGTTGACCGGCGACTGGCGGTGGGGCGAGAATATCTCCTGGCGGGGATCGACGGGAGCCGCCGAGGATCAGGTGAAGTCGCTGGAGACTCAGAACGACGCCCTGTTCAAGAGCCCCGGACACCGCGTGAATATCCTGCAGGACGACTTCCGCGAAGTCGGGACCGGCATCGTGTCGGGCGACTTCAAGCAGTACGACGCGTTGATGGTGGCCGAGAACTTCGGCAAGACCGGCAACGCCGTGTTTCTGACCGGGGTCGCCTATGACGATCTCAACAACAACGACTTCTATACGCCCGGCGAGGGGCGCGGCGGCATCAAGGTCGAGGCGACGTTGCAGGGCTCAGCCAAGCCCGTCGTCCTGTCGGATACGACCGGCAGCTGCCGGCGGATACGAGATCGCCGCTGCTCCGGGGACCTATTCGGTGAAGTTCTCCGGCGGCGGTCTGGCCGCTCCGGTGGTCCAAGACGGTCACCCTGGGCAACGAGAACGAGAAGCTGGACCTGATCGATCCCAAGGACGTCAAGGCTCGGCCGGCCGGGGCTCAGGTGGCCGGCGTTTCGGACGTTTCGGAGTCGGCACCGGTTTCAGCGCTGATCGATCTGGTCCGGGAGAGCGGCGATAAGCTGGACTTCTCCGCTCTGGCCGATCATGTGCGGGATGGGTCGCCCTTGCCGGAAGCGTGGGTCGAGACGATCCATCGGGGTGAGGAGATCCTGAAGACGGTGGATACCGATGCGCTTGCCGACGATCTGGCGCATTACATCGATCTGCTTGGCGTCCCGGACACCCATCATGGGACCGATGGGCTGGTCGGCGCCTGAAGGTAGAGCCTGAATAAGAAAAAGGCCGCGAGGTTGCCCTCGCGGCCTTTTTCTTTTCCGATACCGGCTGTCCGCTTAGTAGCGGTAGTGGTCCGGCTTGTACGGGCCGGCCTGCGGCACGCCGATGTAGTCGGCCTGCTTTTCCGTCAGTTCGGTCAGCTTGACGCCGATCTTGCCGAGGTGGAGGCGGGCGACCTTTTCGTCCAGCTGCTTCGGCAGGACGTAGACCTTGCGCTCGTACTTGGCGTGGTTCTGCCACAGCTCGATCTGGGCCAGCACCTGGTTGGTGAAGCTGGCGGACATCACGAAGCTGGGGTGGCCGGTGGCGCAGCCGAGATTCACCAGCCGGCCCTTGGCGAGGACGATCAGACGCTTGCCGTCGGGGAACACGACCTCGTCGACCTGCGGCTTGACCTCTTCCCACGCGTAGTTGCGCAAGGCTGTCGATCTGGATCTCGCTGTCGAAGTGGCCGATGTTGCAGACGATGGCGCGGTCCTTCATCTGGCGCATGTGCTCCTGGCGTGATGACGTCGACGCTGCCGGTGGCCGTCACGAAGATGTCGCCGACCGAGGCGGCGTCGTCCATCGTGGTGACCTGATAGCCTTCCATCGCGGCCTGCAGGGCGTTGATCGGGTCGATCTCGGTGACGAGCACGCGGGCGCCCTGGCTGCGCAGCGATGCGGCCGAGCCCTTGCCGACGTCGCCGTAGCCGGCGACCACGGCGACCTTGCCGGCCATCATGACGTCGGTGGCGCGCTTGATGCCGTCGGCCAGCGATCTCGCGGCAGCCGTACAGGTTGTCGAACTTCGTCTTGGTGACGGAGTCGTTGACGTTGATCGCGGGCACCTTGAGCGTGCCGGCCTTGACCATCTCGTACAGGCGGTGGACGCCGGTCGTGGTCTCTTCCGAGAGGCCGCGGATGTCGTTCAGCAGCTCCGGGTACTTCTCGTGCATGATCTGGGTCAGGTCGCCGCCGTCGTCCAGGATCATGTTCGGCGTCCAGCCGTCGGGGCCGCGCAGGCGTCTGCTCGATGCACCACTCGAACTCCTCTTCCGTCTCGCCCTTCCAGGCGAAGACCGGGATGCCGGCGGCGGCGATCGGCGGCGGCCGCGTGGTCCTGGGTCGAGAAGATGTTGCACGACGACCAGCGGACGTTGGCGCCCAGATGAGTCAGCGTCTCGATCAGGACGGCGGTCTGGATCGTCATGTGCAGGCAGCCGGCGATGCGGGCGCCCTTGAGCGGCTTGGCTGCGCCGAACTCTTCGCGCAGGGCCATCAGGCCGGGCATCTCGGTCTCGGCAATGGCGATCTCTTTGCGGCCCCAGCCGGCGAGCTCGATGTCCTTGACCTTGTAATCAGTGAAACCACTGGCGATGGCCATCTGGAAAACTCCTGCGAAAAACTGTGTTCGAATGTCTGGGCAGGGTTTATCAAGAGTTGGTCCGACAGGCAAGCATAAAGATATCTTTATGTATGCAACAATCGCTGAGGGTCGGAGGCGGGGTGGCGCAGGGCTGCGACGGCTCGCCGCATGCGGTTGAATTCGGCGCGAGATCGTTATCGTTCCGGATGCGGATACAAATGTTTCTAATTTATGTTGGATTTGTGTCGCTGCACTGCGGTATCAGAAATGAGGACGATCATCGGGACGCGACGACATGACGGAGCCACGGACGACATCTGCCCGCACCGGCACGACCGGTACGGTCCTTCAGCTCCTGCTGGGGCTGGCGCTCGTCGCCGATCTCATTTTCCTGGGATTGCTCGGCATCAGGCTTTCCGACCGGGTGGAACAGACCGGACTGGCGCTGGCCGGCGTGCTGACCCTGCTGCTGATCGGGGTTCTTTTCCGGCTGACGCGGCGAATCGGCTCCGGCGCGCAGGCGGTCGAACCGGGCTGAGCCCGGCCCGGTTACCCGTTCCGGCAGATTCAATCAGGCAAGCGCGTTGAAGTCGTCCAGCAGGATGGCGATACGGCCGCCGTCGCTCTGCTCCATGATGACGCGGGCGCGTCTGGTCGCCTCGACCAGATCGAGGTTGCGGATGCGCCGCTTGACCATCAGCAGCGATCCCGGCGACATGGAAAGCTCGCGGATGCCGAAGCCCAGCAGGAGCGCCGCGTAGCGCGGGTCGCCGGCGATTTCACCGCAGACGCTGACGGGGATGCGGGCGCGCAGCGCCGCCTCGGTCGAGAACTGGATCAGGCGCAGCACGGCGGGATGCAGCGGATCGTACAGGTGGGCGACCTGCTCGTCGCCGCGGTCGATCGCCAGCGTGTACTGGGTCAGGTCGTTGGTGCCGATGGCGAAGAAATCGCAGGCCGTCGCCAGCGCGTCCGCCGACAGTGCGGCACCGGGGATCTCGATCATCACGCCCAGCGGGGGCAGGGGATCGGCGATCCGGACGCCGCGCCGCTTCAGCTTATGGGCGACGCGGGTCAGGATCTCGCGGACCTTGCGGACCTCCGACACGGTGCAGATCATCGGCAGCAGGATGCGAATCGGGCCGTGGGCGCCCGCCCGCAGCATGGCGGCAAGCTGGGTTTCCAGCAGCTTCGGTTCGCGGAGCGACAGCCGGATCGCGCGCAGGCCCAGCGCCGGATTGGCGCATTCCGCGAAATGGCCGCCGAGCGAGGTCGCCAGCTTCTCGCCGCCCACGTCGAGCGTGCGGGCGGTGACGGTGCGGCCCTCCATGCCCTCCACGATGTTCTTCAGGCTTTCGTACTGCTCCTCCTCGTCCGGCAGGTCGTCCCGGTTCATGTAGAGGAATTCGGTGCGCAGCAACCCGACCCCGGCGGCGCCGCAGGCCATGGCGCCTTCGACGTCGCGCGGCAGTTCGATATTGGCGTTGAGGACGATCGAGGTGCCGTCGCGGGTCACCGTCGGCAGGTCGCGCAGCCGCTTCAGCGATTCGCGCTCGCGCGCCAGATCCTGCTGCCGGGACTGGAAGCCGGTGAGCGTGGCGGGCGTTGGATTGATGAAGACGCGGCCCGCGATGCCGTCCACCACCACCCGGTCGCCGGTCTTCACGCCGGGCATCAGGCCGCGCGACGCCGAGCACCGCCGGCAGCCCCAGCGAGCGCGCCATGATGGCGGTATGCCCTTCGGCACCGCCCAGCGTCGTGGCGAAGCCGCCGATTCGGCGCGGGTCCAGCAGCGCCGTGTCGGCCGGCGTCAGTTCCTCCGCGATGATGATGCTGCCTTCGGGCACCTGCGAGAAGGCCTGGAACTTGCGCTGCATCAGCACGCGGATCAGCCGGCTGCCGACTTCCCGCACATCGGCGATTCGCGCCGCGATGTAGGTGTCGTTCATCTCGGCGAAGCTGTGGGCCAGCGCCGTGATCTCCGCCTGGACGGCACCTTCCGCGTTGATCCGGTCGGTGACGATCCGCCGCTCCACCCCACGGGTCAGGCGGGAGTTGGACAGCATCGCCAGATGGGCATCCAGCAGGAAGCCGACATCCTCCGCCGCCGACTTCGGGCAGCAGGGACGCCTTGTCCTTCAGCTTGTGGATCTGGCGGCAGGCCTTGGCGGCGGCGTTGACGAAGCGTTGCCGCTCGGCTTCCACCTGATCGGCCGCGATCTCGTATTCCGGCACCTGGAAATTGCCGGTCTCGACCACATAGGCCGGGCCGACCGCGATACCGGACGACACGCCCAATCCCCGCAGCATCCGTTCAGGCGCCGACAATCCCGGAGGCGTTGGCCCGGGGCGTCGGCTGCCACGGAGGATTATGATCAGTCTTCATCGAACTTGCGTCCGATCAGGTCCACGAGAGCCGCGATGACCTGGTCGGCCTGATTGCCCTTGGCGCGCAATGTAACATTGCATCCTTGGCTGGCCGCGAGCATCATCAGTCCCATGATCGACTGACCGGACACCACCATGTCGTTCCGCTCGACCTCGACCTCCGCATCGAATTTCGCGACCAGCTTGACGAACTTGGCCGCCGCCCGGGCATGCAGCCCGCGCTGGTTGCAGATGGTGACGGTGTCGCAGGCTTCCTGCGCCGTTCCGCCGGAAGCATTGTCGTTGGTGGCACCAGTCATGGTTCAGGACTCGGACAGCAGGGTGGATGCGACGTTGATGTATTTCTGCCCGGCGTCGCGGGCCGCCAGAACGGCGTTGGCCAGCTTTTCAGTCTGGCGCACGCTGGCGAGCTTGATCAGCATGGGCAGGTTGACGCCGGCGATCACCTCGACCTTGGCCTTGTCCATGATGCTGATGGCAAGGTTGCTGGGCGTCCCGCCGAACATGTCGGTCAGCAGCACGACGCCGCTGCCGTCATCGACCTCGGCGACGCTGTTGAGGATGTCGAGACGGCGCTGCTCCATGTCGTCGTCCGGTCCGATGCAGACCGAGGCGACCTGCTCCTGCTCGCCCACTACGTGCTCGAGTGCCGCGACGAACTCGGTCGCGAGACGCCCGTGGGTTACCAGAACCATTCCGATCATCGAATTTCCTTCTATCAACCGATCTGATCGCCGGCTTCTTCACGTGCCCGCCGGCTCTGGCGGGCGCCATTCCGGTGTGTGATTACCAGTCCGGGACGACCGGTCCAGATCACGATGCGTCAACCCAACCTTGTATCCCTGTCCTCCGAGCCACCGGGCCAGGGTTTCCGCCACGAACACCGACCGATGCCTGCCTCCCGTGCAGCCGATGGCGATCGTGAGATAGCTTTTGCCTTCCTGGTTGTAGCGCGGCAGAAGCGGCCGCAACAGGGAAGTCAGGTGCCGGAAGAAGTCCTCGTAGTCCGGATCTTCCGCCACCCGGGCCGCGACAGGCTCGTCCAAACCTGTCATCGGCCGCAAACGCGGATCGTAGTGCGGATTAGTTAAGAATCGCACATCGAATACAAGATCCGCCTCGCGCGGGACGCCCTGGCGGAACGAAAAAGACGTGACGAAGACATGCAGCGTCGGCTCGGCGCTGAGCTTGAAATGGCCGGCGAGGATGCGGCGGAGATCGTGGATCGACAGCAGCGAGGTGTCGATGGTGACGTCGGCGCGCTCCTTGAGGGCGGCCAGCAGGGTGCGTTCCCGCAGGATGCCGTCGGCGACCGGCCGGTCCACCGCCAGCGGGTGGCGGCGGCGCGTTTCGGTGTAGCGGCGCTGGAGAATTTCGTCGGCGCATTCCAGGAACACGAGGCGTACCGCCAGATCCGGGCGGGATGCGAGTCTCCGGATATGGGAGGTCAGCGCGTCGGAGCTGAAATGCCGTGTCCGGGCATCCACCGTGATCGCGACTGGCCTGGAGCCCAAGTCGCCTTGGCCGACCAGCGCATCGACCATGTTCATCGGCAGGTTGTCGACCGCCTCGTAGCCGAGATCTTCCAGGCATTTGAGGGCGGTGGAAAGGCCGGCGCCCGACATGCCGGAGACGACGACGACAGGGCGCTTGCGAGGCGGTTCGGTGGGACGATCGGTCGCGCCCCTGGGCGCTCTCTTCGGCAGTCCGAGGTCGAGGCCCTTCGGATCGACCCTTCGTGAGTGGCATGATCATGATGGGTCCGGTACCGGCGCCAGCGAACCGGCCGACAGCCTGGAGGCCGCCAGCCGCACCTTGGCCGGGGTGGAGCAGTGGAAGGGGGCGAGCGCCAGCCGGCGGATATGCTGGTCCAGCAGCACGCAGGTTTCGATTTCCGGCAGCCGTTCGACCTGATCGTCGGGCGTCAGATCGACCACGAGGCCGATCGGGGCGGTGCGGACGGCGTCCATCCGCAAAATCCCGATGCCGCGCACTTCGAGCAGGCCGGCGAGCGGCTTGGGCACGCGGGCCATGACCCGCCCGGCCGCATCCAGCGACAGTTCAACATGATCGTCGGCGACGAGTTTCGCGCCGCCGTCGATCAGGCGAAGCGCCAGATCGGATTTGCCGCTGCCTGAAGGACCCCGCAATAGAACGCCGAGACCGGACAGCGCGACGCAGGTGCCGTAAATTCTCAACATGGTATGCGGAGGGTGCTGCGCCCGTGCGCCGCTGTCAATGCCGACCCCGCATCACGACATGGTCTTTCGGTGATTCCAGCCATAATCCCCTATGCGCGGTAGGGGGCTCATCCGGATGAAGGCGCGGATGAGGGAGCGCGCGTGTTGGGCCACGGCCCAACCTACAAGTTGAATCACTCTGTAGGTTGGGCCGTGGCCCAACAAAAGCGGGTGAGTCCTTCAGTGCAGGTGCAACTCCGTGCCGACGAAGCGGTATGCGCCGGGTGTGATCAGGGGGTTGGATGCGACTTTGACCGAGTGGAGCTTTCCATCCAGTTCGCGTTCCCAGAACGTCAGGAACTTGCGGAGCACGGGATAACGGGGCGCTATGTCCATTTCCTGCCAGACGAAGCTCTGCAGCAGGCCCGGATGATCGGGCATATGGTACAGGATCTCGGCGACGGTCAGGCGATAGTCACGCAACTGAAGACTTCAGACTTGCCATGCAGATCTCCTCCGCGGTTGCTAATCGTGGCGGCTCCCAGCTAACTCTTTAGCGTAAGTTTGATCGCATATTGTCTGTGTGTGCAAGCAAAATACTTGTTTGTAATCAGTGTGTTAGCAGCCATGATGGTCGGCTGCTGCCAAGCCTGCCCGGTGGCTTCGCAGCCGTGAAAAATCCTGAAAAAACCCTCTTGAAAGAAAATCCGGCTTCAATTAGCTAGTTGGCACTTCCCGGCGGAGAGTGCTAACAGGCTTGCAGCCATGGGCTCTTCGCCGGGACCCCATTGGTCACTTTGAGCCGGGCTGGCCTGAAGGAGGTCCGGCGCCGATTATGGAGGTAATTTCGAGATGAAGTTCCGTCCTTTGCATGACCGCGTGGTCGTCCGCCGCGTCGAGCAGGAGAGCAAGACCGCCGGCGGCATCATCATCCCCGATACCGCCAAGGAAAAGCCGCAGGAAGGCGAAGTGATCGCCGTCGGTCCCGGTGCGCGCGACGAATCCGGCAAGGTCCAGCCGCTGGACGTCAAGGCCGGCGACCGGGTGCTGTTCGGCAAGTGGTCCGGTACGGAAGTGAAGATCGACGGCGTCGACTACCTGATCATGAAGGAGTCCGACCTGCTGGGCGTTCTGGAAAGCGCCGGCGCCGCCGCCAAGGCCGCCTGAGCCGCTTCCTCTTCACTCTCGATATTGACGTTATTCAAGAAGGTTTACGGACATGGCTGCCAAGGAAGTCAAGTTCAGCATTGATGCGCGCAACAAGATGCTGCGCGGTGTCGATATCCTCGCCGACGCGGTCAAGGTGACCCTCGGCCCCAAGGGCCGCAACGTCGTGCTGGAGAAGTCGTTCGGCGCTCCGCGCATCACCAAGGACGGCGTGACCGTCGCCAAGGACATCGAGCTTTCCGACAAGTTCGAGAACATGGGCGCGCAGATGGTGCGCGAAGTCGCCAGCAAGACCAACGATCTTGCCGGTGACGGCACCACCACCGCGACCGTTCTGGCCCAGGCGATCGTCCGCGAGGGCGTCAAGTCGGTGGCCGCCGGCATGAACCCGATGGACCTGAAGCGCGGCATCGATCTGGCCGTCGAAGCCGTCGTCAACGACATCAAGTCGCGCTCCAAGAAGATCGGCACCAACGCCGAGATCGCCCAGGTCGGCACCATCTCCGCCAATGGCGAGCGCGACATCGGCGAGATGATCGCCCGCGCCATGGAGAAGGTCGGCAACGAGGGTGTCATCACCGTCGAGGAAGCGAAGTCCCTGGAGACCGAGCTTGAAGTCGTCGAAGGCATGCAGTTCGACCGCGGCTATCTCAGCCCGTACTTCGTGACCAACGCCGACAAGATGCAGGTCGAGCTGGAGAACCCCTACATCCTCCTGCACGAGAAGAAGCTGTCGGGCCTTCAGGCGCTGCTGCCGGTCCTCGAGTCCGTCGTCCAGAGCGCGCCGTCCGCTGGTCATCGTGGCCGAGGACGTCGAAGGCGAGGCGCTGGCGACCCTGGTCGTCAACAAGCTGCGCGGCGGCCTGAAGATCGCCGCCGTCAAGGCTCCGGGCTTCGGCGACCGCCGCAAGGCGATGCTGGAGGACATGGCCGTCCTGACCGGCGGTCAGGTCATCAGCGAAGACCTCGGCATCAAGCTGGAGAACGTGACGATCGACATGCTGGGCACCGCCAAGCGCGTCGTCATCACCAAGGAAAGCACCACGATCGTCGATGGCGCCGGGGCGAAGGACGACATCACCGCCCGCTGCACCCAGATCCGCCAGCAGATCGAGGAAACCACCAGCGACTACGACCGCGAGAAGCTGCAGGAGCGGCTTGCCAAGCTGGCCGGCGGCGTCGCGGTGATCCGCGTCGGCGGTGCGACCGAGGTCGAGGTGAAGGAGCGCAAGGACCGCGTCGATGACGCGATGCACGCGACCCGCGCCGCGGTGGAAGAGGGCATCGTCGCCGGCGGCGGCGTCGCCCTGCTGTACGCCACCAAGGCTCTCGACACGATCAAGACCGCCAACGACGACCAGCGCGTCGGTGTCGAGATCATCCGCCGCGCCCTGCAGGCTCCGGCGCGCCAGATCGCGACCAATGCCGGTGTCGATGGCTCGATCGTGGTCGGCAAGCTGATCGAGCAGACCGACAGCGGCTTCGGCTACAACGCGCAGACCGACCAGTACGGCGACATGTTCCAGTTCGGCGTGATCGACCCGACCAAGGTCGTGCGCACCGCGCTGCAGGATGCCGCTTCGGTCGCCGGTCTGCTGATCACCACCGAGGCCATGGTGGCGGAGAAGCCGGAGAAGAAGGCTCCCGCGATGCCGGCCGGTGGCGGCATGGGCGATATGGACTTCTGATCCGATCGACCAATATAGAATTGCTGTTGCAATCGCCTTTGAGGCGGCCCGGATGGGCCGCCCCTTTCTTTTTGCGAGGCTTGCGTTTACGGCCCGTTCCCTTCGTATGCCGACTGTCGGTCTCCTGCGGCAACTTGCGGTAGACTTACCTCCCGCGCTGGAACTCATGGTCCACCAGTTGCCGGAGCGATGTAATGATGCCGGGAGCAGTCCTGGAAGTGCGGGCTGAGTGGCATGGACGATGAAGTATGACAGAGCAACCCTGGTGGCATCCGGAGAGGTTCGCCCGGCGGCGGCCGTTTCTGGAGGGTAGGGCGCGGGTCGCGTCCAGGGTGCGGGCGTGGTTCGAGGGGCAGGGGTTTATCGAGGTGGAGACGCCGGCGTTGCAGGTCTCGCCGGGGCTTGAGCCGCACCTGATCGCGTTTTCGACCGAGCTGGTGGGGCCGAACCCGGATGACCGGCGGACGCTCTACCTGCACACCAGCCCCGAATTCGCCATGAAGAAGCTGCTGGTGGCGGGGGTGCCCCGGCTGTTCCAGTTCGCCAAGGTCTTCCGGAATGGCGAGCGGTCGGGCACGCATAGCCCGGAATTCACCATGCTGGAATGGTACAGGGCGGGGGCCGGCTACCGCGACCTGATGGTGGACTGCGAGGCGCTGATCCGGACGGCGGTGCGGGCGGGAGGGCGCGAGGGGTTCGAGTGGCGGGACCGGACCTGCGATCCGTTCGCTCCTTGGGAAGTCCTGACCGTCGCGGAGGCGTTCGACCGCTATGCCGGCATCGATCTGCTGGCGACGGCGCCGGACCCGCAGGCTCCCGATGCCGAATTGCTGGCGCGCGAGGCGGAGCGGATCGGGATCACGCCCCATGCGGGGGATAGCTGGGAAGACCTGTTCTTCCGCATCTCGCTGGACCTGATCGAGCCTTATCTGGGGATGGACCGGCCCACGTTCCTGACGGACTATCCTGTCTCCATGGCGGCGCTGTCGAGGCCGAGGGACGACGATCCGCGCGTGGCGGAGCGGTTCGAGCTTTATGCCTGCGGGCTGGAACTGGCGAACGCGTTTGGCGAGTTGACCGATGCCGGCGTGCAGCGCGCCCGGTTCCAGGCGGATATGGACCTGAAGGAGCGCCTGTATGGCGACCGCTATCCGATCGATGCCGACTTCCTGGCGGCTCTTGGAGTTCGGCATGCCGGAGAGCGCTGGAATAGCCCTGGGCTTCGACCGTTTATCCATGCTGTGTACGGGAGCGCAGGAGATCGAGGATATCCTGTGGGCTCCCGTTGCGGGCTATCGAGGAGTGACGGTGTGGTTCGACGGGTTGGAATGATGGTGATGCTGGCGGCGGCCGGGGCGATGATGGCGTCCTGCGCCAGCTACTTCGAGCCTAACCCGCTGCTTGGCCGCTGGGCCATGTCGTCGCCGCTGGCGCCGGGGCTGGTGCTGGGGACTTACGAGTTCCGCCGCTCCAGCATGACGGCGTTCGGCGTGACGCAGGATGTCGAATACTCGGTCGAGGGCAACAATGTGCTGGTCGTGCCGGAGGGTATCGGCCTGGGCGTCGAGGTCACCATCGAGGAAGACGGCACGGCACATCTCAACGATCCGCTGACCGGCGGATTGCTGACGTTGCGGCGGCTGCGGAGTTAAGCGGCGGCTTTCGCCAACTGCTGTTCCCGGTGGAAGACGAACAGCCCGCTGCCGATGATCAATGCGGCGCCGAATGCGACCGGCCATTCCGGCATGTCGCCCCAGAATGCCCAACCCAATGCTATCGCCCAGACCAGCGAGGTGTACTGGTAAGGGGCTACGACGGCCGCCGGGCTGAGCTTCAGCGACTGGTTGACCAGCACGTGGGCGATCAGGGCCACGACGCCCAGCACGCCGAGCAGGGAGAATTCCAGCAGGCTCGGGGTGACCCAGACGAAGGGCAATGCCGCCGTTCCCGCCACACCGACGCCCAGCGTCTGCGTGGTGATCAGGGTGAGGCCGCTGGCCCCCCTGAGCGAGCGGGTCGAGATCATGCGTCAGCGCGAAGGTCAGGCTGCCGGCCAGGGCGATCGGCGTTCCCGCTGACAGGAAATCGCCGCCGGGGCGGAGCACCAGCACCACGCCGACGAAGCCGACGCCGACCGCGATCCAGCGGCGGAACGCCTACCTTCTCGCCCAGCAGCGGGACCGACAGGGCCGTGACCAGCAGCGGGGCCGCCATGTAGATCGTCATGACGTCGGCCAGCGGCAGTTCGCGGACCGCCAGATAGAAGAAGGCGACTTCGGCGACGATCAGGGTGTTCCGGAGCAGGTGGCGGCCGGGATCGGGCACCCTGAAGACGCTCGAGAAGCCCGCCCTCATGACCAGCGGCAGCAGGATCAGCAGTGCCGCGGCGCTGCGCACCGCCAGGATCAGCGGCACCGGGCAGGTTTCCACCAGCCATTTGCCCATGGCGTCGTTCAGCGTGAACAGCGCCATGCCGGTTACCATGCAGAGGATGCCCAAGCGGTTTTCGGATGCCGATGATGATGACGGGTCGGCGAGCGGATGCGGGTGAGGACAAGAAATTGGCTCCGGAAACGACGAGTGCCGCCTTAGGCGGCGGCATCTCGCGTCAGTCTGCGGTGGAGGAAGGCCATGACGGCGGCTTCTTCCGGCTTCAGCGCATCAAGTTCGGTGCGCAGGTCTTCTTCTATCTGGTCTTTCAACTGGTTGACCAGATCACCTTCGAGATAGCAGTCCAGCACCTGGGGATGGATGTAGCATTTGCGGCAGATCGCCGGTGTATTGCCGAGCCGGGATGAGACCCGCTCGATGGCGTCCCTGCAGATTGCGCTTGGCGGCGGCTTTGGTGTCGAAGCTCTCGAACTCGGTCAGGGCGATGGCGGCCAGCACCGTGCCGGCCCAGGTGCGGAAATCCTTGGCGGAGAAGTCCTGTCCGCTGATCTCCCGCAGGTAATCGTTGACGTCCTGCGAGGTGACGCCGTGGCGCTCGCCATCATCGTCCAGGTACTGGAACAGGTGCTGGCCCGGCACGTCCTGGCATGATTTGACGATGCGGGCGATGCGGCGGTCCTTGACCTGGAGGTTCCAGATCTTGCCGCTCTTGCCCTTGAACTGGAAGCGCATCTTGCCGCCATCGACCTCGACATGCCTGTCCTGGAGCGTGGTCAGGCCGAAGCTCTTGTTCTCCTTGGAATATGTGGCGTTGCCGACGCGGATCAGGGTGTTTTCCAGCAGGTGGACGACGGTCGCCAGCACCTTTTCGCGCGGCAGGCCGCGCTTGCTCATGTCGGCCGCGATGCGCTCGCGGATGGCGGGCAGCGCCTTGCCGAAGTCGAGCATGCGTTCGTACTTCGTGCTGTCGCGCACCTCGCGCCAGCGCGGATGGTAGCGGTACTGCTTGCGGCCCCTGTCGTCGCGGCCGGTCGCCTGGATGTGGCCGTTGGGGTCGGCGCAGATCCAGACATCGGTATAGGCCGGCGGGATCGCCAGCGATTTGATGCGGGCCAGCGTTTCCTTGTCCTTTACGGCGGTGCCGTCGGGATTGCGGAAGCTGAAGCCCTTGCCCGACCGGCGCCGCCGGATGCCGGGTTCCTCGTCCGAGACATAGACCAGCCCGGCCTGTTCGGCCGCGGCGGGCGCATCGACTATCGTGCCTTCTTCGCCGTTTGCCGGGCCATTGCTGGCCATTCGCCTGGGTAGTGCCGTTCTTCATTCTCACGTCCTCAACCATAGCTCCCCTGCAATAACTGCCTGTGAAGAAAATCAGCGCGCTTGATTTGCTCCAAGGGACCTAGATGGCGGTTCGATTGTTCACAGGTGACCAAATCATTGAACACCTGTTCTCTTTCACTCCGTCGAGGCCGCTCCGTGAGCAGACTGCAGCAAGCTTCAAATATTATTCGTCGGTCACGTGTACAGGAAGGTCTTCCCTTTCCCCTGGGCGCTACCTGGGATGGCCTGGGCGTGAATTTCGCTCTCTTCTCCGCTCATGCCACCAAGGTCGAGCTGTGCCTGTTCGATCGGGACGGACGGCGCGAGCTGGAGCGGGTCGTTCTGCCGGAATATACCGACGAGGTCTGGCACGGCTATCTGCCCGATGCGCGGCCCGGGACGGTCTATGGCTACCGCGTCCATGGGCCGTATGAGCCGACCGCCGGTCACCGCTTCAATCCCAACAAGCTTCTGCTCGACCCCTATGCCAAGGCGCTGGTCGGCCATATGCGCTGGTCGGACGCCCATTTCGGCTACCGGATCGGCTCGCCGCGCGACGACCTGTCGTTCGACCGGCGCGACAGCGCCGCCGGCATGCCGAAGTGCCGGGTGGTCGATCCGGCCTTCACCTGGGGCAATACCCAGTCGCCGCGCATTCCGTGGGACCGGACGATTTTCTACGAGACCCATGTCGGCGGATACACGATGCGGCATCCGGCCGTGCCGCCGCAGTTGCAGGGCACCTACGCCGGGTCTGGCGCACCAGGACGTCGTCGATTACATCCGCAGCATCGGGATCACCTCGATCGAACTGCTGCCGATCCACGCCTTCCTGGATGACCGGCACCTGCTGGAGCGGGGCCTGCGGAACTTCTGGGGCTACAACACGCATCGGCTTCTTCGCGCCCGAGCCGCGCTATTCCGCGACGCGGGACCATCGGCGAGTTCAAGGAGATGGTCGCCCGCTTCCACGATGCCGGGATCGAGGTGATCCTGGATGTCGTCTACAACCACACGGCCGAGGGCAACGAGCGCGGGCCGACGCTGTCGTTCAAAGGCATCGACAACGCATCGTATTATCGTCTGGCGCCCGATCCGCGATACTATATCAACGATACGGGGACGGGTAACACGCTGAATGTGTCCCATCCGCGCGTGCTGCAGATGGTGACCGACAGCCTTCGCTACTGGGCGACCGAGATGCGGGTGGATGGCTTCCGCTTCGATCTGGCGACGATCCTGGGCCGCGAGCCGCATGGCTTCGACGAGGGCGGCGGCTTCCTGGACGCCTGCCGTCAGGACCCCATCCTGTCGCGGGTCAAGCTGATCGCCGAGCCCTGGGACATCGGCCCCGGCGGCTATCAGGTCGGCGGTTTCCCTCCCGGCTGGGCGGAGTGGAACGACCGCTATCGCGATACCGTGCGGAGCTACTGGAAGGGCGACGAGAGCAAGCTGCCGGAGCTTGCGTCCCGCATGACGGGGTCGAGCGACTTCTTCGAGAAGCGTGGCCGCCGGCCCTGGGCCAGCGTCAATTTCATCACCGCCCATGACGGCTTCACGCTGAACGATCTGGTCTCGTACAACGACAAGCACAACGAGGCCAATGGCGAGAACAACCAGGACGGCCATTCCAACAACCACAGTTGGAACCATGGGGTGGAAGGGCCGACCGACGATCCCAAGATCAAGGCGCTGCGCGAGCGGCAGAAGCGCAATCTGCTGGCGACGCTGCTGTTCTCCCAGGGCACGCCGATGATCCTGGCGGGCGACGAGTTCGGCAATACCCAGGGCGGCAACAACAACGCCTATTGCCAGAACAGTGAGATCGCCTGGATCAACTGGGACGAGATCGACGACGACGGCTACAGCCTGATCGAGTTCGTGCGTCAGACGGTGGCTTTGCGCCAATCCCATCCGCTGCTGGGTCTGCCGAAGTTCCTGCATGGGCATGAGGACAGCGAGCTTGGCGTCAAGGACATCACCTGGATCACGCCGGCCGGCACCGAGAAGAGCCCCGAGCAGTGGCAGGACCCGATGGCGCGCTGCGTCGGCATGCTGCTGGACGGCAGGGTCGCGCCCGGTCTTCAGCAGCAGACGGGCAAGCCGGGCGATATCCTGATGCTGGTGGTGAACTCGTACCACGAGGATCTGCCCTTCACCGTCCCGAGCGTCCCTGGTGTGGTCGGCTGGCAGACCTTGCTGGACACGGCGCAGCCGGGCAAGAAGCCGCACATGCTCGATGCCGGGGGTAACTTCAAGGCATCGGGCCGCAGTCTGGTGCTGCTGTCGGCCCTGCATGACGGGGCGGTCTGGACCACGGCGGAACCGGCGCGCGAGCGCCTGTCGATGCCGGAGGTCGATCCCGTGCCCGAAGCGCCGGAGGAGGAGGCGCCGCTGGAAGCTTCGACCGGCGCCGAAGCGGCCGCTTTCGATCCGGCCGACCATGGCGACGTCGCGGAGGAAGCCACGGGCGCAGAGGCGGAGGCTCTGGAAGCTCGAAAGCCAGGAAGCCGAACCAAGCGAGACGCGCGACGCGATGACCAAACTGCTGGGGCCTGACGAGGAGCAGTTCCGCGCTCTTGCCGACAGTGCCCCGGTCCTGATCTGGATGTCCGACATTTCCATGGGCGGTATCTACTTCAACCGCGCCTGGTTGGACTTCACCGGCCGGCCTCCCGAAAGGGAGGCCGGCGACGGCTGGATGGAGTTGCTTCATCCCGAAGACCGGGCGCCGCTGAAGGCGGCTCAAGAGGCGTTCGACGCCCGCCAGCCTTTCCAGATTCAGTTCCGCCTGCGTCGGCACGATGGGGTCTGGCGCTGGATGCTCAACAGCGGCAAGCCGCGCTTCAGTCTGAACGGCGAGTTCACCGGCTATACCGGAAGCTGCATCGATATTACCGAACGGTTCGAGGCGGAGGAGGAGGCGCGGCGTCAGTTCCGGCTGATGCAGACGATCACCGACAATGCGGCGGAAGGGCTGTTCCTGATGGACTCGCGGCGGCGGATTTCCTTCGTCAATCCGGCGGCCGAGCGGATGTTCGACTGGAAAGCCGATGAGTTGATCGGCGAAATCCTTCACGACAAGCTTCATTACCAGCGTCCCGACGGGCAGCCGTTTTCGATCCGGGAATGCCCGCTGGGCCAGGTGTTCGTGACCGGGCAGACGCTTCGCGAGCATGAGGACGTTTTCTTCCGGCGCGATGGTACGGCGGTGGACGTGCAATGCTCCATAGCGCCGATCCGGAGCAACGGCAGGGTGGATGGCGCCGTTCTGGTGGTCCATGACATCACCTACCGCAAGCGCGCCGAGGAGGCGTTGCGGCGGAGCGAGGATCTGTTCTCGGCGATCTTCCGGCAGGCCATCGTCGGGATCACCGAGATCGATCTGAACGGGCGCTTCCTGATGGTCAACGACCGCTTCTGCGAGATCGTCGGGCGGTCGAGGGAGGAGGTTCTGACGCTCACGACCCAGGACATCACCCATGCCGACGACGTGCCGAGCAACATGGCGATGCTGGAGCGGGCCCGGATCACCGGCGAGGATTACCAGCTTGAGAAGCGCTATCTGCGTCCGGACGGATCGATCGTCTGGGTCCACAACAGTGTTTCCGTCGTGCGGGATGCCGATGGCAAGCCGCTTCATCTGGTGGCGGTGGTCCGTGACATAACCGAGCAGAAGCGGGTCGAGGCCGGCATGCTGCGGGCCAATCAGGACCTGCAATCGGCCCTGACCGAGCGGGAGGTTCTGGTCAAGGAGGTCCACCACCGGGTCAAGAACAACCTTCAGGTCGTCGTCAGCCTGCTTCGGTTGCAGGCGAGCCGGCTGCGCGACGAGGTCGGCAGCGACGCCCTGCGCGAGAGCCTGAACCGGGTTTCGGCGATGAGCACGATCCATGAGTTGCTCTATCGCTCGAACACGATGGCGGATATCGACTTCGCCGAGGTGCTGCGCACGCTGACGGGCAATCTGCACGATGCCTATGGGCTGAGCGAGGAGCGGATTTCCATGGTCGTGGAGGCTGATCCGGTTCCGGTCAGCATGGATGCGGCGGTGCCCTTGGCGCTGATCGCCAACGAGCTGATTTCCAACGCGTTCAAGCACGGGTTCGCGGATGGCGCCGATGGCGAGGTGCGGGTAGGCCTGACGCGGGAGGGGGATGACGGTGGTTCTGCTGGTCTCCGATACGGGACCGGGTTTCGTGCCGCCGAAGCGCAGCGCCAGCCTGGGGCTGATGCTGGTGGACCGGCTGGTGCGGCAGGTATCGGGGCGGTTGGAACTGGAGCCGCCGCCGGGGACGCGGTATCGGCTGACGTTCAGGTTGGAGTAGGGATGCGGTGCACGATCGGCCGTGGCCCAACTCAACCGAGCTTCGCATTAGCTGAACGCCTTGAACGTGATGAGGGTGAAGGTGTCCTTCACCCCTGGCAGGGTCTGTACCTGCTCCGTCACGAAGCGGCCGATATCGGTGCCGTCGTCCAGATAGCACTTCATCAGCAGGTCGTACTGGCCGGAGGTCGAGTGGACCTCCGACACCTGTTCCACGTCCTGTACCGCGCGGTCCGCGACCTCGTACGCTTGTCCGAGGTCGCATTTGACCATGATGAAGATGGTCTGCATGGCGGGAACGCCCTTTTTACGCTTCCGGAGTGGCGACGGGACGAGCCCGGCGCAGCAGGAAAGCCGGGATGTGATCGCCGAAGCCGATCACGACCTCGTCATCGTCATCCTCGTCACGGCGGCGGCGGCGGTCGTCACGGCGCGGCGGCGGTGCGTCGCTCCGCAGAGACTCGACGCGCTGTTCGCGGTCGGGGCGGACCATCTCGCGTTCCGGCCTGACAACCTCACGCTCGGGACGAACCTCGCGTTCCGGTCTTGCCTCACGCTCGACACGCACTTCGCGTTCGGGCCGTGCTTCACGCTCCGGACGGGGCGCGCGGCCTTCGGGGCGGGGCGGACGGGCGTTGTTCGAACCGGCCTTGGCTTCCTCGCCTTCCTTGCGGGAACGGCGGCGGCGGCGGTCGGAGAGTTCCTCGAAGTCGGCGAGTTCGATGCCGTCGATGGAAATCAGCGGGATCTCGCGCTTGATCAGCTTGGAGATCGCGGCGACCTGCTTGCCTTCTTCCGGGTTGGCGATCGTGAACGCGCGGCCCAGCTTGCCGGCGCGGCCCGTGCGGCCGATCCGGTGGACGTAGTCTTCGGCATGAAGCGGCGTGTCGAAGTTGAACACGTGGCTGAGGCCGGCGATGTCGATGCCGCGGGCGGCCACGTCGCTGCACACCAGCAGGGTGATCTCACCCTTCTTGAACTGGTCGAGCGTTTCGGTCCGCTTGCTCTGCGGCATGTCGCCATGGAGCGCGCCGGCGTTGAAGCCGTGCTTTTCCAGGCTCTTGTGCAGGATCGCCACGTCGCGCTTGCGATTGCAGAAGATCAGCGCGTTCTTGACGTCTTCCGTACCGAGCAGATGACGCAGCGCCTTGCGCTTGTCTTCCGGCTGGACGACGGTCAGCGCGTGGGTGACGGTTTCCGCCATGGAGGCGGGCGGGGAGACCGAAACTTCGCGCGGGTTCATCAGGAAGGTGTCGGCGAGGCGCTTGATCTCCGGCGGCATGGTCGCGGAGAACAGCAGCGTCTGGCGCATCTTCGGCAGCAGGCCGACGATCCGCTCGATATCGGGGATGAACCCCATGTCGAGCATCCGGTCGGCTTCGTCGATCACGAAGATCTTGATGTCGCTGAGCAGGATGTTGCCGCGCTCGAACAGGTCGATCATGCGGCCCGGCGTGGCGATCAGGACATCGACGCCGCGATCCAGCTTCTTGATCTGGTCGCCGAACGACTCGCCGCCGATCAGCAGCGCCATGGTCAGCTTGAGATGCTTGCCGTAGGTCTCGAAATTCTCGGCGACCTGGGCCGCGAGTTCACGCGTCGGCTCCAGGATCAGCGAGCGCGGCATGCGCGCCCGAGCCCGGCCATTGGCCAGGATTTCGATCATCGGCAGCGTAAAGCTGGCGGTCTTGCCGGTGCCCGTCTGGGCGCAGCCAAGAACGTCGCGCCCCTGGAGGACCCAAGGGATCGCCTGTTCCTGGATCGGAGTAGGTTGGGTATAACCCGCATCCTCGACGGCGCGCAGGACTTCGGGCCCGAGCCCAATTTCCGAAAAATTCATTAAGCCAGTGTCGGTTGGAGAAAGCAGCGTAAGCCATATGGCTTGCAGCACAGATTGGGGCGGCAGTATGAAAAGTCAAACCGTCTTGTCAACAATCCGTGTTGTCGCACCGATATTTCGGTACGCGTGGGGGCACGGCCGGAAGGGAATGGCTTCGCATGGAGCGGCACGATAATGTCGAAGTCCCGTTACGGCAAGAAAGTTCTTCGCCATGCTGCTCGAATCTCAGCGCTCGATCCTGCTGGTCGTCGATGTCCAGGAACGTCTTGCTCCGGCCATAGCGGGGTCGGAAAAGCTGGTGGACAGGATATCCACGCTGCTGAAGGCGGCGGCGGAACTGGATGTGCCGGTGCTGGCGACCGAGCAGTATTCAAAGGGGCTGGGCGGCTACTATTGCGCCGCTGGCGGGGCTTCTGCCGCCGGGATCGGTGGTGGAGAAGATCCATTTCAACGCGGCGTTCGAGCCTGGATTTGTCGAGCGGGTGCGGGAATTGGACCGGCCGCAGATAGTGGTGACCGGGACGGAGGCGCATGTCTGCGTGCTTCAGACGACGCTTGGGCTGAAGGATGCCGGCTTCGATTGCTTCCTGGTGGCCGACGCGGTCGGGTCGCGCGATCCGGACAACCGCCATTTCGGCATGGAGCGGATGCGCGCCAATGGGGTTGAGATCGTGACCTCGGAAATGGTCATGTTCGAATGGCTGCGCCGGGGGGCCACGCCGGCTTTCAAAAGAGTGCTTCCGCTGATCCGATGACTGATTTGCCGATGACTGATTCAATCACCCGCGTTCCTTTGGTTCTGCTTCCCGGTTTGCTGTGCGACTCCGCACTCTGGTCTCATCAGACCCGGTATCTGGGGGAGGTCGCCGATATTACGGTGGCCGACCTGACCGGGTGCGACAGTGTTTCGGCTCTGGCGGCCGAGGTGCTTGCCAAGGCGCCGCCGCGATTCGCCGTCGCCGGCCTGTCGATGGGCGGATATGTGGCGCTTGAGATCGTGCGGCAGGCGCCGGAGCGGGTCGTGAAGCTGGCGTTGCTCGATACCAACGCGCGGGCCGATACGGACGAGCAGCGGCGCCGGCGCCGGGGGCTGATGGCGCTGGCCGACCGGGGGGAGTTTCGCGGAGTCACGCCGCGCCTGCTGCCGGTGCTGATCCATCCGGACCGCACGGGGGAAGAGGCGCTGACCGGCGAAGTGATGGCGATGGCGGAGCGGGTCGGGCGCGACGCTTTCCTGCGGCAGCAGAAGCTGATCATGGAGCGGCCGGACAGCCGGCCCATGCTGCCGTCGATCGCGTGTCCGACGCTGGTGCTGTGCGGGCGGCAGGACGCCATCAGCACGCTTGAGATGCATGTCGAGATGGCGGACGCCATTCCAGGGGCCAGGCTTGCCATTGTGGAGGAATGCGGCCATCTGGCGTCACTGGAACGGCCGCATGCCACCACCGCCCTGATGCGGGACTGGCTGGTCTATTCGTGAATCCGAGCCTTGACCCTCAGCAGTCGAAGCCCGTCCGCAATTGCTGTCGCTGTGGTTGGGATCGCGGAGCGGGAACAGTTCGAAGGTCGTGTCCGTGATCAGATCGCGGAATGCCGGGTCCTGCGGGGAGGCGACGGCCGGCGCCCAGCCGTTGGTGGATGTAGTGTGCCGCCCCGGCAGAAGGCCGCCTGAAGGCGGATCGGCTGTCCGGGCTGATTATCGGTCGCGATGGGGCCTCCGCCGCAGATCCGCGTGTTGATGATGTTTTCCGCCGGGTTGAACAGCATCACCACCTTGTACCGGCGGTTGGCGCTGTCGTCGGGCGTCGTCGTGAAGTGGGTCGGCGGGCCGAAATGCTTGCCCTGCATCAGGTCGGTCACGGTCTGATCGAAACTGGTCTGGTCCATCGGGAAGGGATTGCCGTAGACTTCCGTGGCGAGATCCCGCCCACCGGCGGCCGCGCTGAATTCCAGCGGTGAATAGGCGGTGCTGACATTGTCCGAAACCACCCGGCTGCCGGAGCAGGCCCCGAGCATCAGCGCCATTGCCAGCGATGCGGCCGTAGCGAAGCGAACCATATTGGAACCTCTGGTCCTGACTGGAGAATATCCTGATATTTATCCGCCGGTGACGGTCGCCAATCCGGAATTGACCGGCGCAATGGTGGATGACTGAAAGGATGCCGTTTTACCGGCTGCTTGTCCTTCTGCTTATGAGGCTGTTTTGGCCGGATGCGGGGCGGACCCGGCGGAGGTCGCCACCTGCCGCCGGGTGATCGCCGCTTTCGAGCCGGACGCGGCCGCGGATCGAGGTCTTGCGGGAGGCTTCGGGCCCGGGCTGGTTCGGATGGGGTGGTCCTGGATTACAGGACGCCGGACGGCGTGGAGCGGTGGGTGAACTGCCGGTTCTCCGAGCGGCGGGTCGAGAGAGCGCCGCTGGAACTGGTGCGGGTCGCCACCAGCCGGGAAGGCTTGCTGCCTGAAATGCGCCTGTTCTGGCTGAAGCGCTGGCTGGCGCTTGAGGCGGGGCCGGCGCGTCCGGTTCCCGGCCGAGGGTGTGGCTGTGGACCGGGTGGTCGATTCGCCCTATTCCGGAGTCCTTTATGTGCTTCAGCAAGCCCTGAACGGGACCGTGCTGGGGTGCATCTATGCGCTGCTGGCGGTCGGATTCTCGCTGGTCTACGGCATCATCGGGCGGATCAACTTCGCCTTCGGCGAGTTGCTGATGCTGGGCGCTTACCAGACCGTGATCGCCGCCATTCCGCTGGTCGTCATGTCGGGTGCGGGGGCATGGGCGCTGCCGGTCGTGCTGCTGATCGCGGCGGGTATGACGGCGGGGCAGGGATGGGCGGTCGAGCGGCTGGTCTTCCGGCCTCTGCGGGGGACGCCGACCCATGTTCCGCTGATCGCGGCGATTGGGGCTTCGGTATTCTTGCAGGAGCTGGTCCGGCTGCTCCAGGGTGCGCGCGACCGGTGGCTGGCGCCCGGTGCTGACCGACCGCTTCACCCTGGCGGGGGAGGGGGTGTTTCCCGTTACCGTCTCGGCGGCGCAAGTCCTGATCGTGGCGTTGACGCTGTCGGTGTCGGGCGGGCTGTGGTGGCTGTTGAGCCGGACTGATTTCGGCCGAAGCCACCGGGCATGCAGCGACGATATGCGGATGGCGGCGCTGCTGGGCGTGGATACCGACAGGACGGTGGGAGCCACGTTCGCCCTGGGCGCCGCCTGCGCGGGTACGGCCGGGTTCATCGTGGCGCTGCATTATGGCGGGGTGAACGCGTACATGGGAGCGCTGCTGGGCTTCAAGGCGCTGACGGCGGCGATTGTCGGCGGCATCGGCTCGGTCCCCGGAGCTTTCCTGGGCGGGCTGCTGATCGCGGCGCTGGAGACGGGCTGGGCGACGTGGCTGCCGCTGGAAGGCAAGGATGTCGCGGTTTTCACCGCCCTGATCGTGGTGCTGGTGATCCGGCCTACTGGATTGCTGGGGGTCGAGCGTACGCGTGGTGACTGATGCTGGTCCGCCTTGTGCTGAACTGCGGCAGCATGGCACTTGACCACCCAATACGTCACGGGTATGGTCCGCGCCATGTTCCAGGCATCCTACCTTGCGATCGTTGCGCGAATTAGCGGCCCGGTCCTCTGCTGAGGGCCGGGGTCAATAACTGCTGAATTCCTATCGCTTCGATCTAAAGAGGAAAGCCTGTCATGGCTATGCCAACCCTGTCGGCACCCGGTGTCGAATCCCGCCCCTTCGATCCCGATTATACCGCCTGCTTCTCCATCCAGGCCAATGCCGATCCCGGCGTGATGTCGAGGGTGCTGGAGCTGTTCGCCAAGCGCGGGCTTGTTCCTTCGTCCTGGCACAGCCGCGTCGGTGGCATCCGGGACGACGAACTGATCATCGATCTGCAAATGCAGGGCATGGTGCGGAGCGAGGCCGATTATGTCGCCTCATGCCTGCGCCAGATCCCGGATGTGGATACGGTGCTGACTTCGGAGCGGTTCCGCGCCGCAGCCGAATAAGCGGCTGAATAAATAGCGCGTGACGAACCGGGCGATGGGCGGTTTAATCCGCTCATCATGAGCTATCTTCATCACATCCGCGCCTGCAACAGCCACGATCTTTCCGGCTTCCTGCCTTTCCATGTCGGACCCGACAGGGTGGGCTGGGTGCGCCATGAACTGGCCGAACGCCTGACCCGGTTCGACGATGTCTTCACCGTCGAGCCGGAGCGCGTTTCGCTGCTGGCGGGCTTGGGCAATTTCGAATTCGCGGTCGGAGGCCATGGCGCGGGTGCTTGACGCGCTGGTCGCTGACGGGACCGTTTCGCAGCTTCGGGGCGAAGACTATCCCGTGGTGACATCCTGGGGCCAGCCGCCGCTGCTGAAGATCGACCGGGCCGCCGTGGCTCATTTCGGGATCAGGTCGTTCGGGCTTCACGTCAACGGGTTCGTCCGGCGGGCGGACGGGATTCACCTCTGGGTCGGCAAGCGGGCGACGGACCGCAAGATCGCACCGGGCAAGCTGGACAATCTGGTCGCCGGCGGTCAGCCGATCGGGCTGACGCTTGACGAGAACCTGGTGAAGGAAGCGCACGAGGAGGCCGGCCTGTCGGCGGAGGCGGCTCGGCGGGCGGTGCCGGTGGGCGTCGTGTCGTACCTGATGGAGAATCCGGCCGGGCTGAAGCCGGACACGCTGTTTCTCTATGATCTTGAGGTCGGGGAAGACTTCGTGCCGCGCAATACGGACGGCGAGGTCGAGCATTTCATGCTCTGGCCGCTGGATGAAGTGGCGCGGCGGGTGCGGGATACCGAGGACTTCAAGTTCAACGTCAATCTGGTGATCATCGATTTCCTGATCCGGCATGGGTATTTGAAGCCCGAGGATGCGGATTATCCGGATATTGCGATCGGGCTGCGGCGGGCGGTTTGACGCCATACGCGTCATCTCAAACCCCGCCATCGCCCTGACCTCCGCCGGCGTCCTGCCCGCCTCCCGCAACGCCCGGAGCGACACCGCCTTGTCCCGCTTGGCCAGCCGTTCGCCCCGGTCGTTGGTCAGCAGGCCGTGGTGGTGGTAGTCGGGGGCGGGGTAGCCCAGCAGGGCCTGGAGCAGGCGGTGGAGATGGGTGGCGTGGAACAGGTCGCTGCCACGGGTCACCAGCGTCACGCCCTGCAAGGCATCGTCCACCGTGACGCTCAGATGGTAGCTGGTCGGCACATCCTTGCGGGCGAGCACCACGTCGCCGAGGATTTCCGGGGTGGCCTCGATCCGTCCCGGCGCCTGGTCGTGCCAGGAGAGCGGCCCGGCGAGCATGCACGGCGCGCGCCACGTCGAGCCGGATGGCGAAGGCCTCCCCGGCGGCTATCCGCGCCGACCGCTCGGCGTCGGAGAGGTGGCGGCAGGTTCCGGGATAGAGCGCTCCGTCGGGGCCGTGGGGCGCATGGCCGGCGCGGGCGATTTCCTCCTCGATCTCCTTGCGGGTGCAGAAGCAGGGATATGTCACGCCCAATCCCGCCAGCCGGTCCAGCGCCGCGCGGTAGTCGTCCAGATGCTCCGACTGGCGGCGGACCGGGGTGGGCCATGTGAGGCCCAGCCAGGACAGGTCCTCCATCAGTTGCCGCTCGAACTCCGGCCGGCAGCGGCCGGGATCGATATCCTCGATCCGCAGCAGGAAAAGCCCGTCCCGGTCGCGCGCGGCGGTCCAGCCGAACAGGGCGGAATGGGCGTGGCCGAGGTGAAGGAGGCCGGTCGGGCTGGGGGCGAAGCGGGTGATGGTCTTCATGTCGGCATCGTCCAGGTAATCAGATATCGATGGGCTGATTCGGTTAATGCGCGGATAAGGCGTTGTGCCATTGACAGGCGCTTCGGCAATAGTCAAAACAGGGCGCATGAGCGAACTTGCCAAACTGACTGGACCCAAGGTCCTGCCCGCCTCCGGTGGCCCCGCGCGCCAACTGGTCGTCCTGCTTCACGGAGTCGGCGCCGATGGCGACGACCTGATCTCGCTGGCGGATTATTGGAGCGCGCTTCTGCCCGATGCGGAGTTCGTTTCTCCGAACGCGCCGGACCAGTGCGACATGTCGCCCTATGGGTACCAGTGGTTCAGCCTGCTCGACCGCTCCATGGCGGCCATGACCGCGGGCGTCAAGAAGGCCGCTCCCGTCATCAACGCCTATCATCGACGACGCCCTGGCCGAGCGCGGCCTGACGCCGGACAAGCTGGCGCTGGTCGGGTTCTCCCAGGGCACCATGACCTCGCTTTATGTGGCGCTGCGCCGGCCGGAGCCGATCGCGGCGGTCCTCGGCTATTCCGGCGCGCTGCTGGCGCCCGAGCTGCTGGCGGCGGAAATCAAATCCCGCCCGCCCGTGCTGCTGGTCCATGGCGATGCCGATCAGGTCGTGCCGCCCAGGCGCTTCCGGCGGCACAGTCGATCCTGCAAGCCGCAGGCGTCCCGGTGGACGTGGAAGTACGTCCCGGTCTTGGCCATGGGATCGACCAGGAAGGGCTTACACGCGGCGGCTTCTTCCTTAAGCGGGCGCTGCTTGGATGAATTGATGCCGGGAGATAGGCTGGGGCTTCCCCGCAACCCCGGTGACGCTAGCCCGATAGTTACAGTGCCATGAAGTTCGGGATGCCCCCACGGTCCAACTTGTTGAGTTTGGGCCGAGGATGCTCTATGAGAGGAGAGCATCCAAGTCAGGCACTTGGGCCTGACGGGCAAGGGAACCAGAGGAGGGCGTGGGCTTGGCACCACCACCCGATCACTGTCCGGCGCTGGTACTGAATGCGGATTTCCGTCCGCTGAGCTACTTTCCTTTGTCTCTATGGTCCTGGCAGGAAACTGTCAAGGCCGTGTTCCTCGACCGCGTCAACATCATTTCCGAATATGATCGAGTTGTCCGGTCGCCTAACTTCGAGATAAAGCTACCCAGCGTCATCTCATTGAAGGAATACATCCCGGCGACTCGCCGCCCGGCCTTCACACGATTCAACGTCTTTCTGCGCGACCGGTTTTCGTGCCAGTACTGCAACGAGCCGTTTCCGACTCAGGAACTGACATTCGACCACGTGATCCCGCGATCCAAAGGCGGGCGAACTACGTGGGAAAATGTCGTGACGTCCTGTTCGGCCTGTAATCTCAGGAAGGGGAACAGGCTCCCCAGGCAATGCGGCATGATACCGTTTTACCCGCCGTTCCAACCAACGGCGTTTCAGCTTCAGGAAAACGGACGATCCTTCCCGCCAAACTTCTTGCATGAAAGTTGGCGGGATTTTCTTTACTGGGATACCGAACTCGATCCGTTCTGATCCGGCCGTTCGGATCGGATAGCCTGCGCGGCGGCGCTTCATCAGAAGCGCTGGGCCGCCCAGATCGCGGCGCGGGAACCCGCCTTGATCAGGCTGGTCAGCACCTGATAGCCGGTCGTCAGCTCGGCCTCGTGGGCAAGCCCGATGTCGCGGTGCTCCAGTTCCTCCGCCCGGAACTTCTCGATGGTGGCTTTCAGCTCCGGCTCCGAGTCGCCAAGCTGCTCCGCCTGCTCGGCGTAGTGCTCGTCGATCACTTCCTCCACCGCGACCGTGCAGGCCATGGCGGCGCGCTGTCCCAGCAGGGCGGTGGCGGCGCCCAGCGCGAAGCCTGCCACGTGCCAGACGGGATGGAGCACGGTCGGGCGGACGCGGCGCTCGACGATCAGGCGCTCGAAGGCGTCCAGGTGCTCCTGCTCCTGGTCCTTCATGTGCCGGATGATCTTGGCGGCGGGCGTGCGCTTGAGGACGGCAAGCTGGCCTTCGTAGATCCGCTTGGCGCCGTACTCGCCGGCATGATCGACGCGGATCATCCGCGCCAGCCGCTCGCGGTCTTCCGGGTCGCCGGGGAGATAGCGGGGGCGGGGGCGTTTCGGCGCTTCCAGCAGAGCGGGCTCTTCCGGGGCGGAAATTAGGGGCCGTTCCGTCGTTGCCGTCATGGTTCGCTCCTTCATGCGTCTTACCTGCGTCGCTTACCGCCGATCCGATGGCGCGCCGTGCCGAGACGAAGGCGACGGCGGCAAGAGCCAGCGAGATCAGGATATTATATCCCGCCATGGAAATTCCAAACAGCGACCATGCCACCTGATCGCACCGCACGACCGGCGCCGCCATGATCTGTGCCCGCAACGCCTCGATCGAATTGGCGGTGGCCGTGACGCCGCAGCCGGGCGTGCCGGTCCACCAGTGCTGCTCGACACCGACATGGAAGACGGCGATGCCGCCGCCGATCAGCAGCGCCACGCCGCAGAGCGCCAGCAGTGCCGCCCGAAGCCTGGCGACCGCGCGGCGGCCACGGTCAGCGCCAGGATGGTCAGCACGATCACGACGGCGTAGGGCCAGCGCTGCCAGATGCACAGGATGCAGGGCTGAAGGCCGACCACGTACTGGAAGAAGAAGGCGGCCAGCAGCGATCCGGCACTGGCGGCCAGCAGGAACAGCGCTGATGTGCGCGGGGCGGACAGGTCGAAGCTGGCGATGGTCATGTCGTCTCGGATCGGTGTTTTCCCCCAGGGTCAAGACGCCGGGGTGGGATGCCGTCACATTACATAGCGCACGGCGGCGAAACCACCCAGCAGGCGCATCAATAAAGCGGGTGCGGTATGCCGCGGCGCACGCAATTGTCCCGATTGTACCGCCGCATGACCCTTACAGGTCAACACGTGTTGACATACCGCAACGGATTCCGATTGACCAAAGGCTTTCGGTGAGTATGATCCGCGCACTTTCCTCAGGTAGCCCCTGTGGCGGAATTGGTAGACGCGGCAAACTCAAAATCTGTTGCCGGCAACGGCGTGCCAGTTC